>NZ_CP150918.1:1235000-1852500 GCF_039908635.1 Pseudomonas purpurea
CCTGTTGCAGTGCAACGTCCGGCCCGAGGTTGTGCTTGGCACGCACTTCGGCTTCGTCGCGGCCCACATAGACTTTGCCCGATTCGTCGTACCAGGCCGGGATCCGGTGGCCCCACCACAACTGACGGCTGATGCACCAGTCCTGGATATCGCGCATCCACGAGAAGTACATGTTTTCGTATTGCTTGGGTACGAACTGGATGCGACCGTCTTCAACGGCAGCAATGGCAGGCTCGGCCAATGGCTTGGTGGACACGTACCACTGGTCGGTCAGCCACGGCTCGATGATGGTGCCGGAGCGGTCGCCTTTCGGGACTTTCAGGGCGTGATCGTCGACGCTGACCAGCAGGGCCGGCGGCGTCGAAGGCGGCAACAATTTCCTTGCGGGCCTGGAAGCGGTTGAGTCCGGCGTACTCGGTGGGCAGTGTGCCGTCGATCTCTTCGTTGACGCTGCCATCGAGGTTGAATACCTGGGCGGCCGCCAACACTTCGGCGTTCTTGTCGAAGATGTTCAGCAGCGGCAGGTTGTGGCGCTTGCCGACTTCGTAGTCGTTGAAATCGTGGGCCGGGGTGATTTTCACGCAGCCGGTGCCGAATTCAGGGTCGCAGTAATCGTCCGCGATGATCGGGATGCGGCGGCCAACCAGCGGCAGCTCGACAAACTTGCCGATCAGGGCCTTGTAGCGCTCATCGTTCGGGTTAACGGCCACGGCGGAGTCGCCGAGCATGGTTTCCGGGCGGGTGGTCGCGACGATCAGGAAGTCGTTGCCTTCGGCGGTTTTGGCGCCGTCAGCCAGCGGGTACTTCAGGTTCCACAGGAAACCTTTCTCGTCGTGGTTTTCCACTTCGAGATCGGAAATCGCCGTGTGCAGCTTGGTGTCCCAGTTGACCAGGCGCTTGCCGCGGTAGATCAGGCCGTCTTCGTGCAGGCGCACGAAGGCCTCTTTAACGGATTCCGACAGGCCGTCGTCCATGGTGAAGCGCTCGCGGCTCCAGTCTACAGACGAGCCGAGGCGGCGGATTTGACGGCTGATGTTGCCACCGGACTCATCCTTCCATTCCCAGATTTTTTCGAGGAATTTTTCGCGGCCCAGGTCATGGCGGTTTTGGCCCTTGGCTTCGAGTTGACGCTCCACCAGCATTTGCGTGGCGATACCGGCGTGGTCGGTGCCCGGCTGCCACAAAGTGTTGCGACCCTGCATGCGGCGGAAACGGATCAGGGCGTCCATGATCGCGTTGTTGAAGCCATGACCCATGTGCAGGCTGCCGGTGACGTTCGGCGGCGGGATCATGATGGTGTAGGAATCGCCCGCGCCTTGCGGGGCGAAGTAGTTCTCGGACTCCCAGGTGTTGTACCAGGAAGTTTCAATGGCGTGCGGCTGGTAGGTCTTATCCATGCGCGGCGGGACCCTATTGGCATTTATTCAGGAAAAGCCGGCAAGTATAGCGGGGCATGGGGCGAAGGGCGAGCAGGGGCAGGCCGGGCGGAGAACTAATGTGGAATGAACCTGTGGCGAGGGAGCTTGCTCCCGCTGGGGCGCGAAGCGGCCCTGATATCTGCACATCAGGTGTGTCAGGTACACCGCATGCTCAAGTTTTGCGACTGCTTCGCAGCCGAGCGGGAGCAAGCTCCCTCGCCACAGAAGCTCACTCCACAGAGATACGGTTTATTCGTACTGGCTGAGGAGCCGTTCCATCCGCGCATCCAAACGGCGTTTGATTTCGGTTTCGATGTGCGGGGCGAAGTCGTCGATCACGTCTTGCATGATCAATTGCGCGGCGGCGCGCAGTTCGCTGTCCAGGTGCAACATCACGTCAGCGCCTTGCTGGACGGAAGCTGCTGGCGCCGGTTCGACGACAGGGGGGGCGACAGGTGCAGGTTTGGGCGTTGGCGGTTCGATGACGTCGGCTTGCGGTTTGCCGCCGACCTGATCGAACAACATCGGGATCTGGCCTTCATCACGCGCTTGCTCGACGGTGTCCGTCAGCAGGGGCGGTTGCAGGTTGTCATCGCCGAGCAATTGGCGGATCGACTCCAGGTCATCCAGCAGGTGCGTGGGCTTTTGCTGCGGTTTTGGCGTGTCCATCGTGAATTCAGAGTCGCTGTAGACGGTGATCTTGCAGAGGATAGCCCTGTTCGCGGTAGAAACGGAAACTCTCCCGCGCAGCCTGTCGAATGGCAGGGTCTTCGACCACTACTTCGGCGATTCGGGCAAAGCGTTGGGCAAACGAGGGCACCTTCAGGTCAAGGTTGACCAGCAAGTCCTGGTGCTGGCCGGGGTCGTCGCCCAGGGCCCCAGTACAATCAAGCCGTCCGGTTCGCTTTCGGCAGGGCCGTGAGGCACGAAGCTTTCACCTTTGAACGCCCACAGGCGTGCATCAAGGGCATCACGCTGGGCGGCATCGCTGCAATGCAGGTAGATCCGGTGGCCCATGCGCCAGGCTTTCTCGGTGAGTTTGCAGGCAAAATCCAGCCGTGCGGCGGGGTCGGCGCTCGGCAGGATATAAAAGTCGACTTTGGTCATCGTGGTTCCTGAGCCGCAAGCAGCGTCACCCGTGAGTGACGCTGCTTGCGGTCATCGGTTTCAGGCTTTGGCGCGGTCCAGCAGGTATTGGGTCAGCAAAGGAACCGGACGGCCAGTGGCGCCTTTGTCCTTGCCGCCGCTGGTCCAGGCCGTACCGGCGATGTCCAGGTGCGCCCAGTTCAGGTTCTTGGTGAAGCGCGACAGGAAGCAGGCGGCGGTGATGGTGCCGGCTTTCGGGCCGCCGATGTTGGCGATGTCGGCGAACGGGCTGTCCAGCTGTTCCTGATACTCATCGAACAGCGGCAATTGCCAGGCACGGTCGTCGGCGGTCTGGCCGGCGCTCAGCAGTTGGCCGATCAGTTCGTCATTGTTACCCAGCAGGCCCGACGTATGAGCCCCCAGGGCAACGACGCAGGCGCCCGTCAGGGTCGCGATATCGATCACGGCCTGTGGCTTGAAGCGTTCGGAGTAGGTCAGGGCGTCGCACAGCACCAGACGGCCTTCGGCGTCGGTGTTGAGGATTTCTACGGTCTGACCGCTCATGGTAGTGACGATATCGCCCGGGCGCGAAGCATTGCCGCTCGGCATGTTCTCGGCGCACGCCAGGATGCACACCAGGTTGATCGGCAGCTTCAGCTCAAGCACGGCGCGCAGGGTGCCGAACACGCTGGCGGCGCCGCCCATGTCGTACTTCATTTCATCCATGCCCGCGCCCGGCTTGAGGCTGATGCCGCCGGTGTCGAAGGTAATGCCCTTGCCGACCAGCGCATACGGCTTCTCGGATTTCTTGCCGCCGTTGTACTGCATGACGATCAGGCGTGGCGGCTGGGCGCTGCCCTGGCCGACGGCGTAGAAGGAACCCATTCCCAGTTCCTTGATTTTTTTCTCGTCAAGGATCTCGACTTTCAGGCCCTTGAATTCCTTGCCGAGGTTTTTCGCCTGTTCGGCGAGGAAGCTTGGGTGGCAGATGTTCGGTGGCAGGTTGCCCAGGTCGCGGGTGAACGCCATGCCGTTGGCGATTGCGGTGGCGTGGCTCACGGCGCGCTCAACTTCGGCTTGCGCGGCCTTGATGGTCAGCAGGGTGATTTTCTTCAGGGTGCGGGGTTCGGCTTTCTGGCTCTTGAACTGATCGAAGGTGTATTCGCCGTCCGCCAGGGTTTCGGCCAGCAGGCGGGTCTTGCCGTAGCTGTCGCGACCCTTGACCACCACTTCGTCCAGCGCCAGCACGGCGTCGGTGCCGCCCAGCCCTTTGAGGGTGTTGAGCACGCCGGCAATGATTTTGCGGAATGGGCGGTCGCCCAGTTCTGCGTCTTTACCGGTGCCCACCAGCAGCACGCGTTCGGCCTTGAGGTTTGGCAGGCTGTGCAGCAGCAGGCTCTGGCCGACTTTGCCGGTCAGGTCGCCGCGCTTGAGGATCGCGCTGATCGCGCCGCCGCTGAGTTCATCGAGTTGTTTGGCAACGGTGCCAAGCTTGCGGTCTTCGCCGACGGCGACCACCAGAGTGGCGGTTTTCAACGTTTCTGGGCTGACGCTTTTTACAACCAGTTCCATGTCCGGGTCCCTGAATAAATAGTCAAAGTACGCCGCGCCAAAGGGGCTTGCGCAAGCTTGCTTACAAGAGCGGCAGACGCTGCTGGGTGCAGCGACAAAGGCCGCAGTTTGAACCTCGCCGGTCGAGGCTGACAACCCTTGTATGGACGATCTTTGCGCCATTACGCGCCCGCTTGAGCATGCGCAGTGACAGGCGCGTGCAATCACAGGATAATGCGACATCTTTTTCGGCGGCTCAGCCCTGCGGGCCGCCCGCTACGTTTGCTTGTTTGGCCGCCTTAGCCTGACAACCCTGGAGTGTCTGGTTTGATCGTCTTCCGTTATCTATCCCGCGAAGTCCTGTTGACCTTGAGCGCCGTCAGCGCTGTGCTGCTGGTCATCATCATGAGCGGACGCTTCATCAAGTACCTGGCTCAGGCTGCCTCTGGCGCCCTGGATCCCGGCTCGCTGTTCCTGATCATGGGCTTTCGCCTGCCGGGTTTCCTGCAACTGATCCTGCCCCTAGGGCTGTTTCTCGGGATTCTGCTGGCTTACGGCCGGCTTTATCTGGAAAGCGAAATGACCGTGCTGTCGGCCACCGGCATGAGCCAGCAACGGCTGCTGGGCATGACCCTGTTCCCGGCCACGCTGGTTGCGCTGCTCGTGGCCTGGCTGGCCTTGAGCCTGGCGCCACAGGGTGCCAACCGTTTCCAGTTGCTGATCAACCAGCAAGACGCGATGACCGAATTCGACACCCTGGTGCCGGGCCGCTTCCAGGCGTTGCGTGATGGCACCCGGGTGACCTACACCGAGCAGCTCTCCGATGACCGGATCAACCTGGCTGGCGTGTTCATTTCGGAAAAACGCCTGTCGGGCGACAAGAGCAAGGACCGCGGGATTTCTGTGTTGGTGGCCGAAAAGGGTCGTCAGGAAATCCACGAAGATGGCAATCGCTACCTGATCCTCGACAATGGCTACCGTTATGACGGTAATCCGGGGCAGGCGGACTATCGTGCGATCAAGTACGACACCTATGGCGTATTGCTGCCCAAGCCCGATGTCAGCGATGAAGTGACCGACCGCGATGCGATGACCACCCGTTCCCTGCTCGAAAGCAATGACATCCGCGCGCGCACTGAGCTGCAATGGCGTCTGTCGCTGCCGCTGCTGGTGTTCATCGTCACGCTGATGGCCGTTCCGCTGTCGCGGGTCAACCCGCGTCAGGGGCGCTTCCTCAAGCTGCTGCCGGCGATTCTTCTTTACATGGCTTACCTGACTATCCTGATCGCCGCTCGTGGCGCGCTGGAGAAAGGCACGATTCCGCAGGCCCTGGGCTTGTGGTGGGTTCACGGGATATTCCTGGCCATTGGCCTGGGCTTGCTCTACTGGGAGCCGTTACGCTTGAAGATGGCGAGTCGCCGCAGTGCGCTGGAGGTGACCCGTGGTTAAGCTCGATCGCTACATTGGTAGCAGTGTTTTCATGGCGATTGTCGCGGTACTGGGGATTATCCTGGGACTGGCGTCGCTGTTTGCCTTCATCGATGAAATGGGCGATGTCAGCGATACCTATACGCTGGTCGACGTCTTGAGCTTCGTTGCATTGACTGCGCCGCGTCGTGTCTACGACATGCTGCCGATGGCTGCGCTGATCGGTTGCCTGATCGGTCTGGGCAGCCTGGCCAGCAACAGTGAGCTGACCATCATGCGTGCCGCCGGTGTGTCCATCGGTCGGATCGTCTGGGCGGTCATGAAGCCGATGCTGGTGCTGATGCTGGCCGGCGTGCTGGTTGGCGAATACGTCGCCCCGGCCACGGAAAACCAGGCACAGGCCAATCGCTCGCTGGCGCAGGGCGGCGGGGATGCCCAGAGTGCCAAGCACGGTTTGTGGCACCGCCAGGGTGACGAGTTCATTCACGTCAACTCGGTGCAGCCTAACGGCGTGCTGTATGGCGTGACCCGTTATCGCTTCGACAATGAGCGGCACATGCTGTCGTCGAGCTTCGCCAAACGCGCGCAGTTCGAACAGGATCACTGGCAGCTCACCGACGTCAGCACCACGCTGTTCCACGGTCGCAGCACCGAGCTGGTCAGCGAGCCGGTCGTGCGCTGGGACGTGGCCCTGAGCCCGGAGTTGCTCAATACCGTGGTGATGGCGCCTGAGTCGCTGTCGATCAGCGGTCTGTGGGGCTATATCCACTACCTGGCCGATCAGGGCTTGAACAACGGCCGTTACTGGCTGGCCTTTTGGGTCAAGGTGTTGCAGCCATTGGTCACGGCGGCGCTGGTCCTGATGGCGATTTCCTTCATCTTCGGTCCGTTGCGTTCGGTGACCCTGGGGCAGCGAGTGTTTACCGGCGTGCTGGTGGGCTTCACGTTCCGCATTGTTCAGGATCTGCTGGGGCCGTCGAGCCTGGTGTTCGGTTTCTCGCCGCTGTTTGCGGTGCTGGTCCCGGCGGGTGTCTGTGCGTTGGCAGGGGTCTGGCTCTTGCGTCGGGCGGGTTGATCGCGGGTATTTTCGCGCTGCCTGTTCAGTAAAAACGCCCCGGTCGCAAGATCGGGGCGTTTTTGTATTCAATGTCGGTGACCTGCAAACGTGACGCTTGCGTCGTGTATCAGGTACAATTCCCGGCTATTTTTCGGCGGGCTATGCCTGCAGCCTTTTTGAGTGTTGATCCGTGAGTGATTTGAGTCATATCCGCAATTTCTCCATCATCGCCCACATTGACCATGGCAAGTCGACGCTGGCCGATCGCTTCATCCAGATGTGCGGCGGCCTGGCCGAGCGCGAGATGGAAGCCCAGGTGCTGGACTCCATGGACCTTGAGCGTGAACGCGGGATCACCATCAAGGCACATAGCGTTACCCTGTATTACACCGCCAAAGACGGCATCAAGTACCAGTTGAACTTCATTGACACCCCGGGCCACGTTGACTTCACCTACGAAGTCAGCCGGTCGCTGGCGGCCTGTGAAGGTGCGTTGCTGGTGGTCGATGCAGGTCAGGGCGTTGAAGCGCAATCCGTTGCCAACTGCTACACGGCCATCGAGCAGGGCCTTGAGGTCATGCCGGTCCTGAACAAGATCGACCTGCCGCAGGCCGACCCGGACCGCGTCAAGGAAGAAATCGAAAAAATCATCGGCATCGATGCCACCGACGCGGTCGAGTGCAGTGCCAAGACCGGTCTGGGCGTCGACGAAGTGCTTGAACGCCTGGTCAAGACCATTCCCGCGCCGACCGGCAACATCGAAGATCCGCTGCAAGCGTTGATCATCGACTCCTGGTTCGACAACTACTTGGGCGTTGTCTCCTTGGTTCGCGTGCGCCACGGCCGCGTGAAGAAGGGCGACAAGATTCTGGTCAAATCCACTGGCAAGATCCACCTGGTGGACAGCGTCGGTGTATTCAACCCGAAACACACCGCCACCGTTGACCTGAAAGCAGGCGAAGTAGGTTTCATCATCGCCGGCATCAAGGACATTCATGGTGCGCCAGTGGGTGACACCCTGACCTTGAGCTCGACGCCGGACGTCGATGTGCTGCCAGGTTTCAAACGCATTCAGCCGCAGGTCTACGCCGGTCTGTTCCCGGTCAGCTCCGACGACTTCGAAGACTTCCGTGAAGCCCTGCAAAAGCTCACCCTGAACGACTCGTCGCTGCAGTACACCCCGGAAAGCTCCGACGCCCTGGGCTTCGGCTTCCGTTGCGGGTTCCTCGGCATGCTGCACATGGAAATCATCCAGGAGCGCCTGGAGCGCGAGTACGACCTGGACCTGATCACCACTGCGCCGACGGTTATTTTCGAGCTGGTGCTGAAAACCGGTGAAACGATTTACGTCGACAACCCGTCCAAGCTCCCGGACGTGTCCTCGATCGAAGACATGCGCGAGCCGATCGTGCGGGCCAATATTCTTGTGCCGCAAGAACACTTGGGCAACGTCATTACCCTGTGTATCGAAAAGCGTGGCGTACAGCACGACATGCTGTTCCTCGGTTCCCAGGTCCAGGTGACCTACGATATACCGATGAACGAAGTGGTCCTGGACTTCTTCGACCGTCTGAAATCCACCAGTCGCGGCTATGCTTCGCTGGATTATCATTTCGATCGTTATCAATCGGCTAGTCTGGTGAAACTGGATGTGCTGATCAACGGTGACAAGGTCGACGCCCTGGCGCTGATCGTGCACCGTGACAATGCGCACTACAAAGGTCGCCAGTTGACCGAGAAGATGAAAGAACTGATTCCGCGCCAGATGTTCGACGTCGCGATCCAGGCCGCCATTGGCGGGCAGATTATTGCGCGAACCTCCGTCAAGGCACTCAGAAAGAACGTATTGGCCAAATGCTACGGTGGTGACGTTAGCCGTAAGCGCAAGCTGTTGGAAAAGCAGAAGGCCGGTAAAAAACGCATGAAGCAGGTCGGTAACGTGGAAATTCCACAGGAAGCCTTCCTCGCGGTGCTCAGGTTGGATAGTTAGGTCCTATGTCACTAAATTTCCCGCTGTTGCTGGTTATCGCCGTCGCCGTCTGTGGTGCGTTGGCGTTGCTCGATCTGATTTTCCTGGCGCCGCGTCGGCGTGCCGCCATTGCCTCCTATCAGGGCAGCGTCAGCCAGCCGGACGGGATGGTGATCGAGAAACTCAACAAAGAACCCATGCTGGTTGAATACGGCAAGTCGTTCTTTCCGGTGTTGTTCATCGTGCTGGTGCTGCGTTCGTTCCTGGTGGAACCGTTCCAGATTCCATCCGGCTCGATGAAACCGACCCTGAACGTTGGCGATTTCATTCTGGTGAACAAGTTTTCTTACGGGATCCGCTTGCCGGTGATCGACAAGAAAGTCATCGAGGTCGGTGATCCGCAGCGCGGCGATGTGATGGTGTTCCGCTACCCAAGCGACCCGAACATCAACTACATCAAGCGTGTGGTGGGCCTGCCGGGTGACCAGATTCGCTACACCGCCGACAAGCGTTTGTTCGTCAATGGCGAATCGATTGCCGAGTTGCTGGTTGGCTCCGAGCCGGGAATGCTGGGCAGTGCCGAGCTCTACAAGGAAAAACTCGGCGTTGCCGAGCACTTTATCCGCAAGCAAATGAGCCGTAACCGCGCAATCCCGGACCATCAATGGACCGTGCCTGCCGGGCACTACTTCATGATGGGCGACAACCGCGACGACTCCAACGACAGTCGCTATTGGGATGATCCAAGCATTCCCAAAGACATGCTGGGCATGGTTCCCGACAAGAATATCGTCGGTAAGGCCTTCGCAGTCTGGATGAGCTGGCCGGAACCCAAACTCAGCCACCTGCCGAATTTCTCGCGGGTTGGCCTGATCAAGTAATCACACACGGCGCTGTTGAACACAGCGCCGAATGCATTTCTGGAGCCTGCATAAGGCCGCCGGGTAGCATTTGCCTCGATATTCAGGATGTAATTTTTGAACACAGCGTTAATTGTCAAAGAACCTAGCAGCATTGCTGTGATGGACGTCGACCACGAACTCAGCGTGGGTAAACCGTGAGCGTCTCCTTAAGCCGTCTCGAGCGTCAGCTCGGTTACACTTTCAAGGACCAGGAACTGATGATCCTGGCCCTGACTCACCGCAGCTTTGCCGGGCGCAACAACGAACGCCTGGAATTCCTCGGTGATGCCATTCTCAACTTCGTCGCCGGTGAAGCGTTGTTTGATCGCTTTCCCCTGGCCCGCGAAGGCCAGTTGTCGCGTTTGCGCGCACGCTTGGTGAAAGGTGAGACGCTGGCCGTACTGGCCCGTGGTTTCGATCTGGGTGAGTACCTGCGCCTGGGCTCCGGTGAATTGAAGAGCGGTGGTTTCCGCCGCGAGTCGATTCTCGCCGATGCCCTCGAAGCGCTGATCGGTGCGATCTACCTGGATGCCGGCATGGACATGGCGCGCGAACGCGTGCTGGCCTGGCTGACGTCCGAGTTCGACAGCCTGACGCTGGTCGATACCAACAAAGATCCAAAGACCCGCCTGCAAGAGTTCTTGCAGTCGCGTGCCTGTGAACTGCCGCGTTACGAAGTGGTGGATATCCAGGGTGAGCCGCATTGCCGGACGTTCTTCGTCGAATGCGAAATCACCTTACTGAACGAAAAAAGCCGAGGTCAGGGTGTGAGTCGTCGTATTGCCGAACAGGTAGCGGCCGCCGCAGCACTGATTGCCCTGGGCGTGGAGAATGGCCATGACTGATTCAACTGCAACTCGCTGTGGCTATGTCGCCATCGTCGGCCGTCCGAACGTGGGCAAATCCACGCTGCTGAACCACATCCTGGGTCAGAAGCTGGCGATCACCTCGCGCAAACCGCAAACCACTCGTCACAACATGCTCGGTATCAAGACCGAAGGCGATGTGCAGGCGATCTACGTCGACACCCCCGGCATGCACAAAGGTGGCGAGAAAGCCCTCAACCGCTACATGAACAAGACCGCTTCGGCCGCGTTGAAAGACGTCGACGTGGTGATCTTCGTGGTTGATCGCACCAAGTGGACCGAAGAAGACCAGATGGTTCTCGAGCGCGTTCAGTACGTGACGGGCCCGTTGATCGTGGCGCTGAACAAGACCGACCGCATCGAAGACAAAGCCGAGCTGATGCCGCACCTGAGCTGGTTGCAGGAGCAGCTGCCGAACGCGCAGATCATTCCGATTTCGGCGCAGCACGGGCACAACCTCGACGCGCTGGAGCGGGTGATCGCCGGTCACCTGCCGGAAAACGATCACTTCTTCCCGGAAGACCAGATCACCGACCGCAGCAGCCGTTTCCTCGCCGCCGAACTGGTGCGCGAGAAAATCATGCGCCAGATGGGCGCGGAGCTGCCTTACCAGATCACCGTGGAAATCGAAGAGTTCAAGCAGCAGGGGAAAACCCTGCACATCCATGCGTTGATCCTCGTCGAACGTGACGGTCAGAAGAAAATCATCATTGGCGACAAGGGCGAGCGGATCAAGCGCATCGGCACCGAAGCGCGCAAGGACATGGAGCTGCTGTTCGACTCCAAGATCATGCTCAACCTTTGGGTCAAAGTGAAAGGCGGCTGGTCCGACGACGAGCGCGCCTTGCGTTCGCTGGGTTACGGCGACTTGTAATACTCGGTTCCTGGTACACCAGATAATCCCTGTGGGAGCGAGCTTGCTCGCGATGAGGGCCTGAAATTCAACATCAATGTTGACTGACAGGCCGCAATCGCGAGCAAGCTCGCTCCCACAGTGGTTTTGGGTTGTTTGTAAAACTGCGCTCTTTCATTGAGAACCCTGACTTTCATGTCTCAAGCTCCCCTCGGCCAGCCCGCCTATGTGCTCCACAGCCGCGCCTACCGCGAAAGCAGCGCGTTGGTGGATTTCCTCACGCCGCAAGGTCGGCTACGGGCGGTGTTGCGCAGTGCGCGGGGCAAGGCCGGGACGTTGGCGCGGCCATTCGTGCCGCTCGAAGTCGAGTTTCGTGGTCGGGGCGAATTGAAGAACGTCGGGCGCATGGAAAGTGCGGGCGTCTCGACCTGGCTCAATGGCGAAGCGCTGTTCAGCGGTCTCTACCTCAATGAGCTGCTGATTCGCCTGTTGCCCGCCGAAGATCCTCACCCGGCAGTATTCGATCATTACGCCGCGACCTTGTTGGCACTGGCCGAAGGGCGACCGCTGGAGCCGTTGTTGCGCTCGTTCGAATGGCGATTGCTCGATGACCTGGGCTACGGCTTTGCATTGAACGCCGATATCCACCACGAGCCGATTGCGGCGGACGGTCTGTACCGTTTGCAAGTGGATGCGGGCCTGGAGCGGGTCTACCTGCTGCAACCCGGCCTGTTCAACGGTGCCGAGCTGTTGGCCATGGCCGACGCTGACTGGAGCGCGCCGGGCGCATTGTCTGCCGCCAAGCGTCTGATGCGTCAGGCATTGGCCGTTCATCTGGGTGGCCGGCCACTGGTCAGCCGCGAGTTGTTTCGCAAGCCCTAGGGTCTGTACGAAAAGTCGCCGAGTGGCGATCAGGCAAGGCAAAAACAGGCGAGGAAGCGGAGTTTACGGGGTGTAAATGAGCATTCCGAGCCTGTTTTTAACGCAGCATGATCGACACGCAGGCAGTTTTCGTACAGACCCTAGGGTCTGCCGTCACCAAGCGTCAACAGACCCTGTATCCCCGTGTATGCTGTGCGCCGAATCTTCCCTCTTTCAGGAGCGCTTCCGTGACCACCAGCAATCGCATTCTTCTTGGCGTGAACATCGACCACGTTGCTACCCTGCGTCAGGCCCGGGGCACTCGTTACCCTGATCCGGTCAAGGCAGCGCTGGACGCGGAAGAGGCGGGTGCCGATGGCATCACCGTGCATTTGCGCGAAGACCGTCGGCACATCCAGGAGCGCGACGTGCTGTTGCTCAAGGACGTGCTGCAAACCCGCATGAACTTCGAAATGGGCGTCACCGAGGAAATGATGGCGTTCGCTGAGCGCATTCGCCCGGCGCACATTTGCCTGGTTCCGGAAACCCGTCAGGAGCTGACCACCGAAGGCGGTCTGGACGTGGCGGGGCAGGAAGCGCGGATCAGGGCAGCGGTGGAGCGTCTGGCGAAAATCGGCTGCGAAGTGTCGCTGTTCATCGACGCCGATGAGCGTCAGATCGAAGCCTCCCGTCGTGTCGGCGCACCCGCAATCGAACTGCACACTGGCCGTTATGCGGATGCCGAGACGCCGACTTCGGTTGCAGAAGAGCTGAAGCGTGTGGCGGATGGCGTGGCCTTTGGTTTGGCTCAGGGCCTGATCGTCAACGCAGGCCATGGCCTGCACTACCACAACGTCGAAGCGGTCGCGGCCATCAAGGGCATCAACGAACTGAACATTGGCCACGCGCTGGTGGCGCATGCCTTGTTCGTCGGGTTCAAGTCGGCTGTTTCGGAGATGAAAGCGCTGATCCTGGCGGCTGCTACGAAGGCCTGAAGACCACGCTGAAACCCTGTGGGAGCGAGCTTGCTCGCGATAGCGGTCTGTCAGTCACCATCAATGTTGAATGTCAGGGCCTCATCGCGAGTAAGCTCGTTCCCACATTTGATTGGGGTTGGCTTGATTAAAGCGGTCGGTTTTCTTCCGGCGGCTTGGTCTTGTCGATGCCCGGCACGTGCAGGCTGCCTTCGGCCACCTGATTGCCTTCAAGCTGCGGCTGCGTGACCCAGGTCAGAATGTCGTAGTAGCGACGGATGTTCGCGACAAAGTGCACCGGCTCACCGCCACGGGCATAGCCGTAGCGTGTCTTGCTGTACCACTGTTTCTGCGACAGGCGCGGCAGGATCTTTTTCACGTCCAGCCACTTGTCCGGGTTCAGACCTTCTTTGGCCGCGAGTTTGCGTGCGTCATCCAGGTGACCGCTGCCAACGTTGTAGGCTGCCAGCGCAAACCATGTGCGGTCCGGTTCCTGGATTGAATCGTCCAGTTGCTCCTTCATGTACGCCAGGTACTTTGCGCCGCCCATGATGCTTTGTTTGGCGTCCAGTCGATTGGACACGCCCATGGCCTGCGCGGTGTTCTGGGTCAGCATCATCAGGCCGCGAACGCCGGTCTTGGAGGTGACCGCCGGTTGCCACAACGACTCCTGGTAACCAATCGCCGCCAGCAGGCGCCAGTCGACCTGTTCTTTCTTGGCGAACGTCTTGAAGTGCTGTTCGTACTTGGGTAGCCGTTGCTGCAAGTGCTGGGCGAACGTGGTGGCGCCCATGTAGCCGAGTACGTCGACGTGCCCGTAATAGCGATCCTTGAGGCGTTGCAGGGTGCCGTTCTTCTGCACCTTGTCGAGGTAGGTGTTGATCTCGTTGAGCAGGCTGTTGTCCTCGCCGGCAGCGACTGCCCAGCTCTGGTTGCTGGCGTCACCCAGGTCGAAGGCGACCCGCACATTAGGGAAGTAGACCTGGTTCATCGCCACTTCGTTGGAGTCGACCAGTGTCAGATCGATCTGACCTTCATCGACCATGCGCAGCAGGTCGACGACTTCAACGGCGTCGGACTCTTCGTATTCAATGCCGGGATTTTTCTGTTTCAGCTCTGCCAATTGTTCGGCGTGGGTGCTGCCCTTGAGCACCATGATTTTTTTGCCCACCAGGTCGGCGGGTTTGGTGGGCCGCGACTGACCGTTGCGGTAGATGATCTGCGGGGTGACTTCCAGGTACGGGTGGGAAAACCTGACCTGTGCCTTGCGTTTTTCGCTGCTGACCAGACCGGCAGCAGCCAGCACCGGGCCGTTGGGTTTGCCTAACTGCCCGTAGAGGTCGTCCAGGTTATCGGCGGTTTCAATTTTTAGCTCCACCCCCAGATCTTCGGCAAAGCGCTTCACCAGCTCGTATTCGAAGCCGGTTTCACCGTTACGATCCTGGAAGTAGGTGGCGGGACTGTTGCGGGTAACCACCCGCAGCACGCCATCCTCCTTTACGCGCTCCAGTGTGTTGGGTTTATCAACACAGCCACTGAGCATCAGGAAGAGTCCGGTTGCGAAGAGCCATTTGGCGTATCGCGGACGCAAAGCCGTTGGGGAAAACATCTGCGCAGTATACGCAAAGGACCACGGGCGCCATATCTCGACAGCAAAGGGCTTGTCTGCTAGAGGTTTCAAAATCGCCGCCAAGCCTTCAGGAATGGGCGTTCAGCCCTTTGTATGACACTTCAAATAACCCTTCGCACTGACCTCAATTGCCTCTGGTTATAGGCTCTGGCCCCCCGGCCGACGTTCGGCCGCAGCCAGGCGTAGCGTTTCGAGTGATGTCGCGGGCGGTTTAGGCTAGAATGCACGGCCTCAAAGCACACCCCTTCCCGAGGCTGTCCCGAAGATGTTGATCCTGCGCGGCGCTCCTGCCCTTTCTGCCTTTCGCCACAGCAAACTCCTTGAGCAACTGAGCCAAAAGGTTCCGGCTGTCACTGGCTTGTATGCTGAATTCGCTCACTTCGCCGAAGTCACCGGCGTCCTGACCGGCGATGAACAGCAGGTGCTTGCGCGCCTTCTGAAGTACGGTCCAAGCGTTCCGGTACAAGAGCCGACCGGCCGTCTGTTCCTGGTGTTGCCGCGGTTTGGCACCATCTCGCCATGGTCGAGCAAGGCCAGCGACATCGCCCGCAACTGTGGCCTGGCGAAAATCCAGCGCCTGGAGCGCGGTATCGCTTTCTACGTGACCGGTGAATTCACCGACGCGCAGGCCCAGTTGATCGCCGACGGTCTGCACGACCGCATGACCCAGATCGTGCTGGAAAACCTCGAGCTGGCGGCTGGGCCTGTTCAGTCACTCCGAGCCCAAGCCGCTCACCGCCATCGACGTGTTGGGTGGCGGTCGCGCCGCGCTGGAAAAAGCCAACGTCGAACTGGGCCTGGCCCTGGCCGAAGACGAGATCGACTACCTGGTCAACGCCTTCATCGGCTTGAAGCGCAACCCGCACGACATCGAACTGATGATGTTCGCCCAGGCGAACTCCGAGCACTGCCGCCACAAGATCTTCAACGCCAGTTGGGACATCGACGGCCAGAGCCAGGAAAAAAGCCTGTTCGGCATGATCAAGAACACCTACGTGATGCACAGCGAAGGCGTTCTGTCGGCTTATAAGGACAACGCTTCGGTGATCGTCGGCAACGTGGCCGGCCGTTTCTTCCCGGACCCTGAAACCCGCCAGTACGGCGCGGTGCAGGAACCGGTGCACATCCTGATGAAAGTCGAAACTCACAACCACCCGACCGCGATTGCCCCGTTCCCGGGCGCATCCACCGGTTCCGGTGGCGAGATTCGCGACGAAGGCGCCACCGGTCGCGGCGCCAAGCCGAAGGCTGGCCTGACCGGTTTTACCGTGTCCAACCTGCAAATCCCGGGCTTCGAACAGCCGTGGGAAGTGCCGTACGGCAAGCCTGAGCGCATCGTCACCGCGCTGGACATCATGATCGAAGGCCCATTGGGCGGCGCCGCATTCAACAATGAATTCGGCCGCCCGGCGCTGACCGGTTACTTCCGTACCTTCGAACAATCGATCACCACCCCGCGTGGCGATGAAGTGCGCGGTTACCACAAGCCGATCATGTTGGCTGGCGGCATGGGCAACATCCGCGCCGAACACGTACAGAAAGGCGAAATTCTCGTTGGCTCCAAGCTGATCGTGCTCGGCGGCCCGGCGATGCTGATCGGCCTGGGCGGCGGCGCGGCTTCCTCCATGGCCACCGGCACCAGCTCGGCCGACCTGGACTTTGCTTCGGTACAACGCGAAAACCCGGAAATGGAACGCCGTTGCCAGGAAGTCATCGACCGTTGCTGGCAGTTGGGTGAACACAACCCGATCAGCTTCATCCACGACGTGGGTGCGGGCGGCCTGTCCAACGCCTTCCCGGAACTGGTCAACGACGGCGACCGTGGTGGCCGTTTCGAACTGCGCAACATTCCAAACGACGAGCCGGGCATGGCCCCGCACGAAATCTGGAGCAACGAATCCCAGGAACGCTACGTTCTGGCGGTCGGCCCTGCCGACTTCGAACGTTTCAAAGCGATCTGCGAACGTGAGCGTTGCCCGTTCGCCGTCGTCGGCGAAGCCACTGCCGAGCCGCAACTGACGGTCACCGACAGCCACTTCGGCAACAGCCCGGTGGACATGCCACTCGAAGTGCTGCTGGGCAAAGCCCCGCGCATGCACCGTTCGGCCGTTCGTGAAAGCGAACTGGGCGACGACTTCGACCCGTCGACGCTTGCGATTGCCGACTGCGTCGAGCGCGTTCTGCATCACCCGGCTGTCGCGAGCAAAAGCTTCCTCATCACCATCGGCGACCGCACCATCACAGGCCTGGTGGCCCGTGACCAAATGGTTGGCCCGTGGCAGGTTCCGGTGGCCGACGTTGCCGTCACCGCCACCAGTTTCGACGTTTACACCGGTGAAGCCATGGCGATGGGCGAGCGTACTCCGCTGGCCTTGCTGGACGCCCCGGCGTCGGGCCGCATGGCTATCGGCGAAACCCTGACCAACATCGCCGCCTCGCGCATCAACAAGATCTCCGACATCAAACTGTCGGCGAACTGGATGTCGGCGGCCGGTCACCCGGGCGAAGACGCGCGTCTGTACGACACCGTCAAAGCGGTCGGCATGGAACTGTGCCCGGAACTGGGCATCACCATTCCGGTGGGCAAGGACTCGATGTCCATGGCCACGCGCTGGAACGACGAAGGCGTGGACAAGAGCGTGACCTCGCCGCTGTCGCTGATCGTGACCGGTTTCGCGCCAGTGGCTGATATCCGTCAGACCCTGACCCCGCAACTGCGCATGGACAAGGGCACCACTGACCTGATCCTGATCGACCTGGGCCGTGGCCAGAACCGCATGGGCGCCTCGATCCTGGCACAGGTTCACGGCAAGCTCGGCAATCAGGCGCCGGACGTCGACGACGCCGAAGACCTGAAAGCCTTCTTCGCCGTGATCCAGGGCCTCAACGCCGACGGCCACCTGCTGGCTTACCACGACCGTTCCGATGGTGGTTTGCTGACCAGCGTTGTGGAAATGGCCTTCGCCGGCCACTGCGGCCTGAGCCTGAACCTCGACGGCCTGGCGGAAACCTCGGCCGACATCGCCGCGATCCTGTTCAACGAAGAACTGGGCGCCGTGATCCAGGTTCGTCAGGACGCCACCCCGGACATCCTCGCGCAGTTCAGCGCTGCTGGCCTGGGCGACTGCGTGTCGGTGATCGGTCAGCCGATCAACAACGGCGAGATCAGCATCACCTTCAACGGCGAAACCGTGTTCGAAGGTCAGCGTCGTCTGCTGCAACGTCAGTGGGCTGAAACCAGCTACCAGATCCAGCGCCTGCGTGATAACGCCGACTGCGCCGAGCAAGAGTTCGACGTGCTGCTGGAAGAAGACAACCCGGGCCTGAGCGTCAAGCTCAGCTACGACGTCAACCAGGACATCGCCGCGCCTTACATCAAAAAAGGCATTCGCCCACAGGTTGCCGTGCTGCGTGAGCAGGGCGTCAACGGTCAGGTGGAAATGGCGGCCGCGTTCGACCGCGCCGGTTTCAACGCGATCGACGTGCACATGAGCGACATTCTGGCCGGCCGTGTTGACCTGAACGAGTTCAAAGGTCTGGTGGCGTGCGGCGGTTTCTCCTACGGCGACGTACTGGGTGCCGGTGAAGGCTGGGCCAAATCGGCCCTGTTCAACAGCCGCGCTCGCGATGCGTTCCAGGGTTTCTTCGAGCGTACCGACAGTTTCACCCTTGGCGTGTGCAACGGTTGCCAGATGATGTCCAACCTGCACGAGCTGATCCCGGGCAGCGAGTTCTGGCCGCACTTCGTGCGTAACCGCTCCGAGCAGTTTGAAGCCCGCGTGGCCATGGTTCAGGTTCAGGAGTCGAACTCGATCTTCCTGCAAGGCATGGCCGGTTCGCGCATGCCAATCGCCATCGCGCACGGTGAAGGTCATGCCGAGTTCGAAAGCGAAGAAGCGTTGCTGGAAGCCGATCTGTCGGGTTGCGTGGCGATGCGTTTCGTCGACAACCACGGCAAGGTCACCGAGCGTTACCCGGCCAACCCGAACGGTTCGCCGCGCGGGATCACCGGCCTGACCAGCCGTGACGGTCGTGTGACCATCATGATGCCGCACCCGGAGCGGGTATTCCGCGCGGTGCAGAACTCATGGCGTTCGGAAGACTGGAACGAAGACGCACCTTGGATGCGTATGTTCCGTAACGCTCGTGTGTGGGTGAACTAAGCGCTGTGTACAAGCTCAGCTTTTTTGTTCCTCAGAGCCATGTTGAGGTGGTCAAGCAGGCTGTGTTCGCTGCCGGTGGTGGGCGAATCGGTTTGTATGACCACTGTGCGTGGCAGGTGCTCGGGTTGGGTCAGTTTCGTCCTTTGGACGGCAGTCAGCCGTTTATTGGGGAGGCGGGCCAGGTCGAGCAGGTGGAGGAGTGGAAGGTTGAGCTGGTGGTCAGCGATGAGTTGATTCGTGCTGTGGTGATGGCGCTGAAGCAGAGCCATCCCTATGAGACACCGGCTTACGAGGTGTGGCGGTTGGAGGATTTCTGATCTTCCCGCCGTTGAAATGAGAAACCCGCAGAACCGTTATTGGTTCTGCGGGTTTTTTTATGGCGAGGTGGCCTGACAGCCGACTTATATATTGCAGTGGGAAAATCCATTGGCTGCTTAGAGGCCTTACCGCTGGCGAAAGGTTCTCCTGCTGTTTACTCTGCGTAGAGCCATTACAAGCACAGCTGCACCGCACCAGATCAGTATTTGAGGTTCAAAAATGGAAATTACCGGACGTAATCACTCCTCGAGTCAATACGAGCACGGCGCTGGGACAGGCTTTGATTTCGATGTTCAAGTCCGTCGAAGCGGAGTTGGAGCTTGAAGGCGCAGAGTCAGGGGCGGTCAAAGTCATCGTGTTCGGTGGGTGCGCAGTTCACCTCTACACAAATCATCGTGTTTCCACAGACGTTGATGCCGAGATTTATTACGCTAATGTCCCTGAAGGCCTCCACCTTCAAACCTTGCTTGCAGAGGTTCCTGAGCAATTTCTCGATGAGCGATCCGGTCGATTGATGGAGTTGAACTACGATCTTCAATACAACACAAGCTTTGGTCCCATTCACGAGGACTACTGGGAGCGGAGTCTTCCTCTTGTAGAGTTCCCAGTTGAGTCTCCGCTGCACCTCCATATTGCTGCGCCTATCGATATTGCAATCTCCAAATTGGGTAGAGCCACGGATCAGGACATTAGCGATATCATGGCGCTGCTCAGGGCTGGCTTCATACTGACCGCCGAGCTCCGTCGACTGGCATTGCAGGCGATTGATGTGTATGTTGGCAACAAAGAGCCACCAACATCCGTTCTTACGAATATTTTGCAGGACTACTTGGAGAATATAGATGGCGAAGCCTCTTAACGGCCACGTCCTCTCATCCGCCTTGGACAGACTGGTCAAAAACCCTTTAAATCAAGCAGATGACGCTGCGCTTGTGAGCGCAGCCAAAGCTGTTTGGTACTCGAACTCGAACCTTGTGAGTGAAGCCAAAGCTTTTCTGAGCTGCCACACCAACGAGGTTGAGGTTCGTCGCGCAGGCTACTTGCTCGAGCGGTTCACCCGTTTCTCATGCGTGTCTGATAATCGCGTGTCGGAAACCTTCAACGCCCTAGAGCTTTTTTCACGCTCGACTCTCAAGCAAGATGTGAAGCCGCAAGCAGCTGTTTCGCTTCGCAGACGCCGTGATGAACTTGCCGCTTCTTGGGGGCTGAGTGAAGGTCTTGGTCTTAAGGCTCAAACACTTATGCCTTTCCAGACACGGCATTACGAGGCTGAGCAACGCGCAACGTTTGCCTGAGCCCAAGCAGCATTACAATAACCCGGCCTAGGTCGGGTTTTTGTTGTCCGCGCTAAAGTACACGCGGCTCCCTTGTGGGAGCCGAGCTTGCTCGCGATGGCGGCCTTACAGTCGACGATATTTATTTGGAGCTGCCGCAGGCTCGGGCCGCGTTCGGATGATCTTTTGATCTTGCTCGATCGTTCCTACTTTATTGGGGGTTGTGTAATGCCCGTAGGAAGAGGCTTGAACTCGGTGACAGCATCACGAGTAACGTAGAAATTTCCGACATGTCTTTCAGGTTGCCGCTCGGAAGGGCGGCGTCTAGCCTTTGAACGTCGCTGCCAATTCAGCGATCGGGCGTCGCGGCCCGTTAACTTGATGCATAATCGTTCGCTCCAATAACTGGCATCTTCACTGTGCTTGTTGTTTGGTGTCATGGTGGCTGTGCGCGGGATACCTTCGGGTATGCCGGGTTCCAAGTTCTCGGTCCGCGAACCTGCGTACAGCTGCCACCTTCCTTCGCGTCGCGGCGATCAGTGGCGGCTCCATTCAAACTTGGAGTTCCACCATGATTAAAGACAGTCCAAATCCCCCCGAAACCGACGACGTCTCCCCCTACCAATCCCTCGATTCAAAAAAGCTCCATGCCGCCGCCCACCGCGCCCTCGATCACTACCTGACGCCGCCCGGCAATCGCCATGCGTTGCCTGATCGGCGCCCCGGTACGATTTTCATGATTGTCCCCGGTGTCGAGTCCGAAAGCCTGCTGGCCCATGCCTGTGAAACCCTGGCGTCGGCCAATGTCATGGCCAGTGATCTGGCGTTCGACCTGACCGGCCCTGCGTGCAACATGGCACTGGCGATTCAGCAGATGATTTCCCTGGCGCAGTTGTCGGTGAACCGCGTGCTGGATCAGCTCGATCCGCCCGACTCGGCAGAGTAACGGGCAGCAAAAAAACGCTGGGCCGAAAACGGTCAGCGGTTTTTTGTTGGGCGATGACGATTTAAACCTTGGCACTGACCTCACTACGATTCACCAACCCTTCAAGCGCCTCACTCAAACTCGCTGCGTTGTCGCCGATCAGCAGGTGCCACACGCCGCCGTCCAAGGCACTCACACCCTGGCAGCCCAACGCCTTGAGTTGGTGTTCCGACAAGGCTTTGCCGTCCGCCAGTTGCAGGCGAATCCGGGTCATGGCCACGCAGTCCAGTTGCAACACGTTGTCGCTGCCGCCCAGGGCGCTCAGCCATTTGTGGGCCAGCGAGGTGGACACCGGCGTTACTTCAGGCTCTGCCTCGGCAACCACAGCGGCAGCTGCGACGACTTTGCCGGCCGTGGGCAGCGCATGCCGAATCTCGTCGGCGATGCTGTCGGCCAGTGGCCCGACCACGACTTGCAAACTGCCGCCCTTGCCGGGACGAACCACGGCCATGGCGCCCAGCGCCTTCAAGTCCGCGTCCGAGGCCTTGTTGCGATCCACCATGTCCAGCCGCAGCCGTGTCGTACAAGCGCCGACCGTGATCAGGTTCTCGGCGCCGCCCAGTGCCTTGATGTAGGCCCCGGCCCGTTCGTTCTCGGCGATGAGCGTTTTCTCACCGACCACGATGTCTTCGCGCCCCGGGGTTTTCAGGTTGAAGCGGCGGATGCAGAAGTCGAACACCACGTAGTAGATCACCGCATACGCCAGGCCCACCGGAAGCACCAGCCAGCCGTTGGTGGACTTGCCCCAACCGAGGATCATGTCGATGAAGCCGCCGGAGAAGGTAAAGCCCAAATGAATGTTCAGCGCGTTGGTGACCGCCAGCGACAGGCCGGTCAGCAGGGCGTGCAGCACAAAGAGCAACGGTGCGAGGAACATGAAGGCAAATTCGACCGGTTCGGTAACGCCGGTCAGGAACGAGGTCAGGGCCATCGACAGGAAGATCCCGCCCATCACCTTGCGTCGCTCCGGCAGGGCGTTGCGGTACATCGCCAGGCACGCGGCTGGCAGGCCGAACAGCATCATCGGGAACATGCCGGTGGTGAATTGGCCGCCCTTCGGGTCGCCCGCAAAGTAGCGCGAGATGTCACCGGTCACCAGTGCGCCCGTGGTCGGGTCGATGAAGTTGCCGAAGACGAACCACGCCATGTTGTTGATGATGTGGTGCAGGCCGGTGACGATCAGCAGGCGGTTGAGCGTGCCGAAGATGAAGGCGCCGATGGGGCCGCTGTCGAGCATCATTGCGCCGAAGCTGTTGATGCCGTGCTGGATCGGCGGCCAGATCAAACCGAAGATCACGCCCAGTCCCACGGCGGCGAACCCGGTGATGATTGGCACGAAGCGCCGGCCGCCGAAGAACGCCAGGTATTCGGGCAGCTTGATGTCCTTGAAGCGGTTGTACAGCGCGCCGGCCGTCAGGCCGCTGACGATCCCGGCGAGCATGCCCATGTTGATGCTCGCGTCGAGCGCCTTGAGCGTGGAGATCATCACCAGGTAACCAATGACCCCGGCGAGGCCTGCGGTGCCGTTGTTGTCCCTGGCGAAACCGACTGCGATGCCGATGGCGAAGATCATCGCCAGGTTGGCGAAGATTACCTGCCCAGCGTCGTGGATGATCGCGATGTTCAGCAGGTCGGTGTCGCCGAGCCGCAGCAACAGGCCGGCAATCGGCAGGATCGCGATGGGCAGCATCAGCGCCCGTCCGAGACGCTGCAAGCCTTCGATGAAGAGTTGGTACATGGCAGTTCTCCCTGTGTTCTTTTTGTTTTAGCGCTGTTGTTATTCAGCTCAGAGGCCAATGTTGATGACAGGCATTACGTACCGCGGCTGCGCTGCTCAGGTTGAGCAGGGTGGTGCTCAGGCGCCGGCATTCGCTGGCGTCCAGTTGGCGGACCCGTTCCTTGATTTCGCCGACCTGGGGCGGGCTGACCGATAGTTCACTGATGCCCAGGCCGATCAGCACCGGGGTGGCCAATGGATCGGAGGCCAGCGCCCCGCACACGCCGACCCAGCGCTGATGTCTGGCGGCACCGGCGCAGGTCTGGGCGATCAGCCGCAACAGCGCCGGGTGCAAGGCATCGACCCGGGCGGCGAGGCCTGCATGGTCGCGGTCCATGGCCAGGGTGTACTGGGACAGGTCGTTGGTGCCGATGGACAGGAAGTCCGCGTGCTCGGCCAGTTGCTCGGCAAGCAGCGCGGCGGCGGGGACTTCGATCATCACGCCCAGCTCCGGGCGTTGGGTCAGTTGCAGCTCGGCGCACAAAGCATCGAGGCGCTGGCGGATGTGCAGCAACTCATCCACTTCGCTGACCATTGGCAGCAGAATCCGGCAGCGCTGCAACGGGCTGACCTGCAACAGCGCCCGCAGTTGTTGGTCGAGGAGTTCCGGGCGTACCTGCGCCAGACGAATCCCGCGCAGGCCCAGCACCGGATTGGCTTCGGCGGGCAGAGGCAGGTAGTCGAGCTGTTTGTCGCCGCCGACGTCGATGGTGCGGATGATCACCGACTTGTCGCCCATGGCATCGAGCACGGCTTGATAGGACTGGCGCTGCTCTTGCTCGTCCGGCGCGGTCTGGCGATCGACGAACAGAAACTCGGTGCGCAGCAGGCCGACGCCATCGGCGCCACCTTTCAAGGCGTCGGCGGCTTCGCTGCTGGACGCGACGTTGGCCGCGACTTCGATGCGCAGGCCATCGCGGGTGTGCGCCGGTTTGTGGGCTTGCGCTTGCTGACGCTCGCGACGTTGCAGGTGTTCACGTTGGGCCTGCGCCACTTGTTCCAGACGGTCGCTGTCGGGTGTCAGTTCAAGGCGTCCGCCGTCCGCGTCCAGCACCACCGACTGGCCTTGCGGTTGATCAAGCAGCGATGAGCCGAGGGCGACGATGCACGGCAGGCCTTTGCCCCGGGCAAGAATGGCCACGTGGGACGTCGCGCCGCCCTCGGCCATGCACAGCCCCGCGACGCCTTGCAGGCTCAGTTGCAGCAAGTCGGAGGGCGTCAGTTCATGGGCGGCGACGATGGCCCCGGCCGGTACGTCGTAGTGCCAATCCTGCCCGAGCAAGCCCCGCAGCACGCGCTGCTTGAGGTCGCGCAGGTCGTTGGCGCGCTCGGCCAGCAGCGGGTTGCCGAGGGTTTGCAGAACCTCGCACTGGACCTCGATCGACTGGCTCCAGGCGTGGGTCGCGGCGCTGCCCTGATCGATGGACTGGCTGGCCGCGTCGAGCAGCGCCGGGTCTTCGAGCAGGGCGAGGTGGGCGGCGAAGATCTGTTCTTCGTCGGTGTGCTTGTGCTTTTTGGCGTGGGCGAGGGTGGCGCGGATTTCGCCACGCACGTGCTCCAGGGCCCGGTCCAGCGCTTGAAGTTGTTCTTCGGCGTTGTGGTTGCCGGTGTCGTCGGGCAGGTGGATGGCGGCCAGTTGGAACAACGGCCCGCCGATCAGCCCCGGCGCGGCGCACACGCCGTGCAACACGCCTGCTTCAGCAACGCGAGGGCGCAGGGCAATTGGCGTCGGTGCGGCGCTGTGAGAGTCGTCGTTGACCGCTGTGGACAGCGCGTTGAGCAAGGCGTGCAGCGCCGCGTCGGCGTCTGCACCACGGCAACTGACCTGAACCTCGTCCTGCTCGCCAATCCCCAAACCCATCAACCCGATCAGGCTGTCGCACGGCGCCGATTTACCCGCGAAATGCAGCCGTGATTGGCTGGTGAACAGCTGCGCGGTCTGGCGAATCAGCGCTGCCGGCCGCGCATGCAGGCCACCACGGTGGTTGATGCGGACCTGCCCGTGGACTTCGCAGGTCGAGTGATCCGCTTCGGCCTGTGCGCCGTTCGCGGCTCTTGGCACGATGTGCAGCAGCGGCTCGCCGACCTTGACCGATTTAAGGGTGATGGGGAGTACCTGAAAGTCCTCACTGTTGGTCAGGATCAGCAGGCTGACCAGGCTTTTGCAGCCCTGGGCAACCTTGTCCAGGTCAAAGCGCAGCAGCGCCTGGCCATTGCTGACGCGGGTGCCTTCCTTGACCAGCATCGAGAACCCTTCGCCCTGCATCTCGACGGTGTCCAGGCCCAGGTGCAGCAGCAGTTCGGCGCCATTGTCGGCGCGCAGGGTCACGGCGTGGCCGGTGCGGGCGACATGCACCACCACTCCGGCACACGGCGCGTGCAAGGTGTTGTTGAGCGGGTCGATGGCGATCCCGTCACCCATGGCGCCGCTGGCGAACACCGGGTCGGGCACCTTGGCGAGCGTCAGCACCGGGCCGCTGAGCGGGGCGCTGAGAGTCAGGTCTTTATTGTTGTTATGCATGGCTCGGTACTCGATTCGGGCGCGTTAGTGGGTGCGGGTCACTTTGCTCAGGTGACGCGGCTGGTCCGGGTCCATGCCGCGTGCCTCGGCGAGGCCGGCAGCCATGACGTAGAAACTCTGGATCGCCAGGATCGGGTCCAGCGCCGGATGTTCGGCGCGGCTCAGCGTCAGGTCGCGTTCGGTCACGTCATCCGGGGCGGCCAGCAACACACGAGCACCGCGCTGGCGCATTTCGGCCGCGAGGCTCAGCAGGCCAGCCTGTTCGGCACCGCGCGGGGCGAATACCAGCAGCGGGTAGTTGTCGTTAATCAGTGCCATGGGCCCGTGTTTCACTTCGGCGCTGCTGAAGGCTTCGGCCTGGATCGCCGAGGTTTCCTTGAGTTTGAGCGCCGCTTCCTGGGCGATGGCGAACCCGGCGCCACGGCCGATCACCATCAACCGTTGGCAATCACGCAAGACGTCGATGGCCAGGCTCCAGTCCTGTTTCGCGGCGTCGCGCAGGCCTTCGGGCAAGGCGAGGCCGGCCTCCAGCAACTCGGGGTCCTGCCTCCAGTGGGCAATCAACCGTGCGCTGGCGCTGAGGGTGGCGATGAAGCTTTTGGTCGCGGCGACGCTGCTTTCGGTCCCGGCACACAGTGGCAGGCTGAATTCGCACGCGGCCTCCAGTGGCGAGTTTTCGGCGTTGACCATGGAGATGCTCAGGGCACCGCGTTTGCGCAACAGGCGCAGGCTGTTGACCAGATCCGGGCTCTGGCCGGACTGCGAGAACGCAAATGCCACCTGGCCACTGACCTTCAGCGGTGCCTGTTGCATGGTCACCACCGACATCGGCAGCGATGCCACCGGAACGCCCACGTGCTGCATGGTCAGGTAGGCGAAGTAGCTCGCGGCGTGATCGGAGCTGCCACGGGCGACGGTCATTACCACTTGGGGTGGCTGACGGTTGAGGCGCCCGGCAATCTCGATCATCTGTGGGTCGAGTTGCTGCAACTGGGTTTCGACGGCTTTGTACGAGGACAACGCCTCTTCAAGCATTTTTGAAGTCAATGTCTTCTCCTTCGACCATCACGGCGGTCAGTGTGAGTGAGCGATCCAGGCGCACGCAGTCGGCCCAGGCGCCAGGTTGCAGACGGCCGCGCTCGTTGAGGCCGAGGTAGTCGGCGGGGAATTGCGAAAGACGTTGCGAAGCTTCAGCCAGTGGCAGGCCGATTTTCACCAGGTTGCGCAGCGCCTGATCCATGGTCAGGGTGCTGCCGGCCAGCGTGCCATCGGGCAGGCGCACGCCGCCCAGGCATTTGGTCACGGTGTGGCTGCCGAGCTTGTATTCACCGTCCGGCATGCCGGCGGCGGCGCTGGAATCGGTGACGCAATACAGGCACGGGATCGAACGCAGGGCCACGCGAATGGCGCCGGGGTGCACGTGCAGCAAGTCCGGGATCAGCTCGGCGTACTTGGCGTGGGCCAGTGCCGCGCCGACGATCCCAGGTTCGCGGTGATGCAGCGGGCTCATGGCGTTGTAGAGGTGGGTGAAACTGGTGGCACCGGCCTCAAGCGCCGCGACACCTTCCTCGTAACTGCCCAGCGTGTGGCCGATCTGCATGCGCACGCCACGCTCGCTCAGGGCGCGGATCAGGTTGTCGTGACCGGCGATTTCCGGGGCGATGGTGATCACCCGGATCGGTGCCAGTGCCATGTAGGCTTCGACTTCGGCCATCAACGCGGTGTGGGCGAAGTTCGGTTGGGCGCCGAGTTTGCCGGGGTTGATGTACGGCCCTTCGAGGTGCACGCCGAGTACCCGGGCGCAACCTTGAGGGCGTAGCTCGCAGAACTCGCCGACCTGTTCCAGTACGCGGGAAATCTCTTCGCTCGGCGCGGTCATGGTGGTGGCCAGCAGCGAGGTGGTGCCGAAGCGCACATGGGTTCTGGTGATGGTTTCGAAGGCTGGCGTGCCTTCCATCAGGTCCCGGCCGCCACCACCGTGGACGTGCAGGTCGATGAAACCCGGCAGCAGGTAAGGCAGGTCGTTGTCCGCCGGGTCGCAGGCCTGACCTTCAATGCGCACGATCTTGCCGTGTTCATGGACCAGTCGGCCGCGAACCCAGCCTTGGGCGGTGAGAATGTTGTCTTCAGACATGAAAGGTTCTCCGGCGTCAGTGACGCAGTTCTTAGCGTCGAAGCTCTGCGACAAAGTCGTAGTAGTCGTTGCGGCAATAGGTGTCGGTGACTTCAATCGGTGTGTTGTCTTCGAGGTAGCCGACCCGGGTCATGCGCAGCATGGCGGTGCCGGGAGCGATGCCCACCAGCGCGGCGAATTCGTCCGAGGCGTTGATTGCCTGGATGTGTTGCAGGGCGCGCACCACCGGTTTGCCGATGCCGTCGAGGTATTCGTACAGCGAGGCACCGATGGCTTGCGGCTGGGCAATGATCGAGGCGGGCAGGGTGCTCATCTCGATGGCCATGACGGTGTCGTCGGCTTTACGCAGGCGCTTGAGGCGCGCGACTTTGTCGTAGGGTGACAGCGCGAGACGGATCAATTCTTCGTGGGTCGGCTGGGTGATTTCCCGTTCCAGCCATTGCGAACTCGGCACAAAGCCCTTGAGGCGAAGCATTTCGCTGAACCCGGAGAGCCGTGACAGCGGTTGTTCCAGGCGTGGCGTGATGAAGGTTCCGGAGCCTTGGCTGCGACGGATCAGGCCTTGTTCGAACAGCACTTCGAGGGCTTTGCGGGCGGTCACGCGGGAGATGTTCAGCGTTTCACTGAGGTTGCGTTCCGACGGCAGCGCCTGCTCGGCTTTCCAGAGGCCGGCATGAATCGCCGCTTCCAGGTTGCGCGCCAGTTGCAGGTACAAAGGCGTGGGTTGGGTGTCGTCAGGGCGCAGGGCCAGGATGTGGTTCATCTGATGAGGTTCCGATGCGGATATTGGAGTGTTGTCGCCCGGTAATGGCGCAAAACTAATACCACTTAAATACCATGTCAACGGCAGTGGTCCGCTCGGGACGAATGAATGCGCATCACGCTGGAGGGCGTTGAGGCGTTGGCTTTGAAGTGGTATTAGGGGAGGGGGAAGTGGCAGTAGAAATCGCAGTCTGCGTCAGTGCCCTGGGCGTGAAGTGGTATTCAGCCCGGGTGATTGGTGACGGCAACAATTTTTTTAATTTATTTTTGATTACGGCTGAAGGTAATGCGGTCGGTAGGCTTTTGTGGCGAGGGGGCTTGCCCCCGCTCGGCTGCGTAGCAGTCGTAAAGTCAGCAAGCGCGGTAAGCCAGATAGAGCAGGGTCGCAGGTTTTAGCACTGCTTCGCAGCGCAACGGGGGCAAGCCCCCTCGCCACAGGTATTAGTGTATTTGAGGGTTACGGGCGGATTTCGATCATCGTGCCGTCGGGCACCAGGCCCCAGATTTCGCGCATGTCGACGTTACGCATGGCAATGCAGCCATCGGTCCAGTCCAGGGTGTGGAAGTACTGCTCGGGGTAGTCTTCGGAATCCGGCGTGCCGTGAATCATGATCATGCCGCCAGGCTCCACGCCTTCGCGGCGCGAACGGGCAGAATCGCTGATGTTCGGGTAGGAGATGTGCATCGCCAGGTTGAAGCGGTCGCTGGTCTTGCGCCAGTCCAGCCAATACAGCCCTTCGGGGGTGCGCTTGTCACCTTCCATCAGTTTTGGGCCGACAGGTTTTTTGCCCAGTGAAATGCGATAGGTCTTGAGGGGCTTGCCGTCATTGATCAGTTGCAACTGATGAGCGGATTTGAGCACCAGCACTTTTTCGATGATTTTGCCGTCCAGGGTTTCTACCGTGGAGGCCTGGGATACAGCAACAAACGACAGGCAGAAGAACGCGAGCAACCAACGCATTGAAACGATATCCCTGAGAGTACGGCGTACTTTTATTGTTTAAGTGATCGCAGGCTGAGCGAGTGGGGGAATGGATTCGCAACGCACCGGAAAATCCTCTGTCCGGCGGTCGGCGAAGAAGCATTCTAGGGTACGACCGACCGTGCGGAAAGCCAGCTCTGACCAAGGGATGTCGGCTTCCTCGAAAAGCTGCACTTCCAGGCTCTCTTCGCCTGCTGCAAAGTCCAGGTCTGCAAGCTCCGCACGAAAGAATACATGCACCTGGCTGATGTGCGGCACGTCGATCAGCGTGTAGAGGTTCAGGTTGCGCACCCGGGCGCAGGCTTCTTCGGCGGTTTCGCGGATGGCGGCCTGTTCGACGGTTTCGCCGTTTTCCATGAAGCCGGCCGGCAAGGTCCAGAAGCCGCGGCGCGGCTCGATGGCGCGTCGGCACAGCAGCACCCGAGTGCCCCAGGTCGGAACGCACCCGGCGACGATATTGGGGTTTTGGTAATGGACGGTGTGGCATGTGTCGCAGACGAACCGCAGGCGCGAATCGCCTTCGGGAATGCGCTGGGAGACCGGGTTACCGCAGTGGCTGCAGAATTTCATGCTGGGATTCCTGAAGGCTGCGCCTATCTTGGCGTGCGGCGGTGTCTGTCGGCAAGTTGTCGTTTAGCGACACGCGGTGGTTCGGGGGTTGGGCGGTCGATGGGTTTGGTGCATGATGCAAGACAGTGAACACATCGAGATCACTCATGCTGGATGAGCTACTGCATCGGGTAAGCAATCACATACCGCGCACGTTGGAAACCGACCGACGTTTCCCGGAGGCCGCGGTGCTGGTGCCGATCACCCGCAGTGAAGAGCCGGAGCTTGTCCTGACCCTGCGTGCCAGCGGGCTCTCGACCCACGGCGGCGAAGTGGCCTTCCCGGGCGGGCGCCGTGATCCCGAGGACCCGGACCTGATCTTCACCGCGCTGCGCGAGGCCGAAGAGGAAATCGGCCTGCCGCCGGGGCTGGTGGAAATCATTGGCCCGCTCAGCCCGTTGATCTCCCTGCATGGCATCAAGGTCACGCCTTACGTCGGGGTGATCCCGAACTTCGTCGAGTACCAGGCCAATGATGCCGAGATTGCCGCGGTGTTCAATGTGCCGCTGGAGTTCTTCCGCAAAGACCCGCGTGAACACACGCACCGCATCGATTACCAGGGCCGTAGCTGGTACGTGCCGAGCTACCGTTATGGCGAATACAAGATCTGGGGCCTGACGGCGATCATGATCGTCGAGTTGATCAACCTGCTCTATGACGCGAAGATCAGCCTGCACCAGCCACCCAAAAGCTTTATCAATATTTGAAGCCATCGCTCGTATGGCGTGAACCTGTTGTTGCAGTTAAAAGCCTGCCTGAGCCGTGAGGACAATAACGATGAAATATCGCCTGGGCGACGCCCGCGTCGACACCCACCCGCAGAGCTGGGTAGCACCCAACGCCGTGCTGGTGGGCAAGGTCAAACTGGAAGAGGGCGCCAACGTCTGGTTCAACGCGGTACTGCGCGGTGACAACGAACTGATCCTGATCGGCAAGAACAGCAACGTGCAGGATGGCACCGTGATGCACACCGACATGGGCTATCCGTTGACCATCGGCACCGGGGTGACCATCGGCCACAACGCCATGTTGCACGGTTGCACAGTGGGCGATTACAGCCTGATCGGTATCAACGCGGTGATCCTCAACGGCGCGAAAATCGGCAAGAACTGCATCATCGGCGCCAACTCGCTGATTGGTGAAGGCAAGGAAATCCCGGACGGTTCGCTGGTCATGGGTTCGCCGGGCAAAGTCGTGCGCGAGCTGACCGAGCCGCAGAAGAAAATGCTCGAAGCCAGCGCCGCCCATTACGTGCATAACTCGCAGCGCTACGCCCGCGATCTGGTCGAGCAGGCAGAATGAACGTCACCGAAAGACCGGTAGCCTCGCCCTGTGTGAGTATTTGCGCGCTGGACGAGCAGGATATCTGTACGGGTTGCCAGCGCACGGTGGAGGAAATAACCCGCTGGAGCCGCATGGACAACGATGAACGTCGCCAGGTGTTGGGGTTGTGTCATGAGCGGGCGAAGTCGAGTGGGTTGGTTTGGATGTTGCCTTCCAAGTCCAGTACCTGAGCCTTATGAGCTTTTGTGGCGAGGGAGCTTGCTCCCGCTGGGCTGCGAAGCAGCCCCAAACCGTATGATGAACTCCATCTGATACACCGCATTCGCTGAACTCAGGGCCGCTTCGCGCCCCAGCGGGAGCAAGCTCCCTCGCCACAGGTTATCTGTGCATCGAAGATGAAGTACCCTGTGCGCCCATCTGACAGGTATCCCCGCGCCCCATGTTCTTCCTGATCGCCTATATTGGCAGCGTCGTGCTGATCAACTACGCCTTTTCCACGGCTCCGCACCTGGACATCATCTGGTCAGCCTGGGGCGGGTTGGTGTTTGTGTTGCGCGACATGGTGCAAATCCGCTTCGGTCACGGCTCGATCATCGCCATGCTGGCGGCGCTGGCGCTGTCTTACATTACGTCCGACCCATCCATCGCCCTGGCCAGCGCCACGGCGTTCGCGGTGTCGGAGTGCATCGACTGGCTGGTGTTCAGCATCACCAAGCGCCCGTTGCATGACCGTTTGTGGATCAGTTCGGCGCTGAGTATTCCGCTGGATACCTTTATCTTTTTCGGCATGATCGATGCCCTGACACCGGGCGTGATCCTGACGGCCCTGGGTTCGAAGTTCGCCGGCGTGACTGCCGTGTGGCTGATCATGGCCTGGCGTTTGCGCAAACAGGCCGTCGTCAGCTGAAGCCAAACCCTCGGGTTCATGTAAAATGCCGCGCTTTCTCCCCATGGGTCGCCCGCTGGGCTGCCCTTGATGATCCGCTCCTTCTGAGGACCTGAGATGACCCGTATCGGAACTCCATTGTCGCCAACCGCGACCCGCGTTTTGCTCTGTGGCTGTGGTGAGTTGGGCAAGGAAGTGGTGATCGAGCTGCAACGCCTGGGCGTTGAAGTGATTGCCGTGGATCGTTACGCCAACGCGCCGGCCATGCAGGTGGCGCATCGCAGCCACGTGATCAACATGCTCGATGGTGCGGCCCTGCGTGCCGTAATCGAAGCCGAGAAGCCGCACTTCATCGTGCCGGAAATCGAAGCCATCGCCACCGCCACGCTGGTCGAGCTGGAAGCCGAAGGCTTCACCGTGATCCCGACCGCTCGCGCTGCGCTGCTGACCATGAATCGTGAAGGCATCCGTCGCCTGGCCGCTGAAGACCTGGACCTGCCGACTTCGCCGTACCACTTCGCCGACACCTTCGAAGACTACCGCAAGGCGGTCGACGATCTGGGCTTCCCGTGCGTGGTCAAGCCGGTCATGAGTTCCTCGGGCAAGGGCCAGAGCCTGTTGCGCAGCGTCGATGACGTGCAGAAGGCCTGGGATTACGCGCAGGAAGGTGGTCGTGCCGGTAAAGGCCGGGTGATCATCGAAGGTTTCATCGACTTCGACTACGAAATCACCTTGCTCACCGTTCGTCATGTCGGCGGCACTACCTTCTGCGCGCCGGTCGGCCATCGTCAGGAGAAGGGCGACTATCAGGAATCCTGGCAGCCGCAAGCCATGAGCCCGATTGCGCTGGCGGAATCCGAGCGTGTGGCCAAAGCCGTGACCGAGGCCCTGGGTGGGCGTGGTCTGTTTGGCGTGGAATTGTTCATCAAGGGCGATCAGGTGTGGTTCAGCGAAGTCTCGCCGCGCCCGCATGACACTGGCCTGGTGACCCTGATTTCTCAGGACCTGTCGCAGTTCGCGTTGCACGCACGCGCAATTCTCGGTTTGCCGATCCCGCTGATCCGTCAGTTCGGCCCGTCGGCGTCGGCAGTGATTCTGGTGGAAGGGCAGTCGACCCAGACCGCATTCGCCAACCTGGGTGCTGCACTGGCCGAGCCGGACACCGCGCTGCGTCTGTTTGGCAAGCCTGAAGTCAACGGTCAGCGCCGCATGGGTGTAGCGTTGGCGCGCGATGAGTCGATTGAAGCGGCTCGCGCCAAAGCAACCCGTGCTTCCCAGGCTGTTGTCGTAGAACTTTAACCGCGTCGCGGCTATCGCGAGCAAGCTCGCTCCCACATTGGATTTGGGTGTACACAAAATCTGTGACCAACCGAGAATCCTGTGGGAGCGAGCTTGCTCGCGATGCTCTTGCTTTAAGAGACCTGATTCAAATCGTTATGCCGCGTTTCCTTCAGGCACAGCACGGCGATCAAGCTCAGCACCGCTGCCGCTGACACATACCCGCCCACCCAGTTCAAACCGCCCATCGCCACCAGCTTCTGGGCGAAGAACGGTGCCGCCGACGCCCCGACAATGCCGCCCAGGTTGTAAGCCGCCGATGCGCCGGTATACCGCACATGAGTGGGGAACAGCTCCGGCAGCAATGCACCCATCGGCGCGAATGTCACGCCCATCAAAAACAGCTCGATGCACAGGAATAGCGCCACGCCCCACGTCGAGCCTTGGGTCAGCAGCGGCTCCATGGTGAAGCCCGAGAGAATCGCCAGAACGCTCCCGATGATCAGTACCGGTTTGCGCCCGAAACGGTCGCTCGCCCAGGCTGACAACGGTGTTGCCGCCGCCATGAACAGCACCGCAAAGCACAGCAGGCCGAGGAAGGTTTCACGGCTGTAACCCAGGGTTGAAACGCCGTAGCTCAGGGAAAACACCGTCGAGATATAGAACAGTGCGTAGCACACCACCATCGCCGCTGCGCCCAGCAGCATTGGCGCCCAATACTGGCTGAACAGCTCGACCAGCGGGATTTTCACCCGTTCCTGGCGGGCGACCGCGTTGGCGAACACCGGGGTCTCGTGCAGTTTCAGGCGCACATACAGGCCGACCATCACCAGCGCCGCGCTGAGCAGGAACGGAATCCGCCAGCCCCACGAGCGGAACTGCTCGTCGTCGAGGGTCATGGCCAGGGTCAGGAACAGCCCGTTGGCGGCGAGAAAACCGATCGAAGGGCCGAGCTGCGGGAACATGCCAAACCAGGCGCGCTTGCCCTTGGGGGCGTTTTCGGTGGCGAGCAATGCCGCGCCGCCCCATTCGCCGCCGAGCCCAAGGCCCTGGCCGAAGCGCAACACGCACAAGAGGATCGGGGCCCAGGCGCCAATGCTGTCGTAACCCGGCAGTACGCCGATCAATGTGGTGCAGACGCCCATCAACAGTAAGGACGCGACCAAGGTCGATTTGCGCCCGATGCGGTCGCCGAAGTGGCCGAACAGGGCTGAGCCCAATGGCCGGGCCAGGAAGGCGATACCGAAGGTCAGGAAGGCCGAGAGCATCTGGGCGGTGCCGGAGGTCTGCGGAAAGAACACCGGGCCGATCACCAGTGCGGCGGCAGTGGCGTAGACGTAGAAGTCGTAGAACTCGATGGCGGTGCCAATGAAACTCGCCGTGGCGACGCGCGTGGCGGAGTTCGTTGGTTGGGCAGGCGCAGTGTCGCTGTAAGTGCTCGTCGTCATGCAGTTATCCCTGACAGTCATGTGCTCCCGTGGAGCGAATTATTATGGTTGAAACACCCAGGGATGTGGGTTTGCGCAGGCGCCGCGCAAGGTAGGAGCGGTCGCCAGTTGAGCGCGGAAGGATCTGAAGGACTGACCGTACACGTCATGTGCGGGTAGCACGCGGCACGGCGGGGCTTGGGTAAGCGTTTCGATTATAGGAAGGTGGCTAACGATTCAACAAGGGGCAAGGCATGGCGATGGTTTTTGTGGCGAGGAAGCTTGCTCCCGCGCGGGCGTGCAGCGGCCGCAAATCGGTTGAATGCGTTCTTTCAGGGGAGTCGTGGTGTCTGGGATTGGGCCTGTTTCGCAGTCCAGCGGGAGCAAGCTCCCTCGCCACAGGAAACGCTGTCAGATTTTGGAGAGGTCCGGCACTGAAGAGGTATGCCAGATCAGCACCCGACTGACACGGTTGTCCTCGGTTTCGAGGATTTCCAGGCGATATCGACCAATTTTCAGGCATACCGCGCAATCGGGGATGGTTTCCAGCGCTTCGGTCACCAACCCGTTGAGGGTTTTCGGGCCGTCGCTGGGCAGGTGCCAGCCAAGGCTCTTGTTCAGCTCGCGAATGGACGCCGCGCCGTCGATCACCAGTCGGCCATCGGCCTGGGGGTGAATGTGCGGGTTGTCGAGGCTGTGTTCGCTTTCGAATTCGCCGACGATCTCTTCCAGAATGTCTTCCAGCGTCACGATGCCCAGCACTTCGCCGTATTCGTCGACCACCATGCCCAGGCGCCGCTGCTGCTTGTGGAAGTTCAGCAGTTGCAGTTGCAGCGGGGTACTTTCAGGCACGAAATACGGTTCGTGGCAGGCCGCGAGCAAGGCTTGCGGGGTCAGGCTGGCGTCGGGCAGCAAGTGACGGATCTGCCGGGTGTTGAGCACGGCTTCGACCTGGTTGATGTCGCTGTGAAACACCGGCAGCCGCGTGCGTTTGGTGGCGCGCAGTTGCTCGATGATTTCGGCGATCGGGTCATCGAGGTTGATGCCGTCCACTTCGCTGCGCGGCACCAGAATGTCGTTGACCGTGATGTTGTCCAGCGCATGAATGCCCGAGAGGGCGTGTGGGCGGCAGCTCGCGTGTTCGTGATCGGCCTCGTTGCCTTGCGCGGCTGGCGGCTCGTCGTCGCTTTGCTGGACGACCTTGACCTTGCGCGCCAGCGGCTTGAGCAGCAACTGGCTGATGCCGTTGAACAGCCACGCGGCCGGGTAGATGATTTTCAACGGAACGCCGAGCAGGCCGTTGCCCAGCGCCAGAATGGCTTCCGGGTAACGATTGGCAAGGGTGCGCGGCAGGTAATCGGCAAATATCAGCAATGTGCTACCCGCGATCAGGCAGGCCAGCCACGGGCCGTTTTCGGCCCAGCTGAACACCGCCAGCAACGTGCTGATGACCACCACCAGCGTGCGGCACAAGGTATTGCAAAGGATCAGGCTATTGAGCGGGAAGCTCAGCCTGGCGACCGGTTTGTCGCCAGAGCGCGATGCGGTGCGCTGAGCCAGCAGCAGTTGCTGGGCGGTTTCGATGGCGGTAAATAGCCCCGACCATAGAATCAGCAGGGCCAGCACGGCGAGGAGCGGCCCCAGGGGCAAGTTATCCATAACAAACGCCCGTCAGATGTGCAGAATGAATTCGCGGACCAGCTTGCTGCCGAAATAGGCCAGCATCAGCAGGCAGAAACCGGCGAGGGTCCAGCGAATCGCCTTGTGGCCGCGCCAGCCAAGATGATTACGGCCCCACAGCAGCACGCTGAACACGATCCAGGCCAGGCACGCCAGCAGGGTTTTGTGCACCAGATGCTGGGCAAACAGGTTTTCGACGAACAGCCAGCCGGAGATCAGCGACAGCGAGAGCAACGTCCAGCCGGCCCAGAGGAAGCCGAACAACAGGCTTTCCATGGTTTGCAGCGGCGGAAAGTTCTTGATCAGCCCGGAGGGGTGCTTGTGCTTGAGCTGATGATCCTGCACCAGCAGCAGCAAGGCCTGGAACACCGCGATAGTGAACATGCCGTAGGCCAGGATCGACAGCAGGATGTGGGCGAGAATGCCCGGCTCCTCGTCGATCACCTGCACCGTGCCCGTCGGCGCGAACTGCGCCAGCAGCACCGTCGCCAATCCCAGCGGGAGCAGCAACACCAGCAGGTTTTCTACCGGAATGCGCGAGCAGGCCAGCAACGTCAGGGCAATCACTGCGACGGCGATCAGGCTGGCGGCGTTGAAAAAGTCCAGGCCGAGCCCCGCAGGCGTCATCAGGTGCGTGAAAAGGCTGGCGCTGTGGGCCAGCAAGGCGAGTACGCCGAGCGTGACCAGCAGGCGTTTGTTCGCCTTGGCGCCTTTGGCCAGACGTGTGCCTTGGTAGGCAGTCGCAGCGGCATATAAGCAGGCGGCGGCGAGGGTGGTGAGCAAACTGGGTGACAAGGGGAGCATAAATCCTGTTAGGCAGACCCGAAAGGCGCTGAGTTTGGCATAGAACCGGCGCAGCACGAAAGACTGTAGAACCAGACGGCGGGTGTGCGCCAGACGCAGTCTTCGCTATAATCCGCGACCTGCCCACGCCGCAGGCTCGCCGAGCACATGTTTTTCACGGTCTGGGCCGCCATTACCTCGGTCTCCATAGGGCCTGAAAGGATCGCGCATGTTTGAAAACTTAACCGACCGTCTCTCGCAGACGCTGCGCCATGTCACCGGCAAGGCCAAGCTGACCGAGGACAATATCAAAGACACCCTGCGTGAAGTGCGCATGGCGTTGCTCGAAGCCGACGTCGCCTTGCCGGTGGTCAAAGACTTCGTCAATTCGGTCAAGGAGCGCGCTGTCGGCACCGAGGTGTCGCGCAGCCTGACGCCGGGCCAGGCCTTCGTGAAGATCGTTCAGGCCGAACTCGAAAGCCTGATGGGCGCGGCCAACGAAGATTTGAACCTGAGTGCCGTGCCGCCGGCCGTCGTTTTGATGGCCGGTCTGCAAGGCGCGGGTAAAACCACCACCGCGGGCAAACTGGCGCGCTTCCTTAAAGAGCGCAAGAAGAAGTCGGTCATGCTGGTTTCCGCGGACGTTTACCGTCCGGCGGCGATCAAGCAGCTGGAAATGCTGGCCGGTGAAGTGGGCGTTACCTTCTTCCCGTCCGACCTGAGCCAGAAGCCGGTCGACATCGCGCAAGCGGCTATTAAAGAAGCAAAGCTTAAATTCATTGATGTGGTCATCGTCGATACCGCCGGTCGCCTGCACATCGACGAAGAGATGATGGGCGAGATCAAGGCGTTGCATGCCGCGATCAACCCGGTCGAAACGCTGTTCGTGGTCGACGCCATGACCGGCCAGGACGCCGCCAACACGGCCAAGGCCTTTGGCGATGCGCTGCCGCTGACCGGTGTGATCCTGACCAAGGTCGACGGTGACGCCCGTGGTGGTGCCGCGCTGTCGGTACGTGCAATCACCGGCAAGCCGATCAAGTTCATCGGTATGGGCGAGAAGAGCGAAGCGCTCGAACCGTTCCACCCGGAGCGTATCGCTTCGCGCATCCTGGGTATGGGCGACGTGCTCAGCCTGATCGAGCAGGCTGAGGCGACCCTCGACAAGGACAAGGCCGACAAACTGGCCAAGAAGCTGAAAAAGGGTAAAGGCTTCGACCTCGAAGACTTCCGCGATCAGCTGCAACAAATGAAGAACATGGGCGGCCTCGGCGGTCTCATGGACAAACTGCCGAACATCGGCGGCGTGAACCTGGCCCAAATGGGCAATGCCCAGGGCGCGGCAGAGAAGCAGTTCAAGCAGATGGAAGCCATCATCAACTCCATGACCCCGGCCGAGCGCCGCGACCCTGAGCTGATCAGCGGTTCGCGCAAACGCCGGATCGCCATGGGTTCCGGCACTCAGGTGCAGGACATCGGTCGCTTGATCAAGCAGCACAAGCAGATGCAGAAGATGATGAAGAAATTCTCCGCCAAGGGCGGAATGGCCAAAATGATGCGCGGCATGGGCGGTATGTTGCCCGGCGGCGGCATGCCGAAAATGTAAAGATTTCGCGTCGGCAGTCATGTCGACGCGGCCCCACACGGACGTGGGGCACACAGCAGGCCCGCATTGGCGGGGCGCTGACTCGCCGTTGTTCGCAACGGCTCTATAGCAAATCTGGATGGCATGCCGATAGGCGCCGGAAAAAGACATTTGCAAAAGTCCGGATATTCCTTAGAATATGCGGCCTTTCGGGCACCTATGCCCGCTGTGCATTTAGATTTGCAGCACCGACTACAGGAACTATGTTCACATGCTAACAATCCGTCTTGCCCTTGGCGGCTCCAAAAAGCGCCCGTTCTACCACTTGACCGTAACCGACAGCCGCAACCCGCGCGACGGTTCGCACAAAGAACAGGTTGGTTTCTTCAACCCTGTTGCTCGTGGTCAAGAAGTCCGTCTGTCCGTGAACCAAGAGCGCGTAGCCTACTGGCTGAGCGTTGGTGCACAACCTTCTGAGCGCGTTGCTCAGTTGCTGAAGGAATCTGCTAAGGCTGCAGCCTGAGCAATATGAACGCCACGCCCGCCAATGCTGATGATTTGATCGTTATCGGCAAGATTTATTCGATCCACGGCGTTCGCGGCGAAGTGAAGGTCTTTTCCTTTACTGATCCGATTGGAAACCTGTTGGACTACAAAACCTGGACGCTCAAGCGCGAAGGCGACGTACGGCAGGTAGAGCTGGTCAGCGGCCGTGTACATAACGGCAAGTTCCTGGTCACAAAGCTCAAAGGTCTCGATGACCGTGAAGAAGCTCGTCTTCTGGCCGGTTTTGAAATCTGCGTGCCGCGTAACCTGTTTCCTGATCTGACCGACGGCGAGTACTACTGGTACCAGCTGGAAGGTCTGAAGGTTATCGACCACCTTGGGCAATTGCTCGGGAAGATCGATCACCTGCTGGAGACTGGCTCGAACGATGTCATGGTGGTCAAACCTTGCGCTGGCAGCCTGGATGATCGCGAACGCCTGTTGCCCTATACAGAGCAATGCGTGTTGGCTGTCGACCTCGCAGCAGGCGAGATGAAGGTGGATTGGGACGCGGACTTCTAAGCGTGGCTAACTTGCGCGTAGAAGTGATCAGTTTGTTTCCCGAGATGTTTTCCGCCATCAGCGACTACGGCATCACCAGTCGCGCGGTGAAACAGGGGCTCTTGCAGCTGACCTGTTGGAATCCGCGAGACTACACAACGGATCGACATCACACTGTGGACGATCGCCCATTTGGCGGTGGCCCGGGCATGGTGATGAAGATCAAGCCCCTGGAAGACGCCCTGGTTCAGGCCAAGGCAGCAGCCGGGGAGGCGGCGAAGGTAATTTACCTGTCGCCCCAAGGCCGTCAACTGACTCAGTCGGCGGTACGCGAGTTGGCGAATGAGGGTGCACTAATCCTGATTGCCGGCCGCTATGAAGGCATTGACGAGCGTTTTATTGATGCTCATGTCGATGAAGAGTGGTCGATTGGTGACTATGTACTGTCTGGCGGCGAGCTGCCGGCGATGGTCCTGATTGACGCGGTTACACGACTGCTGCCTGGAGCTTTAGGGCATGCGGACTCCGCCGAGGAAGATTCCTTTACGGATGGTCTGCTGGATTGCCCGCATTACACCCGACCGGAGGTGTATGCGGATCAGCGTGTTCCCGACGTGTTGCTAAGTGGCAATCACGCGCATATCCGGCGTTGGCGTTTACAGCAGTCCCTTGGTAGGACCTTTGAACGACGCGCCGATCTTCTGGAAAGCCGCTCGCTTTCTGGAGAAGAGAAGAAGCTGCTCGAGGAATACATCCGCGAGCGGGACGATAGTTAACAACGTATCGATGGTAAATCCGACGATTTACCTTAGGAGCACAGCATGACTAACAAAATCATCCTTGCACTCGAAGCAGAGCAGATGACCAAAGAGATCCCTACCTTTGCCCCGGGCGACACCATTGTCGTTCAGGTGAAAGTGAAGGAAGGCGACCGTTCGCGTCTGCAAGCGTTCGAAGGCGTTGTAATCGCCAAGCGTAACCGCGGCGTTAACAGTGCATTCACCGTTCGTAAAATCTCCAACGGTGTTGGCGTAGAGCGTACTTTCCAGACCTACAGCCCGCAAATCGACAGCATGGCTGTCAAGCGTCGCGGTGACGTACGTAAAGCCAAGCTGTACTACCTGCGTGACCTGTCGGGTAAAGCAGCTCGCATCAAGGAAAAACTGGCTTAAGTCCAGCTTCCGATGCAGAAAAAAGCAGCCTACGGGCTGCTTTTTTGTTGCCCGTCATTTATCCACAGCATTTTTGTTTCAGGCCAGACCCATGACCCTCCGTGACCAGGAAATCGAACGCCGCACCGAACTCTCGGTGACCCGCGTGACCAAGGCTGTATTTCCGCCGACCACCAATCACCACAACACACTGTTCGGCGGCACTGCGCTGGCCTGGATGGATGAAGTGTCCTTCATCACCGCGACCCGTTTCTGTCGCTTGCCGCTGGTGACCGTGTCCACCGACCGCATCGACTTCAATCACGCGATCCCGGCCGGTTCTATCGTCGAGTTGGTCGGGCGAGTGATCAAGGTCGGTAACACCAGCCTCAAGGTCGAGGTTGAAGTCTTCGTCGAGAGCATGAGTTGCGACAGTCGCGAGAAGGCCATTCATGGGCAGTTCAGCTTTGTCGCGATTGATGACGACAAGCGGCCAGTGCCAGTGCTTCCGGGGTTTTCGGCCTGACACAAGACCGAGTTGCGGCCATCAGGCGCCAAGCCAGCCAATGGCAATCCAGTGCTGTTGCGCCAGTACCGCCAGAGGCCAACACAATCTGCTGTCCGTTCATCAAGGCTCCCTGTTCCTTGATCCGGCGGGCTATGAAAGACTAGTGGCGCTTCCTCCCGTTCACTATCTATTTAAGCGCAGGCCCAGAGCCTGCGTGTCTTGAGTGCCCATGCCTGCCATTGACCACCCCTTGATTGATCAGTTTCTCGACGCCCTCTGGTTGGAGAAAGGCCTTTCCGATAACACTCGCGATGCTTATCGCAGTGACTTGGCACTGTTCAACGGCTGGGTGCAGGAAAAGGGTCTGGAGTTGCCCAATGCGGGCCGTGAGTTGATTCTCGATCACTTGGCCTGGCGCCTTGAGCAGTCCTACAAACCGCGATCCACTGCGCGTTTTCTCTCGGGGGTGCGTGGGTTTTATCGCTATTTGCTGCGTGAAAAACTGATCGCCGTTGACCCGACCTTACGTGTCGACATGCCGCAACTCGGCAGGCCATTGCCCAAGTCGTTGTCGGAAGCGGACGTCGAAGCCTTGCTCGCCGCGCCGGATCTGAGCGAAGCCATCGGTCAGCGGGATCGGGCCATGCTTGAGGTGTTGTATGCATGTGGTCTGCGGGTGACCGAACTGATCAGCCTGACCCTCGAACAAGTCAATCTGCGCCAGGGCGTGTTGCGGGTGATGGGCAAGGGCAGCAAGGAGCGACTCGTACCGATGGGGGAGGAAGCCATTGTCTGGGTCGAGCGCTACATGCGCGATGCGCGCGGTGAGTTGCTGGGCGGGCGACCCAGCGATGTGCTGTTTCCCAGCCTGCGTGGCGAGCAAATGACCCGCCAGACCTTCTGGCATCGTATCAAGCATCAGGCCCAGGTCGCCGGCATCGGTAAATCGCTGTCGCCTCACACGTTGCGTCATGCCTTTGCCACGCACTTGCTCAACCACGGCGCCGACCTGCGGGTGGTGCAAATGCTGCTGGGCCACAGCGACCTGTCGACTACGCAGATCTACACCCACGTGGCGCGGGCCCGTTTGCAAGACTTGCACGCCAAACATCACCCGCGCGGCTAGCGAATGCCTTCTGAGTAGACTGTGGCCTCTGTGGCGAGAGAGCTTGCTCCCGCTGGGCTGCGAAGCGGCCCCAAAACCTGCAGGCGCACTCTGTCAGACTAACTTCGTTGTCTGCTTTGCGACGGCTGCGCAGTCGAACGGGAGCAAGCTCCCTCGCCACAATGAGTATTGCCAATCGAGCATCGTGTTTTCTCTGGCATCCTGCGCATTCGGTCACGCGGGCCTTATGTGGTAGGCTTTCCCGGTTTGCACGATGGGCGGTTATGACCCGGTGTTTCGGCACGGGCGTTCTGATCGTCCCATTTGTCCGCCTTCAGGAGTTCTCATGCGTCTGACCCAGATTTTCGCCGCTGCCGCCATTGCGTTGCTCAGCACCTTTGCTGTCGCCGATGACGCGGCCGACAAAGCTATCCGTAAAAGCCTGGAGAACCTCCAGCTTGATACGCCGATCGAAACCATCACCGCCAGCCCGCTGACCGGCCTCTACGAAGTCAAGCTCAAGGGCAGCCGCGTCCTGTACGCCAGCGCCGACGGCCAGTACATTGTTCAGGGCTACCTGTTTCAGCTCAAGGACGGCAAACCGGTCAACCTGACCGAGAAGACCGAGCGCCTGGGTATCTCCAAGTTGATCAACGGTATTCCGGTGGCTGAAACCGTGGTTTACCCGGCCATTGGCGAAACCAAGACCCACATCACCGTGTTCACCGACACCACCTGCCCGTACTGCCACAAGCTGCATGCCGAAGTGCCTGCGCTGAACAAAATGGGCATTGAAGTGCGTTATGTTGCGTTCCCGCGCCAGGGCCTCGGCTCGCCGGGTGACGAGCAACTGCAAGCGGTCTGGTGCTCCAAGGACAAAAAAGCGGCCATGGATAAAATGGTCGACGGTACGCAAATCAAGGCTGCCAAGTGTGATAACCCGGTTGCCCGGCAGTTCGCGCTGGGCCAGTCGATTGGTGTGAACGGTACGCCGGCCATCGTTTTGGCTGACGGTCAGGTCATCCCGGGCTACCAGCCTGCGCCACAAGTCGCCAAACTGGCGCTGGGTGCGAAATAATCCTGTGTCGTCACGGTAAGCCTTTGACGATCATGGTTCGGTGACAGTGTTCACCGGGCCATTAATAGAGAGCCGCTTGCGTGCGGCTGTTTTCCACGGCCGACCTTGAGTCGGCCGTTTTATGGGGAGTTCAGAGTGAATCCGGTCAAAGTAGGCATCTGTGGGTTAGGTACCGTCGGTGGCGGCACCTTCAACGTACTTCAGCGCAACGCCGAGGAAATTGCTCGTCGTGCCGGGCGTGGAATCGAAGTGGCACAAATTGCCATGCGCACGCCAAAGCCTCAGTTCCAGACGACCGGTATTGCGATTACCAACGATGTCTTCGAAGTGGCCACGAACCCTGAGATCGACATCGTCATAGAGCTGATGGGCGGCTACACCGTTGCCCGCGAGCTGGTACTCAAAGCGATCGAGAACGGCAAGCACGTGGTCACCGCGAACAAGGCGCTGATCGCCGTTCATGGGAACGAAATCTTCGCCAAGGCCCGTGAGAAGGGCGTGATCGTCGCTTTCGAAGCGGCGGTGGCCGGTGGCATTCCGGTGATCAAGGCGATTCGCGAAGGCCTGTCGGCCAACCGCATCAACTGGGTTGCGGGGATCATCAACGGCACTGGCAACTTCATCCTCACCGAAATGCGTGAGAAAGGCCGCACCTTCGAAGACGTGCTCGCCGAGGCGCAAGCGCTGGGTTACGCCGAAGCCGATCCGACCTTCGACGTCGAAGGCATCGATGCCGCGCACAAGCTGACCATCCTGGCGTCCATCGCGTTTGGTGTTCCGCTGCAATTCGACAAGGCTTACACCGAAGGCATCACCAAGCTGACCACGGCTGACGTGAACTATGCCGAAGCCCTGGGCTATCGCATCAAGCACCTGGGCGTGGCACGCAGCACGGCCAGCGGTATCGAGTTGCGGGTACACCCGACGCTGATTCCGGCTGATCGCCTGATTGCCAACGTCAACGGCGTGATGAACGCAGTCATGGTCAACGGCGATGCTGCCGGCTCGACCCTGTTCTACGGCGCTGGCGCGGGCATGGAGCCAACGGCGTCCTCGGTGATCGCTGACCTGGTGGACGTGGTTCGCGCCATGACCTCCGACCCGGAAAACCGTGTGCCGCACCTGGCCTTCCAGCCGGACTCGCTGTCGGCCCCACCCGATCCTGCCGATCGAAGCCTGCGAAAGTGCCTACTACCTGCGCATCCAGGCCAAGGACCATCCGGGCGTGCTGGCCCAAGTGGCGACCATTCTGTCGGAGCGCGGCATCAACATCGAATCGATCATGCAAAAGGAAGTCGAAGAACACGACGGTCTGGTGCCGATGATCCTGCTGACTCACCGTGTGCTGGAACAGCACATGAACGATGCGATTGCGGCCCTCGAAGCGCTGCAGGGCGTGGACGGTCCGGTTGTACGGATCCGTGTCGAGCACCTGAACTAAGCCGTTATCGTTCACCGGGCTCGCATGCGGGCCCGGGTTTGCGAACACTGTCTATTGGAGCCAGTCATGCGTTATATCAGTACCCGCGGCCAGGCACCGGCCCTGAATTTCGAAGACGTTCTGCTGGCCGGTCTGGCCAGCGACGGTGGCCTGTACGTGCCGGAAAACCTGCCGCGTTTCACCCAGGAAGAGATCGCGTCCTGGGCCGGCCTGCCGTACCACGAGCTGGCCTTCCGGGTGATGCGCCCGTTCGTCACCGGCAGCATCCCGGACGCCGATTTCAAAAAGATTCTGGAAGAAACGTACGGTGTGTTTTCCCACAACGCCGTGGCGCCGCTGCGTCAGCTCAACGGCAACGAGTGGGTGCTGGAGCTGTTCCACGGCCCGACCCTGGCGTTCAAGGACTTTGCCCTGCAACTGCTCGGTCGTTTGCTCGACTACGTGCTGGCAAAACGCGGCGAGCGCGTGGTCATCGTGGGTGCAACGTCCGGTGATACCGGTTCGGCGGCGATCGAAGGCTGCAAGCACTGCGACAACGTCGACATCTTCATCCTGCACCCGCATAACCGTGTGTCCGAAGTTCAGCGCCGGCAGATGACCACCATTTTCGGTGAGAACATCCATAACATCGCCATCGAAGGCAACTTCGATGACTGCCAGGAAATGGTCAAGGCGAGTTTCGCCGACCAGAGCTTCCTCAAGGGCACGCGCCTGGTGGCGGTGAACTCGATCAACTGGGCGCGGATCATGGCCCAGATCGTTTACTACTTCCACGCATCCCTGCAATTGGGCGGCCCGGCGCGTTCGGTGTCGTTCTCGGTGCCAACCGGTAACTTCGGCGACATCTTCGCCGGTTACCTGGCCCGCAACATGGGCCTGCCGATCAACCAGTTGATCGTCGCCACCAACCGTAACGACATCCTGCACCGCTTCATGAGCGGCAATCAGTACGTCAAGGAAACCCTGCACGCGACCCTGTCGCCGTCGATGGACATCATGGTCTCGTCGAACTTCGAACGCCTGCTGTTCGACCTGCATGGTCGCAACGGCGCAGCCATTGCCGGTTTGATGGACACCTTCAAACAGGGCGGCGGTTTCAGCGTTGAAGAAGAGCGCTGGACCGAAGCGCGCAAGCTGTTCGATTCGCTGGCGGTGGATGACGCGCAAACGTGCGAGACCATTGCTGAAGTCTTCGCCCAAACCGGCGAGTTGCTCGATCCGCACACTGCCATCGGCGTCAAGGCTGCGCGTGAGTGCCGTCGCAGCCTGGATATTCCGATGGTGATTCTGGGAACGGCCCACCCGGTCAAATTCCCTGAAGCCGTGGAAAAAGCAGGCGTAGGAAAAGCGCTGGAACTGCCTGCCCATCTTTCTGATTTGTTTGAGCGAGATGAGCGCTGCACCGTTTTGCCGAATGACCTGAAAGCCGTGCAGGCCTTTGTCAGTCAGCATGGCAACCGCGGCAAGCCACTCTGACCGGGCAATCCTGTCACATTTTGAAGCCCGTCTCCTGACGGGCTTTCTCATTTTTGCATGCGACACTTGCGACAGTTTCGCCCCCAAAGGACGGGCGAGTGTTCGTGAAGGAAGTGGCAATGCGGTATTTCAGAGGGATAAAAACGGTCTTGAGTGCGATGGTGCTGACGAGTGCCCTGGGCGTCGGCCAGTGGGGGCTGGCGGCGCAGTTGGCGTCTCACGGTGCCGGTACGTCGATGCCGGTGGAACCACTCAAACTCGATGCCGGGGAGCGGCAATGGATAGCGGAGCATCCGCGGATCGTCGTCGCCTCCCAGCAGTTTCCGTTGTATCTGTTCAAGGACGAACAGGGCCGATGGAGCGGTTTGAACCAGGACATTCTTGAGCGCATAGCGCGCATGACCGGGTTGCAGTTCGTGCACGAAGAGTCCTTTTCCACTGCCCAGTTGCTGGGGTTGCTCGAAAGTGGCAAGGCCGACATGAGCACAACCCTGGCCGCCAGCGAGGAGCGCAAGGCGTTTCTGGACTTCAGCCATGCCTTCGGCGGGTCCGGCTGGGTGTTTGTGGTGCGCGAATCCGCCCCGACGCTGCACTCGATGGATCAACTGGCCGGTAAAGTGTTGGCGCTGCCGGCCAGGCATGCCCTGGAGGCCGGCATCCGTCGCGACCATCCCCATATTCAATTGCGTACCGTGCAGACATACGCCGAGGCCAGGGCACTGGTCGAAAGCGGCGAGGCCGACGCGACAGTCGAAAACGAGAGTGGTGCACGCGTCTATCCCGCAGGCCAGCTCAAGGTCGGGCCGAGTATTGATGGCATGTGGGAGCCCGATCATCTGGCGCTGAGTAAACACAGCCCGCTGTTACTGAGCATTCTGAACAAGGCCCTTGAGGCGTTTCCACCGACCGAGATGCGGGCCATCCGCTCAAAATGGCTCGCGGGTCTGACGGTCAATCAGGCCCCGTCGCTCTGGCAGCGGCTTTCCGAATGGGCGTGTTGGGGCGTGTTTATTGCCAGTGTTTTCGCGTTGATCTCCTTGCTCTGGAACCGCCGACTGAAGGCACAGGTTACGCAGCGAGTCGAGGTCCAGCGGCGTCTCGATGATGAATTGAGTTTTCAGCGAACCTTGATGGATGCCTTGCCTGACCCGATGTTCGTGCGTGACATGAGTGGCCGGCTGATGCTGTGCAACAAGCGTTACGAAGAGCTGTTTTCAACCCGATTCGACCAGATCCAGGGCACCCTGCTGACCGAGGCCGGTATTTTTCCCGACGCAACGGCCGAGCTGTTGCAAGCCGAACTCATGGATCAGCTCAGCACTCGCAGAAACAGGTTTCTGGATCGGCAATTGACGTTCAATAACGGGCCCCGGCAGGTCTATCAATGGACTGTGCCTTTCTATGCCGCCAATGGTCAGTTGCGTGGTGTATTGGGCGGCTGGATCGATACTGGCGCCCGCCAACGGGACGGTGCGCAACGGGATCTGTCTGCCGGGACGGGTGCGGCGCAGTTTTAAGAATAGTCCTATAGGCAGCGGCTACTTTTCCGATGTGATGCTGAAGGACGCTCCCCTAGAGTGCAGTCTCATTGCGGCGAGAGACCGCGCCCGTCGTTACGGAGACTGCCCATGCGCTCGCTGAAAGTACTGATTCTTGAACCCAATCCCTTCCAGTTGATGGCGTTGCACCAGATGCTCAACGCGGTCGGCATCTACGATGTTCTGGCCGCCCATTCACTCAGCGCTGCGCGGCGTTCGCTGGGCCGCAGAGGAATGGTCGATATCGCCATTTGCGACCCGCAGCTCAAGGGCGGTGATGGCCTGGCGTTGTTGACGCACCTGACAGAGCACGTCGAGGCGCAGGCGCTGATTCTGATCGGTGACGTGGCCGCCAGCGTGCTGCAGGACGTAACCGCCATGACCTCCCGCAGTCCGGTGAGGCTGCTGGGGCATCTGCGCAAACCCATTTCAGCGGTATTGATGCGCGACCTGCTGGATAACTATCAATTGGGCCAGTCGGGCAAGGTGCCCATGCCTCGCAGTGCGGTGGACGTCTAGTCACGGCGCACGCGTCGGGCATGTTCACAAACGCCGAAACGCAGCCTGTTTTTTTACTGTCATCTTTTGCGTGCATGCTCAGGTTGACGACGGTGGCCGTAAGGGCACCTTCGGCACTTTTCTCTCGGGCCGGTGGTCATGTGCAGTGGACACGCCCTTTAGGCACTTTGTTTGCGGACTATTGAGTGGTGATCGAGATGGAAAGTATCAGCCTGTTGCTGGGTGAAGCGTTGAGCCCCTATCGGGTCTCGCTGACCCCGTCGGGTGCCCATGGTGAGTGCCTGGTGACCCTGCAAAGCACGAATGGCGTAATTGTGGTCAAGCGGGAGATCAATCAGGCCCAGTTGACCGACAAGCGTCTGTTGACGGACGTGGTCGATGGTTTGCACCGCGATGTCTTGATTGCCGAGGGACGGTTGGAGCCTTGCGTGATCGCGGCTTTGCGCAACGCGGCACAAGACAGGCGTCTCGTCAGCCGAAATTGATCAGGAATTTTCGGGAACCTTCCCGTCCTTACGCAAGTCAGACTTTGCACAACAAGATCAAGCATTGTGCTCCGGTGCTTGTAGCTTGTTGTACTGGTCTTTGTAGGCCACGTTTAACCCCGAGTTGTCTCCCCACTGCTCGGGGTTTCTTTTGCCCGGCGTTTGTCATTGCGCGGCAGGGCTTTGGAAAAACGCTCTGGCATCCATCATGTAGTCGTCGCGGCTCGCGGGGTCGAGCCAGTGGCTGTAGAGCGTCATCAAGCGGCTATCGCGCAGCGGGCGCAATGCCTGGTTGATTTGGGTGATGGCCTGCCGGCCTTGTGCGGTGTCGGAACAGCCGATGTACCCCGACTGATAGCGCTCGATACCTTTGATCGGGTAGAAGATCAGCTCGTTGGCGGGTATGCCTTGCAACTGGGCCTGATAGCGGATTTCCGGCCAATAACCCAGCAGGGCCGATATCCGTCCCAACCGTTGCATTTGCATCAGGCTGCTGAGCGCCTCGTTGCCGTAATGCGCCGTTATGGTGTTGCCCGGCGCGACGGTCAGCATCTTATCGATCGTCTTTCCATAGCTGCGCTCGGCCACGATGCCCAGCTTTTTGCTGCGACTGGCCAGCAGTGCGGCCAGGTCGACCTGACCGTCGGCGATGAAGGGTGCCAGCGCCGGCTGGTCCTGGTCCCTGACCGCCAGGCCGTTGCTGATAATGCGAAAGGCCGGAATTGAAAACACGATCTGTTTTGCCCGTTCCGAACTCCAGAGCAGTGCCGGGTCACAGGTGAAGCTGGGCTCGCGGAGCATTTGCAGGCCACGTGCGCGGTTGACCCGCACGATGCTGTGTTCGTACTCGGGCATGCTGGCGATCAACAGCGGCAGCAACTGATCGATGGCGCCCTGATTCTGCTGCGGGCCTTCGAAAATCGTCAGCGGAGGCAAGTCGCGCAGCAACCAGATCAACGTCTCTTTGGCCTGTGCCATGGACGGTACCGCCAGCGCGGCCAGCAGCATGCAAAACCCCAGCGCACGCTGCATTCGCCCGCGTCGCCGATGGTGTGTCGAATGGCCGGTTACGGCCAGAAGAAGGTCGAGCGCTGGCAGCCCTTTCAGTTTAGATAGCCCCGCCTTCACGCAGTTGCGCGATCTGCCCCGCGTCATAGCCAAGATCGTTGAGTACCTGCGTCGTGTGTTCACCCAATGTCGGCCCGACCCATTCGGAGCTGCCGGGTGTCTCTGAGAGTTTCGGCACGATCCCCGGCATCTTGAAGTCTTTGCCATCGGGCAGTTTGGCGTGCAGGAACATCTCCCTCGCCAGGTACTGCGGATCGCTGAACATATCCTCGGCACTGAAGATCCGGCTGGCCGGCACTTCGGCCTGATTCAACTGCTCGATCACCGATTCCAGCGGCAGTGAGCTGACCCAGCGATCGATCACCCCGTAGAGTTCATCGCGGCGGCTGTCGCGGCCATCGTTGCTGGCCAGTTGCGGATCATCGGCCAGGTCATCGCGGCCAATGGTCTGCATGAAGCGCTTGAAGATCGCATCGCCATTGGCGCCGATCTGTACATGTTTGCCGTCGACGCTGGTGTGGATGGAGGAGGGCGTGATGCCGGGCATGATGTTGCCGGTGCGCTCGCGAATGAAGCCGAACACATCGAACTCCGGGACCATGCTTTCCATCATGGCGAAGATCGCCTCATACAACGCCACGTCCACCACTTGCCCCTGGCCGCCGTTCACTTCGCGGTGTCGCAGGGCCATCAACGCACCGATCACGCCCCACAGCGCGGCAATCGAGTCACCGATGGAAATCCCGGTGCGCACCGGCGGGCGGTCCTCGAAACCGGTGATGTAGCGTAAGCCCCCCATGGATTCGCCGACGGCGCCGAAGCCCGGTTGATCCTTCATCGGCCCGGTCTGGCCGAACCCCGAAAGCCGCACCATCACCAGTTTCGGGTTCAGGGCATGCAGCACGTCCCAGCCCAGGCCGAGTTTTTCCAGCACGCCGGGGCGGAAGTTTTCGATCAGGATGTCGGCGTCCGCCAGCAACTGTTTGAGGATCGCCAGGCCATCGGGGTGCTTGAGGTTCAGCGTCAGGGATTTCTTGTTGCGCGCCTGAACGAACCACCACAGCGAAGTGCCCTCATACAGCTTGCGCCATTTGCGCAGCGGATCACCGCCATCCGGGGACTCGATCTTGATCACGTCGGCGCCGAACTCGGCACAGATGCGCGAGGCAAACGGCCCGGCGATCAAGGTGCCAAGTTCGATGACTTTCAATCCGGCGAGGGGTTTGCTGAGGCTGTTCATGGCGCATCCACTGGGCAGGAAAACTCGCCTAGCCTAGACGATTGGCAGACGGGAAGGCAGCCTTTATCCGAGACCTTTTTCCCGGCGTTTCCTGGGGGGTGGGCAATCGGTGCTTCTCATTCTGGCTGGCAGCGGGTTTAATTACGCGCTGTCAACGGAATGCTCACCTCAGAAAAACCAGGGAAAGGTCTTATCGCAACACCCTCCCTTATGAATATTTCCATGGCCTGAGACTTGTCTTGCGGCCTAATCGTGCGCGTTGGAAAACCGCATCGGGCCGCGTTCGCAGACGAATGCTCCACCAGGAGCTCGTGCAGATTGACCGTTGTTTTCACGGCGAGGCCTTGAGCCTCGCCCGAATTTTCAGGGATAGGAAAGCGATGGAAATCTTCCTGCAGACCGTACTGTCGTTCCCCACTGTGGTGTTCAGCTTTGTGTTGTGCCTGGCGATTATTTACTGGGCCATTGTCGCCTTCGGCCTGGTCGAAGTGGACGTGCTGGACCTTGAGGCCGACGCGTTGCTTGAAGGCTCTGGCAACGCCGAGGGCCTGGCCGGTTTGCTGATCAAGTTCAAGCTCGACGGCGTGCCGGTCACGGTGGTGTTGACGCTGTTGGTGTTCTTCGGCTGGTTCTTCACTTATTTCGTGCAACTGTGGGTGCTCAGTCACTTCGCATTGGGGTTGTGGCTGTATCCGCTGGGGTTGGTGGTGCTGATTGGCGCACTGCTGCTGGCGGCGCCGATCAGTGCCGTTATCTGCAAACCGCTGCGGCCACTGTTTCACAAGCTGGAAGCCACCAGCAGCCGTTCCGTACTCGGCCAGACCGCCGTGGTGCGCAGTGGCCGGGTGACCCTGACGTTTGGCGAAGCACTGCTGGATGACGGCGGTGCCGGCCTGATTTTGCGCGTGCGTGCCGATGAGGCACGAGGTTTCAAGCGCGGCGATCGCGTCGTGTTACTGGAATACCTGGAGGCACAACACGCTTACCGGGTCATTACCGAGGACGAGTTGCGGGGCATCTGACCCCGACTCCCTCAGAATCACAGGAGATAGATTTCAATGGATTTACCGTCGCTGTTGCCCATCCTGCTCGGCCTGGGCCTTGTCGTTCTCGTGGTCGCCGGGTTGCTGGCTCTGTTCAAGGCCTTCTACATCAAGGTCCCGCAGGGCACCGCGCTGATCGTCAACGACATGTCCTCGACGCCCAAGGTGCATTTCACCGGAGCCCTGGTGTACCCGGTGATCCACCTCAAGGAGTTCATGCGAATCTCCCTGATTACCCTGGAAGTCGACCGCCGTGCCAAGGACGGTTTGATCTGCCGCGACAACATGCGCGCCGACATCACCGTGGCGTTCTACCTGCGCGTCAATGAAACCCAGGAAGACGTCCTCAAGGTGGCCAAGGCCATTGGTGTCGACCGGGCTTCGGACCGCGCCGCCGTGAATGAATTGTTCAACGCCAAGTTCTCCGAAGCGCTGAAGACCGTCGGCAAGCAGTTCGACTTCGTGCAGTTGTTCGAGAACCGTCAGGAGTTCCGTGACCGCATCATCGAAATGATCGGCAACGACCTGAACGGCTATGTGCTCGAAGACGTGGCCATCGACTACCTGGAGCAAACCGCCAAGAGTTCGCTGGACCCAAGCAACATTCTCGATGCCCAAGGTATCCGCAAGATCACCGAACTGACCGCGATGCAGAACGTGATCACCAACGAACTGGAGCGCAACCAGGAACTGGCGATCCAGAAGAAGAACGTCGAAACCCGTGAGGCCGCGCTGTCGCTGGAACGCCAGCAGGCAGACGCCGAAGCCCGGCAGAAGCGTGAGATCGAAACCATCCGCGCCCGCGAAGAAGCCGAGACGTCCAAGGTCAAGGAAGAAGAGCGCCTGAAGTCCGAGCAGGCGCGTATTCAGACCCAGCAGGAAATCGACGTTCGCACCGAGAACCATCAGCGCGAAGTCGAAGTGGCGCAGCAGAACCGCCAGCGTGCGGTGGTGATCGAAGTCGAGAAAGTCACCCGCGCCAAGGACCTGGAAATCGTCTCGCGCGAGCGTGAAGTCGAACTGCAACGCATCGAGAAGGAAAAGGCGCTGGAAGAGCAGCGCAAGAACATCGCGACGGTGGTTCGCGAGCGCGTGGCGGTCGAGAAGACCGTGGCTCAGGAAGAGGAGCGTATCAAGGAAGTGCGTGAAGTCTCCGAGGCTGACCGCGTGAAGCAGGTCATCATCATCCAGGCGCAAGCCGAAGCCGAGCAGGAACTGGTGCGTCAGGTCAAACAGGCTGAAGCCGACGAAACCTGTTCCAAGCACAAGGCTGTGGAGATCAACAACATCGCCCAGGCTGAACTGGAAGCTGCCGCCAAACAGGCCGACGCGCAGAAACGTCGGGCCGAAGGTCTGGAAGCCGAGCGCGCAGCGCCGGGTCTGGCGGATGCGCGGGTGCTGGAAGTGACCACCGCCGCCCGGGAAAAAGAAGGCATGGCCGAGGCACGCGTGCGTGCCGAGCAACTGATTGCCGAGGCCCGTGGCGAGCAGGAAAAAGGCCTGGCCGATGCTCGCGTGCTGGAAGCGCAAGCCATCGCCAAGGAAAAGGATGGCATGGCCGAAGCCAAGGTCATGGAAGAAAAACTCGGTGCACAGGCTCGCGGCGAAGAGTTGCTCGGCGCCGCCAAGGCCAAGTCCACCAAGGACCTGGGCATGGCCGAAGCGCAGATTCTGCTGGAACGCCTGAACGCCGAAGCCGAAGGCCTGGGCAAGAAGTTTGCGGCCCTGGATGCCCTCAGCGACAGCGCTCGCCAGCACGAAGAGTTCCGCATGCAACTGGAGAAAAACTTCGACGAAACCATGGCCTCCATCGCGGCCAACAAAGAGATCGCCAAGGAGCAATCGGTGGTGCTGGCCGCCGCCATGAGCAAGGCGAAGATCGAGATCGTCGGTGGCGAAGGCGACTTCTTCAATTCGTTCGCCAAATCGCTGTCGGTCGGCAAGGCCATCGAAGGCGTGGTCGGCAAGAGCCCGGTCGTGCAGGACGTGCTGGCGCGTTTGCTCAACGGCAAGGCGCCTGTTGGTGTGGCCGTGTCGGAGCGCAAGGCTGACGTCGAAGCGCCTGTCACCCAGGCGTGATCCCCGCGTAATACCCCGCAGCCACGAGCGCGACCGGCGAAGGTGCAAGCATTGACCTTCGTCGGTCGCACCCGGCTTCGCGGGTGCTGTTATCTGCGTTTTTTCTGTACACCGCTGTAGATCCAGGAAGGCCACGATGTCGGATGCTCAAGCCGCAACTCCCCCACAGGATGTATTGGACAAGGCCGTCGCCGAGGGCGGCGCTTATGAGGTGCTGCACCGGCGCCTCCTGGACCAGGGGCATCGCCTGCGGCAAACCACCGAAGGCCTGAACCAGCGGCGCCTGGAAGAGTTCGGTAACAGCCGCATGGAAGTCATCGGACGTGTGCGCATCCGTACCGAGAACAACTGCATCGCCCGTGACATCGTTCAGGTCGGCGACTGTTTGTTGTTTGGCTACAACGTGTTTATCGGCCTGAAGAAAGAGACCCGCGTCATCGACGTGTTCTCCCTGTATCGGCTGGTGGAGGAGGGCGACGGCAACGAGGCCGAACCCGTACCGCTGGAAGGCACATTTTTGTCCGCCCAAGGGTTCCTCAACGATTTCAACGAGCTCTACACCTACTACAAGAACACCCGACTGCTGCAACTGGCCATCCGTGACGGCAAGTTGCTGGCAAGTTTTCAGATCGGCGAACGCATCACCGACATCCGCGTGTTCCGTTGGTCGATCTCCCTCGATGGGCGCGACGTGCGCTACATCGACAACCGTGGCGAGCGCGACATTGCGTTGCCGGCGCCGTTCGACTTCGAATGGAAAAAGGCCACCCGCGAGATGGCCGTCGAAGGCCGTTTTCCGCACCTCAATATCCTCGACACGGTGTTCGTCGAAACCGTTGGCGGTGACCTCACCATCAAGGTCGAGAACAACACCGAGGACGGTCTGGGCATCTACCGTGAAGACGTCCTCGACAAGACCCAGTCGCTGGACGATGCACAGTTCGAGTTCGCCCGCCTGGGCAGCCTGATCCTGCTCAAGGTGTTGCCGTACCGCGAAGAGCAGTGGCGCTACCTGGTGTTCAACGGGTTGACCCGCAAGGTCGAGCGTATCGATGCGATTGGCCTGGCCTGCGTCCAGTTGCCTGAAGACCACGGCATCATTTTTCCCGGTGGTTACTACCTGCAAAGCGGCGAGCACAAGTCGTTCGAACAGTCGATGGACGGCATGCGCTTCAAGCGTGCCGTGCGCTCGCCGAACGGCGAGGACGTGCAGTACATTTTTTACCATCCCGAGCAGGGACGGTCGGTGCTGCTCACCTACAACATGATCAACCGCCAGTTGCAGAACCCGTTGTTCGGCCACGGCTATGCGCGCCTGGAAGACGGGCGCATGGTGATTTTCGCCGCCGAAGGCGATGAGCCGACGCGCATCCACCCGATGCAGGTCTGGCAGACGCCGTTCTTCACCGACGAGTACGCCGCCCGCCAACCGACCCGCAGCGGCTTCCTGGGACGCATCGGCAACGCTGAGCTGGTGCGCAGCGTCTCTGACCTGTATGACCTGTGCCGTGAAATCGACACGCCTTCGGTCTCGGTGCAACGCTATTCCCTGCTGTGCCAGAACACTCGGCGCTTGTTCGACGTCTACCACTGGCTCGGCAGCGAGCAGCTCGAAGGGCTGGCGCCGCTGCTGCGCGAGGTGGCCGCCACGTCCGAGTTGGTGCTGGACGAGTACGAGAAAGTCGAAAGCATTCGTCGTCAGTCCGACCAGGCCATGGTCGCGGCTGAGCATAAGCACAAAGCGTTGCTCGACAGCTTGCTGGTGGACAGTTGGAACCAGGTGCAAAGCTTCGTTGATGCGCTCAACGGCATCACCGCCCAGCGCGGTCTGTTGCTGACCATTCGCGACTACCGTTACATCGACGTGGCGCGCATCGATGCCATGGAAGCCGAGTTGCTCAAGGCGCAGGAACGCACCGCCGCCGGCACCGCGACGTTCCTGGCCAGCGAGCAGGCCTTGCAGCCGTTCGTCACTCGCCTGGAGACCCTCGACGGCGAGGCGCAAAAATCGCAAACCGTGGCGCAACTGGCTGAACCGCTGGGCGCCTTGCAAACCATGGCGTCGGACCTCGACATGCTCTCCGGGCTGATGGCTTCGCTACAGATTGACGATGCGACCCAGCGCACGCGCATCATCGAATCGATCTCCGAGATTTATGCCCGGTTGAATCAGGCCAAGGCTCGGGGGGAACAACAACGCAAGGCGTTGGGCTCGACCGAAACCGTGGCGCAGTTCGGCGCCCAGTTCAAACTCTTCAGCCAGGGCATCACCAACGCGCTGGCGCAGGCCCAGGACCCGGAACGCTGCGACGAACAACTGTCGCGCCTGCTGGTGCAACTCGAAGAGCTGGAAAGCCGCTTCGGCGATCACGAACAGTTCCTCGGCGACGTCCTGACCAAGCGCGAGGAGTTGCTGGAAACCTTCGAAGCGCACAAACAATCGCTGCTCGACGAGCGCCAGCGCAAGGCTCAGGGGTTGCTCGATGCCGCCCGGCGAATCCTCGACAGCCTCGGTCGGCGCACGGCCAAATTCAGTCTGGCGGAAGAACTCAACGCGTTCTTCGCCGCCGATCCGCTGATTCTCAAACTGCGCGAACTGGCTCAGCGCCTGCGCGAGCTCAAGGACAACGTCAAGGCCGACGACGTCGAGGCGCGCCTCAAGGGGGCTCGTGATCAGGCCGTGCGTGCCCTGCGCGACAAGAGCGAGCTGTTCGAGGAGGGCGGCAACGTCATCAAGCTCGGCCCGCGTCACCGCTTCAGCGTCAACACCCAGGAACTCGACCTGACCCTGATGCCGCGCGGTGACGAGTTGCACCTGCACCTCACCGGCACGGATTTTCTTGAGCCCCTGCGCGACCCTGAACTGGAAGCCCTGCGCTCGTTCTGGCAAGTGGCGCTGGAGTCGGAATCGGCCAACCTGTACCGCGCCGAATACCTCGCCGGCCAGGTGCTCGATGCCGCCGATGCCGGGCAGGAAGGCCTTAGCCTGGACGGCCTCAAGCAGCATCTTGCGCAGCCCGTGGAACTGGCGCGGTTGATCCGCGACTTCGCCACGCCGCGCTACAAGGAAGGTTACGAGAAAGGCATTCACGATCACGACGCCGCAGCGATTCTGGTGCAACTGTTGCCTCTGCGCGAAAGCGCCGGGCTGCTGCGTTACGGGCCCGCATCACGAGGCTTTGCCAGCCTGTTCTGGAGTCAGGCCCGCAGCGTGGACGCTCCCGCCCAATGGCCCGAGCGGGCACGCACCAGTCGGCACATCCAGCAACTGTTCGGTCGCCGTGAAGGGGTGGCGCAGTTGCAGGCGGAAATCGTGTCGGCGATGCAGGATTTCCTGATCGAACAACCGCTGGGGCTGGATTCGGCGGTGGTGAGTGAGGCTGCCGAGTACCTGGTTCAGGAACTCGCCGCCGAGCGTATCGAATTCACCTTCGGCAAATACGCCCGGCAGTTGCAGGAAGCGCTCAAGCTGCGCCTGCAAGGCGCCCGCATGTGGGACGACTATCAACAGGCGTTGGCGCGTCTGGCGCAACGTCCGGCGGCGCAATGGGCGCTGGCCGGCCATTGGCTGCAAGGCTTGTGCTCGCAGGACGAATTCGCCGCGCTGGCCGACTACGTGCCGGAAGCCGTGGCGTTGTCGTTGCTGGCCGAGGATTTCCCCAAACGCATCACCGAGGTCGATGTGCAGTTCACTGTGGATAACCTGATGGGCGAACACCCGCGCATCAAGGACCGCAGCCTGTCGCTCGCCGTGGACGATTTCTTCGCCCGGCTGCGTACGCACCGCGAATACTTCCAGCCGGGTTTGCAGCGTTACCAGGCGTTGCGTCAGCGCATCATCGGTCGCGAGCGCGAGGCCTTGCGCCTGGCCGAGTTCAAGCCGCGCCCGTTGAGCTCCTTTGTGCGCAACAAACTGATCAACGACGTTTACCTCGGGGTGATCGGCGACAACCTGGCCAAGCAGATGGGCACCGTGGGCGAGAACAAGCGCACCGACCTCATGGGCCTGCTGATGCTGATTTCGCCGCCCGGTTACGGCAAAACCACCCTCATGGAATACGTGGCGCACCGTCTGGGGCTGATCTTCATGAAGATCAACGGCCCGGCGCTGGGCCACGACGTACGTTCCCTGGACCCGGCGCAGGCACCGGACGCCACCTCGCGTCAGGAGTTGGAGAAACTCAGCCTGGCGCTGGAAATGGGCAACAACGTGATGCTCTATGTCGACGACATCCAGCACACCCATTCGGAGTTTTTGCAGAAGTTCATCTCGTTGTGCGACGGCACCCGGCGCATCGAAGGCGTATGGAAGGGCCGCACGCGGACCTATGACATGCGCGGCAAGAAATTCTGCGTGGTGATGTCGGGCAACCCGTACACCGAGTCCGGCGAAGTCTTCAAGATTCCCGACATGCTCGCCAACCGGGCCGACATCTACAACCTGGGCGATACCCTGGGCGGGATGCAGGACGCCTTCGCCCTCAGCTACATCGAAAACGGCCTGACCTCCAACCCGGTGCTGGCGCCGCTGGCCACCCGCGACATGGCCGACGTCTACCGCTTCGTGGCCAAGGCCGAGGGCAAGCCGTTCTCCGGCAACGAGCTGAGCCACAGCTACAGCGGCGCCGAGATCAATGAGATCACCACCACCCTGCAACGCCTGATGCAGGTGCGTGACGTGGTGCTCAAGGTCAATCAACAGTACATCGCCAGTGCGGCGCAGGCCGATCAGTACCGCACGGAGCCGCCGTTCAAGTTGCAAGGCAGTTACCGCAACATGAACAAAATGGCGGAGAAGATTTCTGCGGTGATGAACGACGCTGAGCTGCTGCAACTGCTCGCCGATCACTACCAGGGCGAGTCGCAACTGTTGACCACTGGCGCGGAAGAAAACCTGCTCAAACTGGCCGAACTGCGCGGCAATCAGACGTCGACCCAAAGCGAGCGCTGGGCGCAGATCAAGCGCGACTTCCAGCGCAACAAGTCCATGGGCGGCAGCGACGGTGATGTCGGTGCGCGGGTGGTGGCGCAACTCAACGATCTGGTCGAAGGGGTACGGGGGCTCGCCCGGCAGCCGCAGGCCACCGAGGCTTCACTGCCGTGGCGCGAATTGCTGGCGGGGCTGGAAAAGCTCGGTCAGCAACCGGCGACCATCGATGTTCAGGTCAATGCGCCCGCGCAGCAGGGTGTGCGTGAAGTGCTGGAAAGCCTGGCCGCCAGCCTGGAACACAGCGTGCTGCCGCTGATCAAGGTGATGGACCGTAAGGTCGACATCGACCTGGACACCCACCATCGCATCAGCGATATCTCCAACCGGTTGAACGAGTTGGGGCAGATGCTGAGCAACGGCCAGGTGCCCACCCTGAGCGACGAATAACCTTGAGGCCGACACGCCTGCGTCCTGGACGCAGGCGTGTTGCCGGGTGGCTTACGCTGCGCTGGGCTGGCCCCAGGCCTGATCCCCGCCGACGCGGTCAATCAGTTTGCGGCGCAGGACGCTGGCCTGCTCGGGGTCGCGCTGGCCGAGGGTTTCCAACGCCTGATGCAGTTGTTGCAGCGGGTTTTCATCGATGAACAAGGTGTTCGTGCCCAGTTCGCCGATCGCCTCATCGAATCGTTCGTGCCGGATGTGACTGGCCAGCAGCGCCTGTGACAGGTGACCGACGTAGCCGGACATCTGCGCTGCGCGATCACGCAGGCGCGTGGCGGTGTGTGGCTGTTCGATGTGCAGGTAACTCAGGGCGAGGTGTGCCAGATAGCGGGGCTTGTCCTCAGCCTCCAGTGCCGGCTCATCTTCGAACCGTTGCAGTGTCTGGTCGAGCAGGGCCGTGGCTTCCTGACGCTGCCCCAGGTTGTACATCAGGTTGACCTGGACGCCTGACTTCATCAACCGCTCGCCCGGCTCAAGTTGCGCGGTGAGGGTGGCGATTTCTTCCAGGCTGGTGCGGATCATCCAGCTGTCACGACTCAGGTCGGGCAGGTTGCTCTGCAGCTGTAGCTGCGTCTCCAGCACCAGCAGGCGCATCCACGGCCATTGCTCGTCGTCGCGCATGCCGTCGAGTTCCTGCATGGCTTGGCGCAGCAGACTCTCGCACCACTGTGGCTGGCTGTCGAGGTAGCTGCCCCAGAGGCTGATCAGGCACCAGATACGTGCGCCGGTCGAATTTGCACAGGCCAGCAGCGTGGCCTCGGCGATGGCGGTTTCTGCGCGCTCGGCGTGCCAGCGGAGCAAGGTCAGGAGCATGTCGCAGGCGTCAAGGTCGGGTGCCCGCTCGACTAGCTGTCGAGCAAATTCTGGCTGTTGGGCGTGCAAGGCCAGATCCAGCAGGCGCGGGTAGCTGATCTCTGTCTGTGGATCATCGGTGTTTTCCAGCATGGCCAGGGCTCGGTCGAAGGCGCCGATTTCCATCAGCAAGGTCACGCCGACCGTTTTGTTTTCTCCGGACAACGGCTGGATCAGCTCGTCGAGGTGTGACGCCATGCCCAGTTCGATGTGTCCGCGCAGCACGGCCTCCATGTCGACACTGTCACCGAAGGGCGAAGGTTGCTGCACCAGCAGGTTCCAGGCTCGGATGAGACTGGCAACGGCTTCATCGCGCAGGTCGAAACGCCGTTGCAGGCTGGCCAGTCGCAGGGTCTCGCTGGACGACAGCCTCTCGCCGAGCTGGTTTTCCTGGGCGATGCCAAACGTCACCAGCAGCTCACGGGCCTGTTCCTGTTCACCGCTGGCGTGCAGCAGCGCAATGCGCAGCAAGGGCACCGACGGCAGCGGTTCACCGAGGTTCTTCAGCAGGGCGAGGGCGGCCTCATCATCATTTTTGCCCAGCAGAGTATCCAGCAGACGGTTCAGTGCCATGGGCCTGTAGGTGTCATCGAGTTCGCCGAGCACTTGCAGGGCGCGCTGTTGATCGCCTTTCTTGAACAGCGCGGCGGGCATCTGGAACAGCCCCAGTTGTCGGGCGTTGCCGTTCAGGCGCTGGGCCAGTTGCAGCGCAACCTGCGGCTCGATGACGGCGAGATTGGCGGCGCGGTTGATCTGCGCGGCCTCGTCCATGGTGATGCCCAGGTCATTGGTCTTGTTGGAGGAGAACGCAAAAAACAGCGCCACCATGCCAATAATGAAAATCAAGCCGATAAAAACTTCCATGATTATGCTTTCCTGTGGGGCGGTATCAGGTCCGGGCGGCGCTGACTGAGGCAGCGCGCCGGCAGGTGGCAGGGCCGTCGGGCGACCCTTTCTGTGGGGGCGGCGTTACGCCGAAACGCGTGGGGTCAGCGGGCTGTTGATCAGGGTGTCGAGCAGTTGTTCATGCACTTCGCGAGCGCGGCCCGGTGCCTGCTTCTGCAACTGTTGCAGGGCTTGGTGCAGCGGCGTCAGCAGGTTTTTCCCGCCTAGTAACACGCTGATGTCGAGGGCACTGATCGCTTCGGCGAAGCGCTGGTGCCCGATATGGTTGAGCACGATGCCTTGGGACAGTTCATGGCAGTCGTATCCCTCTTGTTCGCGCAACTCGTTCCGCAGGGCGATGGCTTGGGCGGGGTGGTCGATGTCCAGGTAGACCAGCGCGACGCGGTCGAGGTCGTATTGCAGTTCGATTTCATCCCTGTCGGGGTCTTCGCTGCCCTTGAGCTGCTCGACCAGGCTGTCCAGGCGCTGGACGGCGGCGGTGCTCTGGCCGAGCCGGTGCAGCAGCGCGGCCTGGGCGCAGAAACGATCCAGTGTTTCTTCCAGGTTCAGGCCCTGGTTGAGCTGCGCGATTTCCTCGAGGTTACGGCTGATCAGGCCGCTGTCGCGACGCAGCTCGGGCAGGTAAGCCTGGGCTTGCAACTGGGCTTCCAGGATCAGCAGGCGATACCAGGCGTCGTTCTCCCCACCGCGCAGCGGTTCCAGCAGTTGCGGTGCCTGGGCCAGTAACGTGGCGCTCCACTGTGGTTGGCATTCGTGGCTGAGCCTGACCAGCCTGAGTTGCAGTTCCAGACGCTGCTCGGGGGATTGGATTCGCGTGTTCAGCAAGGTTTCGGCTTCGCGGGTTTCGCTACGTTGCGCGTGCCAGCTCATCAGGCTCAGCAGCAGTTCGTCCTTCTCGAATTCAGGCACGAAATCGATCAGGCGCAAGGCCTTGTCCAACTGGTTGGCGTCGAGGGCAAGGTTCAGCAGTTCCTCGTAGGTGCCGTAAAGCATGTGCCGGCCGGCTTCGCCAAACAGGACGAAGGCCGACTCCAGGTCGCCGACTTCGAACAGAACACTGGCGGCGATAGCCTTGTCGCCTTCACCGAGTTGCTGGGCCAGTTCGATAACCCGCGGGCTGCCGTCCTGTTCGTAGTACTCGCGCATCGTGGCCTTCAGCGTGTCCGGTCGCCGTCTTCCGTCCGGCTCCTGCAAGGTGGCCCAGGCCCAGGCGATGCTCAGGGCCGCAGCGTTGGTCATGCCGAACTGACGCTGCAAAGGCGCGATGCGCAGGCAGTCGGTGCTCGACAGCATGTCGACCCCGGAAGACTCTTGCAGGCTACAGACCATCTCCAGGGTCTTGCGGGCCGTCTCCGTCTCGCCTTTGGCGATCTGAAGCTGGATGTAGGTGATATGTCCGTCGATTGGCCACTGGGCGGCGTTTTGGTCCAGCAAGGTCTGCGCGGTGATGTGATCACCTTGGTCGAGCAGTACTTGCACGACGTCCTTGAGGGCTTCGGGTGCGTTGGTTTTGTTGAGTTCGGCCAAGGCCTGCAAGCCTTCCTGACGGTGACCGGCACTGACCAATGACGGGGCGACGCATTGCAGGGCCTGTTGTCGGGCATGGCCGTCCAGGCGTTGGGCCACTTCAAGGGCGAGCAACGGGCTGGTCGTGGCAAACGTCATGACCCGGTTGATCTGCGCGACTTCCATCGGCGTCAGGCGCAGGGCCAGGGCCTTTTTGTGCCGATAAAAGAAATAGGCCGCCAATACGGCGATGACGATGACACTACCTGCAACTACTTCCATGGTTTCCTTTCCTGTTGGTCGCGGGCTGGCCTACACGTCGCGCGCCGCCTGAACCGCGCGGGGTTTATAAAGGTCCGGGGCCAACCTGGCAACCCTCAAGGGCCGGACTTTTCGAGTTTTGGCAGGCCGGGCCGGCGGTCAGCGGTCGGGCAGGGCGACGGGTTTCGGGTTAGACTTGCCGACTTTTCGCATAACCAAGAAGCCCACACATGGCACAGCCGTCCACCACCTACAAGTTTGAACTGAACCTCACCGACCTTGACCGCAGTGTCTACGAGAGCGTGAAGCAGACCATCGCCCGTCACCCTTCGGAAACCGAAGAGCGCATGACCGTACGGTTGCTGGCCTACGCCTTTTGGTACAACGAGCAGCTGTCTTTCGGTCGCGGTCTGTCGGACGTGGATGAGCCAGCCCTGTGGGAAAAAAGCCTGGACGACCGTGTCCTGCACTGGATCGAAGTCGGCCAACCCGACGCCGATCGCCTGACCTGGTGCTCGCGTCGCACCGAACGCACCAGCCTGCTGGCTTACGGCAGCCTGCGCGTCTGGGAAACCAAAGTGATCCCGGCGATCAAAAATCTGAAAAACGTGCACATCGCCGCCGTGCCTCAGGACGTGCTGGAAACCCTGGCCAAGGACATGCCCCGCGTCATCAAGTGGGACGTGATGATCAGCGAAGGGACGATTTTCGTCACCGACGACCGTGGTCAGCACGAAGTCCAGTTGCAATGGCTGAGCGGCGAGCGCGGCTGATTTTTCGCCGCGTGCCTGCACCGTTCCGTTTCGCTCCACCTCTTTAAAGGAAGTAGCTGCCGCCCCATGCGTATCGAACCTCGTCTGTTGCCCGCCACCCTGCCGTTTCTTGGTGATTTGCCGCCGTTGCTGACCCGTCTGTATGCGGCGCGGGGGGTAAAGTCGGAGGCTGAACTGGACAAGAGCCTGGCGCGCTTGATTCCGTATCAGCAGCTCAAGGGCATCGAGGCGGCGGTGGATTTGCTGGTGGTGGCGCTGGATCAGCGCCAGCGGATTCTGATCGTCGGCGACTTCGATGCCGACGGCGCCACGGCCAGTACCGTGGGCCTGCTGGGCTTGCGTCTGCTCGGGGCGGCGCACGTCGATTATCTGGTGCCCAACCGCTTTGAGTACGGCTACGGCCTGACTCCGGAAATCGTCGCGGTGGCGCTCGAGCGCCAGCCGCAGTTGCTGATTACCGTGGACAACGGCATCTCCAGCGTCGAAGGCGTGGCGGCGGCGAAAAAGGCCGGGCTGACGGTGCTGGTGACCGACCACCATTTGCCGGGCCACGAATTGCCGGCAGCCGATGCCATCGTCAATCCGAACCAGCCTGGCTGTGAGTTTCCGAGCAAGGCGCTAGCGGGCGTCGGGGTGATCTTCTACGTGCTGATGGCCTTGCGCGCACGGTTGCGCAGCCTTGGCCGGTATGAGCGCACGCCACAACCGAACATCGGCGAGTTGCTGGACCTGGTGGCACTCGGCAGCGTTGCCGACGTTGTGCCGCTGGACGCCAACAATCGCATTCTGGTGCATCAGGGCCTTGAACGAATCCGTGCCGGTCGCGCCCGGCCGGGGCTCAAGGCGATCCTTGAAGTGGCCAAGCGGGAGCCTTCGCGCATCACTTCCACTGACCTTGGGTTCATCCTCGGCCCCCGGTTGAACGCTGCCGGGCGTCTGGACGATATGAGCCTGGGCATCGAATGCCTGCTCAGCGAAGACCCGGCCTCGGCGCGGGAGATGGCGGTGCAACTGGACGAACTGAACCAGGACCGCAAATCCATCGAGCAAGGCATGCAGCGCGAAGCCCTGGCCCAGCTCAAGGATTTGCCGGTGGAATCAATGCCGTTCGGCCTGTGCCTGTTCGACGCCGATTGGCACCAGGGCGTGATCGGGATTCTCGCCTCACGCCTGAAAGAGCGTTACCACCGCCCGACCATCGCGTTTGCCGACGCCGGTGACGGCATGCTCAAAGGCTCGGCGCGCTCGGTGCCGGGGTTTCATATTCGCGATGCACTGGATGCGGTCGCCGCCAAACACCCGACGCTGATCAGCAAGTTTGGCGGTCACGCCATGGCGGCCGGGTTGTCGCTGCCGGAGCAGAACTTCCCGGCGTTCGCCGAGGCGTTCGATACCGAGGTGCGTCGCCAGTTGTGTGAAGACGACCTGACCGGGCGCTTGCAGTCGGACGGTTCGCTGGCGGTTGAAGAGTTTCACCTGGAACTGGCCCGCGCCCTGCGCCATGCCGGTCCCTGGGGCCAGCACTTCCCCGAGCCACTGTTTCACGGCGTGTTCCAGTTGGTCGAGCAGCGGGTGGTCGGTGAGCGTCACCTCAAGGTCGTACTGAAAAGCGAATGCGGCTCGCTGAAACTCGACGGGATCGCCTTCGGCATCGACCGTGACGTCTGGCCGAACCCGACCATTCGTTGGGTCGAACTGGCCTACAAACTCGACGTCAACGAGTTCCGTGGGAACGAGACGGTGCAGTTGATGATTGCCCACATCGAACCGCGTTAAGCCTTTTGTGGCGAGGGAGCTTGCTCCCGCTGGGGCGCGGAGCGGCCCTGAATGCGTTTTGTCTGACGCAAATCGGTGAATGGTTTTACGACTGCTGCGCAGCCGAGCGGGAGCAAGCTCCCTCGCCACAGGTTCGCGCTAACCCCAAATCTGGAGGGTTTCAATTCTTGAACCCTCCCTCATCCGCCGATGTCGACTAGTCTCTAAACACTGCTTGATTGGCCTTGTGACGTCTTGTCGAATTTTTGCCCGCGGGGGCGGGTGCTGCATCCTTTCCTGTCACTCGTCGACTTTTCAAACAGAACCCTGGAGCCTGCCCACTGATTTGAGAGGTGCCCCATGAGTCTGCTGCTTGAACCCTATACCCTTCGCCAATTGACCCTGCTCAACCGCATCGCGGTGTCGCCGATGTGCCAATACTCCTGTGTCGACGGGTTGGCCAACGACTGGCACCTGGTGCACCTCGGCAGCCGCGCCGTGGGCGGCGCCGGGTTGATTTTTACCGAAGCCACGGCCGTCACCGCCGACGGTCGAATCACCGCCCAGGACCTGGGCCTGTGGAACGACGATCAGATCGAACCGTTGCAACGCATCACGCGTTTTATCACCGCCCAAGGCGCCGTGGCCGGCATTCAACTGGCCCATGCCGGGCGCAAGGCCAGCACACACCGGCCTTGGTTGGGCAAGCACGGCAGTGTCAAACCAGCGGATGGCGGCTGGACCCCGGTCGGCCCTTCACCGATTGCTTTCGACCCGGAACACACACCACCCGTGCAATTGACCGAGGCGCAAATTGCCGAGTTGATTCAGGCGTTCGTCGAGTCGGCCAAACGTGCGCTGATCGCAGGTTTCAAAGTGGTCGAAGTCCACGCCGCCCACGGTTACCTGCTGCATCAGTTCCTGTCGCCGTTGAGCAATCAGCGCCGCGATCAATACGGTGGTTCTTTCGAAAACCGTATTCGTCTGGTGCTGCAAGTCACCGAAGCGGTGCGTGGGGTCTGGCCGGAAGAGCTGCCCCTGTTTGTGCGCGTATCGGCCACGGACTGGGTCGAGGATGGCTGGAATCCGGACGAAACCGTGGAACTGGCGCGGCGTCTGAAAGCCTTGGGGGTGGACCTGATCGACGTGTCGTCCGGCGGCACGGCGGCAAACGCCGAGATTCCCACCGGGCCGGGTTACCAGACGCGGTTTGCCGAGCGTGTGCGCAAGGAATCGGGGATTGCCACCGGCACTGTCGGGTTGATCACTGAGCCGGCGCAGGCCGAGCATATTCTGCGCACCTGTCAGGCCGACATCATCCTGCTGGCCCGCGAGTTGTTGCGTGATCCGTACTGGCCATTGCACGCCGACGATGACCTGGGCGGGCGCAAAGCGATCTGGCCGGCGCAGTATCAACGGGCGACGAGCCGTGATCAGCCGATTCATGAGTCCGACTTGCGTGATTGAAGGTTGCTGTAAAACAAAATGCCCCGGCCAGGTGGGTCGGGGCTTTGGCGTTTCTGCGTCGGGATATTGGTTGGCTGTTCGGCCGTCTTCGCGAGCAAGCCCGCGAAGGGGCCATTTCAGACCCCGTATAACTCTCAGGGGTATTTGCGCTTGTCCGGCGCGGGCGGGAAGTACTGGTACAACCAGGTCTCGCTCAATGTCCGGTCATGGGTGCGGATGAACAGCCGCAGTTCCACCGGTTCTACGCTGTCGTTGGTCGGGAACCAGTCGAAGGTGATGCGATAACCCTTGATGTCATCGAGCACCAGCACGTTGAAGTCCTTGACCTCGCCGTTCGACGCCGTGACCACCGGTTCGATGCCGGTGCCTGATGGCAGCCGATCCAGGCCACCGCCAGTGAAGTCCACCGCAAAGCGCCGTGCCCAGACTTTCGGGTAATGCTCGCCCGGTGCCCAGCCCTCGGTGAAACCGCCCATGCCCGAACGCGTGGCGTTGACCCGCGCCAGCGGCGTACCGACGGGTGGCAGGGCGCTCCAGTAGAGTTTGTAGCCGTAGTTCAGCGAGTCGCCAGCGGCCACCGGTTGCTTCGGGGTCCAGAAGGCCACGATGTTGTCCAGGGTTTCGCCCGTGGTCGGGATTTCCAGCAGGTCGATGGAGCCTTCGCCCCACGCGGTGGTCGGTTCGACCCACAGGCTCGGGCGCTTGCTGTACCAGTCGACGGTGTCTTGATAACTGTCGAATTCATGGTCGGTCTGCACCAGGCCAAACCCTTTCGGGTCCTTGTCGGCGAAGGCGTTGAACTGCAAGGTCGCCGGGTTGTTCAGCGGGCGGCAGATCCACTCGCCGTTGCCGCGCCACATGGCCAGCCGATCCGAGTCGTGGATCTGCGGGTGAATGGTGTCGCACATGCGCCGCTCATGGGTGCCGCAACTGAACATACTGGTCATCGGCGCGATGCCCAGTTGCTCGATGGCCGTGCGTGCGTTGACGTGGGCGTCGATGGCCATCACCACCTGAGTGGCCTGGCAGTCGATATCAAAGCGGTAAGCGCCGGTCGCGCTTGGCGAGTCGAGCAGGGCGTAGACCACGAAACGGGTGCTGTCCTTGTCCGGCGTTTCGAACCAGAACTGGGTGAAATCCGGAAACTCTTCGCGCTTTTTGGCGTAGGTGTCGATGGCCAGGCCACGGGCCGACAGACCGTACTGGCCGGTGTTATCCACAGCGCGGAAATAGCTGGCGCCGAGGAACGACACCACGTCGTGTTTGTCCAGCTCCGGGGCCTTGAACAGCTTGAACCCGGCAAACCCCAGGTCACCCTTGAGCTGGGAAGTGTCGACGCTGGTGTTCTGGTAGTTGAACAACTGCGGGCGGAAGTGCACTTCCCGCGCCTGGCGGGTCTTGGGGTCAACGCTGTGCATGCGCACCGGTTGCTTGAAGCCCATGCCGACGTGGAAAAACTGCACGTCGAGTTGCCCGTTCAGGTCATTCCACAGGGAATGGTTGGCGTCGTACTGGATGGCATTGAAATGCTGCGGCGTCATGCTCGCCAGGGTCGGCGGCAGCACTTGCTTGGTATCGACGTAACGCTTGCCGGCCAGCTGTTTGGCCTGGGCCTTCAAGGCCTCGAAGTCGAAGGGCAGGGCTTCGCCGTCGGCGGTCCCGGTCCCGGCCCAGGCGCGCGCGGCCAACAGTCCGGTGGCCGAAAGGCCGGTGTAGGCTGCGATGGCCATGGAGGCTTTCAGCAAGTTCCTGCGGTGCATAGGGACAACCTGTGGTGGATGATCCCGCCGCGTTCCTGGCGGCGTGACGAATCAAAAATGGAGGTTCGGACAAGCCCTCGGCCAAACGCATCGGATTCTAAACAGATGCCCGATAAGATAAAGGGTTCGAAATAACTGGCAAAATGATTCCCTTGCATTGTGCGTAAAACCCCGAAGGATGTTCACCTGCACTTCAGCCTGGGGTAGCGGCCCGACGCCAGTTGGGCCAGGTCAACAGGGTGGCCGAGCGCAGCAGCCACTCCATCGGCCCGTATTGATGGCGGCGCATCCAGTGGGCACTTATCCACAGTTGCAGGATGAAGATCAGCGCCACCAGCAACACCACGATCAGGGACGGCAGTTCATTCATCAGCCGTAACCCGTAGCCGCTGAACAGCAGGCCGAGTATCAGCGATTGCAGGATGTAGTTACTCAGGGACATCCGGCCCATGGGCGCCAGACGCGCCGACAGTCGCTGACCGCCCGGCGTTCGAAACCACCGCAGCATCAGTAGCGCATAGGTCGCCGCCAGCAGCGGCGCGGTCAGTTCGCCGACGCCGAAGGCCAGCAACTCCAGGCCACCGCCCGGTGCCACTACCGCGACCAGTCCATAAAACAGCGCCCCACTCAGCCCGAGTGGCAGTGCAATCTTCAACAGCAGTGGCTCATAGGCGGCAAACCCGTAGGGTTCGACCAGCCACAGTCGCCGACCGGCCGCGTAGCCGAACAGGAACATGGCCAACGCGCTCGGCCCCTGAATCAGCCAGAGGAACAACTGCGTGGGAACCAGTTGCTCGACATGGTAGGCCAGCGTGCTCAGTGGGCCGGCGTGGAAGGCGGTCAGCGCCGGGTTGCTGTTCAATATCAGGTTATCGAACACGTCGCCGCTGGCCATGGTCAACCCCCCGAGGGCGATCAACAGGCTGCATGCGGTGAGTGTCAGGCCCGACGCAATGACCACTGCCGTGCGCGGTTTCAGGTGACGGCCCAGCAGCAGGACCAGACCGAGCAGGGCGTAGATCGACAGAATCTCGCCGTGGAACAGCAGCAGGCCGTGGAGCACACCGATCACCAGCAAGGTCACCTGACGGCGCAGCATGCGCGGCACGAAGGCTGCGCCGGCGCGTTCGGCCGAGGCCATTTGCAGGGTGAAGCTGTAGCCGAACAGAAAGGAAAACAGCAGGTAGAACTTGGTTTCTAAAAGCGTCGAGGTCAGCAGGTGGATGAAGCGATCCAGCCCATGGTCATAAAATCGGCTGGTGGCTTCGGTGCCGTAGAAGGGGTCGGCGAACGCCCAGATATTCACCGCCAGAATGCCGAACAGGGCAAACCCGCGCAGGGCATTGACGTGTTCCAGCCTGGCCTTGGTGGCGTTGGCCGAGGGGATTGCAGGAGCAATGACGGTCATCGGGCGCATCCTTGCAGAAGATGAATCACCAGGCCTTGCAGGACATCGGCCTGGGTTTCGGGGTGGAAGTCCGGGTCGGCGGCAACCCGGGCGAACATGCCGTCGATCAGAGTGGCCAGCCAGGTGGCCGCTTGTTCAGGGCTCAGTTGGGTGCGCAATTGCCCGGCCGTGTCGGCGGCGCGCACCAGTGCGGTGAGGCCTTCGCGCAGCGCCAGGTCATTGGCTTTGACCAGCCGCGCCACGGCCTCATCGCGATGCCCCAGCGCGGAAATCTCCAGGGCCAGGCCGGCGTAGTGATGGTCGCAGGCCAACTGACAGACCTCATCGATAAACACCTTCAGCGCCGCCATCGGGTCGGCGGCCTCGGCCAGCGCGGCCATGGCCTGACGAATGTCCTCACCTTCGCGCGCGACCAGCGCCAGCAACAGTTCGTGCTTGCTGCTGAAGTAATGAAACAGGTTGCCCGCGCTCATTCCGGCAGCGGCACAAATGTCGGCCGTGCGCGTGGCGACGAAACCGGCCTGGGCAAAACACCGGGAAGCGGCATCCAGCAGGGCGGCGCGTTTGAGTTCACGTTGTTGAGGGTTGATCGGGCGCATGGGATTTTATTTATTAATTGAGTGGTCACTCAACTTAAGCCGCTCAGGCTCGGTCTGGCAAGTGGGGCGATTCAAATAAGCGTTTTTATATTTTTGACTAATTACTCTAAATAACGCTCCTGGCGGCTCAAACCTTCCTATTCTTAGCAACAAGACCGGGCCTGGCCCTTGGGGAACGGTGTCTTGAGCAACAGTGCGGTGTGTTCCGGTTGTGGCTCAACGGTGTGCAGGGCGATGCAGTCGCGCAGGTATTGGTTTTCAAGCAGAGGAACATCGTCCATGGCAAAAGCGCAGGGTATTACCGGTTTTCTGGGGTTTTTTTCAGGCGTGAGCATGTCGCGCCGAACGCGGCGCCTCAGCTCAGAAGAGTTGAAGTTGGTGGAGCAGTACCGCGCGTTGTCGGAGAGTGACCGGATCGCCATGCGTTATCTGGTGGATGCGATGCGCAGCGTTTCGCGGTTTTGACGTTCTGGTGTCTCCAGTCGGTGGGCGCAGGCCCACCGCTGGCGTCATTGCCTGGACGCGTCGATCAGAGGCAGGTTGCACCCGGTTGCGGTACGTCACTCATTTTGATCATGCGCGCGAGTGTGCCGAGGCTTTCATCGTGCCCCCGTTTTGCGGCTTCCTGAAGACAGGCCAGCCCTCGAGGCATGTCGGGTTTGCCCCGATTTTCGTCCATCAGGTTGTAAGCCAGTGAGGCGTAGAGCGCTCCCGAATCGAATTTTTTGATGGCCATGATCAGGGTTTCATTGGCTTTGCCAGGGTCCTGGCAAGGGCCTTGGTGCTCGGTGTTGCCACGATCGCAATAGAAATACGAGAGCATGCCGGCTGCGGTCTCGTCCTTGTCTGCGTGGGTCAGCAGCAGCTTTTCGATCAGCGCCGGCGCTATCTCGGGTGACATCCCGGAGTACCCCAGACGGATCGCGTTGGTTGCCCCTTCGCTGGAGCCCTGTTCAGCGGCGTGCAAGTCGATCAGTTGGGCCAGCACGAAGAAGTACTGGGTCAGCAGATAGGTTTCCCGCGAACCATAGCCTTGATAGATATCGGCTTTGCGCACTTCGCGTTCCAGCGCTGTTTCGTTGGCCGGCACGTGCTCGTTAAGCAGGCTTTCGACCGACCACTCCTCGAAGCGCACCAGGTTCCAGCAGGTGTTTTTCTTGAACACGAAGGCCTGCAAGACATCGCCCAGTGTGTCGTGGACCACCAGCGTCACATCGTCGACCCAGAACGTTTTCAAACCGGCCTTGGCCTGCGCCTCGGAGTCGAGCAATGCCAGGGCACCGGGTTTCAGCGCGAGCACTTTGTGGCGGAGGGTGATCGGGTAGGCCTTGTCGTCATAGGCCACGCGTTGTTCGGTCACTGGCGTGGCGGTGTAGGTTTTTTGCAGCTCGGGGCTGACGGAAAAGGCTTTGACGAAGGTCGGCAAATCCTCGGACGGGCAGCCCGGTTCCGCCGCCAGGGCCGGAGTGGACACGGCCGTGCACAGCATCAGGCCGAACAGCTTCAGGCGCAGGGTGTTGAAGGAAAAAAGCGGGTTCATCGAGGGATCCATCACTCAGGAGTGGGCGAATTATTGACTTTGCGGGTCGCAGTACAACATCGAGCCTTCAGGGTTTTTCGGGTCTTTGGCCAGGATCGGCTTGCTGAGGCCATCGCCGTCGTAGTCTGGGCCGAGGGTTTTGCGCACCGTCTCGACGCTGGCGCTCAGGAACAATCCATGGACGGAAAACGGCCCGCGAAACGGGATGACGATGCTGCTCACCTTCAGCCCGTGAAAGCGTTCGCTGAGGCAGTAATGTGCAGCCTCATCCATGCGGCACGGTTCCAGGTTGCGCTCGGTGAAGTACTCGCCGCGAGGTTTCAGGGTGACGGCGTCGAGGTAGACATTTTCGATGCTGCAGGTGGCCAGGCCACTGAATTGTTCTTCCAGGCCCATGGCCAGGCAGTTGCCGGCGCCGCCCAGCAGCAGGCCAAGGCACAGTGCGCTACGTTTCATCACGGACCTCTTCTTTTAGTCCACAGGCCAGGTCCCTGGCGGTGCAATGGCGGTGCAGCACGCGGGCGCCGTAGATGGCGCCTGCCGACAGAACGATGATCAACGCGCTGTAGATGTACCCGCGGATGGGGTTCTGGGGAAAGTAGCCCCACACGGTGAGCAGCAACTCGATGGCCACCAGGGTCAGTTTGATACTCAGGTAGGGGATCAGCGCCATCAGCAGGTTGAACAGGCAAAACACCCAGAACAACGTCCACATCAGAATGCCCAGGCTGATCTCGCGTTTGATTGCGCCAAACCACGACTGGTAAAGGCCAACGCCAAAATACTGGATCGCCACCCACAGCAGCACCGCCAGCAGGTGCACCAACAGCGCCGAAAACAATCGGTTCTGGGTGTCGCGGCTCATGAGCGGCGGGGGCGGGAAAACGCTGCTCTGAAAACCATCAGGCACCGTTTTTGGGGCGGGGTGTTGCGGGGGCATTGGCGCATCCTTGCGGTGTGGCAGTGTTCAAGCGGCGGATAGTGCCGTAACTCGCGACGCTTATCCAGATCACCGCCACCGCGACACCGTGCCCGATTCCGTTCGGGCGCGGTGTTGATGGGCCTTAGCTCACTTCTGCGACGGCCCTGTACGCTTCATCAATCGCTGCGTGGGCGTAGGCGCTCCACGCCGCGTCCGAGTTGGCGATGCTGACCCGTCCTACGGGTTTACGCGCCAGGTTCATCAGTTTTTCGCTCTCATCGGAATCGTCGTACAGGCTGTTGGAGAAATACGCATAGCCGTGGGACCAGCGGTTGACAGTGATCGCCAGAATGTCGGTCTCCTGATTAAAACCACCCGGGGCCGAGCATGCGCTGTAACTGGTCACGCAGTTGCGCTTCGAGCACTTCGAACGTTTGCCCGTACAAACGGCCGCGGCCGGCGCGGGCCTGATCGCGAGCGTTCATGCCGCTGTTGGGGCTGGTGGGCACGTAGACCATGTGCAGGCCAATCGGCTGGCTCGGGTCCTTGGGATGGTCGTAACCGCCCATGCTCACCGGGTAGTCGAGCTTGATGCGGCTGTAGGGTTGGGTGGCGGCGTAGATCTCATGCACGCCGAGTTTCTGGAACGACTGCCAGTTGCGAATCACCACTTTGGTGTACACCAGCGGGAACTTCACGTTCTGGCTCAGGGCGTGGGATTGCGCTGTCGACAAATCACGCAGCAAGTACGGAATCATCATGTTGTAGCAGGCCATGATGCAGTGTTTACCGCGCACCTGACTGAGCTGTCCGCCACGGCTGTAGCCGATGTTCACGGCAGTGCCGACGTTGCGCACGCTGACCGCCGTGCTGTTGAGACGAATACGCACCGGGGTTTTCGGCTGGTCGAGCCTGGCGTAGTTGAATGGCGCCAGGACGATGTCGTCCATGGTGTGCCCAGGCGCCACGGCCGGGATCAGGCTGCGTACCAGCAAACGTGCCAGCGACGCGTTGCCATCAGGGAAGTGATAGATGTAGGGCTCATCCATTTCGGCCTTGGCTTCTTCGCTCAGCGGTTTCAGATTCATCGCACTGAAACCCGGGAAACCAACGTTGTAGGCGTCGGCCGCCGCCACAGCGTCAATGCTCAGGGCCATGAAGTCGTTGGTCCGGCTCTGGAAGTACTTCACCGCGCTTTCCGATAACCCGACGTCCTTCAGCAGAAAATCCCGGTAACTGGTTTTTTCCAGGTGGCTGGTTTTCTCTTCAAGGGTCTTGCCCGCGAGGTAATCCCGGGGCGCCTTGTGCAGGGCAATCAGGGCTTCGCGGTCGGAGGGCGGCAGCGGGAAATCGTTGATGAAGTCGTCGATGGCGCGCGCGTGCAACTGGTCCGGGGCAATGTCGTCGGCAACCATCGGGGTCGGGTCGCCGGTGACCAGTTTGTCTTCGCCGAAGTTCTCTTTGTCGAAGAACACGGCACGGGAAAGCCCCAGGCCTGGGTAGAACTGGCGGTCGAAGGCCGTCTCGAAGCGCTTGATGTCGACACCGAGCTTTTTCAGCAGGCCGTTCACTTCCTTGCTGTAGAGATGGTTCGGCGACTGGAAGGCCTCGCTGCCGCCGTAGCCGAGGATCATCCGTCCACCGGCCGAGAATTCGTTGCGCTTGGCGTGGCCGCCAAAGTCGTCGTGGTTTTCCAGAATCAGGATGCGTGCCTGCGGATGTTTCTCACGGTAGAACCACGCCGCCGACAGACCGCTCAAGCCACCGCCGACCACCACCAGGTCGTACTCTTCGCTGATGGGCAGGTGATCGGTGTCGAAGGTCTTTTTCTCCCAGCCCATCTGGTGAGCGATCTCGAAGGCGCCAACGTGGCTGCCGCGCAGCCCGGTGAGGGCTGGCGGGTAGTAGCGGCCGTCGGGGGCGGCCCTGGAGCAGTTGCAGGGGAGTCATGCCGGCGGCAATGCTGATGGCGACGCCGTTGAGGAAGTCGCGGCGGGTGATGTCCATGTTCAATCCTTGCTTGTTGTTATAGGTCGCCCCTGATTCAACGTGAGTCAGAGGCGCTGCCATGGCCATAAGGTTTCCCGAGCCACCTGTAGCGCAGCCCCAGGACAATCACGATGGCGGTACTCAGGACCATGGCGTAGTTGATGTACCACGCCGCATCCGGCGTGCATGGCCAGGTGACACCATCGACCAGCGCGCCGATGTTAACCGACAGACCCCGGACGACGATCCTGCGATACTTTTTCTAGTGCTTGAACATCACGTGCCGCACGGTGGTGTAGTCCTCCAGCCCATACGCGGACATGTCCTTGCCGTAGCCGGACAGTTTCTGACCGCCGTGGGGCATTTCGCTGACCAGCATGAAGTGCGTGTTTACCCAGGTGCAGCCGTACTGCAAGCGGGCGGCGAGTCGATGGGCGCGGCCGACGTCGGCGGTCCAGACCGAGGACGCCAGGCCGTAGTCCGAATCGTTGGCCCAACCCAGTACCTGCGCTTCATCGTCGAATTGAGTCACGGACACGACCGGCCCGAACACCTCACGGCGGACGATCTCGTCGTCTTGCAGGGCGTCCGCCAGCACGGTGGGTTCGAAGAAGAAGCCATTGCCTTCCACAGCTTTTCCGCCCGTGACCAAGCGGATGTGCGGTTGTGCTATCGCACGCTCGACAAAACCGGCCACGCGATCGCGGTGCTGGGCGGTGATCAACGGGCCGAGTTCGGTGGCAGGGTCGTCCTGCAAGCCGTACTTGAGGGTGCTGACGGCAGCTCCGAGTTTTTCGACGAATTTCTTGTAGATGCCTTGTTGCGCGTAGATGCGGCACGCGGCCGTGCAATCTTGCCCGGCGTTGTAGAAGCCGAAGGTGCGGATACCTTCCACGGCGGCGTCGATGTCGGCGTCGTCGAAGATGATCACTGGTGCTTTGCCGCCCAGTTCCATGTGCAGGCGTTTGACGCTGTCAGCGGTGCTGGAAATGATGTGCGAGCCCGTGGCGATGGAGCCGGTCAGCGACACCATGCGCACTTTCGGGTGGGTCACCAGCGGGTTACCGACCGTAGGACCACGGCCGAACACCAGGTTAAGCACGCCTGCCGGGAAAATCTTCGACGCCAGTTCCGCCAGCCGCAGCGCGGTCAGCGGGGTTTGCTCCGACGGCTTGAGCACCACGGTATTACCGGCTGCCAAGGCCGGGGCGATTTTCCAGGCGACCATCATCAGCGGGTAGTTCCACGGCGCGATGGAGGCGATCACGCCCACCGGGTCGCGGCGAATCATCGACGTGTGGCCCGGCAGGTACTCACCACCGGCCATGCCGCTCATGCAACGGCTGGCGCCAGCGAAGAAACGGAACACGTCGGCAATCGCCGGGATCTCATCGTGCAACGCCGCGCTGTAGGGTTTGCCGCAGTTGTCCGATTCCAGTTTGGCCAACTCTTCGCCATGGGCCTGGATGGCGTCGGCGAGTTTGAGCAGCAGTAGCGAGCGGTCTTTCGGCGGGGTCTGGGACCAGCCTTCGAACGCGGCATCGGCAGCGCGCACGGCGGCGTCGACCTGGGCTTCGCTGGCTTCGTTGATGTCGACCAGCACACGACCCAGGGCAGGATTGAGCACCGGTTGGGCGGGGCCTTCGCCGGCGACCAGTTGGCCGTTGATCAAGAGTTTGGTTTGCATGGTTTTTGTCCTCTTCGAAGCAGTTCTTGTTTTTCTGCTGGAACCGGCCCTTGTGGGAGCGAGCTTGCTGTCGACATCTCTGTTGAATGTCAGTCAGTCATCGCGAGCAGGCTCGCTCCCACAAGGAATTGTTGTTGTCAGTTACGAAGTTATTTCCCGCCACTGCCCGCGACGCTTTCGCCGCCGCGTGTCAGGTAATAGGCGCCGAGGATCGGCAGCATGGTCACGATCATCACCAGCATCGCCACCACGTTGGTCACCGGCACATCGCGCGGTCGGCTGAGCTGGTTGAGCAGCCACAGCGGCAAGGTGCGTTCGTGGCCCGCAGTGAAGGTGGTGACGATGATTTCGTCGAATGACAGCGCAAACGCCAGCATGCCGCCGGCCAGCAGCGCCGAGCCCAGGTTCGGCAGGACGATGTAGCGGAAGGTCTGCCAGCCGTCGGCTCCCAGGTCCATCGACGCTTCGATCAGGCTGTGCGAAGTACGGCGCAACCGGGCGATGACGTTGTTGTAGACGATCACCACGCAGAAGGTCGCGTGCCCGACGATGATGGTGAACATTCCGGGCTCGATGCCCAACGTCTTGAAGGTCGCCAGCAGCGCGATACCGGTGATGATCCCCGGCAGCGCAATCGGCAGGATCAGCATCAGCGAAATGCCCTGTTTGCCGAAGAACTCACGCCGGTACAGCGCCGCCGATGCGAGGGTGCCCAGGACCATGGCAATCACGGTGGCGATGGCGGCGATCTCTGCCGACAGCTTGATCGCTTCCAGCACGTCGGGCCGCGAGAACGCCACGCTGAACCACTTCAGGGTGAAACCCTGGGGCGGGAAGCTGAACGCCGCGTCTTCGGTGTTGAAGGCGTACATGAAAATGATCAGGATCGGGAAGTGCAGGAACACCAACCCGCCCCAGGCTGCGATTTTCAGGCCAAGGGACGCTGAATCGCCTTGTTTTACCGACTCTTTTTTTCTTGAATCAGAGCGCATCGAAGGCCCCCAGGCGTTTGACGATGGACAGGTAAATGGCGATCAGCACGATCGGCACCAGCGTGAAGGCCGCGGCCATCGGCATGTTGCCGATGGCGCCTTGCTGGGCGTACACCATGCTGCCAACGAAGTAGCCTGGCGGGGCCGATCAGTTGCGGCACGATGAAGTCACCGAGGGTCAGCGAGAAGGTGAAGATCGAGCCTGCCGCAATGCCGGGGACCGTCAGCGGTAGAATCACCTGCATGAAGGTCTGCCGTGGCTTGGCGCCCAGGTCCGCGGACGCTTGCAGCAAGGACGGTGGCAAACGCTCCAGTGACGCCTGAATCGGCAGGATCATGAACGGCAGCCAGATGTAGACGAACACCATGAAACGCCCCAGGTGGGAGGTCGACAATGTGCTGCCGCCCACGCCCGGAATCCCCAGCACGAACTGCAACACCGGCTCCAGCCCCAGGTGCTGGACGAACCATTGCGCCACGCCGCCCTTGGCCAGCAGCAGCGTCCAGGCATAAGCCTTGACGATGTAACTGGCCCACATCGGCATCATCACCGCGATATAGAAAAACGCCTTGGTCTTGCCGGTGGTGTAGCGCGCCATGTAGTAGGCAATGGGGAACGCGACGATGGCGCTGGCAATCGACACCACGATGGCCATGCTCAAGGTACGCAGGATGATGTCGAAGTTCGACGGGTTGAACAGTGCCGCGAAGTTCGCCAGGGTCAGCTCTGGCGTAACCGACATGGTGAAGTCGTCGAAGGTGTAGAAACCCTGCCACAGCAGTGTCAGCAACGAGCCCAGATAGATCGCTCCGAACCAGATCAGCGGCGGCACCAGCAGCATCGCCAGGTACAGGTTGGGCCGACGATACAGCAGGTTGGAAAACCGGCGCAGCGGCGAGCCGCCGGCCGGGGTTCGAGTCATGGCCAAGGTGTTCATCTCACACCCCGCCCGCAACGGTGTCGTGCAACGGGATCATCGCCTCGCGAGCCCAGCGCGCGCTGATGCGCTGGCCGGTTTGATGCTGGGCGCTGATGTCCAGCCATTGGTTGTTGGCCTGGCTGATGTTCAGCGTCTGGCCGTTTTCAAGCTTCATCTCATAACGCGTGGCGCTGCCCTGATACTGAATATCGTGGAGCAGGCCGCTGACTTCGATTTCATGGCTGGCCTTGGGGCCTTCGGCGAAACGCACGTGTTCCGGGCGGATCGAAAACGGCTGTGGGTGGCCGCTCAGTTGTTGCGCCAGATCACCGCGAATCACGTTGGAGGTGCCGACGAACTCGGCAACGAAGGTGGTGGCGGGTTTCATGTACAGGTTGCGCGGGGTGTCGACCTGTTCGATGCGACCCTTGTTGAACACCGCCACGCGGTCGGACATCGACAGCGCTTCGGTCTGGTCGTGGGTGACGAAGATGAACGTGATGCCGAGCTGGCGCTGGAGCTTCTTAAGCTCGCTTTGCATCTGTTCGCGCAGCTTCAAGTCGAGTGCGCCCAAGGGTTCATCGAGCAGCAACACCCGTGGACGATTGACCAACGCGCGAGCCAGGGCCACGCGCTGGCGCTGGCCGCCGGACAGTTGCACGGGTTTACGCTCGCCGTAACCGCCGAGGGCGACCATGTCGAGGGCATCGATGGCGCGCTTGAGGCGCTCGGTTTTGCCGACACCCTTGACCTTCAAACCGTAAGCGACGTTGTCACGCACGTTCATGTGCGGGAACAACGCGTAATCCTGGAACACGGTGTTCACGTCGCGCTGGTAGGGCGGTAAACCGGCCGCTTCGGCACCGTGAATGCGGATCGAACCGGCGCTCGGCTGTTCGAAACCGGCGATCAGCCGCAGGCAGGTGGTTTTGCCCGAGCCGGAAGGGCCGAGCATGGAAAAGAACTCGCCGTCCTGAATGTCGATGGAAACCCGGTCTACGGCTTTCACTTCGCCGAACTGACGGGAAACGTTGGTGAACTGGACTGCAAGCGTCATGGTGCGGTGCTCCAAAAAGGCGAGGGTCGTCGCAGCGGCCCGGCCTGGACTTCTGAAAAAGCTGAATCGTGATCGATGGGCTAGTGAGCTTTTGTGGCTGAGATGCTCACTGTGGCGAGGGGGCTTGCCCCCGTTGGGCTGCGTAGCAGCCCTGAAACGGAGAACGCGGTTTACCGGGTAAACCGCGGTGGCTGACTCTGGGGCGGCTTCGCCACCCAACGGGGGCAAGCCCCCTCGCCACAAAAGCCCATCACCACAGGGGACCGGTGTGTTATCTACCGCCCATGATCGCGATGTAATCCTGGGTCCAGCGGCTGTACGGCACGAATTTGCCGCCCTCGGCCTGCGGGGTTTTCCAGAAGGCGATCTTGTCGAACTGGTCGAACCCGTTGGTCTTGCAGCCTTCGGCGCCCAGCAGTTCGCTGCCCTTACAGGCTGCCGGCACCGCTGGCAGCGAGCCGAACCAGGCCGCTACGTCGCCCTGGACTTTGGGTTGCAGCGACCAGTCCATCCACTTGTAGGCGCAGTTCGGGTGCTTGGCCTCGGCGTGCAGCATGGTGGTGTCGGCCCAACCCGTGACGCCTTCTTTCGGGATGGTCGAGGCCACGGGCTGCTTGTCGGCTTGCAGGCCGTTGACCATGTAGCCCCAGGTACTGGAGGCCGCGACGCCTTCGTTCTTGAAGTCGCTCATTTGCACGGTTGCGTCATGCCAGTAGCGGTGGATCAACGGTTGCTGGGCGCGCAACAGGTCGAGCACGGCCTTGTACTGGGTTTCGGTCAGTTCGTAGGGGTTCTGGATGCCCAGTTCCGGCTTGATCGACTTGAGGTACAGCGCCGCGTCGGCGATGTAGATCGGGCCGTCATAGGCCTGCACGCGACCCTTGTTGGCTTTGCCGTCCGGCAGGTTTTGCGGGTCGAACACCACGCTCCAACTGGTGGGCGCAGTTTTGAACACGTTGGTGTTGTACATCAGCACGTTCGGGCCCCACTGATAAGGCGTGCCATACACCTGCTTGTTGACCACGTACCACGGCCCGTCCTTGAGGCGCGGGTCGATGTTTTTCCAATTCGGGATCAGTGACGTATTGATCGGCTGCACACGCTTGCCGACGATCAACCGCAGCGAGGCGTCGCCGGACGCGGTGACCAGGTCGTAACCGCCCTTGGCCATCAGGCTGACCATCTCGTCCGAGGTGGCGGCCGTTTTGACGCTGACCTTGCAGCCGGTTTCTTTCTCGAAACCGGTCACCCAGTCGTAACTCTTGTCGCTCTCGCCACGTTCGATGTAGCCCGGCCACGCCACGATATCCAGCTGACCTTCGCCGGCACCCACGGTTTTGAGCGGTTCGGCGGCCTGAATGCTGGCGCTGGCCAGCAACGCGGTGGTGATTGCACTGAGCAGTGCGGTCTTGTGCACGAACATGGGGTTTCCCTCTTCTTTAATTATGGTCGGGGCAGTTTTGAACGTGATGACGCAGGCCTTTTAGGCTTTTTATTAGCTTAGTTCCGTTATTTCAGGTCATTGCCGTGGCGCGCCATGATGTGTCGCACCACGCTGTAGTCCTGGAGCGAATCACTGGATAAGTCTTTGCCATATCCCGAGCGCTTCAAACCGCCGTGGGGCATTTCGCTGACCAGCATGAAATGGCTGTTGATCCAGGTGCAGCCGTATTGCAACCGCGCCGCGACCTGCATGGCCTTGTCCAGGTTCTGGGTCCAGACCGAGGAGGCCAGGCCGTATTCCGAGTCGTTGGCCCAGTCCACCGCGTGTTCCAGTTCATCGAAACGGGTCACGGTGACCACTGGTCCGAACACTTCGCGCTGGACGATTTCATCGCCCTGCTTGCAACCGGCCAACAGGGTCGGTTGGTAATAAAAACCGGCACCGGAATGCACGGCGGCGCCGGTCACCCGTTCGATGTGCGGCTGGCCGAGGGCGCGCTCGACAAAACTGGCTACGCGGTCGCGTTGGCGGGAGCTGATCAGCGGACCAATCTCATTGTCGGCGTCGCGCTTACCGGCAAAACGCAGGCTGCTGACCGCCGCACCGAGGTCCGCGACCAATTTGTCGTGAATGCCAGCCTGGGCATAGATGCGGCATGCGGCGGTGCAATCTTGCCCGGCGTTGTAGTAGCCGTAACTGCGTACGCCTTCGACCACCGCTTGAAGATCGGCGTCATTGCAGACAATCACCGGGGCTTTGCCACCCAGTTCCAGGTGTGTGCGTTTGAGGGTCTTGGCGGCGGCCTGGAGGATTTTCTGCCCGGTGACGATGTCGCCGGTCAGCGAGACCATGCGCACTTTCGGGTGGCTGACCAAATGGCTGCCGACGCCTTCACCGCCGCCGCAAATGATGTTGATCACCCCGCGCGGCAGAATCTCGGCCAGCGCCGGTGCCAGGGCAAGGATAGACAGTGGCGTGTGCTCGGAGGGCTTGAACACCAGCGTGTTGCCGGCGGCGAGGGCCGGGGCGATTTTCCACGCGGCCATCATGATCGGGTAGTTCCACGGTGCAATCGAGGCGACCACGCCAATCGGGTCGCGGCGGACCATGCTGGTGTAGCCCGGCAGGTATTCGCCGCTGAGCTGGCCGGTCTGGCAGCGCACGGCGCCGGCAAAGAACCGGAACACATCGACGGTGGCGCTCAAGTCATCCTGGCGGGCGAGGTGCAAGGGCTTGCCACAGTTCAGCGATTCGAGGCGGGCAAGGAGGTCGGCGTGTTTCTCCACGGCATTGGCGATGGCCAGCAGGATGTTCGAGCGTTGCTGCGGCGTGGTGCGCGACCAACCGGCAAACGCACGGTGGGCGGCGAGAATGGCGGCCTCGACCTGCTCGGTGCTGGCCTCGGCAATGTGGGTCAGCACTTCCCCGGTGGCGGGGTTGAGGATCGGCTCGACAAAGCCCTGGCCTGCAACCAATTCACCATCGATCAGTAATGCGGTGAACAACGGAGTCTGCGCGCCAGTCATTTTTCGAGGTCTCTTTTCTTGTATGGCCATGGTGCTCCCGGTGACTGGGGGCCCGACCTTGTCTTATTGAGATAGAGATTAGAGGTCGGGGTTGAGGACGACAAATACCAAATACTGAAAGCGGCGTTCGATTAAATAGATGGCTTGCGTCCGGCGTGGGGTTGTTCGCGGGCGACCGTCAGAAACGGGTCGACCAGCGCCGGGCGGGCGGTGCCGCGGCGCCATGCAAGGCCGACATCGAGGGTCTGGCTCAGGTCGGCCAGGGGCCGTGCTTCAATGATGTCGCCTTCCAGTGACCACGGGCGGTAAGTCATGTCCGGCTGGATCGACACCCCCAGTCCGGCGGCCACCAGGCTGCGCACCGCTTCGGTGGAGGCGGTGCGCAAGGTGATGCGCGGTTGCAGGGAGGCAGCGGACCACATGCGTTGGGCGTTGCGGTCCATTTCATCGACATTCAGTTGAATCAACGGCTCGCGGGCGACATCGGCGAGGTTGATGCTGTCGTGCTCCAGCAGTGGATGCTGGGCCGGCAGCCACAGGCGATGGGGCGAGTGGGTGAGAACCTCGGTCTGTAAGGCGTGGCGGTCTTCAAGGTTGGAAAGAATCAGCACCCCCACATCGATTTCGCCGCTGACCAACAAGTGTTCGATGTACGGGCGTTCGTCTTCCATCACGCGGATGTCGACGTTGGGGTAGGCGCGCTGGAAGCGGGTGAGCAAATCCGCCAGGTAATAACCGGCCACCAGGCTGGTCACACCGACGATCAGTTGGCCGGCGACCTGATCGGTGCTCTGTTGCAGGCTGCGTTTGGCATTGTCGACGGTGGCCAGAATCAGGTGTGCCTGACGCAGGAACTGGTGGCCCTGATGGGTCAGGGTCATGCCCTTGGCGTGGCGGTTGAACAGGTTGACGCCGATTTCCTGCTCAAGTTGCTGGATCGCCAGGGTCAACGTGGACTGAGAAATGAACACCGCTTGGGCGGCGGCCGAAATCGAGCCGGTTTCGGCCACGGCAATGAAATGCCGGATCTGACGCAAGGTCATCATGGTGGAGATACCCGGTGGGCTGTTTTTATAGATTTTCCCGAGTGTATATCGTTTTTCTCGATGGCAAAGCCTGAGCACTGAGTTTGAGAAACGGGCGCGACAGGTTTCGTGCTGATTACCTGGAATCCTGGGTCGCACTGAATACCTGTGGCGAGGGAGCTTGCTCCCGCTGGAGCGCGAAGCGCTCCCAAAACAGGCAGTGACAATGTTTCTATAGGACCTCATTCGCCGGTTTTGGGGCTGCTACGCAGCCCAGCGGGAGCAAGCTCCCTCGCCACATTGGTTGTGCAGTTTCTGAGTTGTTTATTCCTTCCCCAAAGCCTCGGTCCGAGGCTACGTCGCCTTGCGTCGCTGCCTACACCTACGCCAGAATCCGCTGGCTTGTGCGTCTTGGGCCTGGCTCATATTGTTTCCGTGTCGCTGCCCATTCAGCGACCGGGTTTCGCAGCCTGGGTAATCTCTAGACGCACAACGTCCCCGTTCGTGAGCAGGTGCTCTCTATGCCTGTCAGTTCATGTTATGGCGGTTGTGCGTGGGAGACCTTCGGGTCTGCCGGTTCTAGAGTCCCGGTCTGCGAACCCGCGTACAGCTGCCACCTCCCTTTGCTTCGCAGCGAATCGTGGCAGCTCCATGACTCTAGGAGCATCACCATGTTCAAAGCCACCCCCAATCCTCCCGAAACCGATCCCGTTTCCCCCTACGCCTCCCTAGATTCAAAAGAACTCCACGCCGCTGCGCACCGTGCACTCGATCACTACCTGGTACTGCCCGAAACCAAGGCATTGTTAGCCGACCGCCGTCCCGGCTGCATTTTCGTCATTGCTCCCGACGTCGACTCTGAAACCCTGCTGGCCCATGCCTGCGAGACCCTCGCCTCGGTCAATGTCATGGCCAGCGACCTGGCATTTGAGCTCGAAGGTCCCAAGCGCAACACCGCACTGGCGATTCAGCAGATGATTTCGTTGGCCGAATTGGCGGTGAATCGTGCGCTGGATCACTTCGATCAGCCAGAGACTTAAGCACCATAGTGTGGCGAGGGAGCTTGCTCCCGCTGGAGCGCGAAGCGCTCCCAAAACAGGCAGTGATAATGTTTCTGAAGGATCTCATTCGCCGGTTTTGGGGCTGCTGCGCAGCCCAGCGGGAGCAAGCTCCCTCGCCACAAATGGTTTCAGCCACCGAGCGATGTATTCCTCAATGGCCAATCCACCACCTGTTTCTACACAAATAGCACTGGCAGCACCTGGCTCGTCTGACGGAAAGTAGCCCTCCCAGAGTGCAGACACGCTTTTCGCTCAGGATGAGACGCCGTGCATGACGGCTTATAAAACGCTGCGATCCCTCGGCTATACTCCCCTCTATTTGAATGGCCTCGAGGAATGACTGTGAAGAACTGGACGTTACGCCAACGCATTTTGGCGAGCTTTGCGGTGATTATCGCGATCATGCTGTTGATGGTCGTGGTGTCGTTTTCTCGGCTGTTGAAGATCGAGTCCAGTGAAGAAAAGGTCCGCACCGACGCGGTTCCCGGGGTGTATTTCAGCTCGATGATCCGCAGCGCCTGGGTCGACAGTTTTGTCATGACCCAGCAGATCGTCGGCCTTTCAGGGCATCGCGAGATGACCAGCGCCGATCTGGAGTTGTACAAGAGTTTTGAAGAGCGTTTGAGCCAGGAAATTGCCAACTATCAAGGGACCATTTTCGACCCGGAGGATAAAGCCTCCTTCGACGAGTTCGAGGTGCGTCACCTGGCCTTCAATAGTGAACTGAAGAACGTCATCGATCTCTATCAGCGCAAAGAGTATGAGCAAGCGCGTGTGGCGCTGGAACAAAAGCTCACGCCGGCCTGGGTCAGTGGTCGCAAGCAGTTGAACGGCGTGATCGAGCGTAACCGCGCTCAGGCAGAGAACTCCACGTTGGCCATTGGCGATGCGGTCACCGCGGCCAAGATCAGCATGGGCGTCTCGCTGCTGGTTGCGATCATCGTCGCCAGCCTTTGTGGCCTGTTGCTGATGCGCGCCATCATGGCGCCGATGAATCGCATTGTGCAGATCCTCGAAATCATGCGCACGGGCGACCTCAGCGGCCGTCTGAACCTTGAGCGCAAGGACGAGTTCGGAGCGGTGGAAACCGGCTTCAACGACATGATGACCGAGCTGACGTCGCTGGTGTCCCAGGCCCAGCGCTCATCGGTGCAGGTCACCACGTCGGTGACCGAAATCGCCGCCACGTCCAAGCAGCAGCAGGCGACCGCCACCGAAACTGCCGCCACCACCACCGAAATCGGCGCGACCTCGCGGGAAATTGCCGCGACGTCCCGCGATCTGGTGCGCACCATGACCGAAGTTTCCACCGCCGCCGACCAGGCCTCGGTACTGGCCGGTTCCGGTCAGCAGGGGCTGGCCCGCATGGAAGACACCATGCACTCGGTGATGGGCGCGGCCGATCTGGTCAACGCCAAACTGGCGATCCTTAACGAGAAGGCCGGCAACATCAACCAGGTAGTGGTGACCATCGTCAAGGTGGCCGACCAGACCAACCTGCTGTCGCTGAACGCCGCCATCGAGGCCGAGAAGGCCGGTGAATACGGTCGCGGTTTTGCCGTGGTCGCCACCGAAGTGCGGCGTCTGGCGGACCAGACTGCCGTGGCCACGTACGACATCGAACAGATGGTGCGCGAGATCCAGTCGGCGGTGTCGGCCGGGGTCATGGGCATGGACAAATTCTCTGAAGAAGTGCGCCGTGGCATGTCCGAAGTGCAGCAGGTCGGCGAGCAGCTGTCGCAGATCATTCACCAGGTTCAGGCGCTGGCGCCGCGGGTGTTGATGGTCAACGAAGGCATGCAGGCCCAGGCCACCGGTGCCGAGCAGATCAACCACGCGCTGGTGCAGTTGGGCGATGCCAGCAGCCAGACCGTCGAGTCCCTGCGCCAGGCCAGTTTTGCTATCGACGAACTGAGCCAGGTGGCCGTGGGGCTGCGTAGCGGCGTCTCGCGCTTCAAAGTCTGATGAGCGAACTGTCGGCCAAGCGCGGCTCGAAACAGGCACTGTTCCTGGTGTTCCGTATCGGCGAAGAACGGTATGCGCTGCAAGCCACCGAGGTGATCGAAGTGCTGCCGCGCCTGCCATTGAAACCCATCCCCAGGGCACCGGCCTGGGTGGCGGGGGTGTTTGCCTATCGTGGCGCGGTGGTGCCCGTGATCGACCTCAGTGCGCTGACCTTCGGGCAACCGGCGCAGGCGCGTACCAGCACCCGGCTGGTGCTGGTGCATTACCGACCGGATGACGCCCTGACTGCACAGCAACTGGGGCTGATTCTTGAGCAGGCGACCGATACCTTGCGCTGCGCCCCGGAAGATTTTCAGCCTTATGGCCTGGACAACCGTCAGGCACCGTACCTGGGGCCGGTGCGCGAAGACGCGCAGGGGTTGCTGCAATGGGTACGAGTGGCGGACTTGCTCGACGCCCAGGTTCGAGCGTTGTTGTTCCCGTCGCCGCCTCTGGACCTGACAGCGCTGGAGGCGCAGCCATGAGCAGCGATCAGCGGTTTTTCGATTTTCTCAAGGAACGCATCGGCCTGGACGTGGCGTCCGTAGGCCCGGCGATCATCGAGCGGGCGGTCCGCCAGCGCAGCACCACCCACCGTGCAATGAGCGCCGATGAGTATTGGCACCTCCTGCAAGGGTCGGGCGACGAACAACAGGCGTTGATCGAAGCGGTGATCGTCCCGGAAACCTGGTTTTTCCGTTACCCGGAATCGTTCGCCACCCTGGCGAAACTGGCGAGCAAGCGCCTGGCTGAAATCAAGGGCATGCGCGCCCTGCGAATCCTCAGCCTGCCTTGTTCCACCGGCGAAGAGCCGTACTCCATCGCCATGGCCTTGTTCGATGCAGGGCTCGCACCGCATCAGTTCAAGGTCGACGGGCTGGATGTCAGCCCGCTGTCGGTGGAGCGCGCCAAGCGTGCGCTGTACGGCAAGAACTCCTTTCGCGGGCAAGTCACGGACTTTCGCGAGCGTCACTTCAGCGTCGAAGAAGACGGCGATCGTCTCAGCGAAAGGGTGCGCGAGCAGGTGCGTTTGCAGGTCGGCAATCTGCTGGACCCAACGCTTCTGGCCAACGAGCCGGCCTATGATTTTGTGTTCTGCCGCAACCTGCTGATCTATTTCGATCAGCCGACTCAGCAGCAAGTCTTCGAAGTGCTCAAGCGCCTGACCCATGTCGACGGTGTGCTGTTTATCGGCCCGGCCGAGGGCAGTTTGCTGGGCCGCTTGGGCATGCGCTCGATCGGTATCCCCCAGTCGTTCGCGTTCAGCCGCCATAGCGAGCCTGAGCCCGAACCGCTGCCGGGTTTCGTGGCGCCGCCCCTGCCGGTACGCCAACCGGTGCGCAGCGTGACGCCGCCCGTGCGCAACCGGCCCTTTTCCACACTCGCTCCCGTGCCCGCGCTGAACCGTGCGCCAGCACCTGCCAGCGATGCGGCGACCCTGCTCGCGAGCATTGCCGCGTTGGCCAACGAAGGTAAAAGCGCCGACGCGCGCGCCGCGTGTGAGCAGTACCTGCGTAGCCACGAGCCGGTGGCCCAGGTGTTTTATTGGTTGGGCCTGCTCAGCGATGTCGCGGGCAGTGCACTCGAGGCTCAAGGTTTTTATCGCAAGGCCCTGTATCTGGAACCCCAGCACCCGGAAGCCCTGATGCACCTGGCGGCGTTGCTGGCGTCCCAGGGTGATGCCGCGGGGGCCCGTCGCTTGCAAGAACGCGCCGCCCGCAGTGAACGCACCGCTGACAGTGAGCGCAAACGATGATCGGTTCTGTTTCGTTGAACGTCACCCATGACGATGCCCAGGCCATCGACGACTGCTGGAACCGTATCGGCATCCACGGTGATCAGTCGTGCCCGCTGCTGACCGAACACATTCATTGCCGCAACTGCGCGGTGTATTCCGCCGCTGCCACGCGTTTGCTCGACCGCTATGCCTTGCAGCAGGACGACCGCGTCCAGGTGTCGGCCGCTGTCGAAGCCGATGTGGCGACCCGCTCACTGCTGATGTTTCGCCTGGGCGAGGAATGGTTGGGGCTGGCCACGCGCACCCTGGTGGAAGTGGCGCCGTTGCAACCGATCCACTCCTTGCCGCATCAGCGCTCGCGGGCGTTGCTGGGCGTCGCGAACGTGCGGGGTGCGCTGGTAGCGTGCCTGTCGCTGGTCGAACTGCTTGGGCTTGAGGCGACCGACAGCGTTGCCACGGGCCTGCGAGTGATGCCACGCATGCTGATTATTGCCGCCCACGGTGGCCCGGTGGTGGTGCCGGTGGATGAGGTCGACGGGATTCATGCCATTGACGAGCGCATCCTCGACGCGGCGTCCCGCTCCGGCACCCAGGCCAGTGCCAAATACACCCGTGGCGTGTTGCCGTTCAAGGGGCGCAGCCTGCGCTGGCTGGATGAAGAGCAATTGCTGTCCGCCGTGACTCGGAGCCTGACATGACCCCCGATCAAATGCGCGACGCATCGTTGCTGGAACTGTTCAGCCTGGAGGCCGAGGCCCAGACCCAGGTGCTGAGCGCAGGCCTGCTGGCGCTGGAGCGCGACCCGACTCAGGCCGATCACCTTGAGGCCTGCATGCGCGCCGCGCATTCGCTCAAGGGCGCCGCGCGGATTGTCGGCGTAGACGCCGGGGTCAGCGTCGCTCATGTGATGGAAGATTGCCTGGTCAGTGCCCAGGAAGGTCGCCTGCGCCTGCAAGCCGAACACATCGATGCCTTGCTGCAAGGCACCGATTTGCTGATGCGTATCGCGACCCCCGGCACCGAGGTCGGCGCGGCTGCAATCGAGGCCTACGTGGCGTTGATGGCGCAGTTGCTCGATCCATCGGCCGTGGTGGCTGCGGCGTCGATCATCGAGACGTTTGCCCCGGTGATGGCCGAGTTGCAGCTCACGGCCCCCGAGATTGAGCACGACACCCTGGCTGCGATACCGGAACCCGCCAGCGTTATTGAAGCAGCGGGCAAGGCCAGGCGGGTCACCGAGGGGGGCGAGCGGGTGTTGCGGGTGACCGCCGAACGCTTGAACAGCCTGCTCGACTTGTCGAGCAAGTCGCTGGTCGAAACCCAGCGACTCAAACCTTACCTCGCGACCCTGCAACGCCTCAAACGCATGCAGAGCAACAGCCTGCGGGCCCTGGAAAACCTTAACGTGCACCTCAAGGAGCACGCGTTGAGCCTTGAGGCCCAGGAATCCCTGAACGATGCCCGGCGCTTGCTGGCCGAGTCCCAGCAGGTGCTGGCGGAGAAAACCGCCGAGCTCGACGAGTTTGGCTGGCACGCCAGTCAACGCGCACAGGTGCTGTACGACACCGCGCTGGCCTGTCGCATGCGGCCCTTTGCCGATGTGCTGGCCGGGCAGGTGCGCATGGTCCGCGACCTGGGTCGCAGCCTGGGTAAACAGGTGCGGCTGGAGGTCGAAGGCGAAAAGACTCAGGTCGATCGCGACGTGCTGGAAAAGCTCGAAGCACCGCTGACTCACTTGCTGCGCAACGCGGTCGACCACGGCATCGAAATGCCCGAGCAGCGCCTGCTGGCCGGCAAACCCGCCGAAGGCCTGATCCGCCTGCGAGCCTCGCACCAGGCCGGGTTGCTGGTGCTGGAACTCAGCGACGACGGCAACGGCGTTGACCTGGAACAGGTGCGTCGCAGCATCGTCGAGCGTCAGTTGTCGCCCGCCGAGACGGCGGCGCAACTGAGCGAAGAAGAGCTGCTGACCTTTCTGTTCCTGCCCGGGTTCAGCCTGCGCGACAAGGTCACTGAGGTGTCCGGGCGCGGTGTCGGCCTGGATGCAGTCCAGCACATGGTCCGCCAGTTGCGCGGGGCGGTGGTGCTGGAGCAGGTGGCGGGCAAGGGCAGTCACTTTCATCTCGAAGTGCCGTTGACGCTGTCGGTGGTGCGCAGCCTGGTGGTCGAGGTCGGCGAGGAGGCTTACGCGTTTCCGCTGGCCCACATCGAACGGATGTGCGACCTGGAGCCTGACGACATCGTTCAGGTCGAGGGCCGTCAGCATTTCTGGCACGAGGGCCGGCATGTCGGCCTGGTGGCCGCCAGTCAATTGTTGCAGCGCCCAGCGAGCCAGACCCCGCAGGCGACCCTCAAAGTGGTGGTCATTCGCGAGCGCGATGCGGTGTATGGCGTGGCGGTGGAGCGGTTTGTCGGCGAGCGCACGCTGGTGGTGCTGCCGCTGGATGAGCGCCTGGGCAAGGTGCAGGACATTTCCGCCGGGGCCTTGCTCGATGATGGCTCCGTGGTACTGATCGTCGATGTCGAAGACATGCTGCGTTCGGTAGACAAACTGCTCAATACCGGGCGTCTGGAGCGCATTTCCCGCCAGAGCCAGCAGGCCGCGCACGTAGCCCGCAAGCGGATTCTGGTGGTCGACGACTCGCTGACGGTGCGCGAATTGCAGCGCAAGCTGTTGCTCAATCGCGGCTATGACGTGGCGGTGGCCGTGGACGGCATGGATGGCTGGAACGCCCTGCGTGCCGAGGATTTCGACCTGCTGATCACCGACATCGACATGCCGCGCATGGACGGCATCGAATTGGTGACGTTGCTGCGTCGCGACAACCGTTTGCAATCGCTGCCGGTGATGGTGGTGTCCTACAAGGACCGCGAAGAAGATCGCCGCCGTGGACTGGACGCCGGAGCCGACTATTATCTAGCCAAAGCCAGTTTTCATGACGACGCCCTGCTTGATGCAGTGGTTGAGCTCATAGGAGGAGCGCGGGCATGAAGATCGCTATCGTCAACGACATGCCCATGGCCGTCGAGGCCTTGCGCCGGGCACTGGCATTTGAGCCGGCGCATCAGGTGGTGTGGGTGGCGAGCAATGGCCTTGAAGCGGTGCAGCGTTGCACCGAGCTGACCCCGGACCTGATTCTGATGGACCTGATCATGCCCGTGATGGACGGCGTGGAGGCGACCCGGCGGATCATGGCCGACACCCCGTGTGCCATCGTCATCGTGACCGTTGACCGTGAGCAGAACGTCCACCGGGTGTTCGAGGCCATGGGCCACGGCGCGCTCGATGTGGTCGACACTCCGGCACTTGGCGCGGGGGACCCGAAGGACGCGGCGGCGCCGCTGCTGCGCAAGATCCTTAATATTGGCTGGCTGATCGGTGAGCACGGTAATCGCGTGCGTTCGGCGCCCGTGACCCTGCGCAGCATGGGCCAGCGGCGCAGCCTGGTGGCCATCGGTTCGTCTGCGGGTGGTCCGGCGGCCCTTGAGGTTTTGCTCAAAGGCTTGCCGCGCGATTTCTCGGCGGCGATTGTGCTGGTCCAGCACGTCGACCAGGTGTTTGCCGCCGGCATGGCCGAATGGCTCAGCAGTTCCTGCGGCCTCAAGGTACGCCTGGCCCGGGAGGGCGAGCCGCCGCAAAGCGGTACGGTGTTGCTTGCGGGCACCAATCACCATATACGTCTGTTGAAGAATGGCACGCTGGCGTACACCGCCGAGCCGGTCAACGAGATCTATCGGCCCTCGATCGATGTGTTTTTCGAAAGTGTGGCCAGTTACTGGAATGGCGATGCGGTCGGCGTACTGCTGACGGGCATGGGCCGCGATGGCGCACAGGGATTGAAACTGATGCGTCAGCAAGGGTATTTGACCATTGCGCAAGATCAGCACAGCAGTGCGGTGTACGGCATGCCGAAAGCCGCTGCGGCCATCGATGCCGCAGTGGAAATTCGCCCACTGGACAAGATTGCGCCACGATTGCTGGAGATATTCGCCAAATGACGCTCATCATCCGCTGTCCTGGCTCAGGTAGAAATTCAGGTGATCGCACATGAATGATTTACAGCTCGACGATTTCAAAACCGATGAAAATGCCGCGATGGTGCTGCTGGTCGATGACCAGGCAATGATCGGTGAGGCGGTTCGCCGCGGGTTGTCGAACGAGGAAAACATCGACTTCCATTTCTGTGCCGACCCGCATCAGGCGGTTGCCCAGGCTGTCCGCATCAAGCCGACGGTGATCCTCCAGGACTTGGTCATGCCGGGGCTGGACGGCCTGACGTTGGTGCGCGAGTACCGCAATCACCCGGCCACCAAGGACATTCCGATCATCGTCCTGTCGACCAAGGAAGACCCGCTGATCAAGAGCGCGGCATTCGCGGCGGGTGCCAACGATTACCTGGTCAAGCTGCCGGACACCATCGAGCTGGTGGCCCGCATTCGCTATCACTCCCGTTCCTACATGACCCTGTTGCAGCGCGATGCGGCCTACCGGGCGCTGCGTGTCAGCCAGCAGCAGTTGCTCGACACCAACCTGGTGCTGCAACGGCTGATGAACTCCGACGGCCTGACCGGGCTGTCGAACCGCCGGCATTTCGACGAGTACCTGGAACTGGAGTGGAGAAGGGCGCAGCGCGATCAGATACAGCTGTCGTTGCTGATGATCGATGTCGACTACTTCAAGTCCTACAACGACAGCTTCGGCCATCTGGCGGGCGATGAAGCCCTGCGCAAGGTCGCCGATACGATCCGCGACGCCAGCAGCCGACCCTCGGACCTGCCCGCGCGGTACGGTGGCGAGGAATTTGTCCTGGTGCTGCCCAACACCTCGCCGGGCGGTGCACGGCTGGTGGCGGAAAAGCTCCGTCAGACCGTGGCCGCGCTGAACATTCCGCACGTCTACCCGGCCGAGGGTGCCAGCCTGACCATCAGCATCGGGCTCTCGACCATGACGCCGCAGTCGGGCAGTGATTGCCGGCAATTGATCTCGGCGGCAGACAAGGGCCTGTACCTGGCCAAGAACAATGGGCGCAATCAGGTGAGGGTTGAGTGAAATTCAGGATCGACCCTTCACTGCCCTCTCCCCACGAGGGAGAGGGGGAAAGGGAGCCGATCTCTCTGTTTTTCAGATCCTGAGTTCGACTCGTAATGGCAGGTCGCAGTATTTCGCCAAAACACCTCGGTCAGTCCCCTCGCCCCTCTGGGAGAGGGTTAGGGTGAGGGGAGCGATCTCAAGCCAGACAAGGAACCTCAATCCATTCGCCCCTAAAGCCGCCAGGCGGGCTGCCGTGACAGCCTGATTACGTTATACTCGCCGGCTTTCAAAAGTTCGCCAACGAGTGCTGCCCGCCATGGAAATCAACCCGATCCTTAACAGTATCAAGGACCTGTCCGAGCGCTCCGAAACTATTCGGGGGTATCTTTGACTACGATCAAAAGCATGAGCGTCTGACTGAAGTCAATCGCGAGCTTGAAGATCCGAATGTCTGGAACAACCCGTCGTATGCTCAGGAACTGGGCCGCGAGCGGTCCCTGCTGGCCCAGATCGTCGAAACCCTCGACGAAATGCACACAGGCCTGGCCGACGCCAAAGACCTGCTGCTGATGTCCGCCGAAGAAGAAGACCAGGCCGCCGTCGATGACGTCGCTGCCGAAGTCGAGCGTCTGCGCGAGGCCCTGGAAAAACTCGAATTCCGCCGCATGTTCAGCGGTGAAATGGACGCCAACAACGCCTACCTGGATATCCAGGCCGGCTCTGGCGGTACCGAGGCTCAGGACTGGGCCAACATCCTGCTGCGCATGTACCTGCGCTGGGCGGATAAACGCGGTTTCGACGCCACGATCATGGAACTGTCCGCCGGTGAAGTCGCCGGGATCAAGGGCGCGACCGTGCACATCAAGGGCGAATACGCCTTTGGCTGGTTGCGTACCGAAATCGGCGTACACCGCCTGGTGCGCAAGAGCCCGTATGACTCGGGCAACCGTCGCCACACCTCGTTCTCGGCCGTGTTCGTGTCGCCGGAAATCGATGACAACATCGAAATCGACATCAACCCGTCGGACCTGCGCATCGACACCTATCGTTCCTCCGGTGCCGGTGGCCAGCACGTAAACACCACCGACTCGGCCGTACGTATTACTCACGTACCGACCAACACCGTGGTCAGTTGCCAGAACGAACGCTCCCAGCACGCCAACAAAGACACCGCGATGAAAATGTTGCGGGCACGCTTGTACGAACAGGAAGTGCAGAAACGCAACGCCGCTTCGCAAGCCCTGGAAGACACCAAGTCGGACATCGGCTGGGGCCACCAGATCCGCTCCTACGTACTCGATGCGTCGCGAATCAAGGATTTGCGCACTAACATCGAACGCAGCGACTGCGACAAGGTGCTCGACGGCGATATCGACGAATACCTGGTGGCCAGCCTGAAACAAGGCCTGTAAACCGCCAGTAAAGACCTTAAGTCCCCTGCCTCCGGTGGGGGCAACGAACCTGTGATGGAATTTTTAAAGACATGAGCGACCTAGAACTCGACCCGCAAGCCCTGCAACAGGAAGAAAACTCCCTGATCGCCCTGCGCAAGGAAAAGCTGGCTGCCGAGCGCGCCAAGGGCAATGCCTTCCCGAACGACTTCCGCCGCGAAAACTACTGCGAAGACTTGCAGAAGCAGTACGCGGACAAGACCAAGGAAGAGCTGGCAGAGGCTGCAATCCCGGTCAAGGTTGCCGGTCGCATCATGCTCAACCGTGGTTCGTTCATGGTGATCCAGGACATGACCGGTCGCATCCAGGTTTACGTCAACCGTAAAACCCTGTCCGAAGAAACCCTGGTCGCGGTGAAAACCTGGGACATGGGCGACATTATTGCTGCCGTTGGTACCCTGGCCCGTTCCGGCAAGGGCGACCTGTACGTTGAAATGACCAGCGTGCGCCTGCTGACCAAGTCGCTGCGCCCGCTGCCGGACAAGCACCACGGCCTGACCGATACCGAACAGCGCTACCGCCAGCGCTACGTTGACCTGATCGTCAACGAAGACGTACGCCAGACCTTCCGCGTACGTTCGCAAGTGATCGCGCACATCCGCAGCTTCCTGATGAAGCGGGACTTCCTGGAAGTCGAAACGCCGATGCTGCAAACCATTCCTGGCGGTGCAGCGGCCAAGCCGTTCGAGACTCACCACAACGCGCTGGACATGGAAATGTTCCTGCGTATCGCGCCTGAGCTGTACCTCAAGCGGCTTGTTGTCGGTGGGTTTGAAAAGGTGTTCGAGATCAACCGAAACTTCCGTAACGAAGGCGTTTCGACTCGTCACAACCCTGAATTCACCATGTTGGAGTTCTACCAGGCTTACGCCGACTACGAAGACAACATGGACCTGACCGAAGAACTGTTCCGTGAACTGGCGCAGCTGGTTCTGGGCAGCACCGACGTCCCTTACGGCGACAAGGTGTTCCACTTCGGCGAACCGTTTGTGCGTCTGTCGGTATTCGACTCGATCCTCAAGTACAACCCTGAACTGACCGCCGACGACCTGACCGACATCGACAAGGCTCGCGCCATCGCCAAGAAGGCCGGCGCCAAGGTGCTGGGCTTCGAAGGCCTGGGCAAGCTGCAAGTGATGATTTTCGAAGAGCTGGTCGAGCACAAGCTGGAACAGCCGCACTTCATCACCCAGTACCCGTTCGAAGTGTCGCCGCTGGCCCGTCGCAACGATGACAACCCGAACGTCACCGACCGTTTCGAGCTGTTCATCGGTGGCCGCGAAATCGCCAACGCCTACTCCGAGTTGAACGACGCGCAAGACCAGGCCGAGCGCTTCATGGCGCAGGTGGCCGACAAGGACGCCGGCGACGACGAAGCCATGCACTACGACGCCGACTTCGTTCGTGCGCTGGAGTACGGCATGCCGCCAACGGCGGGTGAAGGTATCGGCATCGACCGCCTGGTGATGCTGCTGACCAATTCACCGTCGATCCGCGACGTGATCCTGTTCCCGCACATGCGGCCGCAAGCGTAAGTGTTTCGATAAATAAGCCGCCTAATTCAGGCGGCTTTTTATTGCCTGTCTGGTACAAACGTATCAATTGGTTACTTTTGAAGTAAGAGAGGAATACCTGTCGTGAATCGCGCAATTGCTGAAGAAGGTGCAGCGGGTATCGCCACTGCGGTCGCTGAAAGTGTTCAGTACCAGGGCCGCAAGGCCAGCCGACAGGGCAGCGAGCAGCGCCGACAGGAAATTCTCGACGCGGCGATGCGCATTGTCGTGCGCGATGGCGTGCGAGCCGTGCGCCACCGTGCCGTAGCCGCCGAGGCCTGCGTGCCGTTGTCGGCCACCACGTATTACTTCAAGGACATCGATGACCTGCTCACCGACACCTTCGCCCAGTACGTCGAGCGCAGTGCGGCGTTCATGGCCAAGTTGTGGGCCAACAACGAAGGTCTGCTGCGTGAGCTGGTGGTCAGCGGCGATGGCAGCCCGCAATCGCGCTCACAGTTGGCAGACGACATTGCGCGGCTGACGGCCGACTACGTCAACCGTCAGTTGATCAACCGTCGCGAGCATTTGATGGCCGAGCAGGCCTTCCGCCAGGAAGCCTTGCTCAACCCGCGCCTGGCGCTGTTGGTGCGCTCGCACCAGAAAATTCTCCTGCAGGGCACCTGCCAGCTTTTCCAGGTATTGGGTTCACGCGAGCCACAACAGGATGCCAAAGTGTTGACGGCTATAATCGGACGGATGGAATATCAGGGCCTGCTCAACGACGCAGAGCCGCTGGCCGAGGAAGACATGCTAGGTATCCTCAACCGGTACATGCATTTGGTACTCGCGTCGGTCTGAGCCTGACGGTTGCTCACAAGCCGTCCAATTATTTTCAGGGAGTTCCGGGTGGACGATTACCAGCAGACGATACGCACCTTGTCCGATCGCATTGTGCTGGCGCAGACGCCGATCCGCGTCCTCGATGCGGTCAAGTGGGACGAGAACATCCGCAAAGGATTCCTCAAGGCCAAGGGCAAGGAAATGCCGGCCGTGGACCGCGACTATTACCTGAACCGGCCGCTGTCCTTTGATTCGAGCAAAGTGAAGCTGGAGTTCCAGAACATCGAGCGCGATATCACCCGCCAGCTCGGTCAGTTCAACCCGGTTGGGCAGATCATGCGGCGCATGTGCAAGGAGTACCGCATGGTGGTGCGCATGCTCGAAGCGCGTGGCACCGAGGATTTCGGGCTGATCTCCCAAGAGTTGTACGGCGCGGCGTCCGATGCCTTCCACGCCGGCGACCCGACCCTGGCCGACCTTGGCCTGATGATGTCCGATTACCTGAACAACATCGACGGTCGCGGCGACCTCAAGGACGAACCGAAGATCCTCACCGCCAAGGAGGCTGTGCATCTGCTGCAAACCCGCTTGAACAAGGTGTTTGGTGAGGCCGAGGAAACCATTCGGGTGTTCGAGTCCGACGGGATCGTTGCCGATGCGGCGGCGGGTGCCGACTACATCAAGATCCGGGCTGACGCGATGTTCAACGATCGTGACGTGCGGGCCCTGGAAGTTCACGAAGGGCTGGTGCACGTCGGCACCACCCTCAACGGCCTGAACCAGCCGATCTGCACCTTCCTGTCCAAGGGGCCGCCGTCGTCGACCGTGACCCAGGAAGGGTTGGCGATCCTGATGGAAATCATCACGTTCGCTTCCTACCCGAGCCGATTGCGCAAACTGACCAACCGCACCCGCGCCATTCACATGGTGGAGGAGGGTGCGGATTTCTTGCAGGTCTTCGAGTTTTTCCGCGAGCAGGGCTTCGAAATGGCGGAAAGCTATGGCAATGCGAGTCGGGTTTTCCGTGGTTCGGTGCCCAATGGGCTGCCATTCACCAAAGACTTGTCCTACCTCAAGGGCTTTATCATGGTTTACAACTACATTCAGTTGGCCGTGCGTAAAGGCAAGCTTGAGCAGATCCCGTTGCTGTTTTGCGGCAAGACCACTCTGGAAGACATGCGCACCTTGCGTCAGTTAGTCGATGAGGGGCTGGTGGAACCGCCGAAATACTTGCCGGATCAGTTTCGCGACATGAACGCGCTGTCGGCCTGGATGTGTTTCTCCAACTTCCTCAATCACTTGAGCCTGGACCGGATCGAGGCGGATTACTCCAACATTTTGTGAGCAACGAATCCCCTTGTGGGAGCGAGCTTGCTCGCGATGACGGTTCTACATCCAACATTTATGCTGGCTGATACACCGCTATCGCGAGCAAGCTCGCTCCCACAGTGTTTCGTGTTCCAACCTTTTCGCGAGGTTTCAACGGATGAGAATCCTCGGTATCTTTTGCCTGCTCCTGACCCTCGGCGGGTGCAGTTCCTTGCTGTTCTACCCCGAACCCGGCCTGCCGTTTACCCCGGAAAAAGCCAAACTCGAATACCGCGACGTCACCCTGACCACCGCCGACGGCCTCAAGCTGCATGGCTGGTGGCTCCCGGCCAAAAAAGGTGTCGAGGTCAAGGGCACGGTCCTGCATTTGCACGGCAATGGCGGGAATCTTTCGGGGCATCTGGGCGGTAGCTGGTGGCTGCCCAAGCAAGGCTATCAGGTGCTGCTGGTGGATTACCGGGGTTATGGACTGTCCCAGGGGGAGCCGAGTTTGCCGGCGATCTATCAGGACATCGACGCTGCGTTCAAATGGCTCGATAACGCGCCTGAGGTTCAGGGCAAGCCGCTGGTACTGCTGGGCCAAAGCCTGGGTGGTGCGCTGGCGGTGCATTATCTGGTGGAACACCCGGAGCGCCAGCGTCAACTCAAGGCGTTTGTCCTCGACGATGTGCCCGCCAGTTATCGCGATGTCGGCCGTTATGCCTTGAGCACTTCATGGCTGACCTGGCCGTTTCAGGTGCCGTTGTCCTGGCTGGTGCCGGACGCCGACAGCGCAATCAATGCCATGCCACGGCTTAACGGCGTGCCTAAATTGATCTACCACAGCATCGATGATCCAATCGTGCCTCTTTCCAACGGCATCCGTCTGTATCAAGCTGCGCCCCCGCCGAAAGTGTTGCAATTGACGCGCGGTGGCCATGTGCAGACATTCGCCGACCCGGTCTGGCGAACAGTCATGCTGCGCTACCTCGACGACCCGCAGCATTTCAACGGCCTGCGCCGGTTGGGAGAAGTCCCCAACTACCCGGCGCCCCCGAATTCAGAAGTTGAACCTCCAGAGAGCCCGAAATGAGTGAAGAACGTAACGCCATCCCGATGATCATCACCGGTATCTGCAGCATCATCGGCACCGTCGGTGCCTTGTGGTTCTACGGTTACCTGCATTTCGCCAAGCCGGAAGACGCGTTGCTGCTCAACGACTTCACCATGCTCAAGACCGTGCCGGGCGAAGACTACAAAGTCTCCCTGCAACCGGCCGCCGAAGTCGCCCAGTGCATCGATGGCGTGCTGGTGCTGTTTGATACCGAGCAAAAAGGCCTGACGGGTGTGCTGGTCAACGCTCAGAAAAAAGCCGTGCGTTGCATGGGGCAGGAAACGCCGCAGCTGGAGCAGTAACTGAAGGCATACACCATTCAGTGCTCGTCAACGAACCCACGTGAGAGCTTGCTCGCGATGGGGGCCAAACATTCATGTTGACTGTTACACCTCTATCGCGGGCAAGCCTCGCTCCTACAGAAAGCAAAAGCACAAAAGCCCCGCCTGATCGGATCAGGCGGGGCTTTTGCGTTACGGCTCAGTCAGAGTGGATGGGCGTGTTTCTATGTTTCAACGAACAGTGATAGACAGTGGGTCCGAGAACTGACTCAGTACTGTCGCCATGGTTTGCGAGACGGTCACCCTGTAAGGTCCCGAGGGCAGTGGCTTGGTTAGTTTGACTGACCATTCACCCTTGGCATTGGCGACACCACCTCCCGCTACAACAGGTTCTGACCCTTTGTACGCGGTAACAATAATGACTGCACCGGGCAGGCTGGTTCCCCCGAAGATTGGAATCGGACCGACCACATCACCGTTCGAATGGCTCGTTACTACAGGTTTTGGAAGCTTTGAACTGCTGCAATCAGGTGGCGTTTCTCCCTTGATGCCCACCGAAAGAGTCGCCCCAAAACCCTCGCTGACCGTACAGACTTTGACGGTGATCCCCGCCGCTTGATCCACGAGCTGCTTTTTTGCAGTGAGTGTCGGGTCAATCGTCGAGAGGGTCAGGGGTGTCCCGTCCACCTGGAAGTTTTGAGCGTAGGTGCCCATGTCGGTGTATCGGGTCCAGACGCCCTTGACCCGGTTATCCCCGGCAGGGAATTTGTCCCACGTCTGGCCGGGTTGGCGGACTTCAACGGCAATCTGCTTCGGACCGCCGCCACTGCGATCAATCAGATAAGTTTGCGGCCCCGCAGTCCCCAATGCGGCCAGACGGTAGAAACCGCTGTGTTGCACCCGCGCCACCTGCGTATCGTCCAGCCAACCGGCGTACCAGCGGTAGTTCGCAGGGTACAAGGCGTCAGTGCCGCCCGAGACGGGGTCCCCGTAATCGGTGGCGTCGATGGTTTTACAGCGCCCAGGCGCCTCTACGCTGTCACCACTCACCGGGCAGGCAGAGTAGGTGAACGCTTGCAGGAATCCCAGGTTGTTTCCGAATCGGTGGATCCAGGTGTTGGCGTTCGCCGGCTGGTGGTAAATCCCCAGTGTCCTGCCGGATGTGCGAGCGCTGGAGAGGGTGGTGCCGTTGCAGTAAGCGGCGATAAACAGATAATCGTAGTCGTCAGGCTCAAGGTTACTTTGCTCCCGCACGGCTCTTTCGGCGGGCCGTGTCACCTCATCAAGGTTGTCGCAGTTCGCCGGCTTCGCACCTAAGGCAACCGTGATCATCCGGCCTTCCAGGGTCAACTTCCCACCCGAGACGTCGGTGATGTAGCTGCGTAACGAGGTTTTCTCCGCAGGGGCAAGGCTTTGTTTCCATAGCAAGTCTTTGTCCAGCGCGGGTTGGCCCGTCCACTGCCCGACCACCAGTAACACCTTTTTTGTGCCCGTGACCGGTCGCTGGTTGATGCCGGGTCTTGGCTGGGGCTCATTGCTGAGAATGGCGCCAGGGTCGAGGGATTTGTAGTCGGATGGGGGGCGTACGCAGCCTCCCTGGACTACCGCTGCACATAGCATCAAAAACAACGTCAGCAGTCGCATGGTTACGCTCCTTTATGCCTTTGGTTTTGGCCTGGAGCTCACTTTTACTCGCGATGAAGAGGGCTGCCTACTGTCAGAAATAACAGGTGAGCACCCGCCATTGGCCTCGAAAAACCTTCGTTGCTCCCACTAAATCGTTGTTTTCAATCAGTGTTTGCAAGGGGGAGGAAGTGGTGAGGGGGGGCGGGTGCTTTTTTCCCGACAACCGGGAAGAAAGGCAGGATTTACGAGGGCGAATCAGTGTTTCGGCTTGTCGTTTTGCGACGACAGATCGTGCAAATGACGACGGGACAATGCAAGAAAACGTGGGGTCGGACCGACATCTTCGTACAGCGGATCGCCTTCTTCGTCGGTGGCGACCACGTGCTGGCCCTTGACGTAAGGGAAGCTTGCTTCGAGCTCTTCCAGCGCTGCACCGATCAGTTCGCCGAGCAGTTCTTCGGGATGGCGTTTGGGGTACATCTCGGCGAGCGCCGCCAGCCGCGCGGCGGCTTCGACGTCCAAGTGAATGGTGTAGCCGGTCTGGGTCAATCGGCCTTTGGCGTTCTCTTCCCAATGCTGGGCAAGCTCACGGATTTTCATGATGACCTCAATGAGCACCTGCTCGTGGCGGGGTGTGATGAGTGTCCGGTGGTGGCCGGTGGCAAGCCTTGGTACGGCTTACCCTTGAGACTAGCGCTATTGCCCCAGGTTTAAAGTCAGTTCGTCGCCTGCTTGTAAGAACCCGCTGCGGACGGCACTCTTGGGCTTCAGAGCTTGAGCCTCAATAGCCGCACGGATTTCGCTGGAGAACTGCTGATGACTGATATCGATGCACGCTTGCGCGAGGATGTTCACCTGTTGGGTGAACTGTTGGGCAACACCATTCGTGACCAGTACGGGGAAGGGTTTCTCGACAAGATCGAGCAGATCCGCAAGGGCGCCAAGGCCGACCGTCGCGGTGCCATGGACGCACAATTGAGCGCCAGCCTCGATCAGTTGAGCGAGGACGAACTGCTGCCGGTAGCGCGGGCGTTCAACCAGTTCCTCAACCTGGCGAACATCGCTGAGCAATATCAGTTGATTCACCGCCGCGAAGAATCCCAGCCGGCGCCTTTCGAGTCGCGGGTGCTGCCCGAGCTGCTCGCCCGGTTGCGCGCCGAGGGCCATGGCGCCGAAATTCTGGCCCGGCACTTGGGGCGGTTGGATATCGAGTTGGTACTCACCGCGCACCCCACCGAAGTGGCGCGCCGTACCTTGATTCAGAAATACGACGCCATCGCCGCGCAACTGGCGGCGCAGGACCATCGTGACCTCACAACCGCCGAGCGCGAGCAGATCCGCCAGCGCTTGCAGCGGCTGATCGCCGAAGCCTGGCACACCGAAGAAATCCGCCGTACTCGACCGACCCCGGTCGATGAAGCCAAATGGGGCTTTGCGGTGATCGAACACTCGTTGTGGCAGGCCATTCCGAATTATCTGCGCAAGGCCGATCAGGCCCTGTATGCCGCTACCGGCCTGCGTTTACCGCTGGAGGCAGCGCCGATTCGTTTTGCCTCATGGATGGGCGGCGACCGTGACGGCAACCCGAATGTCACCGCGGCGGTGACCCGCGAAGTCTTGCTGTTGGCGCGCTGGATGGCCGCTGATCTGTACCTGCGTGATGTCGATCACCTGGCCGCCGAATTGTCGATGCAGCAGGCCAGCGAAGCGCTACGGGCCAAGGCTGGCGACAGCGCCGAACCTTACCGCGCGGTGCTCAAGCAGTTGCGTGAGCGGCTGCGTGCCACTCGCCAATGGGCCCAGGCCTCACTGGCCAGTTCGACACCGGCCAGCGCCGAGGTCCTGCAAAACAACCGTGAGCTGCTGGACCCGCTGGAGCTCTGCTTTCAGTCCTTGCATGAGTGCGGCATGGGGGTGATTGCCGATGGCCCGCTGCTCGATTGCCTGCGTCGGGCGGTGACGTTCGGCCTGTTCCTGGTGCGGCTGGACGTGCGTCAGGACGCCTCGCGGCACTCGTCGGCCATGACCGAAATCACCGATTACCTGGGGCTCGGCCGTTATGAAGACTGGGACGAAGAAGCGCGTGTGCGTTTTCTGTCGGGTGAGCTGAACAATCGCCGGCCACTGTTGCCTGCACACTTCAAGCCTTCGGCGGACACGGCTGAAGTGCTGGCAACCTGCCGCGAGGTCGCGGCGGCGCCGGGGGCGTCACTCGGTTCCTATGTGATCTCCATGGCCGGCGCGGCTTCCGACGTACTGGCCGTGCAACTGCTGCTTAAAGAGTGCGGCGTGTTGCGGCCGATGCGTGTGGTGCCGTTGTTTGAAACCCTTGCGGACCTGGATAACGCCGGTCCGGTGATCGAGAAACTCTTGCTGCTGCCCGGCTACCGTTCGCGCTTGCAGGGGCCGCAGGAAGTGATGATCGGTTACTCCGACTCGGCGAAGGACGCGGGCACCACGGCCGCCGCGTGGGCGCAATACCGGGCGCAGGAACGGCTGGTGGACATCTGCCGCTCGCACGACGTCGAATTGCTGCTGTTCCATGGCCGCGGTGGCACCGTCGGCCGTGGCGGCGGCCCGGCGCATGCGGCGATTCTGTCGCAACCGCCGGGGTCGGTGGCGGGGCGCTTCCGCACCACCGAGCAGGGCGAAATGATTCGTTTCAAATTCGGCCTGCCGGACATCGCCGAGCAAAACCTCAACCTGTATCTGGCCGCCGTGCTGGAGGCAACGCTGCTGCCGCCGCCACCGCCGGAGCCAGCCTGGCGCCATCTGATGGACGAATTGGCCGCCGATGGCGTCAGCGCCTATCGCGCCGTGGTGCGGGAAAACCCTCAATTCGTCGAGTATTTCCGCCAGTCCACGCCGGAGCAGGAACTGGGACGTTTGCCGCTGGGCAGTCGTCCGGCCAAGCGGCGTGCCGGTGGCATTGAAAGCCTGCGCGCCATTCCGTGGATCTTCGGCTGGACCCAGACGCGCCTGATGCTGCCGGCGTGGCTCGGTTGGGAGTCGGCGCTGAGCAAGGCGCTGGCGCGCGGCGAGGGCGAGTTGCTGGCGCAGATGCGTGAGCAGTGGCCGTTCTTCCGCACCCGCATCGACATGCTGGAGATGGTCCTGGCCAAGGCCGACGCCGACATTGCGCAGTCCTACGATGAGCGATTGGTTGCGCCTGATTTATTACCTTTGGGGGTGCATTTACGCGACCTATTGTCGCAGGCGTGTTCCGTGGTGCTGGGCCTGACGGGTCAGTCACAGCTACTGGCCCATAGCCCTGACACCCTGGAGTTCATCCGTCTGCGCAACACCTACCTCGACCCGCTGCATCTATTGCAGGCGGAACTGTTGGCGCGCTCGCGGCAACAGGACGTGGCACAGGGCAGCCCGGTAGAACAGGCGTTGCTGGTGTCTGTGGCAGGAATTGCCGCCGGTTTGCGCAACACCGGCTAAGGTTTTTTGTGCTGCGTCAGGGGCTTGGCGAAGCCCTTGGGTGATCGGTCCCAGGGGCCGGTCACGGCTGGCAGGCGACACTTTGTTATGGGGTTGCGACTTGGAGCACCCTGGCGCAAGGGCACGACAGGCACGGGTTCGTCCGACTTTCGGCGGCTTGTGTGGGCCGTGCCTGCTGTGTATCTTGATCAGCCTTTGGCCGTTTGGGCGGCCACGACCCTTTTTGTTGAGATTGGCCCCACGAGGCGAATCCGAGCGTTTCTAAATAAAAAATTGAGGAGCACATCGATGCGCGTCATTCTGCTGGGAGCTCCCGGGGCCGGTAAAGGTACTCAGGCTAAGTTCATCACTGAAAAATTCGGTATTCCGCAGATCTCCACCGGCGACATGCTGCGTGCTGCGGTCAAGGCTGGCACCGAGCTGGGCCTGATCGCCAAGAGCGTGATGGACAGCGGCGGCCTGGTCTCCGACGAGCTGATCATCAACCTGGTCAAGGAACGCATCAGCCAGGCTGATTGCGTCAACGGCTTCCTGTTCGACGGCTTCCCGCGCACCATCCCCCAGGCTGAAGCCCTGGTGACGGCCGGCGTCGAGCTGGACCACGTGGTTGAGATCGCGGTCGACGACGAAGAAATCGTTCAGCGCATCGCCGGGCGTCGTGTTCACGAAGCCAGCGGCCGCGTTTACCACACCGTCTATAACCGGCCAAAAGTCGCGGGCAAGGACGATGTCACGGGAGAAGCGCTGGTACAGCGTAAAGACGACACCGAAGAAACCGTGCGTCATCGCCTGTCGGTCTACCATTCCCAGACCAAGCCGCTGGTGGATTTCTACCAGAAGCTGTCGGCTGCCAAAGGCAAGCCGGTTTACAGCCACATTGCTGGCGTTGGCTCGGTAGAAGCGATCACCGGCAAGGTGCTTGAAGCACTGAGCTGAGAAAGCTGATTTGCTTTACGTTCAACGGCCCGCTTGCGGGCCGTTGTTGTTTATACTGGCGCACTTTTTCCACCTCTCTTTACGGAAACATCGATGAGCACCTTGCTGGCCCTGGACACCGCGACTGAAGCTTGCTCCGTTGCCTTGCTGCATGACGGCAAGGTCACGAGCCATTACGAGGTGATTCCGCGCCTGCACGCGCAAAAGCTCCTGCCGATGATCCAGCAACTGCTGGCCGACGCGGGCACCACCCTGCAAGCGGTCGATGCGATTGCCTTTGGCCGTGGGCCAGGCGCGTTCACCGGGGTGCGGATTGCCATCGGCGTGGTTCAAGGCCTGGCCTTCGCCCTGGAGCGCCCGGTGTTGCCGGTGTCCAACCTGGCGGTACTGGCCCAGCGCGCTTATCGCGAACACGGCGTGAGCCAGGTCGCGGCGGCCATCGATGCACGAATGGATGAAGTGTATTGGGGCTGCTACCGCGAAACCGCCGGTGAGATGCGTCTGGTTGGCGCTGAAGCCGTGCTGGCGCCGGAAGTCGCGGCATTGCCGGCGGAGGCTGCGGGCGACTGGTTTGGCGCGGGCACGGGTTGGGGCTATGGCGAGCGGATCGCCGTCACGCTGACCGGCCAGGACGCGGGTATGTTGCCTCACGCCGAAGACTTGCTGACCCTGGCGCGTTTTGCCTGGGAGCGCGGTGAGGCGATCGTGGCCGACGATGCTCAACCTGTTTACCTGCGCGATAAAGTGGCAACCCCCAAGGCCCGGTAACCCGGGTGCTTTTGTGGCGAGGGAGCTTGCTCCCGCTGGGTTGCGAAGCGACCCAAAAAACCGCAACTCCATTCCGCCATACAGACCGCGACGGCTGATCTGCGGGCGCTTCGCACCCGAGCGGGAGCAAGCTCCCACGCCACAGGGGCACTGCCAATCGTCAGTTCCAGCCCCTCGCCTTTAAACCTTTTCCGGATTCTGTGTTCTAGTTATCACTTGAGCATTTGCACAGCTGCCAATGTGCCGCTAAATTGCCATCATTGATTCCGAGCATGAAATTATGCGCATAGACGGCTTTTCCTCTCAGTCCTACCCCATCAAGCGCAAGCCTCGCAAAGGCAATGTGGTGGTGGACGAGTCTCTCGAAGACATCGATGGCGAGCAGGAAATCCCGTCCGAAGAACAACTGGCTGCCCGCGCCGCCAAGGCTTCGGCCCAGCGCCTGAGCAATCTACCCGCCCGCCAGCAAGACATGATCTACCATCGCGCCATGAGCAAAAGCACCGCGCGGGCCCTGGCCAGCTACCTGGCCACCGCCGCTTTCGTCGATTGGGACATGGAAGTGCTGGGGCTCGACCTGCACATCTGATGGGGCTGCCTTACTACCTCGGCTGCCCGTCCTGGAGTGAAAACGCCTGGCGCGACTATCTGTATCCGCAGAATGCCCGGCCCAACGAGTTTCTCGGCTTCTATTCCCAGGTATTCAATGCCGTGGAAGGCAATACGACCTTCTACGCGCGCCCGGCCGCTACCACGGTGCAGCGCTGGGCTGAGATCATGCCTGATGACTTTCGGTTCACCGCCAAGTTTCCCGGCGACATCAGCCACGGCGGCGACCTGCGCGAGCAACTGACCGCCGCCGAAACCTTCGTGCAACTGCTCAGCCCGCTCGGTGATCGAGTCTCGCCACTCTGGTTGCAACTGCCCGCCACGTTCGCCCCGCAACGGCTGGCGGAGCTGGCCGGTTTCATCGACGGCTTGCAGCGACCGCTGGCGGTTGAAGTGCGTCATCGGGATTTCTTCGCCAAGGGCGACGCCGAGCGCATGCTCAACCGGCTGCTGCGCGACCGTGGCGTCGAACGCATTTGCCTGGATCCGCGGGCACTGTTCAGTTGCACGTCCACCGAACCTTCGGTGCTTCACGCCCAGTCCAAAAAGCCCCGAGTGCCGACAAGACCGGCAGCGTTTACCCGGTTCCCGCAGGTGCGTTTCATCGGTCATCCGGTGTTGGAGGCCAACGATACGTTCCTGACGCCGTGGGTCGAGAAAATCGCCCAGTGGATTGAGGAGGGGCGCACGCCTTACATCTTCCTGCACACCGCCGACAACCTGCTGGCCGCCGCCCTGGCCCAGCGTTTTCATGTGCGTTTGATGGCGCGATTGCCTGGCTTGCCGGCCCTGCCTGAGTTATACAGAGAACCCGCCGCCGAGCAGCTGGATTTGCTCTGAAGGTGGACCATTCCCTACTTCAGGAGCCAACCCATGGATGCACAAACCTGTCGAGCTCAGGCGTTCAAGGCACTGCATGAACGTGCAGGGGCTTTTGTCATTCCCAACCCGTGGGACGCCGGTTCCGCGAAGATGCTTGCCAGCCTTGGCTATGAAGCGCTGGCGACCACCAGCGCCGGTTATGCCTTCTCCATGGCCCGTCCCGACGGCGGGCTGAAACTGGAAGACACCCTGGCCAACGTTCAGGCGATTGTCGGGGCCAGCGATCTGCCGGTAGCGGTGGACCTGGAGAACGGTTTCGCCGACAGCCCTGAAGGCTGCGCCCAGAGCATTCTGCGCGCCGCCGCGGCCGGTGCGGTCGGCGGTTCGATTGAAGATGCCACCGGCCGTGAAGAGGGCCCGATCTATTGCTTCGAACATGCCGTCGCACGGGTCGAAGCCGCTGTGGCCGCTGCACGCAGCCTGCCGTTCCCTTTTACCCTGACGGCCCGCGCCGAGAATCTTCTGCACGGCAAGCTCGACATCGCCGATACCCTTCGCCGCTTGCAGGCCTTTGCCGAGGCCGGCGCCGATGTGCTCTATGCGCCGGGGTTGCGCAGCGCTGAAGAAGTGCTGGCCGTGGTTCGCGCCGTGGGCCCCAAGCCGGTCAATGTATTGATGTCGGGCGGCCTCAAGCTGAGTGTGGTGCAGTTGGGTGAAATGGGCGTCAAACGAATCAGCGTCGGCTCGGCCATGGCCCGTGCGGCCTACGGGGCGTTTTATCAGGCCGCGCAGGAGATACAACAGCACGGCACCTTCGGTTTCGCCGACAATGCGCTGCCGTTCGGGCAGATCAATCAAATGTTCAAAAACTGATTACAGGATGTTGTCGTGCGGGTTCTGAAAGGGCTGTTGCTGGTGATGGGTGTGTTGGGCGTTTTGCTGGTCGGCGTGTGGCGTGGCTGGTTACCGTTGCCAGCGGATTGGAACCCTTGGGCACCGTTGGATGTACGGGCGAAGCCGAACCTGTTGACCCGTTTCAAGCTCATGCGCCTGCGCGACAACCCGCAATTGTGTGATCAGGTGCTCAGCGGTGCCGGATTGAAGGTGACTCGCCAATCCGACAGCTCTCCAGAGGTTGCTTGCCCACTGAGCAATACCTTGCGCGTGCAAGGCGGCCAAGTGGCGCTGAGCAGCAGTTTCCTCGCCAGTTGCCCCTTGGCCGTGGCGTTCGCGCTGTTCGAGCGTCACGCGCTGCAACCGGCGGCTCAGGTCGCTTATGGGCAGTCAGTGGCGCGGGTCGATCATCTGGGCAGTTTTGCCTGTCGCAACATGTACAGCCGCGAGAACGGTGCGCGCAGTCAGCACGCGACGGCCAATGCGCTGGACATCGCCGGGTTTCGCTTGGCGGACGGGCGCAGTATCAATGTGCTCAAGGACTGGCCGAAGACCAATGACGACGCACGTTTCCTGCGCGCTGTACGCGATGGCGCCTGTGACATGTTCAATGTGGTGTTGAGCCCGGACTACAACGCCGCCCATCGCAATCACTTTCATCTGGATGTCGGGCCGTGGTGGGTCTGCCGCTGAGGGTCAGGCGGCGATACGCAGGTTCTGCAGGACAATCGGGCGAGCCCAGCCATTGTCGAAGTCGAGCTGTTTCTGTTGCTCGATCAGTTCTTCCGGCGGGTAGGGCGGTGCCGGTTTTTCCAGCAGGTCCATGTCGAATTCGGCAATCGGCAGGTACAACGCGCGAGGTTGCGGCCCTGGGCCCGGAACCGGCAGCGGTTGGCCGGCGGTCAGGACGATAGGGCGTACCCAGCCGCTTTCGAAGTTCTGCTGTTTCTGCTGAGCGACGATTTCTTCCGGTGGGAACGGCGGCGCCGGTTTGTCGGCCAGGTCCATTTCGAACTCGGCGATCGGCAGGAACAGTGGCTCAGGCGGGCGAATCTCGGTGTCTTTCACGTCGCATTCGCGCTGCGTGACGATGTGCGCAAGCAGTTCGGCACCCACGGTCGGTTCGTCTGGGCTGTCAATCGCGACCGGTGGGTATTGGGCTGGAGCAGGCGCAGCATCGCCCAACTGATCGGCCAGGGCCTGGGCAAAAAAATCCTGCCACAGGTGACTGACACCGCTCAGTGCTTGGGAATTACGCAGGCCATAATCGCCGTAGGGCGAGATGTAGCCTACTGATGTGCGTTGAATGTCTGACATTTCTCTCGGTCGACGCTCAGCTCTGGCAAAATGCTCGATAGTTTTGTTATCGGCCGTTTTTGCCGATCATTAATTTTTTGAGTGTGTTTTCTGATGAGTGAGCAACCTGCGGCCAGCCGCATCAAAGTTCAGGCCCTGGCCGCGACGTTTCAAGCCCAGGCCGAGCAATGGGCCGAACGCCTGGACCTGCCGTTGCAGCTGGACGATGCGGAGTTTGCCTTGCAGGTGGGTGAGCAGGGTTTGCAGCTGCAACAACTGGGGCCGGATGCGCCGGGCCCGGTGCGGGTGGATTTCGTCGAGGGTGGCGCCGCTCATCGCCGGTTGTACGGCGGCGGCAGCGGTCAGATGATCGCCAAGGCTGTCGGGGTTGCTCAAGGCGTGCGGCCCAGGGTGCTGGATGCCACGGCGGGGCTGGGCAAGGATGGTTTTGTGCTCGCAAGCCTGGGCTGCGAGATAAGCCTGATCGAGCGTCAGCCGCTGATCGGCGCGTTGCTGGAGGATGGCCTGGCCCGTGGCGCGGAAGACTTTGAGGTGGCGCCGATTGTGGCGCGCATGCGTTTGCTCAAGGGCAACTCGATCGAGCTGATGAACAACTGGGAAGGCGAGCCACCGCAGGTGATCTACCTCGACCCGATGTTCCCCCATCGTGAGAAAACCGCGTTGGTGAAGAAGGAAATGCGCTTGTTCCGTCCGCTGGTCGGTGATGACCCGGACGCCCCGGCACTGCTGGCAGCCGCGCTGGCGCTGGCCAGCCACCGGGTGGTGGTCAAGCGCCCACGCAAGGCGCCGTGCATTGACGGGCCGAAGCCGAGCCATGCACTGGACGGCAAATCCAGCCGCTACGACATCTACCCGAAGAAAGCGCTCAAGCCTTAAGACCGCGTCGCCCCATCGCGAGCAAGCTCGCTCCCACCGTTGACCGCGTTCTTACTTAAAGACATTGGTCCAATGTGTGGGAGCCTGCTCGCAATAGCGTCAGCCCAGACGCTAAAAATCTATCAGACGGTTTGCGGGCGATACGCCCGCATAAACAACCCCACCACTTCTTGCACATGGGCCTCGGCGGCATCGCCGGTCGGCGGCTCGCCGCAGCCATAGAGCAAGCGGAAATTTCCCGCGCCCTTGAGCAGGCAGAAGAAGTGCTCGGCAGCATTGAGCGGCTTGTCGATGGTCAGGGCGCCGATCTGGTCGATCTTGATCAGCAAGCGCTCCATCCCATGCAGCATCCGCTGTGGTCCGGCCTCGAAGAAAATCTGCGAGAGCTTCGGGTCCTGGCTGCCCAGCGCCATGATCAGCCGATGCAGGTTCACCGACTCGTCGCTGTTGATCAGTTGATGAAAGCCCCGCCCGATGTTCAACAGCACGCTCTGTACCGGAATGCCCTCGGGCAGTTCGAAGAACAGGTTGGGCAGTTGTTCCTCGCATTTGGCCATCACTGCCGCCGAAAACAGGGTCTCCTTGTCGTTGAAGTGGCTGTAGACCGTCAATTTCGACACGCCGGCTTCAGCGGCTACCGCATCCATGCTGGTGCTCGCGTAACCCTTGCTCAGGAAAAGCCGTTTTGCCGCGTCGAGGATGGCCTCGCGCTTGGCCAGGTCTTTTGGGCGACCGGGGCCGCTGGGTGCAGAAAGATTGTTCGACATTCTTCGCTTTAATAATACTGGACTGGTGAGTTTGCTATTAATAACATACCGGTCAGTATAATTATTCCAAGCACCATTAGCGAAAGGTCCTTCACCATGTCCCGCTATGTCCTGCCACTTGCCTTGCCAGTCACCCTGGCTTTTTTATTGTCTGCGTGCGGCCACGAAGAGCCGGCGCAAGTCACCGTGCGTCCGGCCATGGTGGTTCAGCCAGAGCCTTCGGCACAGGCAATCGACAGCTATCCCGGTGAAGTTCGCGCCCGCTATGAGCCGGACCTGGCGTTTCGCATCGCGGGCAAAGTCAGCCGACGACTGGTCGAGGAAGGCGAGCGAGTCAAGGCCAATCAGCCTCTGGCCGAACTCGATCCACAGGACGTGCGCCTGCAACTGGAAGCCACGCGTGCCCAGGTTGCCGCCGCCGAGGCCAACCTGAGCCTGGTGCGTGCCGAGCGTGATCGCTACAAGACCCTGATGGACCGTCAGATGGTCAGCCGCTCGCAGTACGACAATTCCGAAAACCTCTACCGTTCCGGCGAAGCGCGGCTTAAACAGATCAAAGCCGAATTCGACGTTTCCAACAATCAGGCCAGCTATGCGGTGCTGCGCGCTCCCCAGGATGGCGTGGTGGCCAAGCGTGCGGTGGAAGTCGGGCAAGTGGTGTCGGCCGGGCAAACCGTGTTCACCCTGGCCACCGATGGCGAGCGTGAAGTGCTGATCAGCCTGCCCGAGCAGAGCTTTGGCCGTTTCAAGATCGGTCAGCCGGTGTCGGTGGAACTCTGGACCCAGCCTGGCCAACGCTTTGCCGGCAGTATTCGCGAGCTGTCGCCGGCCGCCGACCCCAAGTCGCGTACCTTCGCGGCGCGGATTACTTTCACCGCCGGCAAGGTCCCGGCCGAGCTTGGCCAAAGCGCCCGGGTGTTCATCCAGACCGCCGAGACCGTTCCATTGTCTGTGCCACTCTCGGCGCTCACCGCTGAAAACGGCGCGACCTATGTGTGGCTCGTCGACGCCCACAACACGCTCAAACGTGCTCCGGTGCGAGTCGGTGCGTTCGGCGAAAAGAGCGTGCCGGTACTCGAGGGCCTCAATCCCGACGATTGGGTCGTGGCCGCCGGGGTTCATGTGCTCCATGAAGGGCAGCAAGTGCGCCCGGTGGATCGTTCCAACCGCGTGGTCAATCTGGCGGTCAAGGAGTAATCCCCGATGGGTTTCAATCTTTCCGAATGGGCGCTGCGTAACCGCCAGATCGTACTGTTCCTGATGCTCCTGCTGGCGGTTGTCGGCGCCTTGTCCTACACCAAGCTGGGGCAGAGCGAAGACCCGCCGTTCACCTTCAAAGCCATGGTGATTCAGACCAAATGGCCGGGCGCCACGGCCGAGGAGGTCTCGCGGCAGGTTACCGAACGCATCGAAAAGAAGCTGATGGAAACCGGCGAGTACGAACGCATCGTTTCGTTCTCACGCCCCGGCGAGTCCCAGGTGACCTTCATGGCCCGGGATTCGATGCATTCGGCGCAGATCCCGGAGCTCTGGTATCAGTTGCGCAAGAAGGTCGGCGATATCCGCCAGACCTTGCCGCCGGGTATCCAGGGGCCGTTCTTCAACGATGAGTTCGGCACCACGTTCGGCAACATCTACGCCCTGACCGGCGAAGGTTTCGACTACGCCGTGCTCAAGGACTACGCCGACCGTGTCCAGATCCAGCTGCAACGGGTCAAGGACGTCGGCAAAGTCGACTTGCTTGGGTTGCAGGACGAGAAGATCTGGATCGAGCTGTCCAACGTCAAACTGGCGACCCTCGGCTTGCCGTTGGCGGTGGTCCAGCAAGCGCTGGAAGAACAGAATGCGAAGTCCACCGCAGGCTTCTTCGAAACCACCAGTGAGCGTTTGCAGCTACGGGTCTCAGGGAATTTCCAGACCGTAGAAGAGATCAAGAGCTTCCCGATCCGCGTCGGTGATCGTACGTTCCGCATCTCTGACGTGGCCGATGTTCGCCGTGGTTTCAACGATCCACCGGCGCCGCGCATGCGCTTCATGGGCGAGGACGCGATTGGTCTTGCCGTGGCCATGAAGGACGGCGGCGATATTCTGGTGCTCGGCAAGGCACTGGAGCTGGAGTTCGGGCGGATTCAGAAAAACCTCCCGGCCGGCATGCAGTTGCGCAAGGTCTCCGACCAGCCTGCTGCGGTCAAAACCGGTGTCGGCGAGTTCGTTCAAGTGCTGGTCGAAGCCCTGGCGATTGTGTTGCTGGTGAGCTTCTTCTCCCTGGGCGTGCGCACCGGCATGGTGGTCGCCCTGGCGATTCCACTGGTGTTGGCGATGACCTTCGCCTGCATGTATTACTTGGGGATCGGCCTGCACAAGATTTCCCTCGGCGCACTGGTGTTGGCCCTCGGGCTGTTGGTGGATGACGCGATCATCGCCGTGGAAATGATGGCGATCAAAATGGAGCAGGGTTACGACCGGATCCGCGCCGCCAGTTATGCCTGGACCAGCACCGCGTTCCCGATGCTCACGGGGACGTTGATTACGGCCGCAGGCTTCCTGCCGATTGCTACCGCGCAGTCAGGCACTGGCGAATACACCCGCTCGATCTTCCAGGTAGTGACCATCGCCCTGTTGGCTTCATGGATCGCTGCCGTGGTGTTTGTGCCGTATCTGGGGGAAAAGCTCCTGCCGGACCTGGCGAAAATTCACGCCGCCAAACATGGCGCCGGTCAGCCGGACCCGTATGCCACACCGTTTTATCAACGCGTTCGGCGAGTGGTGGAATGGTGTGTGCGCCGCCGTAAAACCGTGATCGTTCTGACCGTCGTGCTGTTCGTGGCCTCGGTGGTGTTGTTCCGGTTCGTGCCGCAGCAGTTCTTCCCGGCCTCCGGTCGTCTGGAACTGATGGTCGACCTCAAACTGGCCGAAGGCGCCTCGCTGAGCAACACGACGGATGAAGTGAAACGCCTGGAAGCGATGCTCAAGGAGCACGCGGGCATCGACAACTATGTGGCCTATGTCGGCACCGGTTCGCCGCGCTTTTACCTGCCGCTGGACCAGCAACTGCCGGCCGCAAGCTTCGCTCAATTTGTGGTGCTGGCCAAAACCATCGAGGAACGTGAAAGCCTGCGCACCTGGCTGATCGAGACCCTCAACGAACAGTTCCCGGCCCTGCGCTCACGGGTCACGCGCCTGGAAAACGGTCCGCCCGTGGGCTATCCGATGCAGTTCCGGGTGACCGGCGAGCACATCGAGGAAGTGCGGGCATTGGCGCGCAAGGTCGCGGCCAAGGTTCGCGAAAACCCTCACGTGGTCAACGTGCACCTGGATTGGGAAGAACCGAGCAAGGTGGTGTACCTGAACGTCGATCAGGACCGTGCGCGAGCCTTGGGCGTGAGCACGGCCAACCTGTCGAAATTCCTGCAAAGCTCACTCACCGGTTCCAGCGTCAGCCAGTACCGCGAAGACAACGAGTTGATCGAGATCCTGCTGCGCGGCACGGTCCATGAACGCACTGAACTGTCGCTGCTGCCGAGCCTTGCAGTACCGACCGACAACGGTAAAAGCGTCGCGCTGTCGCAAATTGCGACGCTGGAATATGGCTTCGAAGAAGGCGTCATCTGGCACCGTAATCGTCTGCCGAACGTGACGATTCGCGCCGACATCTACGGCAAGGAACAACCGGCGACCCTGGTGCAACAGATCCTGCCGACCCTGGAGCCGATCCGCGCCGAGTTGCCGGATGGCTATTTGCTGGATGTCGGCGGCACCGTGGAAGACTCGTCCCGTGGGCAGAACTCGGTGAAGGCCGGTGTGCCGTTGTTCATTGTGGTTGTGTTGACGTTGCTGATGCTGCAATTGCGCAGCTTCTCACGCACGGTGATGGTGTTTCTGACAGCGCCATTGGGGTTGATCGGGGTGACGTTGTTCCTGATGGTGTTCCGCCAGCCGTTCGGTTTCGTGGCCATGCTCGGGACCATCGCGCTGTCGGGGATGATCATGCGTAACTCGGTGATTCTGGTGGACCAGATCGAGCAGGACATCGCCGCCGGGCTCAAACCCTGGCAAGCGATTATCGAAGCCACGGTGCGACGTTTCCGACCTATCGTCCTGACCGCACTCGCCGCCGTGCTGGCGATGATTCCACTGTCACGCAGCGTGTTCTTTGGGCCGATGGCGGTGGCGATCATGGGCGGGTTGATCGTCGCAACCGCGTTGACGCTGTTGTTCCTGCCGGCACTGTATGCGGCGTGGTTCAAGGTCAAGAAGGAGGGGTGACGCGCTCATTGCAGGTACAGGTGCATACCTGAACCTGCAATGCTGCTGTCTCAATTTTTTCGATTATTGAGACATTCAGGTATCTGTGCTGTACTCATGACTCGGTTTCATTGGTTTTTGAGACAGCGATGATAAAAAGCCCTCCGTTCGTGGATTCCGCCTTTCTTGAGAAACTGGGGCAATCGCCCCACAAGGAGAAGTTGACCGAGTACCTGGCCCTGCTCAAACCGCTGGATGAGCAGGGGCGTTACTTGCCCTTTGATGACCTGCGTTATCGTTGGCCCTCGGGGCTTGATACGACGTTGTGTTGGGCCTTGGTGAAAAAGGCGCGTGTCGTGCAATACGTCCGTTTGTTGCCCTTGGGTGAGCCGATTCAATGGGGGCAGTTTGTTCTCACGCCTTTGGCACAACGGGCTTTGTCGGTGGTTGACCGCCAAGCCACCACTGCGGCGCTGGAATACATGACCCATCACATCGGTGAGACGGCGCATTTCAGCTACCTGCTCAATGATTTGATCGAAGACGAGGCTATCAGCAGCAGTCAGCTGGAGGGCGCAGCAACCACGACGCTCGTCGCCAAGGACATGCTCAAGCGCAACCGGTTACCGCGCACGCCGGATGAGCGAATGGTCATTGGCAACTACAAGATGATGAACTTCGCCTGGGACAAGCGCTACGAACCCTTGAGTGTGGAACTAATCCTGCAACTTCACCGTGTCGGGGTCGAAGGGATTGATGACGCGCAGTATTCGCCGGGGTGTTTTCGCAGTAATGATCAGGTAGTCGTGCAGGATGGCGAGGGTAATACCGTCCATACCCCGCCACCGGTTGCAGGTATCGTCACCCGGATCAATGAATGGGTGCGGTGGATCAACCAATCCCATAACGATCCGGCACACCCTGACTATCTGCATCCGATGATCAAGGCCATCACCCTGCATTTTGCGTTGGGGTATGAGCACCCGTTTCGTGATGGCAATGGTCGGGTGGCACGAGCCTTGTTTTACTGGTTCATGTTCAAGAATGATTTTTCGGCGTTTCGCTACATTGCCATCAGCATTTTGCTGCGCAATGCGCCGGTCAAGTACGGCCGTTCTTACTTGTACAGCGAGACCGATGGACTGGACCTGACCTACTTCATTGATTACCAGTGCTCGGTGATCTTGCGGGCGGTCACCGATTTCACCACGGCGTATCAGAAGAGCCTGGCGTATGCCGAGGGTTATGATCAGTGGTTGATGGCGTCGGGGCTTTTCGCACGGCTGAGCGAGAAGCAGCGCACGGTATTGCAGGTTGCCAAGGGCGGCATGGCCAAGGAGTTTACGGCGGTCAACGTGAAGGAAAACCTGAAATGCTCATACAACACCGCGGCTACAGCCTTGAACGGTCTTGTTGAGTTGAAACTGTTCGAGAAGAAAAAGCTGGGACGTGAGTGGGTGTTCTTCTTGCGCCCTCAAGGTACAAATCCGTAGGAGCCGCAGCGAGCTGCGCTCCTACAGAGTGGAGCCGAGAGTTACAGCGTGCCGAAGACTTTCTTCGCCAGGCTGGTGGCCGCTGCCGCCGGGTTCTGGCGGATGTTGGCTTCCTGCTTGCCGATCATTTCGAACAGGCCGTTCAGCGCCTGCTCGGTCACGTAGCTTTCGATGTTGGCGCTTTTTGCGTCGACCACACCCAGCGTCGCGGCTTGGCCGGCGAACGAGTTGTACTGCTTGGCCAGACCGACCTGATCGGTGGCCTGCTTGACGATCGGCAGGAACTTCTCGCGGATCTGCTCACGGCTGGTCTTGCTCAGGTACTGGGTGGCCGAGTCCTTGCCGCCGCTGAGAATGCCCTTGGCATCATCGACGGTCATTTTCTTCACGGCATCCACCAGCAACGCCTGAGCTTGCGGCACGGCGGCCTCGGCGGCTTTGTTCATGCTGGCTTCCAGTTGATCGACCTGGTCGCCCATGCCGAACTGCTTCATCTTCTTGGCGACTTTGCCCAGTTTGCCCGGCAATTCGATTTTCACGTCCGGGTTGTTGCTGAAGCCTCCAGGCGTGCCCAGTTGTTTGACGGCGATTTGCGCGCCTTGGGTCAAGGCGTCCTTGAGGCCGCCGCTGGCGTCTTTTTGCGACAGATCGCTGAGGGACAGCGCCAGTGCGCTGGCGGAGATCATCAGGCCCGCGCACAGGCCGGCAAAGCGTAGGGTAGGGCGGAGCATGGCAGCTTCCTTGTTCGCAAAAGGGAATTAACGGACCGCGTCGACGCGAAGCTTCAACGGCTGTGGATCCTTGCCGTCCAGCTGCACTGCGTGATGTTCGGTGGTGATGAAGATCAGTTTACCGTCGACTTCAATGCGCGCGCTCACCGAGTAACGATGACCGGGTTTGACCTGCGCCGGATCGTAGCTCAGATGAAACGGCAGCGGTACCTGGCCTTTGACCTGGCCTTTGTGTTCATCAAGTACGACTGCCGGGGCATCGGCGAGGGACACGTCCTGCAAGCTGACGCTCAGGGTCGCGGTGGGCGGCAGGGCGATGCGTTGCAGGTAGAAGACTTCGCCATCGAGCGAGGCTTTGGTTTCGGTGGGTGGCGTTACGGACTGGCACGCACCGAGCAGGGCGCTGAGTGCGAGCAGAGAATATTTTTTCATCGGGGAGGACGCCTATATCATTGACGCCAGAAGCAGACTGGCGCCCATGGGGAATTTAGCGGATTTTACGCCAAACATCAGCCCCGCAACGTTCGAGGGTCAGGCACCGAAAGACAGTGTTTGCACTTTCTCCGGCATTAATACCAACTCATTGGGTTTCAGGCCCAGTGTCATCAGTGTGCGGTTAAGGGTTTCAAAAGAACCTGTCAGCGCATAGCGCTGTCCCGGTTTGATTACGAGTGGGTCATAACGCAGGTAGACCGGACGTGTGTCGGCGGTCAGGCCAACAGCCTCACCCAGCACAACTTCAGGTCCGCCGTCTGTCGTCTTTTCTATCAACTTTACAATCAGTTTTGAGTCGTGTGGATAACCAATCCTGGGCATAAAGGCTTTTTTGATTGCGATGTAGCCCACGGGGCTGAGGTCGATATTAACTTCTTGATCGCCACCGCCCCACCTGAAGGTGTGTTCGATGTCGAGCAGGAGTGCAGCGCCCTCATGTGCCATGTTGACGTTTATGGCGAACGTGTCACCCACTTCGGTCACGCTGGAATCAATGTTGAATGTAAAGCGCCAAGGCGACTCGGCGGGGAGTCGATCAGCCCCCCACACATGGTGAGTGAACGGGGTGGCTCTATCGGTGATGTTGCGTACTTTGATGTCAGTGCTGCCGGTTTCGGGAAGTTTGTAGTTGTTCGGCAAGTGCAATGTCGCGGTAACGGTATGTGTGCTCATTATGATGTCCTTATCAATACGTCGGGGGTGACGTGGGTTTGATGTTAGAGATTTGTTTTTTGAAAGTCTTGTAGGCGTTTTCTATATTTGTTTGATGTTTTTTGAATGCGCTGTTTCAAGTGCGAAAAAGTAGACGGCTTAATAGTTGTGAATGGATCAGCTTGTGACGATGTATCGAGGTGTCGCCCGCGCGCTTGCTGTTTTTGGACAGTGTTTTAGAGGGTGTGATATGTACGGGGTGTTCGGAGGGAATATGTGTGTCGGTCTGTTGCGCGGTAGTTCGATTGAAGCTGGCTATTTTTATCGAGAAGATTTTTTGGACTTGCCTGTAACGCTATGTGCTCTGAAAATTGATGGGCAGCTCAAAAAAAGCGTCCTTGCTTCTTTTGAGTGGCCATTATTTTTTTGAGTGGGCGTCTAATCAGGCATTTTCGGCCTGATCTGCGGCATCTTCACTGCGATGCAGCGCGACCTGACGGATCGACAGGCGAATCTCCGCCGGCAACACCCGTTTGGCCGCGCCTTCGGCCAGTTCGCCAAGCAATGGGTGATAGCTGAGCTTGCCGGCTTCGTCGCGGCGCAACACGTCCAGGTCGAGCAGGGTCTGGATGAAGTGACGGAACAGGCTCTTGTCGAAGAACTCCGGGGCGTTCAGGCCATGCAGAATCGACAGGCGCTGGGCCATGACGGTGCACAGGTCTTCTAGTTCTTCGGCGCTGATGCTGTTCTGGCCGCTGTTGAGCAGCAAGGAAATCGCCATGTAGAACCGTTGCAGGGTCTGGGCGATGCTCTTGGACAGCAAGGTCAGCAGCACAAAATGCCGCGAACTCGGTGCCGGGCGCACGAACACATCTTTTTCGAAGCGCAGCAGGCCTTGTTCGACGAAGGCTTCGAGCCATTGATCGACCACCGCATCCAGTTCGTCCATCGACCAGCGGATGAACAACTCCGATTGCAGGTACGGATACAGCGCGCGGGTGTAGCGCAGGATCTGTTCGCGGCTCATGCGCGAGGTGCTCTGGAAGAAGCTCGCGAGCAACGCCGGCAGGGCGAAGATGTGCAGCACGTTGTTGCGGTAGTAGGTCATCAGGACGGCATTTTGCTCGTCCAGGTACAGAATCTTGCCCAGGGCGTCGCTTTGCTCGGCCAACAGGTCCATGCCCTTGACGTGTTCAATCAGCGCGCGGCCGTCACCTTCGGGCAGGGTGGTGTGTGGCGAATAAGGCACGCGACGCAACAGCGCCAGGTACAAATCCAGCACCCGCGCCATGGCGCGGTCGTCCAGTGCCAGTCGGCTGGTGGACAGCAACGCCAGCGCCACCAGGTTCACCGGGTTGATCGCCGCCGCTTCGTTCAAGTGCTGCGCCACGCGCTCGCCGAGGCGATTGGTGGTTTCGTTGAGCCACGCCGGTTTGAACTGCGGACCATGGTCCTGGGAGCGCCAGCCCGGTTGTTCGTTGTCGAGGAACTCGGCCAGTTTGATCGGCTCGCCAAAGTTCACCGCCACCTGGCCAAAGCGTTGCTTGAGTGCTCCGATGACTTTGAAAATGTCGAAGATCGACTCTTTCTTCTTGCTCGCCCCACGCAATTCGCCGAGGTAGGTGCGGCCTTCCAGCACACGCTCGTAACCGATGTACACCGGCACGAAGACGATCGGCATGCGCGACGAACGCAGGAAGCTGCGCAGGGTAATCGCCAGCATCCCGGTTTTCGGTTGCAGCATGCGCCCGGTACGCGAGCGGCCGCCTTCGACGAAGTACTCCACCGGGAAGCCCTTGGTGAACAAGGTATGCAGGTATTCGTTGAACACCGAGGTGTAGAGCGGGTTGCCCTTGAAGGTGCGGCGCATGAAGAACGCGCCGCCACGGCGCAGCAGGCTGCCGATCACCGGCATGTTGAGGTTGATCCCGGCGGCGATGTGCGGCGGTGTCAGGCCATTGCGAAACAGCAGGTACGACAGCAGCAAATAGTCGATATGGCTGCGGTGGCAGGGCACGTAGATCACTTCGTGACCCTGGGCGACTTTCTGCACGCCCTCGATGTGGTTGACCTTGACCCCGTCGTAGATCTTGTTCCAGAACCAGCTCAGCACCACTTCGAGGAAGCGGATGGCGGTGTAGGTATAGTCCGAGGCGATCTCGTTGCCGTAGCGCAGCGCTTGAGCCTTGGCTTTCTCGGGCGAAATGTTTTCGCGTTCGGCTTCGTCGAGGATCGCCTGTTTGACCAGCGGCTGGTTCAGCAGGCCTTTGACCAGGTTGCGACGGTGGGAAATGTCCGGCCCGATGACCGCCGCTTTCAGGTTACGAAAATGCACCCGCAGGATGCGCTGGGCCATGCGCACGGTGAGCTCAAAGCTTTTGTTGTGTTCGATCAGCTCGCGCAGGTGAATCGGCGCGGAGAACTGCACGCGGGTCTTGCGCCCCAGAATCATGATGCTGAGCAACCGGCGCAGACGGCCGGTGACCGCCCAGCTGTCGGCAAACAGCAGTTTCCATGGGCTGGACTCGCTGTCCGGCGATTGGCCCCAGAACACGCTGACGGGGATGATCTGCGCGTCTTCGGCGGCGTTCTGGGTCAGGGCGCTGACCAGCCGCGTCAGGGTCGGCGGCGCGCCTCGCTTGTCCTGGCGGCCCAGCCAGTCGGGCTCCGGCGTCAGGTAGAAGAACGCGGCAGGTTCCACCAGGCTGCCCACCGACACCGGCAGCACCGGGCGCGGCAAGCCGGCCTTGGTGCACTCGGCATCGACCACGGCGAGGTCGGTCAGGGACGGGTTTTGCAGGACGTAGAACACCGGACGGCTGCGGTCGAGGTTAAGGGTGAAGGACGACTGGTTGATCGTTTCAGAGCGAACCCAGAGGTACAACAGTCGGCGCAAGGTGCCAAACACAAGACGACGGAACGGGGAGCGGGTCATACGGCTTCTGCTTTAGTGGAAAAAACCGAGCAATTGCTCGGGGGGCGATAGTGTGCCGTATTCACCGAAAATCGGCAAAAAAGCACCGAATCAATCTTGAGTTGAGAGTTTCTGCGGCTGTCATATACTCGGGCGGCTGTTTGCCACTATCGGTGACTTTTCCGACAGAAAACCGGGAGATGGCTGACGTTCTCAAGGCTTGTCGATGAACAGGCCGACTCAATAATAAAAAAAGGGAGTATGGATTGATGGCAACGCGCGAGACCGGCAACGTGAAGTGGTTCAACGACGCCAAGGGTTACGGCTTCATTCAGCGAGAGGACGGGGCGGATGTGTTTGTGCACTACCGCGCGATTCGTGGCGAAGGCCACCGCTCGCTGACCGAAGGCCAGCAGGTTGAATACGCCGTGGTGGACGGGCAGAAGGGGTTGCAGGCTGAGGATGTGGTGGGCCTGTAAACCAAATACTTCAAGTATCAGCAGAACCCTGTGGGAGCGAGCTTGCTCGCGATGAGGTCCTTTCAGTCAACATAGATGTTGAATGTCAGTCCGCTATCGCGAGCAAGCTCGCTCCCACAGGTTCGGTGTGTAGGCTTTTACGCGGTTTTCCAGGTGATTTCTTCTTCACCGTCGACGCTGATGCGCATCCAGCGATCCGCCGACTCTTCACCTTCTTCCTCGACCCACGTACCCGGCGCGCAGCGCACTTCGACGTTCAGCGCGGCAAAGGCTGCACGGGCGCAGGCGATGTCGTCGTCCCACGGGGTCTGGTCGCTTTCCAGGTACAGGCTGTTCCACTTGCCCACGGCTTTTGGCAGCCAGGTGACCGGCACGTTGCCGGCCTTGCATTTGTAGGTCTGGCCTTTCTGAACCCAGTCGGTACAAGGGCCCAATGCCGCGCCGAGCCAGGCCGCGATGGCCTTGTAGTCGACGTCGGCGTCTTTCAGGTAAATCTCGATATCGGGTTGGCGCATGGATGTTCCTCACTGCGGGTTTCGAAAAATCCATTCGCGGATTTAGCCGGCCTCAAGCCACTGCTCAAGGCCAAAAGTTGAAGGGTTGCTCTCAAGTAATTACTGCAAAACGAAGTAATCGTAGCGCATCGACACGCTGACCTCGAACGGCTCGGCCTGTTCGATGACGGCCGCCCGGCGTTCGGCACTGGCGCGCCAGCCGTGAGGCGTCATGGCCAGCAGGTTGGCGCGGTCCTGGCCGCTGACCAGATTCAGTTTGAATTCCAGGGTTTCGCTGTGTTGCAGCGTCATGCCTTCCGGCACCAGCGCCAGGTGTTTGTCATCGGTGTACTCGCGCACTTCGTCGTACAGACGCTCGCGCAGCTCCATCAAATGACCGCTGGTCGGGCCGACTTTCATCAGGCCGCCGCCAGGGCTGAGCAGGCGTTTGGCTTCCTGCCAGTCGAGCGGGCTGAATACGCTGGCGAGGAACTGGCAGCTGGCATCGGCCAGCGGCACCCGGGCCATGCTGGCGATCAACCAGGTCAGTTGCGGGTTGCGTTTGCAGGCGCGTTTCACGGCTTCGCGGGAGATGTCCAGTGCATAGCCGTCAGCATTGGGCAAGGCATCGGCGATTTGCGCGGTGTAGTAACCCTCGCCACACCCGATGTCCAGCCAGCGCTGCGGCGCACGTTCGGCGGCCAGTTCGGCGAGACGCTTGGCTACCGGCGCGTAATGGCCGGCGTTCAAAAAGTCGCGACGGGCTTCGACCATGGCCTGGTTATCACCCGGTTCACGGCTGTTCTTGTGTTGCACCGGCAGCAGGTTCAGGTAGCCCTGACGAGCACGGTCGAAACGGTGACCGGCCGGGCAGGCCACGCCGTTGTCGACCGCGTTCAGCGGTGCGCTGCAGATAGGGCAGGCGAGCATCAGGCGAGCAACTTGATCAGGGTCTGGTAGTAGATTTCGGTCAGCACATCGAGGTCGGCGGCCAGAACCCGCTCGTTGACCTGATGGATGGTCGCGTTGACCGGACCCAGCTCAACCACCTGGGTGCCCATGGTGGCGATAAAACGCCCGTCCGATGTGCCGCCGCTGGTGGATGCCTTGGTGTCGCGGCCGGTGATGGCCTTGATGCTGGCCGACACGGCGTCGAGCAGTGCGCCCGGCTCGGTCAGGAACGGCAGGCCGGACAGCGCCCAGTCCACGTGCCAGTCCAGGCCGTGTTTGTCGAGAATCGCGGCCACGCGCTGTTGCAGGCCTTCAACGGTGGACTCGGTAGAGAAGCGGAAGTTGAACACCGCCACCAGGTCGCCAGGGATTACGTTGGTCGCGCCGGTGCCGGAATTCAGGTTGGAGATCTGGAAACTGGTCGGCGGGAAGAACGAGTTGCCGTCGTCCCAATGCTCGGCGGCCAGTTCGGCCAGCGCTGGAGCCGCGAGGTGGATCGGGTTCTTCGCCAGGTGCGGGTAGGCCACGTGACCTTGTACACCGCGCACGGTGAGCTTGGCGCCGAGAGAGCCGCGACGACCGTTTTTCACCACATCGCCGACCAGCGTGGTGCTCGACGGTTCGCCGACGATGCACCAGTCCAGACGTTCCTTGCGTGCCGCGAGGCGTTCGACCACAGCCTTGGTGCCGTGGTGCGCCGGGCCTTCTTCGTCACTGGTGATCAGGAATGCAACCTTGCCCTTGTGGTCCGGGTAGTCGGCGACGAAACGTTCGGCGGCCACGGTCATGGAGGCCAGGCTACCTTTCATGTCTGCTGCACCACGGCCGCAAAGCATGCCGTGCTCATCGATCAGCGCGTCGAACGGGTCGATCTGCCAGGCCGTCACCGGGCCGGTGGGTACCACATCGGTGTGACCGGCGAAGCACAGTACCGGACCATCGTGTTTGCCGTGGGTGGCCCAGAAGTTGTCCACGTCTTCGATGCGCATGGGTTCCAGCATGAAACCGGCATCGCCCAGGCGCTGCATCATCTGCTTCTGGCAATCGGCGTCGACCGGCGTCACGGACGGACGGCGGATCAGGTCAATGGCGAGTTGGAGGGTCGGCGAAAGGTCGGCGTGGGCCGTCATGGAAAACTCCAGAAACTTGAAATTGGGCATGGGCTATGTGGGAGCGAGCTTGCTCGCGATGGCGGTATGTCAGTCAACCTAAACGTTGATTGTTACATCGCAATCGCGAGCAAGCTCGCTCCCACAGGGATTGGGTTCGATCGACAAACCGTATTCCGCCAAGCCCTGCAAAATGGCGGATATCTTAAAGCAAAACGGCGACCAGAGGCCGCCGTTTAGTGGTTTGCGCAGATTTAAGCCGCTGGCAGAGGCTCCGCTTCGGCTGCCGGTTTTGGCAGCGAAGACAGGAACGCCATGATCAGCGCCGCCAGATACGGCAGCGACTGCACCAGCAGCATGGTCACCCAGAACCGCATGTCGTTGCTCGGCAGGCCCTGCACCAGAAAAATCCCCAGTGCCGCGCCCCACAACAGCAGCATGATGAACAGCTCTTCACGCGCTTCCGAAATCGCGACCCAGAAGCCGTGGTTATCGGCGTTTTTCGGGGTGCGGAAGAACGGAATGCTGCTGGTGAAGAAACCGTACAGCACCGCTTTGGCGATGGTGTGAGACAACGCCAGCCCGGCCAGCGCCGCGCAGAATGCATCCTTGAGGTTCACGCCCACCGCACGACGGTAGAGGAAGATGATCTTGCCGACCTTGAACACGAACAGCGCCAGGGGCGGGATCGCGAAAATCAACAGCGGCGGATCGACCCGTTGCGGCACGATGATCATCGCCGCCGACCACAGCAGCGCGCCGACGGTGAAGAAGATGTTCATGCCGTCCGCCACCCACGGCAACCAGCCCGCGAGGAAGTGGTAACGCTGGCCACGGGTCAGCTCGGTGTCCTTGCCACGCAACAGGCTGGCAGTGTGGCGCTTGATGATCTGAATCGCACCGTAGGCCCAGCGGAAACGCTGTTTCTTGAAGTCGATAAAGGTATCGGGCATCAGGCCCTTGCCGTAACTGTCGTGGTAGTACGCAGCTGACAGACCTTTCTCGAACACCCGCAGACCCAGCTCGGCGTCTTCACAGATGCACCAGTCCGCCCAGCCGAGTTCTTCGAGCACCGAACGGCGGGTCATGGTCATGGTGCCGTGCTGGATGATCGCGTCACGGTCGTTGCGGGTCACCATGCCGATGTGGAAGAAGCCTTTGTATTCCGCGTAGCAGAGCTTCTTGAAGGTGCTTTCGTTCTGGTCGCGATAATCTTGTGGCGACTGCACCACGGCGATTTTCGGGTCGGCGAAGTGCGGCACCATGTGCTTGAGCCAGTTGGGGTGTACGCAGTAATCGGAGTCGATGACCGCGATCACTTCGGCGTCCTTGGCGGTGTGCGGAAGCAGGTAATTCAGCGCGCCGCCCTTGAAACCGGCCAGCGGCGCGACGTGGAAGAACTTGAAGCGCGGGCCGAGGGTTTCGCAATAGGCCTGCACCGGTTCCCAGACAGCCGGGTCCTTGGTGTTGTTGTCGATGATCAGGACTTCGAAGTCCGGGTAATCGAGATTGGCCAGGGCATTGAGGGTCTGTTTGACCATCTCCGGCGGCTCGTTGTAGCACGGCACGTGGATCGAGACTTTCGGCCGGTAGTCCGAATCGCCTACCACGGGCAGGAATTCACGCCGGCGTTTGTGGGTCCAGACGGTCTCGGCCAGTTCGTGGGCTTCGGTCAGCAATACGATAAATACCCCGAGTGCACCAAGGGCGAGCAAGAAGCCCACCGTCAGGCTGAACCAGGTGCTGTATTGCTGGCTGTAGTCGTAACCGATCCACACCAGTGCCGAACCACCGAGGAACGCGGTGAAGGTCAGGAAGGTCCGGCCGCGTTGACGCAGGGCCGAGCCGTCGATCATCAGCAGGGTCAGGGACAACAGCGCCAGTACCACGGAGCCGACCGCCAGTACCCGCCATTGCGGAATCGCAACCACCGGGCCTTCGAAGTTGAACTTCTGCTGGCGCGCGGCGTTGAACACGCCCCAATAGGCGCCGACCGAACCTTCATCGCTGGCTTTCCACGGCTGGTCAAACGCTTCGATCACGAAGTAGTTGAAGCCCTGGCGGTTGAGTTTGTTCACCAAGGTGCGCAGGTAAATCGCCTGGTCCGCCGGGGTCGCGTCGGCACCACCGCGCATGCGGCCGTTGCTCGGCCAGCCCACTTCGGACAGCAGCAGCGGTTTTTTCGGGAACATTTTTTTCAGGTCGCGGGCACGGTCCAGAACGAACTGACCGGCCTGGTCCATCGGGACAAATTCCCAGTAGGGCAGGACGTGCGCGGCGATCAGGTCGACGTGCTTGGCCAGCATCGGGTTTTCTTCCCAGACGTGCCATTGCTCGGAGGTGGTCACCGGTACTTTCACGGCAGCGCGCACGCGATCAAGGATCACGCTCAGTTGCTCGGCGGTGATTTCCTTACGGAAGATCGCTTCGTTACCGACCACCACGCGAACCACGCTGCGCGAGCTGTTGGCGATCTCGATGGCGCGCAGGATTTCGCGCTCGTTGCGCTCCTCGTCCGGGCTGATCCAGATCCCCAGGGTCACCCGCAAGCCGAACTCTTCCGCCAGCTTGGGAATGTCACCCAGGGTGCCGTCGACCGAATAGGTCCGAATGTTGTCGGTCAGCTTGCTCATGATCTCCAGGTCGCGACGCATTTCATCGTCGGACGGGAACTGGTTCTTCTGTGGGTACTGGCCTTGCTGGAACGGCGAGTACGAAAAACCGGAGATCTGCTCAGGCCAGTTGGGGGTCGTGACCGGGCGGTTGATCAGCGCCCAGAAACCGGTGAACAGCGCGGCGATGGCCAATACCACCACCAGGTTGAGTCCAAATTTACGCGATGACATAGCTATTTCGGGTTCCAAAAGGTGTGGAACGAGGGAACGGTCGGCATGCGCCAAGGGGCGCGCATCCTACACTGGCCTGCAACTGACCGTACAGCGGTCAGAATCAAGCCCGACATTGGGCAAGCCATCTTCATTTAAGTTCTTGGCCGGATGCATGACCGGGCAAATATCCTTGGCTGACAGATTAATTAAAGCAGGCGAGCTGCCGTTCATAGCGCAAAGATGCTCTTGGCCCGCATCGGCCCTATAATGCGCGCCGGTTTTTAGGGTAGTGGTCATGAGTACAGAAGATCCGCGGTTTGCTGGCATCGCTCGTTTGTATGGTATCGAGGGCCTGGAACGTTTGCGTGCAGCCCATGTGGCGATCGTTGGCGTGGGTGGCGTCGGTTCCTGGGCGGCGGAAGCCATCGCCCGGTGCGGGGTTGGCGAAATCTCGCTGTTCGACCTCGATGACGTGTGCGTCAGCAACGCCAACCGTCAGTTGCACGCGCTCGATAGCACGGTCGGCAAACCAAAGGTCGAGGTCATGGCCGAGCGCCTGCGCGGGATCAACCCTGACTGCACGGTGCACGCGGTGGCGGATTTCGTCACCCGCGACACCATGGCCGAGTACATCACGCCGAATATCGATTGCGTGATCGACTGTATCGACAGCGTCAACGCCAAGGCAGCGCTGATCGCCTGGTGCAAGCGCCGCAAGATCCAGATCATCACCACCGGTGGTGCGGGCGGGCAGATCGACCCGACGCTGATCCAGGTCTGCGACCTGAACCGCACGTTCAACGATCCGTTGGCTTCGAAAGTGCGTTCCACCCTGCGCCGCGATTACAATTTCTCCCGCACCGTGACTCGCCACTACAGCGTGCCGTGTGTGTTTTCCACCGAGCAACTGCGCTACCCGAAACCGGATGGCAGTATTTGCTTGCAGAAGAGCTTTGTCGGCGACGGCGTGAAACTCGACTGCGCGGGCGGTTTTGGTGCGGTGATGATGGTGACGGCGACGTTCGGCATGGTCGCGGCGACCAAAGCGGTGGATAAGATTGTGGCGGGCGTGCGGCGCCCGGCAGACAAGATCAAGCCTGCGCAATAGTTCTGCTGTTGTGGCGAGGGAGATTGCTCCCGCTGGGTCGCGAAGCGGCCCCAAAATCGACCGCCGCAGGTTGTCAGACACACTGCATTCATAGATTTACGACTGCTGCGCAGCCGAACGGGAGCAAGCTCCCTTGCCACAGGTATCAGTCGGCGAGTTCGTGCATCCGCTGCAGCACGGCATTGAGGCCATTACTGCGCGACGGCGATAGCTGTCGGCTCAGGCCCAGTTGACTGAACCAGTCCGGCAAGTCCACCTGTTGCAACTCGGCGGCGGACAAGCCGTTGACCCGTGCCAACAATAAAGCCACCAACCCGCGAATCAACCGTGCATCGCTGCTGGCGGCAAACTGCCAATGGTCGTCCTGCAATGCGCCCACCAACCACACCTGGCTTTCGCAGCCATGCACGCGGTTGGTCTCGATCTTGTCCGCATCGCTCAACGCCGGCAGGCGATCGCCCCACTGCATCAACAGGCGTGCCCGTTGCTCCCAGCCAGCGGCGGCCTGAAAGGTTTCCAATGCCACTACGGCATCAGTCGGCAGGCTCATCGCAACAACTCCAGGGCTTGATCAAGCGCTTCGAAAAAGCGCTCAAGGTCGTCCGAATCGTTGTACAGCGCCAACGAAACGCGGATCGCCCCGGCCAGTTCGAAGCTTTTCAGCAACGGCATGGCGCAGTGATGCCCGGCGCGCACGGCGATGCCCTGTTCGGTGAGCAGGTGCGCCAAGTCGGCATTGTGCACGCCTTCAACGACAAAACTGGCCAGCGCCAATTGCGGCTTGCCCAACAACCGAATGCCGTTGCGCGCCTGCAAACCTTTGAGCAAATAGTCATGCAACGCCGCTTCGTGGGCCGACACCGCGTCCTGGTCCAGGCCCGCCAAATAGTCGAGCGTCGCCCCCAGCCCGATCACGCTGGCAATCGGTGGCGTGCCGGCTTCAAAGCCCAGCGGCGCCGGGCGAAAGCGCGCGTCGTGGTAGTTGGCGTCCAGCACCATTTCGCCGCCGAACTGCCACGGGCGCAGCTGTTGCAAGGCCTCGTTGCGGCCATACAACACGCCGAGGCCGTCCGGGCCGTAGAGTTTATGGCTGGAGAATACGTAGAAATCACAGCCTAGCGCCTGCACGTCATGGCGACCATGGACCACACCTTGGGCACCGTCGATCACGGTCAGGGCGTTTTGCGCCTTGGCCAGCGCCAGCAGCGGTGCCAGCGGCTGCCAGGCGCCGAGTACGTTGGACAGCTGACTGACCGCCAGCAACCGTGTGCGGGGGCCGATCAACAGTGCGGCGGCGTCGAGATCGATCAAGCCGTCGGCATCCAGTGGCAGCACCACCAGTTTCAGCGCGCGGCGGTGCGCCAATTGTTGCCACGGCAGCAGGTTGGCGTGGTGTTCCAGGGCGCTGATGACGATTTCATCGCCTGGGTTGAATGAGTGTTCCAGGCCATAAGCCAGGAGGTTCAGCGCAGAGGTCGCGCCGTGGGTAAAGATGATGTGCCCGCTGTCGCCCGCATTGAGCCACTGAGCGATTTTGCTGCGGCTGTCCTCGAACGCCTGTGTGGCGTGAGCACCGGGCAAGTGTTGCGCACGATGGACGTTGGCCGCGCCATTGGCGTAGTAGTGCGTCAGGGCATCGATCAGGGCTTGGGGTTTTTGCGTGGTGGCGGCGTTGTCCAGATAGGTCTGGTCTTGCCGTTGCAGCGCGGCGATGGCCGGGAAATCGGCACGCCAGGGAGAAGGAATCATCATGTTGTGCAGCCCTAATGACATGGGCGGGCGTACGCCTGACCTTGTAGGAGTGAGGCTTGCCCGCGAAAGCAGTGTATCTGACACACCGCTTTTCGCGGGCAAGCCTCAATGCCAGTCAGTTAAGGCGCGGAACCAGTGGGAGCGGGCTTGCTCGCGAAAACGGTGTGTCAGGCGACATCAATATTGACTGGGCCGCGGTCTTCGCGAGCAAGCCCGCTCCCACATGAATTGCGCATAACTGACTGGCATTAGGGCAGCCTCGCTCCTACAAGTGATAGCGCTGTGCTTAGTTGTGAGCGTGCAGCGCTTCGTTCAGTTCGATGGCCGATTTGTGGGTTTTGCATTCCACGGCACCGGTCTCCGAATTGCGGCGGAACAACAGGTCAGGCTGGCCGGCCAGTTCGCGGGCCTTTACCACTTTGACCAGTGCGTTGTTCTCGTCCAGCAGTGCCACTTTGGTGCCAGCGGTCACGTACAGCCCCGACTCGACGGTGTTGCGGTCGCCCAACGGAAAACCGATACCGGCGTTGGCGCCGATCAGGCAGCCTTCACCGACCTTGATCACGATGTTGCCGCCACCCGACAGGGTGCCCATGGTCGAGCAGCCGCCGCCCAGGTCCGAACCCTTGCCGACGAACACACCAGCCGATACACGACCTTCGATCATGCCCGGGCCTTCGGTGCCAGCGTTGAAGTTGACGAAGCCTTCGTGCATCACGGTGGTGCCTTCGCCCACGTAGGCGCCCAGGCGGATACGTGCGGCGTCAGCAATACGTACGCCAGCCGGCACCACGTAGTCGGTCATTTTCGGGAACTTGTCGACCGAGAACACTTCCAGCCATTCGCCACGCAGGCGCGCTTCCAGTTGATGCTCGGCCAGCTCGCTCAGGTCGATGGCGCCTTGGCTGGTCCAGGCTACGTTCGGCAGCAACGGGAAGATTCCGGCCAGGTTCAGGCCGTGCGGCTTGACCAGGCGATGGGACAGCAGGTGCAGCTTGAGGTAAGCCTCAGGGGTGGAACTCAGTTGTGCGTCTTCGGCCAGCAGGGTGGCGACCAGCGGCTTGTGGCTTTCGGCCAGGCGGGTCAGCAGTGCGGCTTGAGCGGCATCGACGCTTTTCAGTGCTTCGGCCAGTTGGGCGGCTTGAGCGGTGCTGAAGGCGATGGCCTGATTGCCTTCGGTATAACCCAGGATCGGGGCAACGGCGGCGACCAGTTCGGCCGACGGCTTGAGCACAGGTTGGGCGTAAAACACTTCCAGCCATGCGCCTTGACGATTCTGGGTACCAACACCAAAGGCCAGGCTGAACAGGGTAGTGGACATGCAAATACCTCTAACGAAATTGAACGGGCAAGCTTAGTTGATCGCTGCCGCGTAGATGTCTGGCTTGAAGCCAATCAGGGTTCTGTCCCCGAGATCGAGCACCGGGCGCTTGATCATCGAGGGTTGTGCGAGCATCAGTTCGATAGCTTTCGCCTGGTCGAGATCGGCTTTGCGTTCGTCGTCGAGTTTGCGAAAGGTCGTGCCTGCACGGTTGAGCACCACTTGCCAGCCGTGCTCGTTGCACCATTGGGTCAGGTGTTCACGGTCGATTCCGGCCGTTTTGTAGTCGTGAAAGTCATATTTTGCAGCGTGTTCATCGAGCCAGGTGCGCGCCTTTTTCATGGTGTCGCAGGCTTTGATGCCGAAAAGGTGCAACGTTTTGCTTGAAGCGGTCAAGGAATTGCCCCCTTTGGAGGTGCTGGAAATGAAGGGTGACGGATTATGCCATGACCGGACGGGTTCGGCGTCAGCCACGTCCGGGTGTTACCCGTGACGGGGGCGGTACCCCGGCCAGGTACGCGACCTTTGTGCCGCAGCCAGCCCGCAGTCTAAGCGGCAAATATGGCACTTCGACGGCAGCCTGTTGCTTGATGTGTGCCGCTTTGAGCGGCAAGCCGCTCGGCCGTCATCACCCGGCGGGTGATGACGTGTTGCGCGCGCTGGGCTTGAGCGAGACAAAACCGGGGCGCGTTAAACCCTGCGCGCCAAAGGCTTTACTTTGGATAGATCTTGCGCATGAGTCGGCGGTCAAGTTTGCTGATGGTGGTGTTGGTTCCTACCGCCCATTCACCGAGGGTCAGTTCTGTAGGGATCGGGTAATGCATGATTGACGTTGTGTCGTAAGCGCTTTTATGAATTTCAGTGGTCGGGTAGGTTTTGAAAATGTTGAAGTCAGTTTCTTCTTCTGACCATTGAAAGTTGTTTTTGTAATACTCATAAACTTTCGGTGTGTCCCATGGAATGTTGGCGTCGGGATGTTGATGTTCATGCTCCATTCCCAGCGCGTGTCCAAATTCATGTATCACGACGGTATCAAACCCTGGGTCGTTAACCTCCGCGGATATATTCATTGTCTGCTGGTCGGCTGGGACCAGAAGCGCGTCCGTACCGACATAGGAGTAGTTATGAGGGTCTGAAAAGGCAATTCGAATATCTCCTTTTTCACCTTCGACGAATTCCAGCGTGAGGCTGATAGAGCGTTGCCATTGGCGGATGGCATTGACAGTGCCCGTGCGTAACTCCTCAGAGGGGTTGCCCAGAAATGCAATGCTCAAGGTCCGGTGATTACTCCAGAACTTGGTGTGGGTAGCAATAGCGCGCTTTCGACGCCCGCCGGGCGACGGGGTGTCAGTATTGTTGGCGTTTTCTGAGAGTGCAGCCTCCATGGAGAGTATAGGGTCGAGAGTATTCATGAGTTTGCAGGCTGTCAGAGCATTCATACTAAGCGTCCGTGTTTAGTGTCTTGTGTAGGTAAAAGATTGCCGGCAGGTAGGGAGTGAAAATGGTCGATGTGCCTGGCTGAAGAAGCCCTTATGGGTAGATGCGACGAACACTTGCGATGTCTGCGGCGCTGATGTGTGAGTTCTCCGCTTGTTCCCAGTCACCCACGGTGTACGTGTTGGACACCTTATAGTGCATAACCGAATGTCGGTCATACGGGGCGTAAGTCCGGTTGGCATCACGGGTGAGAGGCAAAACGTTCTTATCCACCTCCGCCTTCGACCAACCAAAATTCTGTCGATACAGTGCGTAGGTTTTTTCCTTGTCCCAAGGAATGCTCGCTTCAGGGTGTTGATGCTCATGCATCAGGCCCAGAGTGTGCCCAAACTCATGAATAACGGTGAACTCGAAGCGGGGGGGAGGTGTAGTCGGTCCCCAGGAACATGGTTGGGTCGTGAGCCGGACTCGTCAGCGCATCGGTGCCGACTTGCGAGCTTCCGGTCCCGTCATAGTGAGGGGTCAAGTAAACCCGGATATCCCCTTCGTAATCCATATCGTTGTCAGGAAGCTCGATAAAGTCGAACGACAGGTTGACGTAGGGTAGCCATTTCCTGGCAGCGGCCTTGACTGCCTGGAACAAATCCTCGTCGTCTCGGGTGATTGCAATTTTTAATGTTCGACCAGGCTTCCAATATTTGGTGTGTTCACTGACGCTGCGTTTTTTCGACTTGACCCGCTCTGAGGGGCATTGTCAGGTCGTTCGGAAGTTGCGGCTTCATACGAAGTTAAATCATGAGCACTTTCGAAGATTTTGCAGGGCTTGAAATCAGGCATTGAATGTATCCTTGTGAGTAGTGTTCGAAATGAAGCTTGTTGGTTGACTGAAAGTTAGTCGTATTGCAGTGTAGGGTAAAGTTGTGATTGTTGAGTGTTTGTTTCAGGTGGCCTAAGTGAGGTCGGCACGGTACTGTACAGGCGAGAGCGATGTTACTTGTTGCGAGTGATAGTGTGTCGTTAGCGTTATATTTACGTGAGTCTGACGTGGTGCGGCTCAAGTGACGGATAGATTGATGGGGTACACGTTGCCTGACTTATTTGCTTTGTGATTCCGGGTACGGATATGCCTTGGCCATGAATGCTTTGTCTCCTTCACTGAGAACAAGATTCAAATCAATCTTGAAGTCGCCTTCGGTCCATTCCTGCCGGATTGCATAGTGCATGATGGACTGTGGGTCGTAGGGTGAGTAATTAACTTCACTGGCATCGAGAAGGTTGAAAAAGCGCTTGTCGACGACACTTCTCGCATAGTAATTGTCTTCATGCTCAGCACCATGGGCCTTGTAGACCGCTTCCTTGTTCCAGGGAATAGTCACCTCAGGATGCAGGTGTTCATGTTCGGCGCCCAATGCATGGCCGAATTCGTGAATCGTATTGGCGGTGAAGAACGTTAGCGAGATGTGGTGATCCGGTGACAGGCTCATGGTTGCCTCGTCCTGCTCAGGTACGGTCAAGGCATCGGTTCCAATATAAGACCAGTAACCGCTCTTGCTGGTGATGCGGATCTCGGCTTCGCTACCTTCGACGAACTCAAATTTCAGATTGATGTGTGGCAACCAACGCTGTGCCGCAACTTTTACGGCGTCCTTGAACAATTGATCGCCGTCCAGGAAGGCAATGCGCAACGTGCGGCCGGGTGCCCAGAACTTAAGGTGTTTGGCAACTGCTCGCTTCTGACGCTTGGAAGGAACTCCGCGATTATCAGGGTTTTCGGTGATGGCGGCGTCGTAAGATGCCTGAATGTCTGCTGCTTTTTTAAGGGTGCAAAGTTCTAGTGTGTTCATGAGTTAACGTCCGTGTTGTTGAGTTAAATATCTACTGTTTGCGGGTGTGAGGTTTTGTTGTTTTGCTGGTTGGGGTTTTGAAATGATGTGTTGTGCGTTTAAAGAATAAGCGCGGGCGGGGGAGTAAGTGAAGTTTAAATTAAGTTGGTTATATTGCTTTATATTTGAATAGACCTGCACGGCGTTGCGCCGTGCAGGTATTAAACAGTATCAGCGACGGCGTTTGATAAAGTCGCGAATCCGTTCGGCGGCCTCAACGCACTCCGCCAGCGGTGCAACCAGTGCCATGCGCACACGCCCGGCCCCCGGATTGACCCCATCCACTTCACGGGACAGATAAGAACCCGGCACCACGGTCACATGTTCTTCGACAAACAGGTCACGGCAGAACGCTTCGTCATCCCCCTCAACATTCGGCCACAGGTAGAAACCGCCGTCCGGGCGCTGCACATCCATGACCGGGCCGAGAATCTCCAGTACCGCATCGAACTTCTCGCGATACAGCGCACGGTTGGCCCGTACATGCACTTCGTCATTCCACGCCGCCACGCTGGCCAGTTGAGTCTGAACCGGCATCGCGCAGCCGTGGTACGTGCGATACAGCAGGAAGCCTTTGAGGATGTCGGCATCACCGGCCACGAAGCCCGAACGCAGGCCCCGGCAGGTTGGAGCGCTTGGACAGGCTGTGGAAAATCACGCAACGCTTGAAGTCCTTGCGACCCAGTTCCACGCAAGCGCTGAGCAGGCCCGGCGGTGGGGTGTGTTCGTCGAAGTACAGTTCGCTGTAGCACTCGTCGGCGGCGATCACGAAGTCGTGTTCGTCCGCCAGGGCGATCAGTTTTTTCAGGGTGTCGACCGGGATCAACGCACCGGTCGGGTTGCCTGGCGAGCACAGGAACAGAATCTGACAGCGTTTCCAGATGTCGTCCGACACTGCGTCGAAATCCGGGTTGAAGCCGTTTTCGGCAAGGCACGGCAAGTAATGCGGCTTGGCGCCGGCCAGGAACGCTGCGCCTTCATAGATCTGGTAGAACGGATTCGGGCTGACGACCAGGGCGTCGTCGCTGCGGTTGACCACGGTCTGCGTGAAGGCAAACAGCGCTTCGCGCGTGCCGTTGACCGGCAGCACGTTGCGCGCAGGGTCTATCCAGCCGTTCGGTACGCTAAAACGACGTTCACACCACGAGGCGATGGCTTCGCGCAAGGCCGAGATGCCGAGGGTGCTCGGGTACACCGCCATCTGGTCCAGGTTGGCGGCCAGGGCCTCGGCGACAAAGCTCGGCGAGCGATGCTTGGGCTCGCCGATGGACAGCGCAATCGGGCGCTGGTCAGGATTTGGCGTGACCGCACCAAGCAGGGCGCGCAGCTTTTCGAACGGGTAGGGCTGCAACTGGTTCAGGGCGTTGTTCATCGGTGCGGGGTCTCTTTGAATGTGGGAGCAAGCCTGCTCGCGAAAGCGGTGTGTCAGTCAACGTTAATGTTGAAGCTGACGGCCTCTTCGCGAGCAGGCTCGCTCCCACAGGGAAAGTTAGTTAGTTCAGATACTCAGTCGTGACAGTTTGATTTCCGGTTCCTGGCTGACACTCAATTGCTCGACGATTGCGTCCTGCAAACGGCTGCACAGTTGCGGGTCGGACAACGGCTGGTTGTACGCGTCGGTTATGAAGAATACGTCTTCGACCCGCTCGCCGAGGGTGGCAATTTTTGCGTTTTGTAACGACAGGTCGAACTCGAGGAAAATCGTTCCAATGCGCGCCAGCAGGCCCGGGCGGTCGGGGGCGCTGAGTTCGAGTACGGTCACTTGGCGCTGGGCATCGTTGTGAATGGTCACCTGCGGCGCGAACGCGAAATGCTTGAGCTGGCGCGGCACCCGGCGCTGGATGATGGTCGGGTAATCGTCCGGGTTGTGCAGGGCTTCGGTCAGCCCGTCGCGGATCTGTTTGACCCGTGCCGGGTTGTCGCCGATCGAGTCGCCGTCGGTGTCGAGCACGATGTAGGTGTCGAGGGTGAACTGGCTGCTGGACGTGATGACGCGGGCATCGTGAATGTTCAGGTTCAACTGGTCCATGGCCGCCACGGTCACGGCGAAGAAGTCGTGCTGGTCCGGTGCATAAATGAAGATCTGCGTGCCGCCCTCGAACTCGCGCTGGGTGGTTTCCTTGATCAGCACCAGCGGGCCGCCATCGGCCGGTTGCTGGAGGATCGCTTCGCTGTGCCAGGCCACATCGCCGGCGGTGTGGCGCAGGAAATAGTCATCGCCCAGTTGCGCCCAGAGCTGCTCGACATCGTCCGGGTCGGTGCCGCCACGCACCAGGATGTCCAGGGCGGCGCTCTGGGTCTGGCGGATCTGTTCTTCACGGTCGACCGGGTTTTCCAGGCCGCGACGCAAGGCGCGCTTGGTCTCGGTGTAGAGCTGGCGCAACAGGCTGGCGCGCCAGGAGTTCCACAGCGTCGGGTTGGTCGCGTTGATGTCGGCGACGGTCAGCACGTACAGGTAATCGAGGCGGGTCTCATCGCCGACGGCCTGCGCAAAATCGTGGATCACCTGCGGGTCGGACAAGTCCTTGCGCTGGGCGGTGGTCGACATCACCAAGTGGTTCTGTACCAGCCAGACAATCAGTCGGCTGTCCCACACAGGCAACTGATGGCGTTGGCAGAAGGCCTCGGCATCCACCGCGCCGATCTCCGAGTGGTCGCCATGCCGGCCCTTGCCGATGTCGTGGTACAGCCCGGCCAGGTAGATCAGTTCGGGTTTTGGCAGCTTGCCCATGAGCTTGCTGGCCAGTGGGAATTTTTCCGATACCTGAGTGTACTGCAACTTACGCAGGTGTTTGATCAGGTTCAGGGTGTGGGCGTCGACCGTGTAGATGTGGAACAGGTCATGCTGCATTTGCCCGACGATGAAGCCGAACTCCGGCAGATAGCGCCCGAGAATGCCGTAACGGTTCATCCGTCGCAGGTTGCGGTGGATGCCGATCTTGCACTTGAACAGCTCGATGAACAGGCTGGTGTTGCGAATGTCGTGGCGGAAATCGTCGTCGATCAGGTGCCGGTGTTCGCGCAGCAGACGAATGGTGTCGGCGCGCACCCCTTTGATTTCCGGCTGTTGAGCCATCAGCACGAAGATTTCCAGCATGGCAAACGGCGTGCGCTTGAATACGTTGGTGTTGATCGCCTCGATGTAACCGTCGTGCAGCTGGAAACGCGAGTTGATCGGTTGCGGTGGCGCTTCGTCTTCCGGCGCGAGGATGACTTCCTCGAAGTGCTGGATGATCAGGTCGCTGAGCTGGGCGATGCTCATGACCACTCGGTAGTACTGCTGCATGAAGTTTTCGATGGCGTGTTTGGCGTCATCGCCTTCAAAGCCCAGCAACCCGGCAATCGAGCGCTGGTGATCGAACAGCAAGCGGTCTTCGGCCCGGCCGGCGAGCATATGCAGGGCGTAGCGGACCTTCCACAAAAACTCCTGGGACGACGCCAGCAGGGCGTTTTCGCTTTCAACCAGAAAGCCTTCGCCGGCCAGTGCGCGCAGGTTCAGTGTGCCGTACTGGCGGCGCGCAACCCAGAGAATCGTCTGAATATCCCGTAGTCCGCCAGGCGAGCCTTTGACGTTGGGTTCCAGGTTATATTCGGTGTCGTTGTACTTATGGTGGCGCGCCTTCTGCTCGGTGCGTTTGGCCAGGAAAAAGTCCTTGGCCGGCCACATGTGTTCGGTGCTGGTGACATCGAGCATGCGCTGGCGCAAATGCTCGGGGCCCGCAATGGTGCGGCTTTCCATCAGGTTGGTGATCACCGTCAGGTCGGCGCGCGCTTCTTCGGCGCATTCGTCCACCGAGCGTACGCTCTGGCCGACTTCCAGGCCGATGTCCCACAGCAGAGTCAGAAAGCGCTCGATGGAATCGCGGAAAACTTCGTGATCGGCGTTGTCCAGCAGGATCAGCAAATCGATGTCGGAGTAGGGGTGCAGCTCACCCCGGCCGTAGCCGCCGACCGCGACCAGCGCGATGTCGGCGTCCTCACTCCAGCTGAATTGCTCCCAGGCCTTTTGCAGGATGTTATCGACGAACCAGGCTCGGTCCTCGATCAATCGGCGGATATCCCGGCCCCTGCGAAAGCGCTCGTCGAGCACCTCGCGGGCCTGGCGGATGGCCTTTTTGAAGGCCGCAATCGGGCTCGCCTTCAAGGCCAGTTCAGCCTGGAACTGGCCGCGGTCGAAGAGTTCGGGATCCACCTGCGGCATCGATTGGCTTTCCTTTCTTTCTCTATAGGCTGGGAGCAGCAGATCAGGCCGAAATGCGAGGGATGGTGTCATCGCTGCGCAATGTGAAGATCTCGTAACCGGTCTCGGTCACCAGCAGGGTGTGTTCCCACTGCGCGGACAGCTTGCGGTCCTTGGTGATGGCAGTCCAGCCGTCGCCCAGGACTTTGGTGTCGGCACGGCCCTGGTTGATCATCGGCTCGATGGTGAAGGTCATGCCTGCCTTGAGTTCCATGCCGGTGCCGGCGCGGCCGTAGTGCAGGATTTGCGGTTCTTCGTGGAACACCTTGCCGATGCCATGGCCGCAGAACTCGCGCACCACCGAGAAGCCGTTCTTTTCAGCGTGCTTCTGGATCACTTCGCCGATATCGCCCAGGCGGCAACCAGGCTTGACCAGTTCGATGGCCTTGTACATGCATTCCTGGGTGACCTGGGACAGGCGCTCGGCCCAGACCGGTACGGTGCCGACATGGAACATGCGGCTGGTATCGCCGTGGTAGCCGTCCTTGATGACGGTGACGTCGATGTTCAGCGTGTCGCCATCCTTGAGCGGCTTCTCGTTAGGGATGCCGTGGCAGACCACGTGGTTGATCGAGGTGCAGATCGACTTCGGGAAGCCTTTGTAGTTGAGCGGGGCAGGGATGGCTTTCTGCTCGTTGACGATATAGTCGTGGCAGATGCGGTCCAGCGCTTCGGTGGTGATGCCGGGCTTGACGTGTTCGGCAATCATTTCCAGCACATCGGCGGCCAGTTTGCCGGCGACACGCATTTTTGCGATGTCCTCTGGGGTTTTGAGGGTGACGGTCATACAGGCTCTCTCTACGCTCAGCGGCGCTTTCTAAACGGAATGGGCCTCTGCGTGATGGTGCTGCGCAGCCCTGAAAAACGCGATTCTAGCAGACGCTTGGGGCAAATCTGAGCCTCTGTGCATCGCATCTCTCTATAGAATGGCGCATTCTGGAGCGATTGCAGGGGTGTTGGCACTCTGCGCGACCTGGATTTCAGAATCCGGGTTTCGTTTTCATCCTTCCTGTGATATAAAATGCGCCGCTTTCCGGGGATACCCCGCAAAGTCTAAATCCACACACGTGTCGACACGATGACCTGGGTGCCTTCAGCTGATGCTGCTGGTTGGTCATTGGGATACGTGGAGGCCAAACCCGACTTATTAAGGAACTATCATGTCCCAAGTCAACATGCGCGATATGCTGAAGGCCGGTGTGCACTTCGGTCACCAGACCCGTTACTGGAACCCGAAAATGGGTAAATACATTTTCGGCGCACGTAACAAGATTCACATCATCAACCTTGAAAAAACCCTGCCAATGTTCAACGAAGCTCTGACTTTCGTAGAGCGTCTGGCCCAGGGCAAAAACAAGATTCTGTTCGTCGGCACCAAGCGTTCCGCTGGCAAGATCGTTGCTGAAGAAGCAGCACGTTGCGGTTCGCCGTACGTCGATCACCGCTGGTTGGGCGGCATGCTGACCAACTTCAAAACCATCCGTGCTTCCATCAAGCGTCTGCGTGACCTTGAAGTGCAAGCCGAAGACGGTACTTTCGCCAAGCTGACCAAGAAAGAAGCGCTGATGCGCTCCCGTGACCTGGAAAAGCTCGATCGTTCCCTGGGTGGTATCAAGGACATGGGCGGTCTGCCTGACGCACTGTTCGTTATCGACGTTGATCACGAGCGCATCGCGATCACCGAAGCCAACAAGCTGGGTATCCCGGTTATCGGCGTAGTCGATACCAACAGCAGCCCGGAAGGCGTTGACTACATCATCCCAGGCAACGATGACGCAATCCGCGCTATCCAGCTGTACATGGGTTCGATGGCTGACGCTGTAATCCGCGGTCGCAACCACGTTGCTGGCGGCGCCGAGCAGTTCGTAGAAGAAGCTCCGGTAGCAGCAGCTGAGTAATTAACGCCCTGGCGTTGGCTCAGTAAGCAAAAAGGGGGCCTGGCCCCCTTTTTGCCACCTCGAAAACCGTTTGTAGGCGCCCGTTTTCAGCGGTGCCGCTACTGCAGTTGTCATGTGCAGCAGCTAACAAAGGTGGTTCGGGAAGAATTGAACGCCCGTTCGATCGGGTGGAATGGTTGATAACCTATCCAAGAGGAATTTTGAAATGGCAGAGATTACTGCAGCGTTGGTCAAAGAACTGCGCGAGCGTACTGGCGAAGGCATGATGGACTGCAAGAAAGCCTTGACCAAGGCTGACGGCGACATCGAAAAAGCCATTGATGACATGCGTGCTTCGGGCGCCATCAAGGCTGCCAAGAAAGCGGGCAACGTTGCCGCTGAAGGCGCTATCGCTCTGAAGGAAGACGGTAAATCCGCCGTTCTGCTGGAAGTGAACTCGCAGACCGACTTCCTGGCCCTGCAGGACGACTTCAAGGCATTTGTTGCTGCAAGCGTTGAAAAAGCGTTCGCCGACAAACTGTCTGACGTTGCTCCGCTGATCGAAGCTCAAGAAGCTGATCGCCTGGTACTGGTCGGCAAGGTTGGCGAAAACGTCAACATCCGTCGTCTGGCACGCGTTGAAGGTGACGTTGTCGGCGGTTACCTGCACGGCAACAAGATCGGTGTTGCAGTTGTCCTGAAAGGCGGCGACGTTGAGCTGGCCAAGGATATCGCTATGCACGTAGCGGCCACCAACCCTGAGTTCCTGCTGCCATCGGAAGTTTCCGCTGAAGCGGTCGAGCGTGAGAAAGGCGTGTTCCTGACGCTGAACGCTGACAAGATCGCCGGCAAGCCGGAAAACATCGTTGAAAACATGGTCAAAGGCCGTATCAGCAAGTTCCTGGCTGAAGCCAGCCTGGTTGAGCAGGCGTTCGTCAAGAACCCTGAAATCAAGGTCGGCGAGCTGGCCAAGAAGGCCGGTGCTGAAATCGTTTCCTTCACCTACTTCAAAGTAGGCGAAGGCATCGAGAAGCCGGTAGACAACTTCGCTGAAGAAGTTGCTGCCCAGCTGGCTGCTGCCAAGTCGTAAGACGGTTTTTTAACTGTCGCCCTGAAGAGGCTGCCCGCTCACGCGCGCAGCCTCTTTTCAGATGGGGAGGCCGATTTATTTGGTTTCCTGTCGGAACTGGCTTACAAAGCCGTGTTCTGATGGCGCTGTGATAGCGTCAAGCTAGAGTGAACGCAGGCTGAAAACAGCCCGCAAAGAATTTTTTAAAATACGCCGCAGGAGAGATTCGCAATGGCTCAGCAGGGCAGTGGTTATCAGGCTCGCTATAAACGCATTCTACTCAAGCTTAGCGGCGAGGCCCTGATGGGCTCCGAAGAGTTCGGGATCGATCCCAAGGTGCTGGATCGCATGGCGCTGGAAGTTGGCCAACTGGTCGGCATCGGTGTTCAGGTGGGTCTGGTGATCGGGGGTGGTAACCTGTTCCGCGGCGCAGCGCTGAGCGCTGCCGGCATGGACCGTGTTACGGGCGACCACATGGGCATGCTGGCCACTGTGATGAATGCCCTGGCCATGCGTGACGCGCTGGAGCGCGCCAATATCTCGGCCATCGTGATGTCGGCAATTTCCATGGTGGGCGTGACCGATCACTATGATCGCCGCAAAGCCATGCGTCATCTGAACGCCAAGGAAGTGGTCATCTTCGCTGCCGGCACCGGCAACCCATTCTTCACCACGGACTCGGCTGCCTGCCTGCGTGCGATCGAGATCGACGCTGATGTAGTGCTCAAGGCGACCAAGGTGGATGGCGTGTACACTGCTGACCCATTTAAAGACCCGCATGCCGAGAAGTTCGATCATCTGACCTACGATGAAGTGCTGGATCGCAAGCTGGGCGTAATGGATCTGACGGCAATCTGCCTGTGTCGCGACCACAAGATGCCATTGCGCGTCTTCAACATGAACAAGCCCGGCGCCCTGCTGAACATCGTACATGGCGGCGCTGAAGGAACCCTGATCGAGGAAGGCCAACAATGATCAACGAAATCAAAAAAGACGCTCAAGAGCGCATGCAAAAATCCCTGGAGTCTCTGTCCCACGCGTTTGGCCAGATTCGTACCGGCAAGGCTCACCCGAGCATTCTGGGTAGCGTGATGGTGCCTTACTACGGTGCTGATACCCCGTTGAGCGGCGTCGCCAACGTTACCGTGAAAGATTCTCGGACCCTCCAGGTCGTGGCGTTCGAGCGCAACATGCTCGCGGCAGTCGACAAGGCGATCCAGAGCGCCGGCTTGAACCTCAACCCGACCAACCTGGGCGAGTTGCTGTTGATCTCCATGCCTGCCCTGACCGAGGAAACCCGCAAGGGCTTCACCAAACAGGCTCGCAGTGCCGCAGAAGATGCTCGTGTTGCCGTGCGCAACATCCGTCGCGATGCACTGGGCGACCTGAAGAAACTGGTCAAGGACAAGGAAATCAGCGAAGACGAAGAGCGTCGTGCTGCTGCCGATATCCAGAAACTCACCGACAAGGCTGAGGCTGATATCGACGCGGCGACCAAGCAGAAAGAAGCGGATCTGATGGCCGTATAAGGGTCGCGTTTTCATGGATAAGACCAAGCAGACTGCGCCGTCCGCGGTGCCGCGCCATGTCGCGATCATCATGGATGGTAATAATCGCTGGGCGAAAAAACGCTTTATGCCAGGTGTTGCCGGGCATAAAGCGGGTGTGGATGCAGTTCGTGCAGTGATTGAGGTGTGTGCCGAGGCCAAGGTCGAGGTATTGACCCTGTTTGCCTTCTCCAGTGAAAACTGGCAGCGCCCGGCCGATGAGGTCAGCGCCTTGATGGACTTGTTCTTCAAGGCGTTGCGTCGTGAGGCCAAGCGCCTCAATGACAACAACATCAGCTTGCGGATTATCGGCGACCGTTCCCGCTTTCATCCCGAGCTTCAGGCCGCCATGCGCGAAGCTGAAGCCATGACGGCGGGGGCGAATCGCTTCATTCTGCAAATTGCCGCCAACTACGGTGGTCAGTGGGATATCGCCCAGGCTGCGCAGCGTCTGGCGCGCGAGGTTCAGGCCGGGCACCTGCGTCCTGAGGACATCACTCCCGAGTTGTTACAAACCTGTCTGGCGACCGGCGATCTGCCGTTGCCTGATCTGTGTATCCGCACGGGTGGCGAACATCGCATCAGCAACTTCCTCTTGTGGCAGTTGGCATACGCCGAGTTGTATTTCTCCGACCTGTTCTGGCCGGACTTCAAACACGACGCCATGCGCACCGCGCTGGCCGATTTCGCTTCTCGCCAGCGACGCTTCGGTAAAACGAGCGAGCAGGTCGAGGCTGGGGCCCGGGTTTAATGCTTAAGCAACGAATCATCACTGCACTCATTCTGCTGCCTATCGCCTTGTGCGGGTTCTTCCTGCTCGAAGGTTCCGGGTTTGCGCTGTTCATCGGGCTGGTCGTGACGCTCGGTGCGTGGGAGTGGGCGCGTCTTGCAGGCTTTACTGCCCAGCCATTGCGCGTGGCTTATGCGGTGGTTGTCGCGGCCATGCTGTTTGTCATGCATCTGCTGCCGGGGCTTGCACCCTGGGTGTTGGGTGCTGCTGTTCTGTGGTGGGCGGCGGCGACCTTCCTGGTGCTGACTTATCCCAAAACCAGCGAGCATTGGGCCAGCGCGGCCTGCAAACTGGTCATCGGTCTGCTGATTCTGCTGCCTGCCTGGCAGGGGCTGGTCCTGATCAAGCAGTACCCGCTGGGTAACTGGTTGATCATGGCGGTCATGGTGTTGGTCTGGGGAGCGGACATCGGTGCGTACTTCTCCGGCCGGGCTTTCGGTAAGCGCAAGCTGGCGCCGCTGGTCAGTCCTGGCAAGAGTTGGGAGGGTGTGTACGGCGGTCTGGCATTGAGTCTGCTGATTACCGCCGTTGTCGGTTTGGTTCGCGACTGGAGCGTTGCCCAGATCCTGATGGGGCTGATTGGAGCGGCGATTGTTGTGCTGATCTCAGTGGTCGGCGACTTGACTGAAAGCATGTTCAAGCGCCAATCGGGGATCAAGGACAGCAGTAACCTGTTGCCGGGGCATGGCGGTATCCTGGATCGTATCGACAGTCTGACGGCGGCCATTCCAGTGTTCGCAGTGTTGCTGTGGGTGATGATGCCGTGAGTCGCCCACAACAGATTACTGTCCTGGGGGCTACAGGCTCGATCGGCCTGAGCACGCTGGATGTCATTGCTCGTCATCCGCAGCGTTATCAGGTGTTCGCCCTGAGCGGCTTTACCCGATTGGCTGAGTTGTTGGCACTGTGTATTCGTCATACGCCGCGCTTCGCGGTTGTGCCTGAGTTGGTTGCGGCTCGTGGGTTGCAGGACGATTTGCGTGCCGCCGGCCTGTCTACGCGAGTACTCGTGGGTGAGGCGGGGTTGTGTCAGGTTGCCTCCGACCCTGAGGTCGATGCGGTCATGGCGGCGATTGTCGGTGCGGCGGGGCTGCGTCCAACGCTGGCAGCGGTCGAGGCGGGCAAGAAGATCCTTCTGGCCAACAAAGAAGCATTGGTCATGTCCGGCGCCTTGTTCATGCAGGCAGTGCGCAAAAGCGGTTCGGTGCTCTTGCCGATCGACAGTGAGCACAACGCAATTTTCCAGTGCATGCCGCAGGACTTTGCCCGTGGCCTCAGTGCTGTGGGTGTGCGGCGGATTTTACTGACAGCTTCTGGCGGTCCGTTCCGGCAGACGCCGTTGTCCGAACTGGCGCATGTGACGCCTGATCAGGCCTGTGCCCACCCTAACTGGTCGATGGGGCGCAAGATTTCAGTCGATTCGGCCAGCATGATGAACAAAGGCCTGGAGTTGATCGAGGCCTGCTGGTTGTTCGATGCCAAGCCATCCCAGATTGAAGTGGTGATTCACCCGCAAAGCGTCATTCATTCGCTGGTCGACTATGTTGACGGCTCGGTGCTGGCGCAGTTGGGTAACCCGGACATGCGCACGCCGATTTCCAATGCGCTGGCGTGGCCTGAGCGGATCGACTCCGGTGTGGCGCCGTTGGACCTGTTTGCCATCGCACGACTGGATTTCCAGGCGCCCGATGAAGATCGTTTCCCTTGCCTGCGCCTGGCTCGTCAGGCTGCAGAGTCGGGTAACAGCGCGCCAGCCATGCTGAATGCGGCCAATGAAGTGGCGGTCGCTGCGTTTCTTGATGGGCGTGTCCGTTACTTGGAGATCGCGAGTATCATTGAGGAAGTCTTGAATCTCGAGCCTGTGGTTGCGGTTGATGATCTCGATGCAGTGTTTACGGCGGACGCCAAGGCACGAAGCCTGGCCGGGCAATGGTTGAGTCGTCACGGACGATAGGTGCAGCCGGGCGCAAGCATGCGGCAGTACTGAATAGGATTGCGGAGAAAGCAGATGAGCGCGCTCTATATGATTGTCGGCACCCTGGTGGCATTGGGTGTGCTGGTCACCTTCCATGAATTCGGCCATTTTTGGGTCGCCCGCCGCTGTGGCGTGAAGGTTCTGCGCTTCTCCGTAGGCTTCGGCATGCCGTTGTTGCGCTGGCACGACAAGCGTGGCACGGAATTCGTGATTGCGGCCATTCCCCTGGGTGGCTACGTCAAAATGCTCGATGAGCGCGAAGGCGAAGTACCGGCTGACCAGCTCGATCAATCGTTCAATCGTAAAACCGTTCGTCAGCGGATCGCCATCGTGGCGGCCGGTCCCATTGCCAACTTCTTGTTGGCTTTTGTGTTTTTCTGGGCGCTGGCCATGCTCGGCAGCGAGCAGGTGCGCCCGGTCATCGGGGCGGTCGAGGCGGGCAGTATTGCCGCCAAGGCGGGTTTGAGCCCTGGGCAGGAAATTATTGCGATTGATGGCGAGCCGACTTCCGGGTGGGCCGCAGTCAATCTGCAGTTGGTTCGTCGACTGGGGGAAAGCGGTGCGTTGCAGTTGCTGGTTCGTGAGCAGGGTTCCAGTGCCGATTCGCCGCGTGAGCTGACGCTCGATCATTGGCTCAAGGGTGCCAATGAGCCAGACCCGATTCGCTCGCTGGGTATTCGTCCGTGGCGTCCGGCGTTGCCGCCGGTGCTGGCTGAACTCGATCCGAAAGGCCCGGCTCAGGCTGCCGGGCTGAAAACCGGCGATCGCTTGCTGGCGCTGGACGGTCAGGTGCTCAACGATTGGCAGCAAGTGGTCGACTGGGTCCGTGTACGTCCTGATACCAAAATTGTGCTGCATGTCGAGCGCGACGGTGCTCAAATCGACGTCCCTGTTACCTTGGCGGCGCGCGGTGGTGCGAAAGCAGCGAGCGGTTATCTGGGGGCTGGCGTCAAGGTTGTCGACTGGCCGCCAGAGATGATTCGCGAGGTCAGCTTCGGCCCTGTCGCGGCGATTGGCGAGGGCGCGCGTCGCACCTGGACCATGAGTGTGCTGACCCTTGATTCGCTAAAGAAAATGTTGTTCGGCGAGCTCTCGGTAAAAAACTTGAGTGGACCGATAACCATTGCTAAAGTGGCGGGCGCTTCTGCCCAGTCGGGTGTCGCTGATTTCTTGAATTTCCTTGCTTATCTGAGTATTAGCCTGGGAGTTCTCAATTTGTTGCCCATCCCTGTACTGGATGGGGGGCATTTGTTGTTTTATCTGATCGAGTGGGCGCGTGGTCGTCCCTTGTCGGATCGGGTGCAGGGTTGGGGGATACAGATCGGTATCAGTTTGGTGGTCGGGGTGATGTTGCTTGCTCTGGTCAACGATCTGGGTCGACTGTAACGCTTCGCTGAATTGCGAATCTGCCGCATTTTGCGGCAGTTTGTTTATTGCCAGTTGGAATAAGAAAGGACTTCATGAAACGTCTGCTGCTAACTGCGGTTCTCACCGTATTGATGATCGCCGAAGTTCACGCCGAGTCCTTCACTATCTCCGATATTCGCGTCAATGGCCTCCAGCGGGTCTCCGCGGGTAGCGTCTTTGGTGCCTTGCCGTTGAACGTCGGTGAACAGGCGGATGATCGTCGCCTGGTGGAATCCACTCGTGCGCTGTTCAAAACCGGTTTCTTTCAAGATATCCAGCTGGGCCGCGATGGAAATGTCCTGGTCATCACGGTAGTCGAGCGCCCATCGGTCGCCAGTATCGAGATCGATGGCAATAAGGCGATCTCCACTGATGACTTGATGAAAGGTCTCAAACAGTCCGGTCTGGCCGAAGGCGAGATCTTCCAGCGTGCGACCCTTGAAGGCGTGCGTAACGAACTGCAGCGTCAATACGTCGCTCAGGGCCGCTACTCGGCGACCGTCGACACCGAAGTGGTGCCGCAGCCGCGTAACCGCGTTGCCTTGAAGGTCAATATCAACGAAGGCACCGTTGCTGCTATCCAGCACATCAACGTGGTGGGTAACACCGTTTTCGCCGACGAAGACCTGATCGACCTGTTCGAACTCAAGACCACCAACTGGTTGTCGTTCTTCAAGAACGATGACAAGTACGCTCGTGAAAAACTCTCCGGTGACCTGGAACGCCTGCGTTCCTACTACCTGGACCGTGGCTATATCAACATGGATATCGCCTCGACCCAGGTGTCCATCACCCCGGACAAGAAACACGTCTACGTCACCGTCAACGTTAACGAAGGCGAAAAGTACAGCGTTCGTGACGTCAAGCTGAGCGGCGACCTGAAAGTCCCTGAAGACCAGGTCAAGGCTCTGTTGCTGGTTCAGAAAGGCCAGGTGTTCTCGCGCAAGCTGATGACCACCACCTCCGAACTGATCACGCGTCGTCTGGGTAACGAGGGTTATACCTTCGCCAACGTCAACGGCGTACCGCAGCCACACGACGATGATCACACTGTCGATATCACCTTTGTGGTTGATCCGGGCAAGCGTGCTTATGTAAACCGCATCAACTTCCGCGGCAACACCAAGTCGGAAGACGAAGTACTGCGCCGTGAAATGCGCCAGATGGAAGGTGGCTGGGCTTCGACCTACCTGATCGACCAGTCCAAGACCCGTCTGGAGCGCCTGGGCTTCTTCAAGGAAGTCAACGTCGAGACGCCGGCTGTACCGGGCACCGACGACCAGGTAGACGTGAACTACAGTGTTGAAGAGCAAGCTTCCGGTTCGATCACCGCCAGCGTTGGTTTTGCTCAGAGCGCCGGTTTGATCCTGGGCGGTTCGATCACCCAGAACAACTTCCTGGGTACAGGTAACAAGGTCAGCATCGGCCTGACCCGTAGCGAATACCAGAGCCGCTATAACTTCGGTTATGTCGACCCCTACTGGACTGCTGATGGCGTGAGCCTGGGTTACAACGCGTTCTATCGCACCACTGACTACAAAGACCTCGATGTCGATGTGGCCAACTATGCGGTAGACAGCCTGGGTGCTGGCGTCAGCGTCGGCTATCCGATCAGCGAAACCTCGCGTCTGACCTTCGGTCTGACCGCGCAGCAAGACAAAATCAATACCGGTAAGTACACCGTTGACGAAATTTTTGATTTCGTGAAAAAGGAAGGCGACAACTACCTGAACTTCAAGGCATCGGCCGGTTGGTCCGAGTCGACCCTGAACAAGGGTGTATTGGCGACACGTGGCCATTCCCAGAGCCTGACCCTGGAAGCCACCACGCCAGGCAGCGACCTGTCGTTCTTCAAACTCGACTATCGCGGTCAGTTGTTCCAGCCGTTGACTGACAACTACACCATGCGTCTGCATACCGAACTCGGTTATGGCGATGGCTACGGTTCGACAGATGGTCTACCGTTCTACGAGAACTACTACGCAGGCGGTTTCAACTCGGTTCGTGGCTTCAAGGACAGTACCCTGGGTCCTCGCAGTACGCCAAGTACCGGCAAGAATCCTGGTACAAGCAAAGACCCGGACCAGGACCCTCTGCCGTTCGGTGGTAACGTGCTGGTTCAAGGTGGTGTAGAAATTCTGTTCCCGCTGCCCTTCGTCAAGGATCAGCGTTCGTTGCGGACCTCGGTCTTCTGGGACGTTGGTAACGTGTTCGACAGCAATTGCTCTTCGAACAAGGTATCGGCTACTGGCAAGAAAATTGAGTGCAACAATATCGATCTCTCCGGTCTGGCCAGCTCGGTCGGTGTCGGTGTGACGTGGGTTACTGCACTGGGGCCATTGAGCTTTGCGTTGGCGATGCCGATCAAGGAACCGGATAACGCTGAGACTCAGGTGTTCCAATTCTCCCTCGGTCAGACTTTCTAAGAGCCTGACCCAAGATAACGACAATGGATTTTGTAGGAGTGCATCGTGCGTAAGTTGACTCAATTGGTTCTCCTGGCGACTGTCCTGGTAGCGACCCCGGCATTTGCCGAAATGAAAATTGCGGTACTGAACTACCAAATGGCTCTGCTGGAGTCGGATGCGGCGAAGAAGTACGCCGTGGACGCCGAGAAGAAGTTCGGTCCGCAACTGACCAAGCTCAAGACTCTGGAAAGCAGTGCCAAAGGCATCCAGGATCGTCTGGTCAGCGGTGGCGATAAAATGGCCCAGGGCGAGCGCGAACGCCTTGAGCTGGAATTCAAGCAAAAGGCCCGTGACTTCCAGTTCCAGTCTAAAGAGCTGAACGAAGCCAAAGCCGTTGCTGACCGTGAAATGCTGAAGCAGCTCAAGCCAAAACTGGATAGCGCTGTGGAAGAAGTCATCAAAAAAGGTGCTTTTGACCTGGTCTTCGAGCGTGGTGCAGTGATTGACGTCAAACCTCAGTACGACATCACCCGCCAGGTTATCGAGCGCATGAACCAACTGAAGTAATCCATGACAGCGACTATAAAACTCGGCCAGTTGGCCGAGTTCCTCGGGGCCACGTTGCGTGGCTCTGCGGAGAAAGAAATTACTGGGCTAGCCACCTTGCAGGAGGCTGGCCCAGCTCAGTTGAGCTTTCTGGCAAATCCCCAATACCGTAAATACCTGGCCGAAAGCCAAGCCGCAGCTGTGTTGCTGAAGGCCGCCGATGCCGAAGGGTTTGCCGGTGATGCGCTGGTTGTGCCTGACCCGTATGCCGCGTATGCGCGGGTTTCCCATCTGTTTGATCCGAAGCCCAAGGCTGCTGCCGGGGTTCATCCGACAGCCGTTGTGGCTGAGGATGCGGTGGTTGACCCAGCGGCGAGTATTGGTGCGTTTGCCGTGATCGAAAGTGCTGCACGGATCGCCGCGGGCGTGACGATTGGCGCTCATTGCTTCATCGGCGCACGTAGCGAAATCGGCGAAGGTGGCTGGCTGGCTCCGCGTGTGACGCTGTATCACGACGTGCGGGTCGGCAAGCGAGTGGTGATTCAGTCGGGTGCGGTGCTGGGCGGTGAAGGCTTCGGCTTTGCCAACGAGAAGGGCATCTGGCAGAAAATTGCCCAGGTCGGCGGCGTGTTGATCGGCGACGATGTCGAAATTGGCGTTAACACCGCTATTGATCGCGGTGCGCTGGCCGATACCGTGATCGGTAATGGCGTGAAGCTCGACAACCAGATTCAAATTGCCCACAACGTGCAGGTCGGCGACCACACCGCCATGGCCGCTTGCGTGGGGATTTCCGGCAGTACCAAAATCGGCAAGCATTGCATGCTCGCTGGTGGTGTAGGGCTGGTAGGACACATTGATATTTGCGACAACGTTTTCCTGACCGGGATGACGATGGTGACTCACTCGATTACCGAGCCGGGCTCCTACTCATCTGGTACAGCCATGCAGCCAGCGGCCGAATGGCGCAAAAGCGCGGCTCGCATCCGTCAGCTCGATGACATCGCGCGGCGTTTGCGACAGCTGGAGAAGCGTGTAGGGGACGTGACCCCTGACGCCAATGCTTCATCTGAAGGCTGATACCATTTCCATATCAAGTGTGCTCAGCCGCTAGACTGCCTCCTTGATTTGCTAGCGGAGTGCGCGTTTGCCGCGCGCTCCCAATCTTTACATAGGCTTCCCCCCGAAATGATGGACATCAACGAGATTCGCGAATACCTGCCTCACCGTTACCCGTTCCTGCTGGTGGACCGGGTGGTGGATCTGGATGTTGAAGGCAAGCGCATTCGTGCCTACAAGAATGTCAGCATCAACGAACCGTTCTTCAATGGTCACTTTCCGGCGCACCCGATCATGCCGGGCGTGCTGATCATCGAGGCGATGGCGCAGGCCGCAGGCATCCTGGGTTTCAAGATGCTGGACGTGAAACCTGCCGATGGCACCCTTTACTACTTCGTCGGCTCCGACAAGCTGCGTTTCCGTCAGCCGGTCAAGCCTGGCGACCAATTGATCCTTGAAGCCACGTTCATCAGCTGCAAGCGCAAGATCTGGAAGTTTGAATGCCAGGCGTCGGTGGATGGCAAGCCGGTATGCTCGGCCGAGATCATCTGTGCGGAACAAAAAGTATGAGTTTGATTGACCCTCGCGCAATCATCGATCCGACGGCCATTCTGGCCAACGACGTCGAGGTCGGCCCTTGGTCGATCGTCGGCGCAGGTGTGGAAATCGGCGAGGGAACAGTGATCGGGCCGCACGTGATACTTAAGGGCCCGACCCGGATTGGCAAGCACAACCGCATCTACCAGTTTTCATCGGTAGGTGAGGACACGCCCGATCTGAAGTACAAGGGTGAAGAGACCCGCCTGGTGATCGGTGACCACAACATCATCCGTGAAGGCGTGACGATTCACCGTGGCACCGTCCAGGACCGTTCCGAAACGACCCTGGGCGACCACAACCTGATCATGGCTTATGCCCATATCGGCCATGACAGCGTGATCGGCAACCACTGCATTCTGGTCAACAACACCGCACTGGCGGGCCATGTGCATGTTGAAGACTGGGCGATCCTGTCCGGTTTTACCCTGGTTCACCAGTATTGCCATATCGGCACCCACAGCTTTTCCGGCATGGGTACGGCCATTGGCAAGGATGTTCCGGCCTACGTCACGGTGTTCGGCAACCCGGCAGAAGCCCGTAGCATGAACTTCGAAGGCATGCGCCGTCGTGGTTTCAGCGAAGACGCCATCCACGCGTTGCGCCGTGCCTACAAAGTGGTTTATCGCCAGGGCCTGACCGTTGAGCAGGCGCTTGCCGAGCTGGCCGAGCCTTCGGCACAGTTTCCCGAAGTCGCGGTCTTCCGCGACTCGATCCAGTCATCGACTCGCGGCATCACCCGTTAACCATGGCCAATCTGCGTATTGCGCTGGTGGCGGGCGAAGCCTCCGGCGATATTCTGGGTGCAGGTTTGATGCGTGCGCTGAAGGTTCAGCACCGAGACGTTGAGTTCATCGGTGTTGGCGGTCCGCTGATGCAGGCCGAAGGCCTGACCTCATACTTTCCAATGGAACGCCTGGCGGTCATGGGGCTGGTTGAAGTCCTGGGGCGTTTGCGTGAGTTGCTTGCTCGACGCAAGAAGCTGATCGCGACCCTGATCGCGGAAAAGCCGGACGTGTTCATCGGCATCGATGCGCCGGACTTCACCCTCAATATCGAACTCAAACTGCGTCAGGCCGGCATCAAGACCGTGCACTACGTCAGCCCTTCAGTCTGGGCCTGGCGGCAGAAGCGCGTGCTGAAGATCCGCGAAGGCTGCGATTTGATGCTGACGTTGTTCCCGTTTGAAGCCAAATTCTACGAAGAGAAAGGCGTGCCCGTGCGGTTCGTCGGCCATTCGCTGGCCGATGCCATTCCCTTGGAGGCTGATCGTGCTGCCGCTCGCGCTGAGCTGGGATTGACCGCTGGCCCGTTGGTCGCGTTGATGCCGGGCAGCCGAGGCGGTGAAGTCGGACGCCTGGGTGGCTTGTTCCTTGATACGGCCGAGCGTTTACGTGCGCTGTGTCCGGGTGTGCGGTTTGTCATGCCGTGTGCCAGCCCGGAGCGTCGCGAGCAGATCGAAGCGTTGCTGGTGGGGCGTGATTTGCCGGTGACACTGCTCGATGGTCGGTCACATCAAGCGCTGGCCGCCTGTGATGCGGTGCTGATTGCCTCCGGCACAGCGACGCTGGAGGCCTTGTTGCACAAGCGGCCGATGGTGGTTGCTTATCGCCTGGCGCCGCTGACGTTCTGGATTCTCAAGCGCATGGTCAAAAGCCCCTACATCTCGTTGCCGAACTTGCTGGCCCAGCGTTTGCTGGTACCCGAGTTGCTGCAGGACGATGCAACGCCCGAGGCGCTGGCGCAGACCCTGTTGCCGTTGATCGAGGGTGGCGAAGAGCAGACTGCCGGGTTTGATCAGATTCACCGCACCTTGCGCCTTGATGCTTCGAATCAGGCCGCAGACGCCGTCCTTAACTTGATCGGCAAACCTCAATGAGTAATGTAAAGATGCAAATGGGCCTGGATTTCACCCTCGTCGCAGACGCCGAAGACCTTGTGGCGGGTGTCGATGAAGTCGGTCGTGGTCCGTTGTGCGGTGCGGTCGTAACGGCGGCAGTGATCCTCGATCCGAGCCGACCGATTCTCGGTCTCAACGATTCGAAGAAGCTCACCGAAGCACGCCGCGAAAAGCTCTACGACGAAATCCGCGAGAAAGCCCTGAGCTGGTGTATCGCGCGTGCCGAAGTTGAAGAAATCGACGAGCTGAATATCCTGCACGCCACCATGCTGGCCATGCAGCGCGCGGTCGCAGGCCTGCACATCATGCCGAAACTGGCGATGATCGATGGCAACCGATGCCCGCAACTGGCAATGCCTGCCGAAGCGGTGGTCAAGGGCGATAGCAAGGTGCCGGCGATTGCCGCCGCCTCGATTCTGGCGAAAGTCAGCCGGGATCGCGAAATGGCTGCTTTCGAACTGATTTATCCGGGGTACGGCATCGGCGGCCACAAAGGCTACCCGACTCCCGTTCATCTGGAAGCCTTGGCCCGTTTGGGGCCGACACCCATTCACCGACGCTCCTTCGCCCCTGTGCGGCTGGCTTACGAGGCGCGTGAGGGTTTGATCGAGCGTTAGTCGCAAGGCTGATGTTTTTACCAAGGCCCGGTACAATCCGGCACTTTAAAGCGCAGCCGCTTTAAAGTGCCGGATTTCCGGGCCTTGTTGTCTCCACGTTATTAGCAGGATCACTATGCCGGCTTCATTCGTTCACCTACGCCTGCACACTGAATACTCCCTGGTCGATGGTCTGGTGCGGATCAAACCGCTGGTCAAGACCCTGGTCGGCATGAACATGCCTGCCGTGGCGGTCACCGACCAGAACAACATGTGTTCCCTGGTCAAGTTCTACAAAAACGCCATGGGCGCCGGGATCAAGCCGATCTGTGGCGCCGACCTGTGGCTGTCGAACAAAGATCCGGATAACCCGCTGAGCCGCATCAGCTTCCTGGCGATGAACGCCGTGGGTTATCGCAACCTCACCGAGTTGATCTCCCGAGGCTTCATTGACGGTCAGCGTAACGGCCAGATCATCATTGAGCGCGAGTGGGTGGCCGAGGCCAACGAAGGCTTGATCATGCTGTCGGCGGCCAAAGAGGGCGAGATCGGTATCGCCATGCTCAGCGGCAACCCAGACGAAGCCGAAATCCTGGCGCGCGAATGGATGGCGGTGTTCCCGGATCGTTTCTATCTGGAAGTGCAGCGCACCAACCGCCCCAACGACGAAGAGCAACTGCACGGCGCCGTGGCCCTGGCCGAAAAAATCGGCGCGCCGCTGGTGGCGACCAACGATGTGCGCTTCATCAAGCAGCAGGACTTCGAGGCTCACGAAACCCGCGTGTGCATCGGCGAAGGCCGGGCGCTCGACGACCCGCGTCGCTCCAAGAATTACAGCGACCAGCAGTACCTCAAAAGTGCCGAGGAAATGGCCGAGTTGTTCAGCGACTTGCCTGAGGCGCTGGAAAACACCGTCGAGATCGCCAAGCGTTGCAACATCGAAGTGAAGCTGGGCACGCACTTCCTGCCCAACTTCCCGATTCCCGATGGCATGACCATCGACGAGTATTTCCGCAAGGTGTCCTTCGATGGCCTCGAAGAGCGCTTGAGCGTGCTGCTGCCCAAGGACACCACCGAAGACTACGAAGCCAAGCGTCAGGTTTACGTCGACCGGTTGAATTTCGAGCTGGATATCATCATCCAGATGGGGTTTCCCGGTTACTTCCTGATCGTTATGGACTTTATCCAGTGGGCCAAGAGCAACGGCGTACCGGTAGGCCCGGGCCGTGGGTCGGGTGCCGGGTCGCTGGTGGCCTATGTGCAGAAGATCACCGACCTCGACCCGCTGGAATATGACCTGCTGTTCGAACGTTTCCTTAACCCGGAACGGGTTTCCATGCCCGACTTCGACGTCGACTTCTGCATGGACGGTCGCGACCGCGTGATCGACTACGTGGCCGAGAAGTACGGTCGCAACGCGGTAAGCCAGATCATCACCTTCGGTTCCATGGCCGCCAAGGCTGTGGTCCGCGACGTGGCGCGGGTGCAGGGCAAGTCCTACGGGCTGGCGGATCGTCTGTCGAAGATGATTCCGTTCGAAGTCGGCATGACCCTGGAAAAAGCCTACGAACAGGAAGAAATCCTGCGTGACTTTATCAAGGTCGATGAAGAAGCCGCGGAAATCTGGGAAATGGCCCGCAAGCTTGAAGGCGTGGTGCGTAACGTCGGCAAGCACGCCGGTGGTGTGGTTATTGCGCCGACCAAGCTGACCGACTTCTCGCCGATCTATTGCGACGAAGAGGGCGGCGGTCTCGTTACCCAGTTCGACAAGGACGACGTCGAGGCGGCCGGTCTGGTGAAGTTCGACTTCCTGGGGCTGCGGACCCTGACGATCATCGACTGGGCGCTGAAAACCATTAACCGCGACCGCGCCAAGGTCGACGAACCGCCGCTGGATATCGCGTTTATCCCGCTGGACGACAAGCCGACGTACACGCTGCTGCAAAAAGCTGAAACCACCGCGGTGTTCCAGCTTGAGTCGCGAGGTATGAAAGAGCTGATCAAAAAGCTCAAGCCCGACTGCCTGGAAGACTTGATCGCCCTGGTAGCACTGTTCCGCCCAGGCCCGCTGCAATCGGGCATGGTGGACGACTTCATCAACCGTAAGCACGGTCGCGCCGAACTGGCGTACCCGCACTCGGATTACCAGTACGAAGGCCTCAAGCCGGTACTGGCGCCGACGTACGGCATCATCCTGTATCAGGAACAGGTGATGCAGATTGCCCAGGTCATGGCCGGTTACACCCTCGGTGGTGCGGACATGCTGCGGCGAGCCATGGGCAAGAAGAAACCCGAAGAAATGGCCAAGCAGCGCGGCGGTTTCATTGAAGGTTGCGCCACCAACAATATCGATGCCGATCTTGCGGGTAACATCTTCGACCTGGTAGAGAAGTTCGCCGGTTATGGCTTCAACAAGTCTCACTCCGCCGCCTACGGTCTGGTGTCGTACCAGACCGCGTGGCTGAAAGCTCATTACCCGGCGCCGTTCATGGCCGCGGTGCTGTCGGCGGATATGCACAACACCGACAAGGTTGTGACCTTGATCGAAGAAATTCGCACCATGAAGCTGCGTCTCGACGCGCCGGATGTGAATACCTCCGAGTTCAAGTTCACGGTGAATGACGAAGGCCGCATTATTTACGGGCTGGGCGCGATCAAGGGGGTTGGCGAGGGGCCGGTCGAGGCGATTACCGAGGCGCGCCAGGACGGGCCGTTCAAGGACCTGTTCGATTTTTGCGCCCGGGTCGACCTCAAGCGCATCAACAAACGAACCCTCGACGGCTTGATCCGCAGTGGCGCTCTGGATCGCCTTGGCCCGTATTTCCACGATGAGCCGAAGGCTTATCAGGCCAATATCGACCTCAATCGGGCGGTCTTGCTGACGGCCATGGAAGAAGCGATCAAGGCGGCCGAGCAGACCGCCCGTACGCACGACAGCGGTCACGCCGACCTGTTTGGTGGCCTGTTCGTTGAAGCAGACGCCGATGTCTACGCCAATCACCGCAAGGCCAAGGAGCTGACCCTCAAGGAACGGCTGAAAGGGGAGAAAGATACCCTGGGCCTGTACCTCACCGGTCACCCGATTGACGAGTACGAAGGTGAGATCCGCCGTTTCGCCCGCCAACGCATCATCGACCTGAAGCCGGCGCGCGATACCCAGACGGTTGCGGGCATGATCATCGCGCTGCGGGTCATGAAGAACAAAAAGGGCGACAAGATGGGCTTCATCACCCTCGACGACCGCTCGGGCCGCATCGAGGCGTCGTTGTTTGCTGAGGCCTTCCATTCGGCGCAGTCGCTGTTGCAGACCGATGCCATGGTGGTGGTCGAAGGCGAGGTCAGCAATGACGACTTCTCCGGCGGCCTGCGCTTGCGGGTCAAGCGGGTGATGAGCATGGAAGATGCGCGCACCAACCTGGCCGAAAGCCTGCGCTTGAAGGTCCAGACCCAAGACCTCAAAGGCGATCAGCTACGCTGGCTGGGCGAGTTGTTCAAGCGCCACCGGGGCGCGTGCCCGATTACCATGGAATACACCAGCCCCGATGCCAAGGCCTTGTTGCAGTTTGGCGAGACCTGGCGAATCGATCCGGCGGATGCCTTGATTCAAGCCCTGCGTGACCAGTTCGGGCGAGACAACGTCTTCCTCCAATACCGTTGACGGTCAGGTACGTGTTTTCTTGTTATCAAGAGTGTGCCCTGATCTCGATCCGAATTTTTAATCTCGACCTCAACGCGCCTCTCCCTTAAGGTAGGGCGCGAATAGACAACCGGCCGGCCCAAGCTCTCTTGGACGTCGACCCAAGACGGACGCCTATGAACCCGAATTTTCTTGATTTCGAACAGCCGATCGCCGACCTGCAAGCCAAGATCGAAGAGTTGCGCTTGGTCGGTAATGACAATTCGCTGAATATCGGCGATGAAATCTCCCGCCTGCAAGACAAGAGCAGCACGCTCACCGAAGACATCTTCGGCAAGCTGACCAGTTGGCAGATCGCACGCCTGGCGCGTCACCCGCGTCGCCCGTACACCCTGGACTACATCGAACACATCTTCACCGAGTTCGATGAGTTGCACGGTGATCGCCACTTCTCCGACGACGCAGCCATCGTTGGCGGTGTTGCCCGTCTGGACGACCAGCCGGTGATGATCATCGGTCACCAGAAAGGTCGCGAGGTGCGCGAGAAGGTTCGCCGCAACTTCGGCATGCCGCGTCCGGAAGGCTACCGCAAGGCTTGCCGCCTGATGGAAATGGCCGAGCGTTTCAAAATGCCGATCCTGACCTTCATCGACACCCCGGGTGCATACCCGGGTATCGACGCTGAAGAGCGTAACCAGAGCGAAGCGATTGCCTGGAACCTGCGGGTCATGGCGCGCCTGAAAACCCCAATCATCGCCACCGTGATCGGTGAGGGTGGTTCCGGTGGTGCGCTGGCGATCGGTGTGTGCGATCAGTTGAACATGCTGCAGTATTCGACCTACGCGGTGATCTCGCCGGAAGGTTGTGCTTCGATTCTGTGGAAAACCGCCGAAAAAGCCCCGGATGCCGCTGAAGCGATGGGCATCACCGCCGAGCGCCTGAAAGGCCTGGGTATCGTCGACAAAGTGATCAGCGAACCACTGGGCGGCGCACACCGCAATCCGGCGGCTGCTGCGGCTTCGATCCGTGCCGAGCTGAGCTCGCAACTGGCGATGCTGAAGAAGTTCGACAACGATGCGTTGCTGGCTCGCCGTTACGAGCGTCTGATGAGCTACGGTCTCTGATCTGACCTCGCTCTACCCATGTGGGAGCGAGCTTGCTCGCGATGGCGATTTAACATTCAACCAATAGGTTGGCTGTTACACCGCCATCGCGAGCAAGCTCGCTCCCACATTTGATTTGGGCCAAGTGAACATTATGAGTTCATCCAGGATTGACCTGCCTGCCAGGCTGCTGCTGAGTCTGGCTCCCTGGCGCACCGCGCCGACCTGGCGCGTCGCCTTTTCCGGTGGCCTCGATTCCACTGTCCTGCTGCACCTTCTAGCGCAGCTTGCTAAAAACCAACCCCTGCCCAAACTCAAAGCCATTCATGTGCATCACGGCCTTCAGGCTGCGGCTGATGCGTGGCCGGCGCATTGTCAGTCGGTGTGTGATGCGCTGGGTGTGCCGTTAGAGGTGGTTCGCGTCCAGGTTCAACCCGGCGCCAGCCTTGAGCGTGCGGCCCGTGATGCGCGCTATGGCGCTTTTGTCGCGGCGACTCATCCTGGTGAGCTGCTGCTGACCGCCCAGCACCGCGACGATCAGGCGGAAACCTTGCTGTTTCGCCTGCTGCGCGGGGCGGGGGTGAGAGGGTTGTCAGCCATGCCGCTGGAGCGTCCGCTGGGTGGCGGGCATTTGCTGCGGCCGCTGCTTTGTGTGGCGCGGCGCGAACTGGAAGCCTATGCCGCTGCGCATCAATTGAGCTGGGTGGAAGACCCTTCGAACGCCGATCAGCAGTTTTCCCGTAATTACCTTCGCCAGCAGATTTTCCCGGCGCTCACGCAGCGTTGGCCGCAGGCCGTGGCCACCATCGCTCGAAGCGCCGCGCACTTGAGCGAGGCGCAGGAATTGCTGGATGAGCTGGCCGAGATGGATCGGGTTCATGCAGCGACCGTCAGCGAGTTTGATTGGCTGGGTGTGCCCTCTCTGGACATGGCAGCGCTTGAAAAACTCTCCACCGCTCGTCAGCGCAATGTCCTCAGCCATTGGCTTGCGCCGTTGACGCGGCTGCCGGACAGCGACCACTGGTCGGGTTGGAACAGTGTGCGCGATGCCGCCAGCGATGCGCGGCCGATCTGGCGTCTGGCAGACGGCGAGTTGCATCGTGCCGGTGGACGGATCTGGTGGCTGTCTGCCAACTGGCTGCATGCGCCGGTGCTGGATCAGTGCTGGACGGCCCCGGTCCAGGCGCTGCATTTACCGGATAACGGTCACCTGGCCTTCAGCGGCCAGCCCCCGGAAGGCGTACTGAGTGTTCGCTACCGGCAGGGTGGCGAGGTCATGTCGTTGCCCGGTCGCGGCCATCGTGATCTCAAGCGCCTGCTCAACGAAAGCGGCCTGCCGCTGTTTGCCCGTGGCAGATTGCCGCTGCTCTACCGCGACGGGCAGTTGTTGGCGGTTGCCAACCTCCCGGGGCTTGCGGGAAGTGCCCATGGCGACTGGCGTTTGCACTGGCAGCCAGCAAACCAAGATCAAGGTTTGAGCTGAAAGGGGCTTTCCGGTAGACTACGCTCCCTTCTTGATACAACTTCTGTGGATTCGACTGAATTGCAGGAGTTGCCGATTACCAAGCAGTCTTTGCTGGGCGATTCCAAAAAATGTGTAGCGAGCAACGTACCGGTGTTTTCACTTCCGGTCTGTCCCAACGCGGCGGTTTTTTTGAAAGATGCACTGTGACTAATGCAGGTGATCGGGGGCTTCGGCCTTCCTTCGCTTTCCCCGGCGGCTCGGACCGCTTTAACGCAGACTTCTAGGGTTTTTCATGACGCGCTACATATTCGTCACGGGCGGTGTTGTTTCTTCATTGGGGAAAGGCATTGCATCGGCTTCATTGGCGGCCATCCTGGAGGCGCGGGGACTTAAGGTCACCATGCTCAAGCTGGACCCGTACATCAACGTTGACCCGGGCACCATGAGCCCGTTCCAGCACGGTGAAGTGTTCGTCACCCACGACGGCGCCGAGACTGACCTGGACCTGGGCCACTACGAGCGGTTCATCCGCACGACCATGACCCAGAACAACAACTTCACCACTGGCCGTGTCTACGAACACGTCCTGCGCAAAGAGCGCCGTGGTGACTACCTGGGCGCAACCATCCAGGTGATCCCGCACATCACCGACGAAATCAAGCGCCGCATCATCAAGGGTGCCGGCGATGCCGACGTGGCCATGGTCGAGATCGGTGGCACCGTGGGTGACATCGAGTCCCAACCGTTCCTCGAAGCCATCCGTCAATTGCGTTTCGAAGTCGGCGCCAAGCGCGCGATGCTGATGCACCTGACGCTGGTGCCGTACATCGCCACCGCCGGCGAGACCAAAACCAAGCCTACCCAGCACTCGGTCAAGGAATTGCGTTCCATCGGCCTGCAGCCAGACGTGCTGGTATGCCGCTCCGATCACCCGATCGACATTTCCTCGCGTCGCAAGATCGCGCAGTTCACCAACGTTGAAGAACGTGCGGTTATCGCGCTGGAAGACGCCGACACCATCTACAAGATCCCGGGCATTCTGCACTCCCAGGGCCTGGATGATTTCGTCGTGGAGCGTTTCGGCCTGCAATGCGGCGGTGCCGATCTGTCCGAGTGGGAAGCGGTGGTCGATGCCAAGCTGAACCCGGAACACGAAGTCACCATCGCGATGGTCGGCAAGTACATGGAGCTGCTGGACGCTTACAAATCGCTGATCGAAGCGATGAGTCACGCGGGCATCAGCAACCGTACCAAGGTCAACCTGCGTTACATCGACTCCGAAGACATCGAAAACCAGGGCACCGCGCTGCTTGAAGGCGTGGATGCGATCCTGGTTCCAGGCGGCTTCGGTCTGCGTGGCGTGGAAGGCAAGATCACTGCCGTTCAATACGCTCGCGAAAACAAGGTTCCGTACCTGGGTATCTGCCTGGGCATGCAAGTGGCCGTCATCGAGTTCGCTCGTAACGTGCTGGGCTGGAAAGACGCCAACTCCACCGAGTTCGATCGCGCCAGCGGTCACCCGGTCGTGGGTCTGATCACCGAGTGGGAAGATGCCACCGGCGCCGTCGAAACCCGTACCGAATCGTCCGATCTGGGCGGCACCATGCGCCTTGGCGCACAGGATTGCCTGCTGGAGGCCGGTTCCCTGGTGCACGATTGCTACGCCAAGGACGTTATCGTCGAGCGTCACCGTCACCGTTACGAAGTGAACAACAAGCTGCTGCCGCAACTGATCGACGCGGGCCTGAAAATCTCCGGTCGTTCGGGTGATGGCGCGCTGGTTGAAGTGGTTGAAGCACCGGATCATCCATGGTTCGTCGCTTGCCAGTTCCACCCTGAGTTCACCTCGACCCCGCGCGACGGTCACCCGTTGTTCAGCGGTTTCGTCAAAGCAGCTTTGGCTCAACACCAGAAGAAGGCTTGAACCTGATGGCTCAAAAGATCATCCGCGTAGGCAACATCGAAATCGCCAACGACAAACCGATGGTGCTGTTCGGTGGCATGAACGTGCTGGAAAGCCGCGACATGGCGATGCAGGTCTGTGAAGAGTACGTAAAGGTGACCGAGAAACTCGGTATCCCTTACGTGTTCAAGGCCAGTTTCGACAAGGCTAACCGCTCTTCCGTGACCTCTTACCGTGGCCCGGGCCTCGAAGAAGGCATGCGGATTTTCCAGGACATCAAGCAAGCTTTCGGCGTGCCGATCATCACGGACGTCCACGAGCCTGAACAGGCGGCGGTCGTTGCTGAAGTCTGCGACATCATCCAGCTGCCGGCCTTCCTGTCGCGCCAGACCGATCTGGTCGTGGCGATGGCCAAGACCGGTGCGGTGATCAACATCAAGAAAGCCCAATTCCTCGCGCCTCAGGAAATGAAACACATCCTGAGCAAATGCGAAGAAGCGGGTAACGATCAGTTGATCCTCTGTGAGCGTGGTTCAAGCTTCGGCTACAACAACCTGGTGGTTGACATGCTCGGCTTCGGCATCATGAAGCAGTTCGAATACCCGGTGTTCTTCGACGTAACCCACGCACTGCAAATGCCCGGTGGTCGCTCCGACTCCGCTGGCGGCCGCCGTGCCCAGGTCACCGATCTGGCCAAGGCGGGCATGAGCCAGTCGCTGGCGGGTCTGTTCCTGGAAGCCCACCCGGACCCGGACAACGCCAAATGTGACGGCCCTTGCGCCTTGCGTCTGGACAAGCTGGAGCCGTTCCTGGCTCAGCTCAAGGCTCTGGACGAACTGGTTAAGAGTTTTCCGACGGTAGAAACCGCGTAATCCTCGATTCTCCGGTAAAGTACCGCTCGATTTATCGCTCTGGCCGCACGGCCGCACTGCTCTTGTGGGAGCACGGCTTGCCGGCGACGGTGTCCTTGAGGGACCCATCGCCGACAAGTCGTGCTCCTGCGGCGTTCTAGTCAACTTTGGAGTGTTTACAACAATGGCAAAAATCGTCGACATCAAAGGTCGTGAAGTTCTCGACTCCCGTGGCAATCCCACCGTGGAAGCGGACGTGCTTCTCGACAACGGCATCATCGGCAGTGCTTGCGCGCCGTCCGGTGCTTCCACTGGCTCGCGTGAAGCACTCGAGCTGCGTGATGGCGACAAGAGCCGTTATCTGGGCAAAGGTGTTTTGAAGGCTGTTGCCAACATCAACGGTCCGATTCGCACTGCGCTGTTGGGTAAAGACCCGGTTGACCAGAAAGCCCTCGACCGCATCATGATCGAGCTGGACGGTACCGAGAACAAGGGCAGCCTGGGCGCCAACGCGATCCTCGCCGTGTCCCTGGCCGCTGCCAAGGCCGCTGCCCACGACCAGGACCTGCCGCTGTACGCACACATCGCCAACCTGAACGGCACGCCGGGTGTTTACTCGATGCCGGTTCCGATGATGAACATCATCAACGGTGGCGAGCACGCCGATAACAACGTCGACATCCAGGAATTCATGGTTCAGCCGGTTGGCGCCAAGACTTTCTCGGAAGGCCTGCGCATGGGCACCGAGATTTTCCATCACCTCAAAGCAGTATTGAAGGCTCGTGGCCTGAGCACTGCGGTGGGTGACGAAGGTGGTTTCGCCCCGAACCTGGCGTCCAACGAAGATGCACTGAAAGTGATCTCCGAAGCCGTGGCCAACGCTGGCTACACCCTGGGCACTGACGTGACCCTGGCTCTGGACTGCGCGGCCAGCGAATTCTACGAAGACGGCAAGTACAACCTGTCCGGCGAAGGCCAGGTGTTCACCGCCGAAGGTTTTGCCGACTACCTCAAAGGCCTGACCGAACGTTACCCGATCATCTCCATTGAAGATGGCCTGGACGAGTCCGACTGGGCTGGCTGGAAAATTCTTACCGACAAGATCGGCGAGAAGACTCAGTTGGTGGGCGACGACCTGTTCGTGACCAACACCAAGATCCTGAAAGAAGGCATCGACAAGAAGATTGCCAACTCGATCCTGATCAAGTTCAACCAGATCGGCACCCTGACCGAAACCCTGGAAGCCATCCAGATGGCCAAGGGCCGCTGGTTACACTGCCGTTATCTCGCACCGCTCGGGCGAAACCGAAGATTCGACCATTGCCGACCTGGCCGTGGGCACCTCGGCTGGCCAGATCAAAACCGGTTCGCTGTGCCGTTCCGACCGCGTTTCCAAGTACAACCAACTGCTGCGTATCGAAGAGCAATTGGGCGCAAAAGCCAAGTACAACGGTCGCAGCGAATTCCGCGGCTAAGCTTGGGATGTTAAAAAGACACCGGATTGTGTCGATAACATCGCTGTAACGGTCTATCGACGCTAATCTGATGCCTTAGAGTACGAGCCTGGTTCTTCCAGGCTTCGTGCTGTCAGATGCTTCAAAGTTTTGGCATGGCTGTCTTTTTTCACTGGATACCTGATATTCGATGCGCAGTCCCAATTGGTTGTTCCTCGTCTTGCTCTTGCTGCTGGCCGGCCTGCAATACCGCCTGTGGGTAGGTAATGGCAGCCTGGCGCAGGTGGCCGACCTGACTCAGCAGATTGCGGATCAGCACGCTGAAAACGAGGCGCTGCTGGAGCGTAACCGGGTTCTGGACGCCGAAGTCATGGAGCTGAAAAAGGGCATGGAGACCGTTGAAGAACGGGCCCGCCATGAGTTGGGCATGGTCAAGGAGGGCGAGACCCTCTACCAGTTGGCCCAATGACCCAGCCATTACCGGCCTTCTGGGCCGTGATTCCTGCCGCGGGCGTCGGTGCCCGTATGGCCGCGGACCGTCCCAAGCAATACTTGCAACTGGGCGGGCGCACTATTCTTGAACACAGCCTTGGCTGTTTCCTCGATCATCCTTCCCTGAAAGGGTTGGTGGTCAGTCTTGCCGTTGATGATCCCTACTGGCCGAACCTGGCCTGTGCTTCCGACGCCCGTATTCAGCGGGTCGAGGGCGGTGCGGAGCGTTCCGGGTCGGTGCTCAATGCTTTACTGCATTTGCATGCGCAAGGCGCTGGCGATGATGACTGGGTGTTGGTCCATGATGCGGCGCGACCGAACCTGACTCGTGATGATCTCGACAAGTTGCTGTCGGAACTGGCTGACGATCCTGTCGGTGGGTTGCTCGCAGTTCCTGCTCGCGACACCTTGAAGCGTGTCGACAAACATGGCCGGGTTCTTGAAACCGTTGATCGCAGCCTGATCTGGCAAGCCTATACGCCGCAGATGTTCCGCCTTGGCGCGTTGCATCGGGCATTGGCCGACAGCCTGGTGGCCGACGCGGTCATTACTGACGAAGCTTCGGCCATGGAGTGGTCGGGTTTGGCGCCACGCTTGATTGAAGGGCGTGCCGATAATCTCAAGGTTACCCGGCCTGAAGATCTTGAATGGCTACGCCTGCGTTGGGCGAATCGCCGCTGAATTGCTCGTTTGTTCTTGAACCGCTATCGCGAGCAAGCTCGCTCCCACACTTGTTTTGCGTTGCCCACCTTTTAACTGTTCGCCAATGAACTCCTGTGGGAGCGAGCTTGCTCGCGATTGCGATGGTTCAGGCAATGCATAAGTCGCTGATGAATACCCGCAGGCCCTAACCCCGATACTCTGGCCGCTTGGTCAAGCCTTCCTTCAGATAGTCCACCAACTTGCGCACCTTCGGCGACAGATGCCGTTGCTGCGGATACAGCGCCCAGACGGCGGTGTTCGGTGGTTGATGAGCGTCGAGCAACGACACCAGCGTGCCGTTGTTCAGATGCTCCAGCACGTAATAGTCCGGCAACTGACACAACCCGACGCCCTGTAGTGCCGCATCCAGCACCGCTTGCCCACTGTTGCAGCGCCAATTGCCTTGTACCCTTTGGGAAAATTCCCGCCCATCCTGTTCCAGTTGCCAGATGTCCGAACTGCCGATCAAACAGTTGTGTCGACTCAGCTCCGACAAACTGTGCGGGCGCCCATACCGTTCCAGATACGACGGTGACGCACACAAGTACATGCGCCGTGGCGCCAGGCGCGTGGCCACCAGCCGTGAGTCTTGCAATCGCCCGAGGCGTATCGCCAGGTCCAGGCCCTCATGCACCAGGTCGAGTGGGCGGTTGCTCAGTTCGATGTCCACGCGCAATTGCGGGTAAAGCCCCATGAAGCTGGTGACCAACGGCACGATAAATCGCTCGCCATAAGCCACCGCGCAGGTCATGCGCAGCATCCCTTTAGGTTCACTGGTCAGGTCGCCGACGGCGCGCAAGGCTTCTTCGCGACCATCCTGCAAGCGCTGGCAGTGTTGCAAAAAAGTTTGCCCGGCCTCGGTCAGCGTGACGCGGCGCGTACTGCGATAGAGCAACCGGGTCTGTAATCGTTCTTCCAGGCGTACGATTTGTCGACTGATGTGCGAGGACGAAACCCCAAGGCGCTCGGCGGCCGCCGTGAATTGGCTGCATTCGGCCACGGCGACGAACTCGTCGATACCTTCCCAGCGATTCTCGGACACGATGATTATCCCTATATGGCAATAATGTTTTGCTTTTGGTTGGATTATTCATCGTCCGGCGGTGTTTTACACTCGCTGTCTCGTTTTTAATCGCTGGAGAGAGTCAGGATGATCAAGTCACGCGCTGCCGTTGCCTTCGAGGCCAAGAAACCCCTTGAGATCGTTGAAGTTGACGTTGCCATGCCCAAGGCGGGTGAAGTCCTGTTGCGCGTCGTCGCCTCCGGTGTGTGCCATACCGACGCCTTCACCCTGTCGGGCGCAGATCCGGAAGGCATCTTTCCCACGATTCTCGGTCACGAAGGGGGCGCGATCGTCGAAGCCATCGGCGAAGGTGTGACCTCGGTTGTGGTGGGTGATCATGTGATCCCCCTGTACACCCCGGAATGTGGGCAGTGCAAATTCTGTAAGTCGGGCAAGACCAACCTCTGCCAGGCCATTCGTGCGACCCAGGGCAAGGGCCTGATGCCGGATGGCACCACGCGTTTCTCCTACAAAGGCCAGCCGATTTTCCACTACATGGGCACCTCGACCTTCTCGGAGTACACCGTGCTGCCGGAAATTTCCGTGGCGAAGATCCCGAAAGAAGCGCCGCTGGAAAAAGTCTGCCTGCTGGGCTGCGGCGTCACCACCGGGATCGGCGCGGTGATCAACACCGCCAAGGTCAAGCCGGGCGATACCGTGGCGATCTTCGGTCTGGGCGGCATTGGCCTGTCGGCAGTGATCGGCGCGGTGAAAGCCAAGGCGGCACGCATCATTGCCATCGATATCAACCCGGCCAAGTTCGAGATCGCCAGGCAGTTGGGCGCGACCGATTGTGTGAACCCGAAAGATTTTGACCGTCCGATCCAGGAAGTCATCGTCGACATGACCGATGGCGGCGTCGACTTTTCCTTCGAGTGCATCGGCAATGTGCAACTGATGCGCGCAGCGCTGGAGTGCTGCCACAAAGGGTGGGGCGAGTCGGTGATCATCGGCGTTGCAGGTGCTGGCCAAGAGATTTCCACCCGTCCGTTCCAACTGGTCACCGGTCGCGTCTGGCGCGGTTCGGCGTTCGGCGGCGTGCGCGGTCGTACCGAATTGCCAAGCTATGTGGAAATGGCCCAGACCGGTGAAATCCCGTTGGATACCTTTATTACCCACACCATGGGCCTGGAAGACATCAACAAGGCTTTCGACCTGATGCATGAAGGCAAAAGCATTCGTTCTGTCATCCATTTCTGAGGAGTAGCGGCAAGCGGCAAGCTTCAAGCTGCAAGAGAAGAACGCTTCTGCTTGCCGCTTATAGCTTGCCGCTTGCAGCCAGGAGTTCATATGAGTCTGGAAAATATCTCCTGTCAGAAAAGCTTTGGTGGCTGGCACAAACGCTACCGCCATCGCTCTGACGTGCTGGGTTGCGACATGGTGTTTGCCGTGTACCTGCCGCCGCAAGCGGAGCAGGGCGGCAAGCTGCCGGTGCTGTACTGGTTGTCCGGTTTGACCTGCACCGACGAGAACTTCATGCACAAGGCTGGCGCCATGCGCATGGCTGCCGAACTGGGGCTGATCATTGTTGCTCCGGACACCAGCCCACGCGGCACCGAGGTGCCGGGCGACCCGGATGGCGCATGGGATTTCGGCCTGGGTGCCGGGTTCTATCTGAATGCCACGCAGGAACCGTGGGCCAAGCATTATCGGATGCATGACTACGTAGTGCAGGAATTGCCTGCGCTGGTTGAAGCGCATTTCCCGGCATCGGATAAACGCGGCATCAGTGGTCATTCCATGGGGGGCCACGGCGCGTTGGTCTGTGCGTTGCGTAACCCCGGGCGGTATCAGTCGGTGTCGGCGTTTGCGCCGATCAACAACCCGATGGACTGCCCGTGGGGTCAGAAGGCATTCACCCGTTACCTGGGCGAAGAGCGTTCGAAGTGGCGTGAATGGGATGCCAGTGTGCTGATCAGCTATGCCCGTGAAAAGCTGCCGTTGCTGGTGGATCAGGGCGACCGGGATGACTTCCTGGCCACTCAACTCAAGCCTGAAGCGTTGCAACAAGCCGCCAAACTGGCCGGTCACCCGCTGACCCTGCGCCTGCAACCGGGTTACGACCACAGCTATTTCTTCATCGCCAGCTTCATCGATGATCACTTGCGGCATCACGCGCACGCTCTAGGCGCCTAATGCCTGACAAAGCAGGTAGAATCACGCCCTGACTAAATCGGGGCGTTTTTTTATGCGTATTGGCCACGGCTATGATGTGCACCGTTTCGCTGAAGGCGATTTCATCACTCTGGGCGGCGTGCGCATCGCACACAGCTTCGGGCTGCTCGCCCACTCCGACGGTGACGTCGTGCTGCACGCCTTGAGCGATGCCTTGCTCGGCGCGGCGGCGCTGGGTGACATCGGCAAACATTTTCCGGACACCGACCCGCAATTCAAGGGCGCTGACAGCCGTGTGCTGCTGCGTCACGTCGTCGCACTGATCCACGCCAAAGGCTGGAAAGTCGGTAACGTCGACAACACCATCGTGGCCCAGGCGCCGAAGATGGCCCCGCATATCGAATCGATGCGCGCGCTGATTGCCGCGGATCTTCAAGTTGAGTTGGATCAAGTGAACGTGAAAGCTACCACCACCGAAAAGCTTGGCTTTGTCGGTCGCGAAGAAGGCATCGCCGTGCATTCCGTTGCCTTGTTGCTGCGCGCATGAATGAACTGCAATTGCTTGGCCCGCGCGCTTATGGCGAAGCCCTCGGCACAGCGGTACTGAAAGCTATCGCCGAAGATTTCCAGGTCGATGAAGTCCTCGACATCCCGTTGACCGGTGACGGTGAACACCTGTGGATCTGGGTGGAAAAACGCGGTTTGAACACCGAAGAAGCGGCCCGGCGAATTGCCAAGGCGGCGGGTGTACCGCTGCGCACCGTCAGCTATGCCGGTTTGAAGGATCGCCAGGCCCTGACTCGTCAGTGGTTCAGCGTGCAGTTGCCGGGCAAGGCCGACCCGGACCTGTCGGCAGCGGAAAACGACACGCTGAAAATCCTCAAGACCTCGCGCCATAAGCGCAAGCTGCAACGCGGCGCTCACTCGGCCAACGGTTTTACCCTGCGCCTGACCCAGTTTTCCGGTGACAAGGCCGCTATTGAAGAGCGCCTGCAACTGATCGCCAAACAGGGCATCCCGAACTATTTTGGTGCCCAGCGTTTCGGTCACAACGGCGGCAACGTGGTGGATGCCCGTGACTGGGCGGCGCGCAAAGCCCTGCCGGAACAGCGCAATGTGCGCTCGCGCCTGCTTTCTACAGCCCGCAGCTTTCTATTCAACCGAGTGCTCGCGGCCCGAGTGGCCGACGGCAGTTGGCAGCGTGCCCAGGTCGGTGACTTGCTGGCCTTCACCGACAGCCGCAGCTTCTTCCCGGCCGGTGAGGCGGAATGCAGCGACCCGCGCCTGGCGATCCTCGACCTGCACCCGACCGGGCCGCAATGGGGCGAAGGCGAATCGCCGGCCAGCGGGGTCACTCACGATCTGGAACAACGCATCGCCGCTGACGAAGCCGACCTGCGCGATTGGTTGATCAATGCCGGAATGAGCCACGAACGTCGCATCCTGCGGCTGCCCATTGGCGGGTTGACGTGGCATTATCCTTCGCTGGACATTCTGCAACTGGAATTCGTCCTGCCGGCCGGATGCTTCGCCACCGTTTTGGTGCGCGAGCTCGTTGATCTGGTGCCGGTGGGGCAGACGGACAGCCCATGCGTATTCTGATTTCTAACGACGACGGGGTAACTGCACCCGGTCTTGCCGCGCTTCATGCTGCGCTGGCGGACTATGCCGAGTGTGTGGTTATTGCCCCGGAGCAGGACAAAAGCGGCGCCAGCAGCTCGCTGACGCTCGACCGTCCGCTGCATCCGCAAACGTTGGCCAATGGCTTTATCAGCCTGAATGGCACGCCGACCGACTGCGTTCACCTGGGCCTCCACGGCCTGCTTGAACAGCAGCCAGACATGGTGGTTTCCGGGATCAACCTGGGGGCGAACCTGGGCGATGACGTGTTGTATTCGGGGACGGTCGCGGCGGCGCTCGAAGGGCGCTTCCTGGAGCGTCCCTCCTTTGCGTTCTCGCTGGTGTCGCGACAAGTTGAAAACCTGCCGACAGCGGCCTACTTTGCGCGCAAACTGGTGGAAGCTCATTCCCGGCTCGATTTGCCACCGCGTACGGTGCTGAACGTGAACATCCCCAATCTGCCCCTCGATCACATTCGTGGTATCCAGCTCACCCGGTTGGGGCATCGCGCCCGTGCGGCTGCGCCGGTGAAGGTGGTCGACCCGCGTGGCAGGGTCGGTTACTGGATCGCGGCGGCGGGCGATGCAGAAGATGGCGGCCCCGGCACCGATTTTCACGCGGTGATGCAGGGCTATGTTTCGATTACGCCGCTGCAACTGGATCGCACCTTCAACGATGCCTTCCAAAGTCTTGATGGCTGGCTCGAGGGGCTGCGCTGATGGCTCGTGAGCAAGACGATATGCTGCGCCGTGGCATCGGGATGACCTCGCAACGCACACGCGAGCGCCTGATTCAGCGCCTGTATGACGAAGGTCTGTCCAACCCGCAGGTGCTGGAAGTCATTCGGCGAACCCCACGTCATCTGTTTGTCGATGAGGCGTTGGCGCACCGGGCTTACGAAGACACGGCGTTGCCGATCGGCCACAACCAGACCATTTCCCAGCCTTATATGGTGGCGCGCATGAGCGAGCTGCTGCTGGAGGCCGGGCCGCTGGACAAAGTCCTGGAGATCGGCACCGGTTCGGGCTACCAGACAGCGGTACTGTCGCAACTGGTAGAACGGGTGTTTTCCGTTGAGCGGATCAAGGTCTTGCAGGATCGGGCCAAGGAACGCCTCGTGGAGCTGAACCTGCGTAACGTGGTGTTCCGTTGGGGTGATGGCTGGGAAGGCTGGCCGGCGCTGGCGCCGTACAACGGCATTATTGTCACCGCTGTGGCGACCGATGTGCCTCAGGCCTTGCTCGATCAACTGGCGCCGGGTGGCCGGTTGGTGATCCCGGTGGGCGCGGGAGAAGTTCAACAATTGATGCTGATCATTCGCGAGGAACAAGGCTTCTCGCGGCGTGTTCTGTGTGCGGTACGTTTCGTTCCTTTGCTCAATGGCCCCCTGGCCTGAGCATTTGTTTAAACGCGCTGAATTCTGTTTGATCGGTCTGGTCTTACAGCGGGATTGTTCGTTAAACGCGGTTAATCGCCACCAGGCAAACGTGTGCGTAGAGCAAATATGCGTTGCGGGCGGTAAAGCCTCGATGGCCAGTTATACTTGCGACACTTCATGCCTGAACCAGGCAATTTTTTATTATCAGCCACCACAAAGGGAGCGGCGGGTGAGTCTCACAGTCATTGCGCAGCGTATCGGTATCACAAGCTTTAAGCGCCTGGTGACTGGCCTTGTCTTGAGTTCCTTGCTGGTCGGGTGTTCCAGTACACCTTCGAGCAACGTGCGTGTCGTCGACCGCAACAATGCGGCTGCCCAGCGTCCGGCGGTGACCACGGGTCAGTACGTGGTGCGTCCTGGCGATACGATGTTCTCCATCGCCTTCCGCTACGGTTGGGACTACAAGGCGTTGGCCGCGAGGAACAACATTCCTACGCCTTACACCATCCATCCAGGTCAGACGATTCGCTTTGACGGGCGCACCGGTTCATCGTCGAACACTGTGGTCACCCAGTCGGGTGCGAGCGCTTCGTCGTCGAGCAAAACCACGATCATCCGGCGTCCGGTCGGGACTACCGCAGCGGCAACACCGACCGTCGCCAGCAAGACTCCGCTGGCCCCGCTACCGCCTGCGGGCCCCGCCCCGACTGGCTGGGGATGGCCTTCGAACGGGATTTTAATTGGAAAATTCTCTTCAAACGGTAGTTTGAATAAAGGCATTGATATCGCCGGGGATTTGGGACAGCCTGTTTTAGCTGCGTCTGATGGGACGGTGGTATACGCCGGGAGTGGCTTAAGGGGCTACGGCGAATTAGTCATCATCAAACACAGCGATACCTACGTCAGTGCCTACGGTCATAACCGCAGGTTGTTGGTTCGGGAGGGGCAGCAGGTCAAAGTCGGACAGACAATTGCCGAGATGGGTTCAACGGGTACAGACCGGGTGAAACTGCACTTTGAGATTCGCCGACAAGGTAAACCTGTAGATCCGCTGCAATTCCTGCCACGTCGTTGATTTGTTTGCCAGCCTGTTCCATCACGTAGAGGGAACAGGCTCCAGCGTTGCCAAGGATCAAGGCGCCGCTTGAGCTTGAGGTCGAACTCACCAAAGGACTATAACAATGGCTCTCAGTAAAGAAGTGCCGGAGTTTGACATCGACGATGAGGTTCTCCTGATGGAGACCGACATCGCTATGGATTCGATGTCGAATAATGAAGGGGCCGCACCACCTTCCGTTCGCGCCAAATCCAAGCACTCCGCTTCACTCAAGCAACACAAATACATTGATTACACACGGGCGCTCGATGCGACCCAGCTGTACCTCAATGAAATCGGCTTTTCCCCATTGCTCTCACCGGAAGAAGAAGTTCATTTTGCGCGCCTGTCGCAAAGTGGCTGTCCGGCCGGGCGCAAGCGCATGATTGAAAGCAACCTGCGGCTGGTGGTGAAAATCGCCCGACGCTATGTCAATCGTGGGCTATCGCTGCTCGACCTGATCGAAGAGGGCAACCTCGGGCTGATCCGGGCGGTGGAGAAGTTCGATCCGGAGCGTGGCTTCCGCTTTTCGACTTACGCGACCTGGTGGATCCGTCAGACCATCGAACGCGCGATCATGAACCAGACCCGGACCATCCGGTTGCCGATTCATGTGGTCAAGGAGCTGAATGTCTACCTGCGGGCCGCCCGCGAGCTGACGCAAAAGCTCGATCATGAACCTTCACCCGAAGAAATCGCCAGCCTGCTGGAAAAACCGGTCGGTGAGGTCAAGCGCATGCTTGGCTTGAATGAGCGGGTTTCTTCGGTCGACGTCTCGCTGGGTCCGGATTCGGATAAAACCCTGCTGGACACCCTGACTGACGATCGCCCTACCGATCCGTGTGAGCTGCTGCAGGACGACGACCTGTCGCAGAGCATCGATCAGTGGCTCTCGGAGCTGACGGACAAGCAGCGCGAGGTGGTGATACGCCGCTTCGGGTTGCGTGGTCACGAAAGCAGTACGCTCGAAGACGTAGGCCTGGAGATCGGTCTGACCCGTGAAAGGGTTCGGCAAATCCAGGTTGAAGGCCTGAAACGTCTTCGCGAGATCCTGGAGAAGAACGGCCTGTCCAGCGAGTCGCTGTTCCAGTAACGGAGCATGCTCAACCGACAGTAAAAAACCCCGAGAGATTCGGGGTTTTTTATGGCCTGCACAAAAGTGAGGTGCTCGCAATGACGCTACTAGAGTTCCGTCGCAGGCTCACGTAAGCCTTGGCTTACTCTTTCGTAAGTATTCGGGGTTTTTGGTGGTTGAAAGTGGCTAGCCTATGCCTGAGAATGATTTCAACTTATTGATTTATATAGATAAATTTTAAACATGAACCGCGTGTTTCGGCCGTGCGGTGCCGATTGAGGGCGTTGCTCCCGGCGCGGAACTCTCTAATATCAACCCTGTGCCAACGGATAGGCACACCCGTCAAGGATGATGGTCAGGGAGCATCGCAAGGAAGTGATTCATCAGGATGATGAAAAGGAACACAGGGACTAGGGAAAAATGTGGGCGGGTCAAACCGCCCCTTTTTTTTGCCTGCGAAAAAGTGAAAGACCCGATCCGCAAAAGCAAAAAGGCCCACAAGGGGCCTTTTTTGATCACACGCGGTAATCAGCGTATGAGGTCTTTGATCTTGCCTTTGACGCCATCAAACTCGGCTGCATCAGGCAGAGAGTCTTTCTTCTCGGTGATGTTGGGCCAGATCTCGGCCAGCTCAACGTTCAACTGAATGAATTCCTGCATCTCATCCGGGACTTCGTCTTCGGAGAAAATGGCCACAGCAGGGCATTCTGGCTCGCACAGTGCGCAGTCGATGCACTCATCCGGGTGAATCACCAGGAAGTTCGGGCCTTCGTAAAAGCAGTCCACCGGACAGACTTCTACGCAGTCGGTGTACTTGCACTTGATGCAGTTGTCGGTGACGACGAAGGTCATTTCTAGTTCTCTCCTCAGGCGCGGCTTGCTGCGCCCCTTCACGGTGGGGTCGCAAGGTTTGGGAGCGATAGTCTGCAGGCCAGGCTAAAGGCCCGCAGCATCCCAAACCGCGCGAGATTCTAACAGCTTGCAGGCAAGTGCGTTAGATCCGTGTCTTTAGTGTATAGAGCATTTCGAGTGCTCTACGCGGAGTCAAGTCATCCAGGTCAAGCTTTGCCAACTCTTCCAGTACTGGATGAGGCAGGCTGGCGAACATATCACTTTGCTGCGGAACAGCCACCTTGCCGGTAACCGGGCGCGGTACTTCGTGGGGCAGGCTGGTGGTTTCCAGGCGGCTCAGGTGCTCGCGAGCCCGCACAATCACTTCGCTCGGCACACCGGCCAGTTGCGCCACCGCCAAGCCGTAGCTCTGGCTGGCCGGCCCCGGCAGTACGTGGTGCAGGAAGACAATGCGTTCGTTGTGCTCGGTGGCGTTGAGGTGCACGTTGGCCACCAGTGGCTGGTTTTCCGGCAGTACGGTGAGCTCGAAGTAGTGCGTGGCAAACAGCGTGTAGGCGCGCAGGTGGGCCAGACGTTCAGCCGCCGCCCAGGCCAGCGACAGACCGTCGAAGGTGCTGGTGCCGCGACCGACTTCGTCCATCAGCACCAGGCTGCGTTCAGTGGCGTTATGCAGGATGTTGGCGGTTTCGCTCATTTCAACCATGAAGGTCGAACGCCCGCCCGCCAGGTCGTCACTGGAACCGATCCGGGTGAAGATCCGGTCCACCAGCGACAGTTCGCAACTGGCCGCCGGTACGAAGCTGCCAATGTGCGCCAGCAGCACGATCAATGCCGTTTGCCGCATGTAAGTGGATTTACCGCCCATGTTCGGACCGGTGATCACCAGCATCCGGGTGTTGTCGTCCAGGCTCAGGTCGTTGGCCACGAACGGCGTGCTCAGCACTTGTTCAACCACCGGGTGACGACCCTGGGTGATGCGCATGCACGGTTCGCTGACGAACCGTGGGCAGTTCAGGTCCAGGTTCAGTGCGCGCTCGGCGAGGTTGCTCAGCACATCCAGTTCGGCCAGCGCGGCTGCGGTGTCTTGCAGCGGTGGCAATTGGCTGATCAGGTCCTCAAGCAAGGCTTCGTAAAGCATTTTCTCGCGGGCCAGCGCACGGCTCTTGGCCGACAGGGCCTTGTCTTCGAAGGCCTTGAGTTCCGGGGTGATGAAACGCTCGGCGCCCTTGAGGGTTTGACGGCGAATGTAATCGGCCGGTGCCTGCTCGGCCTGCTTGCTCGGCAGTTCGATGAAGTAGCCGTGAATGCGGTTGTAGCCGACTTTCAGGTGCGACAGACCGGTGCGGGCTTTCTCGCGGGCTTCGAGGTCGATCAGGAACTGTCCGGCGTTTTCGCTCAGCGATTGCAATTCATCGAGTTCAACGTCGTAACCGGTCTTCAGCACGCCACCGTCGCGAATCACCGCAGGCGGGTTGTCGATGATGGCTTTTTCCAGCAGCGCCGCCAGTTCAGGGTAAGTGCTGGTGGTCGTGGCCAGCAGGTTGAGGTGCGGGGCCTCGAGTTCGGTCATCGCGACTTGTAGCGCTGGCAGGGCGCCCAAGGCGTCGCGCAGGCGAGCCAGATCGCGCGGGCGGGCGTTGCGCAAGCCGATTCGCGCCAGAATCCGCTCGATATCGCCGATTTCCTTGAGCTGCGGTTGCAGCTTTTCAAAGCGATAGCCGTCGAGCAGGCAAGTAATGGAGGTCTGACGCGCCAACAGCACGCTCAGGTCTCGCAGCGGACGGTTCAACCAACGGGTCAGCAAACGGCTGCCCATGGCGGTCTGGCAGCGGTCGACCACCGATTGCAGGGTGTTGTCGCGCCCGCCCGCCAGGTTGGTGTCCAGCTCCAGGTTGCGGCGGCTCGCACCGTCCAGTACGACGGTGTCGTCCAGGCGTTCATGACGCAGGCTGCGCAAGTGCGGCAGGGCGGTGCGCTGGGTTTCCTTGGCGTAGCTGAGCAGGCAACCGGCAGCGCCGATGGCCAGGGTCAGGTTTTCGCAGCCAAAGCCTTTAAGGTCCTGGGTAGAGAATTGCTGGCACAGGCTTTTCAGCGCCGAATCACGCTCGAAATCCCACGGCGCACGGCGACGAACACCACGACGCTTCTCGGCCGGCAGGTCTTTTGGCCAGTCATCCGGGATCATCAGCTCGACCGGGTTGACCCGCTCCAGCTCCGCCAGCAGGTTTTCCCAGCCCTTGATTTCCAGCACGGTGAAGTTGCCGCTGGTGATGTCCAGCACGGCCAGGCCGAACAGACGCTCATCCCCCAGCACGGCGGCGATCAGGTTGTCGCGGCGCTCGTCCAACAGGGCCTCATCGCTGACGGTGCCGGGCGTGATGATGCGGACCACCTGACGGTCCACCGGGCCTTTGCTGGTGGCCGGGTCGCCGACCTGCTCGCAGATCACTACCGACTCGCCGAGCTTGACCAGCTTCGCCAGGTAACCTTCGGCGGCGTGATAAGGAATCCCGCACATTGGAATCGCCTGGCCTGCCGACTGCCCACGGGCGGTCAGGGTGATGTCCAGCAATTTGGCGGCTTTCTTCGCGTCTTCGTAGAAGATCTCGTAGAAGTCACCCATGCGGTAGAACATCAACTGGTCGGGGTGCTGGTTCTTCAGGCGCCAGTACTGTTGCATCATTGGCGTGTGCGAGGACAGATCGGAAATAGCTTTATTCATCAGGTAGTCGGGCGAATTCGTCAAAGTGGTGGGCAAAAGGGGCGCAAGGCCGGCTTTTTCGCGATGGGCGCAAGGTTACCATGGGCTGGCGACCCTTCGCAGGGATCAAAGGCTAGCGGGTGTTGCACCTTTGTATGCATTTGGTATGCAAATCAGCATTTGTCTTCCGCGCAAAGAACAAGCACTATGCGCATTATGCAAAAACGCAATGTTTCTACCGTCTTAAGAGCACTGCTCGACCAGCACGGAATCTCCCCTACGGAGCTTCACCGGCGAACCGGCGTGCCTCAATCCACCCTCTCGCGGATTCTCAGCGGGAAGATCGTCGATCCTTCGGATAAACACATCTCGAAGATCGCCGAATACTTCCGTGTGAGCACCGACCAGTTGCGCGGGCGCGCCGATGTGGTGCCTATCACCCGGCCCGAGCGCCAAGAGTCGCACTCGGAACTCAAGGACATAAGTTTGTGGGACGACGATACACCTGTCGACGACGACGAGGTGTCGGTCCCCTTTCTTCGCGAGGTTGAATTGGCTGCTGGATCAGGAAGATTCGTCATCGAAGAGAGCGAGCGTTCGAGCTTGCGCTTCGGCAAGCGCAGCTTGCGGCATAACGGTGTGCAGTTCGATCAGGCCAAGTGTGTGACGGTGCGCGGCAACAGCATGTTACCGGTGCTGCGCGACGGCGCCACGGTGGGGGTCAATGCCGGCAAGTGCGGGATTGGCGACATCATCGACGGTGACCTCTATGCCATCAACCATAATGGGCAATTGCGGGTGAAGCAGCTTTATCGCCTGCCGACCGGGATTCGCCTGCGCAGCTTCAATCGCGACGAGCACCCGGATGAGGACTACACCTTCCAGGAAATCCAGGAAGAGCAAATCGTGATCCTCGGTCACGTCTTCTGGTGGGGTATGTACGCCCGTTAACCTCATCGCTGTCAGATAAAACCCGCCGTGGCGGGTTTTTTTTCGTCTGAAGAAAAGTACCGAACCCTTTGTTTGCGGGCGCTTCATGCGTCTGTGCATTTGTCGCGCATAAATAATTGCATTTGCGCATTGACTGCATATGCATGCGTGCATATTATTGCTCCCAAGCCGCCAGACAGCGGCTGGCTACGACGCTCTTTAGTTCCACAGCAAAGGCAGCGATGAACCGGCCTCAACGGTTCAGAGGGTTGGCAACTGACCCGGGTGTGCAGCGTAAAGCACCAGAAGCAGTTATCCGGCGGGCAGGGACCGCGGTCGGAAAGACAATTTGAATGGATCCGTACCGCGCCAGTAGCGCCGAAAGATCAGCAGGACCGCATTACTGAAAAGCCCGGCAAGCGCCGGGCTTTTTGGAATGCCTACCTACCATCGCAATGCCGGGGGAGCGCGTGAAGCGGCTTTGCTGGCGCGATCAGGGATGCAGAAGTGGATAAGGCATCTGCTGTAATCAAAAAAGGAGCATGAAATGTACCGATATGCACGTGTAGAAACAGGTCTGGTCACCCAGGTGTTAGTAACCGATCAAGATATTCCCTCCTCTGTTCCATCTTGGTATGAATGGGTTGATGTGACAGGCAACCCAGAAGTTGATGTGCACTGGCAAGCTTCGTTCATGAACGGTGTCTGGACGTTTACAACGCCCTCGCAAGAAGTGTTGCGTAAAGCTGCAATGATGCGGGTGGAGGGGCTGTTAGGCGAAGCAGATCGTTGGTCGGTGCTCAATCCTCTGCAATTCAAAGCTGATGTTGGCGTTGCTACCCCTGCTGATGAAGCGTTGTTGCTGGCGTACAAGCTCTACGTCATTGCAGTGAGTGAAGTTAGTAAACAACCAGGTTATCCGGTGACGATCAGTTGGCCGGTAGCGCCTTGGTAATCAGTCCCGACAGGTAAGTCCAGAATGCTGGGCCGCATTACTGAAAAGCCCGGCAAGCGCCGGGCTTTTCAGTAATGCCTACCTACCGTCAGGCACCTCAAGAGGCATGGCTTGAAAGACACACAACCGATCATTCATCAATCACTCCTGGAGGCGTGACATGACAAACGAGCAACAAGCGTTGCTGGACATGCCGATCTGGCTGGTCATCGCCTTAGCGCTGGTCGGCGGGGTGTCCGGCGAAATGTGGCGCGCCGACAAGGAGGGCGCTCGAGGTTGGTCATTGCTGCGGCGTCTGGCCCTGCGTTCCGGGGCCTGCGTGGTGTGCGGGGTGTCGACCATCATGCTGCTTTACGCCGCCGGCGTGTCGATCTGGACCGCCGGCGCCTTCGGTTGCCTCACGGCGATGGCGGGAGCGGACGTGGCCATCGGTTTGTACGAACGCTGGGCAGCCAAGCGCCTGGGTGTTTGTGACGTGCCGCCGCGCGACCCCGGCCAGGATCACTAACCCGTATCAGACCAACGGATTGGCAAACAGGAGCCTGGATAACGGCCCCGGCCCGCAAGGATGCGGGCTTTCGATGGCAATACCTTATTCCTTCAAACCCGCGCCCAAGCGGGTTTTTTTTCGCCCGGTGAACGCCCATGAAGATCACACCCATCGTCACGCAGATTCGTGAGTACTGCCCCAGCCTGGCCAATCGAGTGGCGGCCGGGATTGACCTTGAATCGCTACAAGCCAACACGCCGCTGCCAACCCCGGCCGCTTACGTGGTGGTCATCGCCGACCTTGCCAGTCGCAACACCACGCAAAACGCCCCACGGCAAACCGTGCGTGATCGTTTTGAAGTGACGTTGGTGCTCGACACCACGGATGCCCAGCAGGCGCTGGATCAACTGCACGTGTTGCGTGCCGGATTGTGGCGGGCGCTGGTGGGGTTCAAGCCTGAGCGTGATTACCAGCCGATCGAGTACGACGGCGGTGAGTTGGTGGGCATCAACAAGACTCGCGTGCTCTATCGCCTGCGTTTTTTCGCCGAATTTCAGTTGGGCCGCAGTCGGCCCGGCGAACCGGCGGAAACCTGGCATGAGCGCGAACTGGACGGCTTGCCGTCCTTTAGTGGGGTGACGGTGCGGGTCGATGCGATCGACCCCGCGGACCCCAATCTGAAACGCCCGGGCCCCGATGGGCGCCTGGAAATGACTTTCTCAGGAGACGTAAAGCAATGAGCAAACGCATCACTGTGCAACCGGCCACCGGCCGGGTTGTACCGGACCCGGAAGCGGGCGATCTGCTGCCCCTCGAAGGCCGTGAAGTGACGGACAGCGCCTGGTGGCGCCGACGTCTGGCCGATGGCGATATCACACTTACCGCCGCGCAAGCGGCAACACCACAGGGAGCCAACTAATGGCGATCGGTTTCAGCAATATCCCCGCGGACATTCGTGTTCCGCTGTTCTACGCCGAGATGGACAATTCGGCAGCCAATAGCGGGTCGTCGACCCTGCGTCGCTTGATCGTCGCTCAGGTCAACGACAACGTGACCAGTGCCGACGTCGGCAAACTGGTGCTGGTCTCCAGCGTCGCACTGGCCAAAAGCATCGGCGGCCAAGGCTCGATGCTGGCCTCGATGTACGAGACTTTCCGCAAGACCGACCCGGTCGGCGAGATCTGGTGCCTGCCGGTGCACAACACCGTGGGCAGCATCGCCAAAGGCGTATTGACCCTGACGGGTACTGCGACTGAAAGCGGCGTGCTGAATCTGTACGTCGGTGGTGTTCGGGTCCAGGCGGCCATCGTCAAGGGCGCCACGGCGGCTCAAGCCGCCAGCGCCCTGGCCCTGAAAGTCAACGCCGCGGCAGACCTGCCGGTGGCCGCTGTTGTGGTCGAAGGCGTGGTGACCCTGAGCGCCAAATGGACCGGCGACAGCGGTAACGACATCAGCCTGCACTTCAACCGCCTAGGCAAGAGCAACGGCGAAGACACCCCGGCCGGCCTGACCACTGCCATCACCGCGATGACCGGTGGCGCGGGTGTACCGGATCAGGTTGCTGCGGTTGCGGCACTGGGCGATGAGCCATTCGAGTTCATCTGCATGCCGTGGACCGATGTCGCGACCCTCAACACCTGGCAAGCCGTCATGGATGACAGCGCCGGTCGTTGGTCGTGGGCCAAGCAATTGTTCGGTCACGTCTACACCGCCAAGCGCGGCACCGTCGGCACCCTGGTGGCGGCCGGTCAAACCCGCAACGACCAGCACATGACCATTCAGGCGCTGGAACAAGGCGTACCGCAACCGTTCTGGGTTCAGGCCGCCGCACTGGCTGCCCGCACCGCGGTGTTCATCTCTGCCGACGCCAGCCGTCCGACCCAAAGCGGCAGCCTGCCGGGTGTCGATCCGGCGCCGGCCAGTGAGCGTTTCACCCTGACCGAGCGCCAGTCGCTGCTCAGCTACGGCATCGCGACCGCTTACTACGAAGGCGGTTACGTGCGCATTCAGCGCTCGATCACCACCTACCAGAAGAACGCGTACGGCCAGGTTGACAATTCTTACCTGGACAGCGAAACCATGCACCAGTCGGCGTTCATCGTGCGTCGCCTGCAAAGCGTGATCACCAGCAAATACGGTCGCCACAAACTGGCCGCCGACGGCACCCGGTTTGGCGCCGGCCAGCCAATCGTCACCCCGAGCACCCTTCGCGGTGAGCTGATTGCCCAGTACGTCAAGCTCGAACTCGAAGGTCATGTGGAGAACGCCGAGCTGTTCGCCGAACACCTGGTCGTGGAACGTGACAGTCAGGATCCGAGCCGTGTGAACGTACTGTTCCCACCTGATTACATCAATGGTCTGCGCGTGTTCGCACTGCTCAACCAGTTCCGTTTGCAGTACGACAACGCGGCTTGATTGCCGCGTTTGACTGTAAAGACTGTGTGAATTCAGCCCACCCCGCGTGGGCTTTTTTATTGAAGGGAGAAACACCATGGGTCAACTGATTGCGGGCACCTGCTACGTCAAAGTGGACGGCGCTCAACTGACCATCAACGGTGGCTGCGAAGCACCGCTGATGTCCACCAAACGTGAAACCGTCGTACCAGGCTTCTACAAGGAAACCGACATCACCCCGTCGTTCAAGGTGACGGCGCTGCACACCCCGGACTTCCCGCTCAAGCAACTGATCGCCGGCACCGACATGACTGTCACCTGCGAGTTCAGCAACGGCAAAGTCTTTGTGCTGGCCGGTGCCTACCTGGTCGACGCACCGATCTCCAAGGGTGACGACGCCTCCATCGCGTTGATCTTCGAAGGCATCAAGGGGACCTGGCAATGAGTCAAGCCGTGAAGCTGCAAGTGGCCATCGAGGCCCACGGCGAGCCGCTGACCGAACTCAACCTGCGCCGTCCGACGGTGCAGGAGGTTCGGGCAATCAAGGCGCTGCCGTACAAGATCGACAAGAGCGAAGAAGTGAGCCTGGACATGGATGTCGCGGCCAAATACATCGCGGTCTGCGCCGGTATTCCACCGTCGTCGGTCAACCAGTTGGACCTGGCTGACCTCAACGCGCTGAGCTGGGCTGTCGCGAGTTTTTTCATGAGTGCGGCGTCGGCGCCATCACCGACCTGATCGCGGTCGCCTATGACCTGGCCTGGTTCTGGAAGGTTGACCCCGAACAGATGATGGCCAGGCCACTGGACGTGCTCCGCGAATCACTGGAGCACGCGCAACGGATCAATGCGATGCAGCAGGTGCAGTGATGGCAGAGACAGATAGCAATGACAAAAAAGCGTTCTTGCTGACGGGTATCGACAAGCTGTTTCCCAAGCTCGAAAGCCTTCGGGCGAAAGTCGATGGCTTCAAGACCCACCTTGAGGCAACCGGCCTGGGCAAACTGGACATCAGCGGTTTGTTCAAGGGCGGCAGAGTGATCACGCCCTTCGTGGACGGCATCAAGTCGGCCGCGGCGTTCGAGGGCAAATTGGTTGATGTCAGCGAGTCGGCCAAAAATGTCGATGTGCCGAGCGTGCCCAGCAGTGCGGCGCAAAACATGAACGTGTTCAGCGCGTCGATGGACAAGATTTCGGGTGCAGTCGATGCAGCGTTGTTGCCGGCGGTGGGTGCGCTGGTGGTCGGGCTGGAGCCGTTGCTCACGGGCGTCGGGGCGTTGCTGGACGACAACCCGGCGCTGGTTCAAGGGATAGCGGCGGGCGCTATCGCGTTCTCCGCGATTCAAACGGCGGTGAGCGGTGCTTCACAAGCCATTGACGTGATGAACACGCTGGCCAAGACCAGCCCCATCGTGCTGGTCGCCATGGGGATCGCCGTAGCCGCCGGTTTGATCGTGGCGAACTGGAAGCCGGTCTCGGCGTTTTTCGCCGGGCTCTGGCAAGAGATTGCGCCGGTTGTCATACCGATGGCGGAGTTCTTCAAGACGATGTTCGCCTTCACGCCGCTGGGGATGATCATCAACCATTGGGGGGCGGTCAGTCAGGTGCTCGCGGCGTTCTGGGACGTTATCAAAGCGGCGGCTTCGCTGCTGTTCGATGCGCTCAAAGTGATGTTCAACTGGACGCCGCTGGGTCTGGTCATTGCCAACTGGGCGCCGATCAGCCGCTTTTTCGCGGCGCTCTGGGAAGGGATCAAAATCGTGGCGACGCCGATCGTGGGCTTCCTGCGGGAGTTGTTTTCCTGGATGCCGATGAATCTGATCATCGCGAACTGGGGGCCGATCACCGGATTGTTCGCAGCCATCTGGGACTTGCTCAAGGCGCTGACCGTGCCGGTCATGGACCTCTTGCGCAACCTGTTCAACTGGACACCGCTGGGGCTGATCATCGCCAACTGGGGAGCGATCAGCGAAGTGTTCGCAGTGATCTGGGAAGGCATCAAAACCGTGGCACTGGCGGGTTTCGGCGTGTTGAGCGGGGTGTTCATGTGGTCGCCCCTGGGGCAGATCATCGAGCAGTGGGAACCGATCACCGAATGGTTCTCCCAATGGTGGGACAAGCTGCAAGCGATCATGGCGCCGATCAAGGAAATGCTCGGCGGCGATTTCGGCGGCTTCATCGCCAAGATCACCGGCAAGGTCGAAGGATTGACCGAGGCGCAGCACAAAACCAACGCCGAAGTCAAAGGTGAGTTCGCGCCGGCACTGTTTGGTGCCAGCACTGATCAACCCGCGTTGACCACGGGCTTGCCACAAAGCTCCAGCGCGCTGGTGCAACAAAGCGCCGCCAACAACCGCACACAACTGGAAGGCGGTTTGACGGTGCGCTTCGAAAACGCCCCGGCGGGCATGCGCACCGATCAGCCGCAAACCAACCAGCCGGGCCTGACCCTCACGCCGCGTGTCGGCTATCGCTCACTTTCCCTGGGAGGTTCCAATGAACTGGCGTGATCGTTTGTTGCCGGCGTCGTTTCGCGGCGTCGGTTTTTGGGTCGACCAGGCGAAAACCCCGGTCGGCCAGAAAGGCCAGTTGCACGAGTACCCGCAGCGTGACGAGCCGTTCTTCGAAGGGCTGGGGCGGCAGGCGAAGATCCATGACCTGACGGCGTTTATCGTCGGTGCCGATTGCCTGGAGCAGCGTGACCAGTTGCTCAAGGCGCTGGAGGAGGGCGCGGGTGAACTGGTTCACCCGTGGCTGGGGCGGATGCAGGTCAAGGTCGGCGAATGCGAGATGACCCAGACCCGCCAGGACGGCGGTATGGTGACCTTCGCGCTGAAGTTTTATCCCGACCAGCCTGTGCCGTTTCCCACGGCAGCGGTCAATTCCCGCGAACAATTGCTGCTCTCGGCTGACAGCCTGCTGGGCTCGGCGGTGCGGCGTTTCGAGGATGCGATCAGCCTGATCAAGGCGGCACGGATTGCCGTCAAGGAACTGCGTGATTGCCTCAAGGATGTGTATGAGGTCATCGAGCATGAGTTCAAGGAAGTGATCGAAACCTACAAGGAACTCAGTTTGCTGGTCAGGGCCGTCAAGGAACTGCCCCGTGAAGTGAGCGCCGAGTTCAAGGGCTTGCTGGGCGACATCAAGGAGCTCAAGGACTTTGCCCGGGAAGGCTATCGCGGTGTGCTCGCCAATGCTTCGCAACAGGTCGAAGCGGTGAAGAAAATCGACACGCCCAAACTCACCACCGGCAAGGACACCGTGGCGGCCGCACAGGCCATGGCCAATCTGGTGCAGGACGCAGTGCTGGTGAAGCTTGGCTACAAAGTGGCGCAAATGCCGGTGGCCACACCGGTGGTCAAACTGAACTCGACACCGTCGGTTGCGCAGCAAGCGGTGCAACCGGTCAAGCGCCTGGACGTCCCGGTGGCCGACGATGTGCTGACCCTGCGCGATGCGCTCAATGATGCGATGTGGCAAGCCGCCCTCAAGGCGGACGCCGTGCACTATCAAGCGCTCAACGCCCTGCGTCAGCAGTTGTACGGCCATCTGACGGCGGTGTCGTCATCGGGTGTGCGCTTGATCACCTTGTCGCCCAAGCAGAGCCTGCCGGCACTGGTGGTCGCGTATCAGCGCTTTGGCGATGCCACGCGGGTCGGCGAAGTGATTCAGCGCAACAGTGCGGTCCATCCTGGCTTTCTGCCTCCGGCCGATTTGAAAGTCGCTGGGGAGTAAGTCATGACCGAACTGGAAAACACCGTCACCCTGACCGTGGACGGTCTGGATTATGGCGGCTGGAAAAGCGTCGAAATCAGTGCGGACCTGGAGCGTCAGTTCCGCACCTTCACACTCAACATCACCTGGCAGTGGCCGGGGCAGACACTGGCGGTGCCGATCAAGGCCGGCTCGCGCTGTCAGGTGCGGATCGGCTGCGACCTGGTGCTCACCGGGCATGTCTACAAGGCGCCGGTCAGTTACGACGGCAAGCAGATCAGCCTGTCCATCGAGGGCAGTTCGCTGACTCAGGACCTGGTGGATTGCGCGGCTATCAACCGCCCGAGCCAATGGCAGGAACAAAGCCTGTTGAGCATTGTTCAGTCCCTGGCGGCGTCCTACGGCGTGGGCGTGGTCAGCGAAATCCCGCAAATGGCGAAGCTGAGTAAACACAGCATCGTGCCGGGCGAAACGGTATTTCAGTCCATCGACCGCTTGTTGACCTTGTACCGGGTGTTCTCCACCGACGATGCCGAAGGCCGCGTGCTGCTGGCCAAACCCGGCAGCGGCGGACGGGCCAGCGATGCGCTGGAGCTGGGCAAGAATATTCTGTCGGCCAATGCGCCGATGGACTTCAGCCGGGTGTTCTCCGAATACCGGGTGATCGGCCAGCACAAGGGCAACGACCAGAAAAGCGGCACGGCCGTGAGCGAAGTCTCGGGGACGGCCACCGACCCCGGCGGCACACGCAAACGGGTCACGGTGATCAGCGAAAGCGCCCAACTGACCAGCGAACTGGCCCAGCAACGTGCCGACTGGGAAAGCGCCATCCGCACCGGCAAAGCGCAGACCACCACTTATCGCGTACAGGGCTGGCGACAGTCCAACGGCGACTTGTGGCAGCACAACACGTTGGTGCGGGTGATCGACAACGTGCTGGGGTTTGACGGCGACCTGTTGATCTCCAAGGTCACTTACTCGCTGTCCGAACAAGGCTCGATCACCACCTTGCAAGTGGCGCCGCCGCATACGTTCGATGCCAATCCGGTCCCGCCCAAGAAGTCTTGAGGTTGACGCTGAACCTGTGGGAGCGGGCTTGCTCGCGAAAGCGTCTTGCCTGACACACCGCGTCGTCCCATTCGCAGGCAAGCCAGCGCCCACAAAAAAGCGCCCTCGCCATTCAAGGAAAACCCTATGAGCCTACTGACACGCCTCTTGGCGCGCGGCACCGTCGTGTTCGCCAACTCGGCCAGCAAGCTGCAATCGCTGCAAATGCGCCTGACCGCCGGCGAAGTGAACGATGACATGGAGCACTTCGAACCCTACGGTTTCACCAGCAGTCCGCTGGCTGGCGCCGAAGGTATCGCGACCTTCCTCGGTGGCGACCGCTCCCACGCGGTGGTGCTGGTGGTCGCCGACCGCCGCTATCGCCTCAAGGCGCTGGCGCCCGGTGAGGTGGCGATCTACACCGATGAAGGTGACAAGGTCCACTTCAAGCGTGGGCGCATCATCGACATCGAAACCACCACGCTGAACATCCGCGCCAGCACCGCCGTGAACATCGATACGCCGACACTGACCCAGACCGGCAAGATCATCTCTCAGGGCGATCAGGTCGCGGGCGGTATCAGCCAGATCGAACACGTACACACGGGCGTTCAGTCAGGCAGTGGCCAGACCGGCGCCCCCGCAGGAGGTCAGTGATGTTCATCAGTCATGACCTCAAAACAGCACTGACCCGTTCGGTGCTGATCAGCCTCTTTACCTGGCGCCGCGCTGCCGACGATGACCTGCTCGATGACGAGGAGCGATTCGGTTGGTGGGGCGACAGTTTCCCCTCAGTGGCCGATGACCGCATCGGTTCGCGGTTGTGGCTGCTTCGACGGGTCAAGTTGACCCGACAGACCCAGATGGACGCCGAATTCTATGCCCGTGAAGCCCTGCAATGGCTGATCGACGATGGCCATTGCAGCGCCATCGAGGTCATCAGCGAACGCCTCGACGCCCAGCGTCTGAACCTGCGTACGGTGCTGATCCTGGCCGATGGCGAGCGTCTGGACATCAACCCCGATAACAGTTGGCAGGTGACCTATGCCGTTTGAAACGCCTTCGCTGCCGGTGCTGATCAAACGCACCCAAAGCGACCTGGCCAGCGACTCGCTGCGCCAGTCCGATGCGCAAGTACTGGCCCGAACCTTGGGTGGTGCAGCCTATGGCCTGTATGGCTATCTGGACTGGATCGCCGAGCAGATTCTGCCGGACAAGGCCGATGAGTCCACCCTGGAACGCATCGCCGCACTTCGCCTCAACCAGCCGCGTAAAGCGGCCCAACCCGCCAGCGGCACCGTGAGCTTCATGGCGAGCGCCGGTGCGGTGCTGGACGTCGACACGCTGCTGCAATCGAATGACGGTCGCCGCTACAAAGTGACCGCCGCCCGCACCACCGGCAACGGTCTCAACAGCACCACCATTGCCGCGCTGGACGCCGGTGCCCTCGGCAATACCGACGCCGGGATGACATTGATCTCGGCGCAACCGATCCAGGGCATCGTTGGCCCCTACACCGTGCTGGCGCCAGGGCTGACGGGCGGTATCGCCCGTGAAAGTCTTGAATCGCTGCGCTCGCGGGTGATTCGCTCGTACCGCATCATCCCTCACGGCGGCTCGGCGCAAGACTACGAAACCTGGGCGCTGGAGTGTCCGGGCATCACGCGTGCCTGGTGCCGTGGCAGTTACCTGGGGCCAGGCACGGTGGGGCTGTTCGTGATGCGTGACGACGACCCGCAACCGGTTCCGGACACGGCGCAACTGGCCGTCGTCCACGCCCATATCGAGCCGTTGCGGCCGGTCACCGCGCAGTTGCATGTGCTGGCGCCGATGCAGGTGCCGGTGACGTATCGCTTGCGTCTGACGCCCGACACCAGCGCTGTGCGCGCCGCGGTCGAAGCGCAGTTGCGTGACTTGCACAACCGCGAAGCGGGGCTGGGCGAAACCCTGTTGTTGAGCCACATCCGCGAGGCCATCAGCAGCGCCACCGGCGAGCACGACCACACACTGGTCGCGCCGGTCGCCGACGTCTCTGCCGCGAGCAATCAGTTGCTCACGTTCGGGGGCTGCGTATGGCAGGCATAAGAACCGCCGCGCAGTACCAGGCCCAACTGCGCAGCCTGCTGCCCAGCGGCCCGGCGTGGGACCCGGAACGCGTGCCGGAGCTGGAACAGGTGCTTGAAGACGTGTCCCAGGAACTGGCACGGCTGGACGCCCGCGCCGCCGACCTGCTCAACGAAATGGACCCGGCCGGCGTCAGTGAACTGGTGCCGGACTGGGAGCGGGTGATGAACCTGCCCGACCCGTGCCTGGGGTTGACGCCGCTGTTCGATGATCGCCGCCTCGCGGTACGTCGCAGGCTACTCGCGGTCGGCAGTCAGGCCGTCAGTTACTACGTGGAAATCGCCCGCACCCAAGGCTACCCGAACGCCAGCATCACCGAACTCGAAGCCCCGCGTATGGGCCGTGCGCGTTTCGGTTCGGCGCACTTCGGCACCTGGCAGGCGCAATTCATGTGGACCCTCAACACCGGTGGCCGCCTGCTACTGGGCCGGCGCTTTGGTGCCAGTTATTGGGGAGAGCGTTTTGGCATGAATCCGGGCTCGGCGCTGGAATGTTTGATTCATCGAAGTGCACCGGCTCATACCCGGGTGCACATCAATTATGACTAGGGAATAGAAAAATGGATTATCCAAAAAGTGTACCCAGCGCCGGGCTGGTGAATGGAGCGTTTGTTGATGAGAATCCCGTAGCCGGGACGCCGGGGTCGTTGATTCCGGCGGCGTGGGGCAATGGGGTTACCGAAGAAATCACCAACGTTATTAAAGCGGCCTCTTTGGTGCCATCAGAAGGTGACAGCAGTCAGTTAAAATAAGCCATTACAAAACTTGTAAGTGACAGAGTACCGGGTGCTGCCAGCGAGTCGTCTGTCGGTACTTTGAAAGTGGCTACTCAGGAGCAAGTCAATACCGGGACGGATGATACGGTCGCTGTGACCCCCAAGAAGATGAAGGCTGGTTTTACGCTGTTTAATAGTTCAAGTGGACGTGTTGGATACCTGGCGTTTCCATCGTGGTTGGGCAGTTTTGTTATTCAGTGGGGAGAAGTTGGTAACTCGCTGGCGGATGTGTATACGACGCTCCCCGTGAGTTTTAACAGCAATTTTATCACGGTTATAGTGTGTAACGGTTACACGGTTGACTCGGGTAAGATTGGTTGTGTTGCTGCTTCCCCATATGGCTTGGGGGCGTTTGTTTCCAGAGGATCCAGTGAACATTTGGGTGCTAATTTTATTGCGTTGGGGCGGTGAGGCGAATCATGAAAATATATTGGAGTAGTTCCTCCAGGAGTTATTTTGACTCGAGAGTAAATACGGTGCTGCCGGAAGACGCGATTGAAATATCGGTTGAACATCGAGACGAGCTAATGGCCGGGGCACAGCGTAACTGTATTGTTATTGCAGGCCCTGATGGACGACCGGCTCTGCAAGAACTTCCGTCTCGTGCAGTGGAGAATGCGACTGCCCTGGAGCGCACATGGCGGGACTCGCAGTTGCTGGAAACAGATGGGCCTGTCGCCAGGCATCGTGATGAGTTGGAAGCCGGAGATAAAACCACGTTGTCAGCAACACAATACGACACCTTGCAGACTTATCGCCGTGACTTGCGAGCCTGGCCCACCTCTCCAAAGTTTCCTGTGACTGTACAGCGGCCTTCACTGGTTTTGCCGGTTGCTGTTGCGGCCGCTCCGGTCAGAAAAGCACGAGCCAGGAAAGTTGTAGCGCCAGTAGAACCTTCTCTCTCCTGATTCCGTTGTTGGTCTCTGCACGCAGAATCGCCAATTCTGGCGGGCGAAATAATCAAGTCTTGAGTTTTTAACTTTCAAATAGTGTGTTGACTGAAATGCCCAGTGCATTGCAGTGGATTCATTCGTCCATCAATCAATAGATAACTAATCAGGAGCAGGACAGTGGACTATCCAAAAAGTTTGCCAGGCGTAGGGCTGGTGAATGGGAAGTTTGTCGATGAAAATCCCGTAGTCGGGACGCCGGGGTCGCTGGTTCCGGCGAGTTGGGGGAATGCTGTTACGCAGGAGATTTTGGGGGTTATTACAGCTGCAGGTTTGACGCCTGCAGAGGGCAGTAATGCTCAACTGGTTACAGCAATCAACAGCTTGATGGTTCAACCAGCAGTTGGCGGGGGAAGATTGATTGGAGTGAGGAACTTCCAGCAGTCTGACATCTACATCCCTTCGCCCAACACCACTTCGGTTGTCGTCGAAGTAGTGGGTGGCGGAGGAGGCGGTGGCTCATGCCCTGCTACTGATGCTACTCAACTTGCCGTTTCTGGTGGGGGTGGGGGTGGGGCTTATGTCAGGTCCTATTTGAAGGGAGGTTTTGCCGGTGTGCTTGTCACTGTTGGAGCGGCAGGGGTAGGAGGTGTCGCAGGGGCAACAGGCGGGGCTGGAGGCACCTCCAGTTTTGGTACTGCGCTATCGGCAACCGGGGGTAGTGGTGGGCGGGGCGCTTCGCCTTCCAGCAATGCAGCATTCATAACCACGGGAAACTCCTACGGAGGTGCGCCATTTGGAGGTAACTTGATTAATTCCCCAGGTGCCGGAAGTGTTCCTGCCATTCAACTAGGGGGGCATTTGGCGAGCGGTGTTGGAGGTGTTGATGGATGTGGAACTAAATCGGGTGGAAATGGGACTCAAATTGATTCGTCAAAACCCTCGGCTCCGGGACAGTCTGGTCAACCTGGTCGCGTCACTATTTATGAGTTCTCTTAAATGAATAAATACACTCGAATAGAAAGTGGTGCTGTTGCGGAGCTTTTGGAAGTCGAAGGCGATATTACTGAAATGTTTCATCCCGATTTGGTGTGGGTAGATGTTACGGGGCAAGAGGTCTTCGAAAAATGGGTGGCTGTCAGTGACAAAGGCAAGTGGACGTTTTCTCCTGACGTTCCTGCGCCCATGACGACTTTTGAACTCAAGGCTGCCGCATCATTAAAACGTGATGAACTCATGCTCACGGCCAATGAAAAAACGCTGGGCATGAGTGACGCCTACATTGCAGGGCTCTTGAATGAGGCTGACACCTCGATGTTCAAGGCGTTTGCGGCATATAAACTAGCACTGAGCAAAATAGACATTCAGCCCGGTTATCCGCTCACTATTGAGTGGCCTTTGTCCCCTCCGGCCCTTTCAGAACTGGTTGATGTGGGAGTTGATCCGCAACCGTTGCCACAGACACTGGCTCGAAAAGTTGCAGGCTTTTTGAATCTTCGCTGAACGTAACCATTGCGGTTGATTCATGTTGCGGTGATACGGGGGCTCCGGGTTATATGAAGTTTAATCGACTGTCTTTTAACGGGTTGTCTAAATCAAAGCCGGGTGAATATTACTTTTACAGGCATGGTGATCGGGTATCTCGATACGGTCGCGCAATTGGCAGACAAAAAAGCACAGACGCAGGCAACGCGTGACGGTTATCTGCAAACAGCGGTTTTGCGAATTTCCTCGGTGCAGTATGCCAACGAGTTTGGCGAAGCCTCTGAGGTTGAGCTGGCAACCTCGCTGGCCTGGAAGCGCTATGCGGTCAATTTGTCCAGAATCGAGCAGCAACCGGATTACCCATTTTTAATCGAATGACTACGGCGCCAGGTAGCGTTGCGACGGTATAAGCGCTTTGGCTTTGTGGCGAAAAGTATTGAACAGAAAAACAGGATCACACGCTATGCCATTAACTGAGCCAAAACTCCTTGAAATCATGCCCAACGCCCGCACCCAAGCGGGCGTTTTCATTTCTGCCCTGAACACCGCCATGGCTCGCCATCAGATCAACAGTCCCAAACGCATTGCCGCTTTCCTTGCGCAAATCGGTCATGAGTCGGGGCAGTTGCGGTATGTGCGTGAGTTGGGTGGTGATCAGTACCTGAGCAAGTACGACACCGGTACGCTGGCCATTCGTTTGGGCAACACGCCTGAAGCCGACGGTGACGGTCAGCGCTACCGGGGGCGTGGGCTGATTCAGATTACCGGGCGCGACAACTATCGTCGATGCAGCCTGGGGCTGTTCGGCGATGAGCGTTTGCTGACATTGCCGCAGTTGCTGGAGCAGCCGCAATGGGCGGCCGAATCGGCGGCCTGGTTCTGGGAGCTGAACGGGTTGAATGAACTGGCCGATCGCGACCAGTTCAACATCATCACCCGCCGCATCAACGGCGGATTGAATGGGCTGCAAGAGCGTTTGCAGCTCTGGGCGCGGGCGAGGGCGGTGCTATGCCTGCCTTCGGCCTGATCCCGACGTCTTACCGGGTAATTGGCGTTGTTGTGCTGCTGGCCATTGTGGCGAGCGGCGCAGCGGCGCTGTCCTGGCATATTCAGGAATGGCGTTACGGTCGGCAACTGGCGGAACTCGCCAAAGCCCAGGCTGAAACGCTGAGCCAACTGACCCTGGCGGCGGCGGCCCAACAGCGCACCGAACAGGGCAAGCGACTGGCGCTTGAGCAACGGCTCCAGGCCAGCGATCACACTTATTCAAAGGCCTTGAGCGATGCACAACAGGATCAAGGTCGTTTGCGCGACCGTCTTGCCACTGCTGATTTGCGCCTGTCAGTCATCCTCGACAGCCGTGATGCCGGCGCCGGTTGTGGTGTGCCAGCCACCGCCACCACCGGCGGCGTGGTTCATGCAGCCGCACGCGCCCGACTTGAGCCAGCGCATGCTCAACGAATTATCGGTATCACCGATGCAGGCGACCGGGGACTGATTGCCTTGCAGGCCTGTCAGGCCTATATCAGGGCATTGGCGCGCTGATATTTTGATTGAAACTGCGCCTTGCAAGCGCCTTCTGCTCCTGTAGGGTAGGCCTTGTGTCAGCCCGATCAGGAGAAAGTCGTGAACGAAATCACCCAGCTTGCCGCTGAACTTGGTCGGCGCCTGCAAGTGCTCAATGCCCACGTCAGCACCGCGGAGTCCTGCACGGGCGGCGGGATCGCCGAGGCGATTACCCGGGTTGCCGGCAGTTCGGCCTGGTTCGAGGCCGGTTATGTCACCTATTCCAATCGTCAAAAGACCCTGCAACTGAATGTACCGGCCGAGTTGTTCACTCAGGTGGGGGCGGTCAGTCGCGAAGTGGTCGAGGCCATGGTGCGCGGCGCCCAGCACAAGAGCCACGCGCGTTTTGCCGTGGCAGTCAGCGGCATTGCCGGGCCGGACGGCGGCTCGCCGAGCAAACCGGTGGGCACCGTCTGGCTGGCCTGGGGTGTCGGCGAGGCGGTGCATGCCGAGTGCCGGCACTTCTCCGGCAACCGCGATGACGTCCGCCGACAAACGGTGAAGGCCGCGCTAGAGGGGCTGCTGCAGCATGCGGCCGGAGAAATCTCAAATCAGGGGTAGGCGATCCCGAAACGCTGTGGAATAATACTGGCTACTTATACAGGTGTTGGCCGTCAGGCCTTATTGATTACGTGAGGACTTTAATGGACGACAACAAGAAGAAAGCCTTGGCTGCGGCCCTGGGTCAGATCGAACGTCAATTCGGCAAGGGTGCCGTAATGCGTATGGGCGATCAGGACCGTCAGGCGATCCCGGCTATTTCCACTGGCTCTCTGGGTCTGGACATCGCGCTCGGCATTGGCGGTCTGCCAAAAGGTCGTATCGTTGAAATCTACGGTCCTGAATCCTCCGGTAAAACCACACTGACGCTGTCCGTGATCGCCCAGGCCCAAAAAGCCGGCGCGACCTGCGCGTTCGTCGATGCCGAACACGCCCTGGACCCGGAATACGCCGGCAAACTGGGCGTCAACGTTGACGACCTGCTGGTTTCCCAACCAGACACCGGCGAACAAGCCCTGGAAATCACCGACATGCTGGTGCGTTCCAACGCCGTTGACGTGATCATCGTCGACTCCGTGGCCGCCCTGGTGCCGAAAGCTGAAATCGAAGGCGAAATGGGTGACATGCACGTGGGCCTGCAAGCCCGTCTGATGTCCCAGGCGCTGCGTAAAATCACCGGTAACATCAAGAACGCCAACTGCCTGGTGATCTTCATCAACCAGATCCGGATGAAAATCGGCGTGATGTTCGGCAGCCCGGAAACCACCACCGGTGGTAACGCGCTGAAGTTCTACGCTTCGGTTCGTCTGGATATCCGCCGTACCGGCGCGGTGAAAGAAGGTGACGAGGTTGTGGGGAGTGAAACCCGTGTCAAGGTTGTGAAGAACAAGGTTGCCTCGCCGTTCCGTCAAGCTGAGTTCCAGATTCTTTACGGCAAGGGCATCTACCTCAACGGTGAGATGATCGACCTGGGTGTTCTGCACGGTTTCGTTGAGAAGTCCGGCGCATGGTATGCCTACAACGGCAGCAAGATCGGTCAGGGCAAAGCCAACTCGGCCAAGTACCTGGCGGAGAACCCAGACATCGCGGCGACCCTTGAGAAGCAGATTCGCGACAAGCTGCTGACGCCGACTGCAGACGTCAAAGCATCTCCGGTTAAAGAAACCGCAGATGACCTGGCTGACGCTGATATCTGATCGATCCGATGACCGCCGTACTCGATACCCTCGTCGCGGTGCGGCGAACCGCAATGGACCTGCTCGCGCGACGCGAGCACGGTCGAGTCGAGCTGACGCGCAAACTGCGTCAGCGCGGCGCTCCTGATGAAATGATCGGCACAGCGCTCGATCGTCTGACGGAAGAAGGCTTGCTGTCCGAAGCCCGCTACCTTGAAAGCTTTGTTTCCTACCGTGCCCGTTCCGGCTACGGTCCTTTGCGTATTCGTGAAGAGTTGAGTCAGCGTGGCTTGCAGCGTGCCGATATCGAGCTCGCTTTGCGCGAAAGCGGTATCAGTTGGCAAGAACAACTGGAAGACACCTGGCGGCGCAAGTTTGCCGGGCATTTACCGATAGACGCCCGTGAGCGCGCCAAGCAAGGCCGCTTCCTCGCCTATCGGGGATATTCCATGGAAATGATCGGCCGCTTGTTCAGCGGCCGGGGGATGGACGATTGACTGAAACGGCCCGCTATTTCGATAGCCGGGCCGTTTTTGTTTACGTGACTTTGATCGGCTCTCGGGCCCGCTGTTGTGTCTTGGCCTGTGCCAGGGCCCAGTTTTCCGGCAGGTTGATGTAGTCGACCAACTCCCTTAGGCGTCCGTGATCACGAGCATTGAAGGTAAATGTCAGTCGAGTCAGGTGGCTGAACTGTGCCTCGTCATGTTCCTCGCCTGTGTAGGCGTGCTGATGGAAATGATCGCTCAAGCACAGGTCGGCGAATGCTGACTGCATGTGTTCGAGCGCCCGATCATTGAGCGTGTGGTTCATGCGGATCACAAACTGATGCTTGAGCCAGCGACTGGAATGGAAGTTCAGGTAGAACTGATTGATCTCCTGGACGGCTTCTTCGGTGTTGTTCACCAAGCGCATCAGCTTCATGTCGCTGGGCAGGATGTAACGGTTGGCCTCCAGTTGGTTCTTGATGAAGTCCAGGGCTCCTTGCCAGAAATTGCCGCCCGGGGTATCCAGCAGGACCACCGGCACCAGCGGGCTTTTGCCGGTCTGGATCAGGGTCAGTACTTCCAAGGCTTCGTCCAGCGTGCCAAAGCCGCCAGGGCAAAGGACCAGCGCATCGGCTTCCTTGACGAAGAACAGTTTGCGGGTAAAGAAAAAGTGAAACGGCAGCAGGTTGTCCGTGCCGTCGACGGTCGGGTTGGCATGTTGTTCGAAGGGCAGGGTGATGTTGAACCCAAGGCTGTGATCCCGGCCAGCCCCTTCATGGGCGGCTGCCATGATTCCACCACCGGCACCGGTGATGACCATCAGGTTCGATTGAGCGAGTTTTTCGCCCAGTTCCCGGGCCAAGGCGTACAGCGGGTGTTCGACTGGCGTACGTGCGGAGCCGAACACGGTAACCTTGCGTCGTCCCTTGAACTGTTCCAACACGCGGAAGGCGTGCTCCAGTTCACGCAAGGCTTGCAGGGTGATCTTGGCATTCCAGCGGTTGTGGTCTTCTTGTGCCATGCGCAAGACAGTCAACATCATGTCGCGATAAATCGGAATGTTCGGGCTATTGGGTGAAACCAGGTTGAGTTGTTCTTCGATCTTGCTGGTGAGATCGACGCCGTTGCTTTGAAAATGACGTACAAGTAGGTCATTCGGTTGGTAAGGCATTCAACTTCTCCTTCTACACAGAACCTTCGGCCCGAACGAGAAATTCGCCCGAGCCGCGACACTGCTTGTGTCGCTGTCAGCCCGCAAAGAGGGCTGGGCACCACACCCGACTCGACATGGCCGTGAAGTGCTGAGTGGCGGTCGAGTCATCCAGACGGGTTCTGTTTATCCCTTGGATGAAAGAAACGTTCGCACTGCAAGACTCTGAATGGGCAGCCCCTTTTCTGCCTTGAACGTTGAACATGAATACACTGAATCTAGACGCTCGCGGTGAGTTGCGCTGACTTGATCATGGTCCTCGAAAGTCTTCACTGGCAATCACTTATTGCGGGTTTGCCAACGGTGTTCACCGCCCGTCAGAACCTGTGCCGGATGGCCGGGGCTCTGATTTACTTAGTGACAGACACAACCCGTCAGCCTTGCGTTCGGGGCACGCTGCAAGGCTGACGGGTTGTGGGGGAATCATCGCGCAACGACTGGCGATCACGTGCACGGAGGCGGGTATGACCCTGGTGATTCTGGAGATCGATACGCAGCTGTATCGATTATTGCAATCGGCGGCCGAGCACCATCACGTAAGCCTGGAAGATGAATGCCGTCGGCGCCTGGAAGGCAAAGAACAGCGCTCGCCTTATTTGCAGGCGCTGGTGGCGGAACTGCGCGCCGATGATGAGCAACGGCGCGCCGGCTCGCAGTGATTACTTCTTCTTTTGTGCAGGTTGCGCCGGGCAATCCGATTCCTGGAACTTGGCCGATGCCACTGGGCGGTTGGTTTTGTTCTCGGTGAACTCGTAACGCATGATCGCGCCTTGAGCCATCAGTTTGCGGTAGTTCGGGTTACGGCAAACGCTGGCACCCAGTTGCAGGTAAACCGCTTTTGGATTGGCACGCATCTGCTCGGCATAGCTTGATTGCACGCTGAGGTGGTCAACCAGTTCCTTGCCTTCGACGGTATAGCCTTGGTCGAGAATGTTCTCACTGATTTCCCGAGGCAGACCGACGTTACTTTCCGCAGCAACCTTCTCCAGCATCTTGCTCAGGTTCATATCTTTCAGCGAGGCGGCCTGCGCGCTGAACGGCAGGGCCAGCAGAAGGGTGGCGGTTGGAACGATAAGGCGCAGCATGAAACTCTCCTGGGTCAGTGACTGGTGCTTCGACCAGCCACGAGGCTGTGCGTTCAGTGGCGGCGGATTATAGGGGAGAGGGTTTGGACGGTACAGGTTTGTGCGGGCTGCTCTGATAAACTGCCGCGACTTTTTACCCTTTCGAGTGTGTTTCGTGTCGATTTGCCTTCCCTGCCGGCGTTGCCAGCCATGAGCCATGCAATTCCGTGCTTTGCGATGAACGCCGTCGCCCGCCTGCGCGATGAGCGAGAAGAAGAGAGCACCAAGCCTTTTTTGGCCCGTGGTTCAAGGGCGCCTCGTTGCCATTCGTGCCGTGTGATCGAGAGCCATTGCCTGTGCGACTGGCGTCCACAGGTTCAGGCGCGGGCCGGGGTGTGCCTGATCATGACCAGGAAGGAAGTGTTCAAACCGAGCAATACCGGCTGGCTGATCGCGGATGTGGTCACCGACAACTTTGCCTTTATCTGGTCACGCACCGAGGTTGATCCCGAGCTGCTCAAACTGCTCTCGGACCCGCAATGGCAGCCTTATCTGGTCTTCCCCGGTGAGTACGTGGCCCAGGAGCGAGTGACGCACACGGTCGACTCGGCCTGCGAAAAGCGTCCGCTGTTTATTCTGCTGGATGCCACCTGGACCGAAGCGCGGAAGATATTCCGCAAGAGCCCTTATTTCGACGGGTTCCCGATCCTGAGCCTGCTGCCCGAAAAACTCTCACGTTACCGTTTGCGCCGCTCGACCCGCAGCGAGCACCTGTGCACGGCGGAGGTGGCGGCCCTGTGCCTCGATCTGGCCGGGGATCAGGACGCTGCATCGGCGCTCGGCGCTTACTTTGATGTCTTCAGTCAGCATTACCTGGATGCCAAGCATCAACTGGAACTGGATGTCTCGACGCCTGCTCATACCGAGTTGCTGCCCTTTGTCCGGCAGGCAGCGCCTGCCATCTGCTGAGCGTCGCCCATACTGACAACCATTGGCGTGCGGCTTGACCACCCCGGCTTCGCTGGGCATCCTTGGCGCCGATTAGGGTGCGGCCGATGATTGAAACGCCGGTTTTATGGGTTCTTGGCGTTGAACGTGCCCTGTTGGTGCAGCTTTGTGGCTGCACCTCGCGTTGTTTGGGTGAGGCTTGAATGCATCAAGCCAGCCATGAAAAACAGGATCATTTGAAAAATGGCCACATACGAAATCCTGATTGCCGATGACCATCCACTTTTTCGTAGCGCGCTGCATCAGGCCGTGACCCTGGGCCTTGGCCCCGAGGTACGCCTGGTGGAAGTGGCGAGCATTGCCGAGCTCGAAACCCGCCTGACCGAGAAGGCTGACTGGGATCTGGTGCTGCTGGACCTGAACATGCCCGGTGCCTATGGTTTCTCCGGCTTGGTGCTGTTGCGCGGTCAATACCCGCAAATTCCGGTGGTGATGGTGTCGGCTCAGGAAGAAGCGTCGATCATGGTGCGTTCCCGTGAGTTCGGCGCCAGCGGTTTCATTCCCAAGTCCAGTTCATTGGAAGTGATCCAGAAAGCCGTGCGAGCGGTGCTGGAGGGTGATGTCTTCTGGCCGCCACAGGCGTTCGAATCGGTCAGCGTTTCGGACGAAGCCAAGGCTGCCAGCGAAGGCCTGGCGAGCCTGACGCCACAGCAGTTTCGCGTATTGACCATGGTCTGCGAAGGTTTGCTGAACAAGCAGATTGCCTATGAACTGAGCGTTTCGGAAGCGACGATCAAGGCCCACGTCACTGCGATTTTTCGCAAGCTGGGCGTGCGGACCCGCACTCAGGCTGCTTTGCTGTTGCAACAACTTGAGTCAATTTCGAGCCATTGATGACTTGCGTATTCACGCTTTTTTGACTTTTGTTGGTCTAGTTTTCCCACTCCTTTTGGTTCAGTTGCCTACTCTATGTCGCCTTTCAAAGGTCAAACCGGTCTCAAGCGCATTCTTAATGCAGGTGGTTACTCCCTCGACGGTCTGCGTGCAGCCTTCACCGGTGAAGCCGCTTTTCGTCAACTGGTCCTGCTCAATGTCATTTTGATTCCGGTGACGTTCCTGCTGAACGTCAGCCGCGTCGAGCGGGCTGTGCTGATTGCTGTTTGTCTGCTGGCGTTGATCGTCGAGCTGCTGAACTCTGCCGTGGAAGCGGCCATCGACCGGATCTCCCTCGAGCGGCACCCGCTGTCGAAAAACGCCAAGGACATGGGCAGCGCCGCTCAGTTCGTGGCCCTGAGCATGATCGCGCTGGTGTGGGCGGTGATTCTGATCTGACGCTTCAGGCGATGGTCGGCAGGACGATCTCGTCGCTGCGCTGAACCCCGGCGGTGAAAGCGCGGCACAGGTCGAGGAATTCGCGCATGGCCGACGTCTGATATTTCTGTTTGTGCCAGATGAAATAGAACTGCCGCGCCAGGTCCAGGTCCGGCGTTTCCACCGCTACCAGGCTGCCGCGTCGGAATGCATCGCGCAGTGCCAGCCGCGAAATACACCCAATCCCCAAACCTGACTCCACCGCGCGCTTGATCGCTTCGGTGTGTTCCAGTTCGAGCCGGATATTCAGCGCGCTGCGGTGATGGCGCATGGCTTGATCGAAGGTCAGGCGCGTGCCGGAACCCTGTTCACGCAGGATCCACGCTTCGTGGGTCAGTTCATCCATGGTCGCGGTGCCACGTTTGGCCAACGGATGCTGGGGCGCACAGAACACCACCAGCTCGTCCTCGACCCAGGTTTGCACTTCGATGTCCGGGTGGCTGCAGTCGCCTTCGATTAGACCCAGATCAATTTCATAGTGCGCAACCTGTTGCACGATATGCGCGGTGTTCTGCACATGGAGTTTGACCTGGCTCTCGGGGTGGACCTGCATGAAGCTACCGATCAGCAAGGTCGCCAGGTAATTGCCGATGGTCAGCGTGGCGCCGACCGCCAGCGAGCCGAAACCGGACTTGCCATTGAGCAAGTCTTCGATTTCCTTGGCCTGATCCAGCAGGGCCACCGCCTGTGGCAACAGCTGTTTGCCCAGGGCGTTGAGGCTCAGCCGTTTGCCGGCACGGTCGAACAGCTGGCAACTGGACTGGCGCTCAAGCTCGGTAATAGAGGTGCTGGCGGCCGATTGCGAGAGGTTGAGCAGGCCCGCAGCACGGGATACGCTCTCTTGCTGAGCGACAGCGACGAAGACTTGAAGTTGACGTAGAGTAAATCGCATATCTATATAACCGATAACCCTTATCTTAATAATCCATTTAACAGATATTGTCGCCGCCATTAGAATGCTATGCAATTGCGCTCAGCTCATTTGGCGCAGAGCATGCGCAAATAAATTTCCAGGAGTTCCCCGTACATGAGCAACATGAACCACGAGCGTGTCCTCAGTGTTCATCACTGGAACGACACTCTGTTCAGCTTCAAGTGCACCCGCGATCCGGGCTTGCGCTTCGAGAACGGTCAGTTCGTGATGATCGGCCTGCAACAGCCAAACGGCCGCCCGCTTATGCGCGCTTACTCGATTGCCAGCCCGAACTGGGAAGAGCATCTGGAGTTCTTCAGCATCAAGGTTCCCGATGGTCCGCTGACGTCGCAGTTGCAGCACCTGAAGGAAGGCGACGAGATCATCATCAGCAAGAAACCGACCGGCACCCTGGTGCTGGACGACCTGAAGCCTGGCAAACACCTTTATCTGCTCAGCACCGGTACAGGTCTGGCGCCCTTCATGAGCGTCATCCAGGACCCGGAAACCTACGAGCGTTTCGAAAAAGTGATCCTGTGCCACGGCGTGCGTTACGTCAACGAAGTCGCTTACCGCGAATTCATCACCGAGCACCTGCCGCAGAACGAGTTCTTCGGCGAAGCGCTGCGTGAGAAGTTGATCTACTACCCGACCGTGACCCGCGAGCCGTTCGAAAACGAAGGCCGTCTGACCGACCTGATGCGCAGCGGCAAGCTGTTCAGCGACATCGGCCTGCCGCCGATCAATCCTGAAGACGACCGCGCCATGCTCTGCGGTAGCCCGAGCATGCTCGACGAGACCAGCGAAGTGCTCAACAGCTTCGGCCTGAAAGTATCGCCGCGCATGCGTGAGCCGGGTGACTACCTGATCGAGCGAGCGTTCGTCGAGAAGTAAGCTTCGCTGAGAAATGTGGGAGCGAGCTTGCTCGCGATGACGGACTGACAGCCAACACAGATGCTGAATGTCAAACTGCTATCGCGAGTAAGCTCGCTCCCACATAAAAGCAAAAGCCCGCGTTGCCTGAGAAGGCAGCGCGGGCTTTTTCGTTTCCGGGGGTCAGGCGTTGGCCGGGATGACCTCGAGCACGCGGATCAGTCCGGCTTCGGGGTAATGCCAGCGCACGTCGAGGTCCCAGAACTGGGCGCCGTATTCGCGTTCAGGTGTCGGTGTCTGGTACGCCGGGCGCGGGTCCTGGGCCAGGCATTGCTCGATCAGTTCGACCAAGGGCTCTTCAAGGCGCTGAGCGTGCGCGTGGGCCTGTTGCAGTGCGGTATCTGCCCATCGCACCGGAATCAGCAGCGGCGCGCCGCTGGCGATCGCATTGGACGCTTCAGGGATGATATCGGCGTAAGGCACGTAGGGTTTGATGTCGAGAATCGGCGTGCCGTCCAGCAGGTCGATGCCGGAGATCCACAAGCGATTGGCTTCAACCTTGTCCAGCTTGACCACCGATTGGCCGATGCCATTGGGGCGATGGGTCGCGCGGGTGGCGAAAACGCCCATGGACTTGTTGCCGCCCAGGCGCGGCGGGCGGACCTTGAGCCGTGGCTTGTCTTCCAGTGCCTGATGAAACAGGAACAGCAGCCAGACATGGCTCACCTGTTCCAGGCCTTGCACCGCATCGCCCTGATCGAACGGCGCCACCAGCTCCAGGGTGCCGCGTGCGGCCGGCGCCAGTTGCGGTTGGCGCGGTATGGCGAACTTTTCCTTGAAACAGGAGCGCACGAAGCCGATAGGGGAAACGCTGTAGGTCATGGTCTGGGGTCGAAGCGGGATGTGGGTGGGCATGATAACCCGAGCGAACACTGGATCGGTGGTGGCTGTCAGTCCGCTATCGTCGCTGAGCTCACTGGCAGGGCCAGGAGTGAAGCGGGCGGCAAGCATGATCGCTCACCGCCGCTTGAGGGATCAGGCGCGAACGCGCAGGGTCAGGCCCTTGAGGAAGTTGCGCAGCAACTGGTCGCCGCACGGACGATAGTTGGTGTGGCCGAACTTGCGAAACAGGGCGCTCAGCTCAGGCTTGGACACCGGGAACTCGGCGGCCTTGAGAATGGCGTGCATGTCGTCTTCCTTCAGTTCGAAGGCCACGCGCAGTTTCTTCAGGATGATGTTGTTGGTCACCGGCACTTCGATCGGCTGTGGCGGACGGCTGTCGTCCTTGCCGCGCTTGAAGATCACCAGGCCATCGAGGAAGTGGGCCATGACCACGTCCGGGCAGCGTACGAAGCCTTCTTCGTCTTCCTCTTTCTTGTCGAGGTACGTCACCAGGTCTTCCAGGCTCACGTCCATGCCGCCGAGCTTGATGATTTCGATGACTTTTTTGTCGCTGATGTCGAGCATGTAGCGCACGCTGCGCAGTACGTCGTTATGAATCATGTGTCAGTCCTGATCATTGTGCTGTGGGCGGTGCAGGGAACTGCACCGCCGAAAAAGTGGAGCAGCCTCAGAATTTCTCTTTGGCGGACAGGTAGCGCCATTGGCCGACCGGCACTTTGCCGATGGACACGCCGCCGATACGGATGCGGCGGATGGCGATGACCTTGAGGCCGACGGCCTGGCAGAGCAGGGCGATGATCCCCGGTTGCGGGTTTTTCATCGCGAAGCGCAGGCGGTTCTCGTTCTGCCAGCTGGCTTTGACCGATGGCAGTTCCTTGCCCTTGTAGGTCAGGCCGTGGTTCAGGCGGTTGAGGCCGTGGGCGACCATGTCGCCTTCGACTTCCACCACATACTCTTGCTCGATCTTGCTGGCATCGGCGGTGAGCTTGCGCAGGATCTTCCAGTCCTGGGTGAACACCAGCAGACCGCTGGCGTTGGCTTGCAGGTCGGCGCTGGCGGTCAGGCGCAGGAAGTGGCCCTTGAGCGGGCGTTTGCTGAAGCGATGTTCTTCGCTCAGGGTCTCGGCGCCGAGGGTCAGCAGCGCGGCGTCTGCGTCGATGCCAGCGGGCGCGTGCAGCAGGATGGTGACTGGCTCCGGCGCAGTGGCCTTGGCTTCGGGGTCGAGTTCGACCTTTTGGGTGTCGACCTTGAACTGCGGCTCATCGATGACTTCGCCGTCCACGGTGACCCAGCCGCCTTCGATGAACAGCTCGGCCTCCCGACGGGAGCAGCCGACCAGTTCGATGAGGCGTTTGGAGAGACGAATCGGGTCAGTCATGACAGGGGCCGTAACAAAAAGGGGTGGGCATTGTACCTGCCTCGCGCCGGTTAATCGCGAGTCCATTTGCGTTGTGTGGCTTTTAGCCGCGCCGAACCAGCCGTTGGGGCTGTTTGGCACGCATGTGCAGCAGCGGATAAGGCTGGCCCATGCCGTCATGCTCGGAGCGGCCGACCACTTCGAAGCCTTGCTTGAAGTAAAAACCCAGGGCCTGGGGGTTTTGTTCGTTGACGTCCAGTTGATCGGCGCTGAAGTGCTCGATGGCGTAGTGCAGCAGTTGTTTGCCCAGGCCTTCGCCGCGATGGTCCGGGTCGATGAACAGCATCTCGATCTTGCCCGCCGCGATGCCGGCGAACCCGGTGATGCACTGGCGGTGATCCTTGGTGCAGATCAGCATCACCGCATCCAGGTAGCGGGTCCTGACCAATTCTCTCAATTGCTCGATGTAGCTGTCCGGCAGAAAGTCATGGGTGGCGCGCACCGAGGCTTCCCAGAGGCGGGTGAGTTCTTCGTAGTCGCTCTGTTTCGGTGTGTGGATGACCGAGTGTTGGCCCATGGCCGTTTGCCCCTTGTGCGATGAGTGACGCTGGAACCTGCGATTGCACAAAACGATAGACCTAAAAAAGCCCCGCATCTCGTGAAGAGAGCGGGGCTTTTCAATTTTTTTACAGCTTAGATCTTTTCAGCCCACAGGTCGTACTCGTCGGCGTCGGTCACGCGGCACCAGACCTTGTCACCTGGCTTGAGGTCGCCCGCGCCGTCGATGAATACGTTACCGTCGATTTCCGGGGCATCGAAGAAGCAGCGACCGACCGCGCCTTGCTCGTCGACTTCGTCGATCAGCACTTCGATGTCACGGCCGATGCGCAGTTGCAGGCGCGCCGAGCTGATGGCCTGCTGGTGCGCCATGAAGCGCTCCCAACGGTCCTGCTTGACGTCGTCCGGCACCACGTCCAGGTCCAGGTCATTGGCGGGTGCGCCTTCGACCGGCGAGTACTGGAAGCAGCCAACGCGGTCGAGCTGGGCTTCGGTCAGCCAGTTCAGCAGGTACTGGAAGTCTTCTTCGGTTTCGCCGGGGAAGCCGACGATGAAGGTCGAACGGATGATCAGGTCGGGGCAGATCTCGCGCCAGTTCTTGATGCGCGCCAGGGTCTTGTCTTCGAAGGCCGGGCGTTTCATCGACTTGAGGACTTTCGGGCTGGCGTGCTGGAACGGGATGTCCAGGTACGGCAGGATTTTCCCGGCGGCCATCAACGGGATCAGTTCGTCGACGTGCGGGTACGGGTAGACGTAGTGCAGGCGAACCCAGACGCCGAGGCTGCTCAGGGCTTCGCAGAGTTCGGTCATCCGGGTTTTCACCGGCGCGCCGTTCCAGAAACCGGTGCGGTACTTGACGTCAACGCCGTAGGCGCTGGTGTCCTGGGAAATCACCAGCAGCTCTTTGACGCCGGACTTGACCAGACGCTGGGCTTCGTCGAGGACATCGCCCACTGGGCGGCTGACCAGTTTGCCGCGCATCGACGGGATGATGCAGAAGCTGCAGCTGTGGTTGCAGCCTTCGGAAATCTTCAGGTAGGCGTAGTGGCGCGGGGTCAGCTTGATACCTTGCGGCGGCACCAGGTCGATCAGCGGGTTGTGATCCTTGCGTGGCGGCACGACCTCGTGAACGGCGTTGACCACTTGCTCGTACTGCTGCGGGGCCGGTCACGGCCAGCACGCTTGGGTGTACGTTGCGGATGGTGCCTTCTTCGACGCCCATGCAGCCGGTCACGATGACCTTGCCGTTTTCCTTGATGGCTTCGCCGATCACTTCCAGGGATTCGGCCTTGGCCGAGTCGATGAAGCCGCAGGTGTTGACCACCACGACATCGGCGTCCTGGTAGGTGGACACCACGTCATAGCCTTCCATGCGCAGCTGGGTAAGGATGCGCTCGGAGTCGACCAGTGCTTTGGGGCAACCCAGGGATACGAAGCCAACCTTCGGATTGGCTGGCGCAGGAGTGGTGGACATGTCTAACCTCGGTATAGGGAGTGCCTCCGGCCGAAAACGGCGGGGCGACAGGCGGGCGCTTACGTTCGGTCTCGTGAATACGCCGTCAAAAAGCAGCCGTGATTCGCGAGACAGGACGTTTAGTGCGCCTCTGATCAAAAAGTGCGCAATTCTAGCGGCGCTCCGTTCACTTGACCAGCTTTATGCAGGGAAATACGACGAGTGCTGCGCTATGCTTCGCGCCGTTACACCCAGGCGTATTTTTGTAGTCAAGAATTCGTCTGTATCAATAAGTAAAACAGCGCATGCTGCACGGCAGTTGGCGCAGGTTTTCAAAGCCTAGGCGTTTGCTCGGCGTCGTGCTTTTTATATGAAGCCCCGGTCTTGGTGGCAGGAGTGGTTGATGGGTCAGGCAAGTAGTCAGGTGGCAGGCTCAGAGCATTCCGGGGTTACAAAACCCTTGGGAATGTTGGTGGCGGCGGTCGGGGTGGTTTATGGCGATATCGGCACCAGCCCGCTCTATACGCTTAAAGAGGTGTTTTCCGGACATTATGGGGTGCCGGTCAATCACGACGGCGTGTTCGGGATTCTGGCGCTGATTTTCTGGTCACTGATCTGGGTCGTCTCGATCAAGTACGTGCTGTTCATTCTTCGGGCTGACAACCAGGGCGAGGGCGGGATCATGGCGCTGACGGCGCTGGCCCGACGCGCCGCGTCGCCGTATCCGCGGTTGCGCACCGTGCTGGTGATACTGGGGTTGATCGGCGCCGCGCTGTTCTATGGCGACAGCATGATTACACCGGCGATCTCCGTGCTGTCGGCCGTGGAAGGCCTGGAGCTGGCGTTCGACGGGCTGGAACGCTGGGTGGTGCCATTGGCGCTGATCGTGCTGGTGGCTTTGTTCCTGATCCAGAAACACGGCACAGACCGCATCGGCAAGTTGTTCGGTCCGGTGATGGTGTTGTGGTTTGTCGTGCTGGGGGTGCTGGGCATTCATGGTATTGCGCAACATCCGGAAGTACTCCAGGCGCTGAACCCGGTGTGGGGTGTGCGCTTTTTCGTCGTTCATCCGGGTATGGGCGTGGCCATCCTCGGGGCCGTAGTGCTGGCACTCACCGGTGCTGAAGCGTTGTATGCGGACATGGGCCATTTTGGGCGCAAGCCGATTGCCCGTGCCTGGTTTGCCCTGGTGCTGCCGGCGCTGGTACTCAATTATTTCGGGCAGGGCGCCTTGCTGCTGGAAAACCCGGAAGCGGCGCGCAACCCGTTCTATTTGCTGGCGCCAAGCTGGGCCCTGGTGCCGCTGGTGGTGCTGGCCACCCTGGCCACGGTGATTGCCTCGCAGGCGGTTATTTCCGGTGCGTTCTCCCTGACCCGTCAGGCGATTCAACTGGGTTACATTCCACGAATGTATATCCAGCACACGTCGAGTGCTGAACAAGGCCAGATCTACATCGGTGCGGTGAACTGGGCGTTGATGGTCGGGGTTATTCTGCTGGTAATCGGTTTCGAGTCCTCTGGCGCCCTGGCCTCGGCTTATGGTGTGGCCGTGACCGGGACCATGTTGATCACCAGTATCCTGGTGTCGGCGGTGATGTTGTTGCTGTGGAAATGGTCGCCGATCCTGACGGTGCCGATCCTGATTGGCTTCCTGCTGGTGGACGGGCTGTTCTTTGCCGCCAACGTGCCGAAAATCGTCCAGGGCGGTGCCTTTCCGGTATTGGCGGGGATTGTGCTGTTTGTCCTGATGACCACCTGGAAACGCGGTAAAGAGCTGCTGGTGGACCGTCTGGATGAGGGAGGACTGCCGCTGCCGATCTTCATCAGCAGTATTCGCGTGCAGCCGCCTCATCGGGTCCAAGGCACGGCGGTGTTCCTCACGGCGCGACCGGACGCAGTCCCTCACGCGTTGTTGCACAACCTGCTGCACAACCAGGTGTTGCACGAGCAGGTGGTGCTGCTGACGGTGGTCTATGAGGACATTCCGCGAGTGCCGACGCAGCGCCGGTTTGAGGTCGATTCCTATGGTGAAGGGTTCTTCCGGGTGATTCTGCACTTCGGGTTTACCGATGAGCCGGATGTGCCTCAGGCCTTGAAGCTGTGCCACCTCGATGAGTTGGATTTCAGCCCGATGCGCACCACGTACTTCCTCAGCCGCGAGACGGTCATCGCCTCCAAGCTCGAAGGCATGGCCCGTTGGCGCGAGGCGCTGTTTGCGTTCATGCTCAAGAATGCCAACGGCAACCTGCGGTTCTTCAAGCTGCCGGTGAACCGGGTGATTGAGTTGGGTACTCAGGTCGAAATGTAAGCCCCACAAAAAGCCCCCGTTGCCAGTTTGGTAACGGGGGCTTTTTCGTTTCTGTGCCTTTAGTTGCTTTCAGGCCGTGGATCTTCAGATTTGGTCTTTGTCCGGGCGGGTCGCGGGGTCAGGACCTTTACCACATCATCAATCACTGCCTTGCTCATTGCCGTCAGATAATGCGCGGCCCAGGCGTGGCGGTCGGTGCCTTTTGCGAAGGCGGCATCCTGAGCAAATGATCTGGCAAGGAACAGCAGATCGGAGGCCTGTGACAATGCTTCGACGATGGGGACGCCGGCGCGGACGTTGAATAACGCTTGGTCAGAGCAGTAGATGAGTGGGGTGAAGCCGATGGTTTTCAGGTCTGAAGGTGCGGACTTATCTGTTTTGGTCATGGTCTTGCTCCTGGGTTCGAGGAGCCGACACTTTCGTTTCCAAGCGAATGGGTGGCGGCTGTACGCAGGTTGGAAAACCGGGAACCTAGGAACCGGCACGCCCAAAGGCGTCCCACGCACAGCCGCCATAACACAGGATTGCAGTCGTAAAAACCTCTGCAGTCATGATGGGGTGCTGTTGCGCTACGGTTCGACGGGTTTCCAAGCCCGATCGCTGAATGGTCAGCGACGTCCGGAGAGTATCCCGTCGACGAAAAGCGCAACAAGGCATCAAAGTGCCCAAACGCAAGATTCGGAGTGTGCCTACAAGGTCTGCGGGCGTCATCCGATATTGCGATACCTTAAGTAAACGAAAGTAAACGCGGCGAGCGATTTACGAGTCGTTGGGGGGCTTGCGCAGTTGTTTTTCCAGCGATAGTGCGTTGACGTTTCATTTGACCTGGGTTAGCGACTGTCCTTTGTCCTGGGACTGAGGACAGTGCTCATAACATGGGTAAATCACGAACGATCCGCTCGCAATACTCCTGAGTGGTTGAGCAGGGTTTTTGGTGCCCACCACAGGAAGGGAATCGGGTGAGGTGGGAAGTCAGATCGATCTGTAGGACATCGCCAACAGGCTTGAGTGTAACGACAGAAAATCCCTCCCCAAAAGGAAGTAAGAATTAATGTCGCGCATAAAAACACCGGTTTGTTAGATGCGTTTGCTCGCACGAACATCATCAAACAAATCGGCGCTCTTGTTTCTATGTTTCCCGGGATTCCGTGAAGAACCTTTTCTTTGGGCGAATGCATAACCCCAAGGCAATGGATATCCAATGTGGGAGCGAGCTTGCTCGCGAAAGCGGTGTGTCAGTCGACATCAATGGTGGATGTCAGTCCGTCTTCGCGAGCAAGCTCGCTCCCACAAGGGATCTGCAGCGTTCGCTTGAATGAAAAAGCCCCCGTTACCTTGCGGTAACGGGGGCTTTTTTTGAGCTTGGCTCAGGTCACTGTTCGGCGACCTTATCCTTGTTCTGGCGCTGCTTGATGGCGTCCACCAAGCGTTGGGCCAGAGCCGGGTAGTTCTCGTCGAAGTGGTGGCCGCCTGGCAGCTTCATGGCTTCGCCAACAGCGGTCTTGTCGGTGCATCCACTCTCGGCGACTTCTTCTGCGCCATAGATGCACAGCACCTTATCGGCCGGCAGCTTGGCCATTTCCGGGCCGGTGGCAGCTTCTTTACCCGCGTTGCCGAGCCAGCCGTCGACTTCGATTTCGAAGCTGCCAGTGCGGGCAAAGGCCAGCAGGATGATTGCGTCGACCCGTTGCTGTTCGTTTTCCGGCATGCGGTTGTAGATTGCCGGCAAGACGTCGGCACCGAACGAGTAACCGGTCAGGATGAAGCGCTTGGTGCCCCACTTCTGCCGGTAGTGCTGCATCAGTTCGGTCAGGTCGATGGCGCTTTGCTCGGGGCTTTTGTGCTGCCAGTAGTAGCGCAGGGTGTCGATGCCGACCACCGGATAGCCGATCTTGGCCATCTCGCCCGCCACGTCGCGGTCCAGGTCGCGCCAGCCGCCGTCACCGGAAAGGAACAGGGTGACCGTGTCTTTGGCCTGGCCGGCCGGGACTTCGACCACTGGAATGTTCAGGCCGCCGTTGCCCTTGTCGGTGCCGACGAGGATCTTGCGCAGTTCGTTGTTCAGCACTTGCGGCAGGTTGATGTCGTAGTCACTGATGCTGGTTTCTGCGTTGGGTTGGTCACGCACGAAGCCGGCGCTGGTGTCGTCCGGGTTGTCGTTCCAGGCCACGAGCCAGTGCCCGTGGGCAGCGCTTTTGGGCAGCAGGTGCGTGCAGCCGGGTTTTTCCAGCGCCAGGTCGACCGAGACGGCCTGAGCCTTGTCGTCCTTCTGCTCGGCCAGCCAGCGCCAGGCCAGGACCGCGCCAGGACCGATGCCGCTGACCAGCGTGGCCGGGCCCTGAAGCTGCTTGAGCGCCGATTGCAGTGCGCGGCCCTGTTGCATGCAGTCCTTGGGCAGGATCACCTGGACAATCTGCGCGGCGCCGCCCCGGCTCAGGGTCATGAGCTGCTTGTCGCTGAGCTTCTGTTCTTCGTTCACGGCCACCAGCACCTGGGCGCGGGGCTTGGTGCCCGGGATGACCCGGGTCATCGCTGCACCGTCGGCCGGTGTCAGCAGTTCAAGGGTCGGTTCCGGTGCTGGACGGTTCCAGTACCAGTAGCCACCACCGAGAATCAAGGCCAGCCCTACCAGAGTGGCCAATACATACCGCCAGGAGCGTTGAATCATCAGCGTTTCACCAATCCAGTCAAGCCGCCCGCAATCAGGGCGGCGGTATCGGCCAGTGCCACCAGCGGATCAAGTCCTGCGGGCACGGCCATGTAACGAGGTTCCCAGTCAGGCTGGAATTTGTCTTTGAAGCGGCGCAGGCCCTGGAAGTTATAGAGCTGCTCGCCACGGCGGAACACCATCGAGCCGAGGCGCTGGGTCAGTGGCGCACCACGACGGGGTTGCAGGCCCGACAGTGGGACCATGCCCAGGCTGAAACGTGCATATCCATGATTTTTATAATGCTGAATCAGGCCGACCATCATGAACTCCATGGTCAGCTTGGGTGCGTCCGGGTGCGCGCGCATCAGGTCGAGGCTGGCCAGGTCATGGCCGTAAGTCTCGAGCAGATTGGCAAACGCAACCGGGCGCCCTTCGAAATGGATGATCGCGATACGGAAGTGCTTGAGGTAGTCATCGCTGAAGCGGCCGAGGGAGAAGCCCTTTTCCCGGACGTTCTTGCCGGTCAGCCAGGCATCGGAAATGACCTTCAGCTCTTCCATCGGCGCCTGGCCCGGATCAAAGATCTCCAGGGACAGGCCATCGCGGGTGCCGCGGTTCCAGGTGTAGCGCAGGTCTTTCATCTCCTTGCCCTTGGCGTCGAGATCGAAACGTTGCAGGTCGACTCGCGCTTCTTCGCCGAGCTTGATCGCGGTCAGGCCGATGTCCATGTAGTACGGCAGGTTCTCGGCGCGCACCTGGTAGAACACCGGGCGGGCGTGATGGATGTCGCACAGGTCGCGGAACTGCCAGATCATTTCTGCTCGTTGCTGGGTCGGGCCGATCGGGTCGTACAGGGCCACAAGGCTGCGCCCACGACGGGCATACATCAAGAACGCTTCGTCGTCAGGGTGAAACAGCAGCGCCTTGTCACCGGTCAGGGCGAGGCCTCCGTCCGGTTGCGCCGAAGCCATGAGGATCTTGGTGGCTCTTTCCAGTTCTTCGGTCGTAGGCAGGTGGATCACCGGGCGAGCGGTGCGCAGCAGCCAGGTCAGCGACACCACGACCAACAGCACAGCGGCGCCCAGCAGCGAACGCAAGCCACGCGGGGCATCGGCATCGAGGGTGAACTGCCACCACAGTTGATGGCTGTAAGGCACGTCCTGATAGGCAAACAGCAGCAACCAGATCGAAGCCCCGAGTACACACAGGCTGGCCACCAGGTAGAGCGGCGAGAACGGCACTTCGGTCAGGCGGCTCGGGCGATAAAAGGAGCGCCGGAAGACGGCCAGCAGGCTGGCGGTCAGGATCATCAGGCAGGCTTCTTCCCAGTCGAAGCCTTTGAGCAGCGAGAGCAGGGCGCCCGTCAGCAGCAGAATGGTGGTCAGCATCCACGCGGCCGACAAACGGCGGCGCAGGCCCTGGGCCAGCAACAGGCAGAGCACGCCGATCAGGCTGGCGCCGAAGTGCGAAGCGTCGATCAGGCGATGGGGAATCAGGAAGCCGATGTGTTCCAGGCGAGTGTCGATCTCAGGCGTCGCGCCGGAAAACAGCAGGACCACGCCGGACAGGAACACCAGGATGGCCAGCACTGGCGCCGCCAGGGCCCGACGCGGCTCTTAGCGATTGGCGCGACTGGAACAGCCGTTGTGCCTCATTGATCAGCAGCAGAATGCAGGCAACCAGCAGCGGCAGGACCACGTAGATCAGGCGGTAGAGCAGCAACGCGGCAGCCAGTGGCGCGGCGCCGAGCTTGTCGGCAAACGCGGCCAGCAGAATGGCCTCGAACACGCCGACTCCGCCCGGCACATGGCTGAGCACGCCGGCGGCCAACGCCAGCAGGTAAACCAGCAGGAATGCGCCGAAGGGTGGAGCCTCGGGCAGTAGCAGATAAAGCACGGTCGCGGCGGCGGCCACATCCAGCGCGGTAATCACCAATTGCAGGACGGTCAGGCGGCGACCGGGCAGGCGCAGGGTCCGGCGTCCGGCTCGTACCAACAGGTTGTCTGGGTAAGGCTGTTCAGGCAGGCGTCGACGATAAATGCCGATGGCCAGCACGGTGCACAACAACAGTACACCGATGGCGATGGTGGCCAGCAGCGTCTGGGACAGATGCAGCGCGTTCGAGGCGCCCGGCAAGTTGCTGAGGGTCGCCAGTGCCGCCAGCGGTGGCAGCGCGCAACCCAGCGACAGACTGGCAAACAGCGTCATGTGAGCGACTTCTGAAGCGCCCAGGCCATGGCGTGCATATAAGCGGTAACGCACCGAGCCACCGGAGAGCAGCGACAATCCGATGGCGTTGCCGATGGCGAATGCCGTGAAGCCGCCCAGGATCATCGTTCGCGGAGGCAGTGTCACCCCCGCGTAGCGGCTGGCCGACCATTCATAGCCCAGCAAAACGATAAAGCCTGCGATGGTTGCACCCAGTGCGCCCAGCAGTGCGGGTTTGGGTACCTCGAGGATCGAGTCGTGCAGCGCGTAAAGATCGAGTTCGCTTAACAGGTGGCGACAGGCAATCAATGCAATGGCGAACAACAGCAGCGTGACGGCAAGACCGATGGGCTGGCGATATTTGCTTAGCAGCTCCAGCCAGTGCAAACGAGTGGCGGGTATCGGTTGGGTCGCTGTGACGGTGTCTTGTGAGTCAGACGAGTTGGCGCGCATCAATCACCTCTTGGATTGTGCGCGACAGGATGGAGGTATCCAGCCAAGTTACCAATCCCTGTAGAAAAAAATAATCACAAATATTAACGCGTCTCACCGTGTATCGGTGATTGCTCGCGATCTGCTGTAGCGGGTGTTGTCTGCGACTCAGCATAGCCTGATCTGATGGACCTGGAGGAGAGTGGGGGGTTGCAGCAGATTGCCAGATCATTGTTGCGAAAGGACTTTTCTACAGATACAAAAAAGGCCGCTCTTTCGAGCAGCCTTTTTTGATGTTTGGTTGCGGGAGCCGGATTTGAACCGACGACCTTCGGGTTATGAGCCCGACGAGCTACCAGACTGCTCCATCCCGCGTCTGTGTGGCGGCATTCTACAGCGGAACGCCGGGGTGTCAACCGTTAATGTCCAATAAGGTCAAATAAGCGTGAATTAGCCTCAAGCGGACGTAACAGGCATCCCATGTACTGAGTATGGAACGACTTTTGTTTTTTCGAAGAGCGAGGCGTGCAGAGTAAAAATCGGCACGCACAAAAAAGGCCACTCTTTCGAGTAGCCTTTTTTGATGTTTGGTTGCGGGAGCCGGATTTGAACCGACGACCTTCGGGTTATGAGCCCGACGAGCTACCAGACTGCTCCATCCCGCGTCTGTGTGTCGGCATTCTACAGAGGATCGCCACCCTGTCAAATGTTAATTTATAAAAAACTCTTCATCTTCAAGTGCTTAGCGCTCTGGTAATGAGTGCTAAGCGGGCTTGAAGGCAGGCAGGGCAAGGCTTTCAGCTCTATTGATGGTCTTGTTTCGATTGAAAAAACAAATCCAGATAGACCTTTCCTACGCATCTGAGAGAAGAATCAGAACACTGGTGCTATATACAGTTGTCAGTGAGATACTGCCAAAACATTTGGTTTCAGCCCGATTTTTATCAATGAACACCGTCTATTTATGACTCAGCGCAAAATCATCCACGTCGACTGTGACTGTTTTTATGCCGCCATCGAGATGCGTGACGACCCGACGCTGGCCAGTAAACCGTTGGCGGTGGGCGGGTCGGCGGATCGGCGTGGGGTGATCGCCACCTGTAACTATGAGGCGCGGGCCTACGGGGTGCGTTCGGCGATGTCGTCGCACCACGCCTTGAAGCTGTGCCCGGACCTGGTGATCGTCAAGCCTCGGATGGAGGCTTATAGAGAAGCGTCGAAGGAAATTCAGGCGATCTTTCGCGATTACACCGAGTTGATCGAGCCGTTGTCGCTGGATGAGGCCTATCTGGACGTGTCTGACTGTGCGCATTTTGGCGGCAGTGCCACGCGCATCGCCCAGGATATCCGGCGCCGGGTATCCAATCAGTTGCACATCACGGTGTCGGCCGGTGTCGCGCCCAACAAGTTCCTGGCAAAGATCGCCAGTGACTGGAAGAAGCCCAACGGTTTGTTTGTCATTACCCCGGATCAGGTCGAGGATTTCGTTTCCCAACTGCCGGTCAGCAAGCTGCACGGGGTTGGCAAGGTCACCGCGAACAAGCTGGCCAAGCTCGGTATTGCCGATTGCCTGCAATTGCGCGATTGGAACAAGTTGGCGCTGGTGCGCGAATTCGGCAGTTTTGGCGAGCGGCTTTGGAGCCTTGCGCGTGGGATTGATGATCGCCAGGTGCATAACGACAGCCGTCGACAATCGGTCAGCGTAGAAAACACCTATGACGCGGACCTGCCTGATCTGGTCAGCTGCCTGGATAAACTCCCGGAGTTGCTGCGCACCCTCAACGAGCGTATTGCGCGTATCGACAGCAGCTATCGGCCGGGCAAGCCGTTCGTCAAAGTGAAGTTTCATGACTTTACCCAGACCACGCTGGAGCAGGCCGGGGCAGGGCGGGATCTGGGCAGCTTTCAACTGCTGTTGACCCAGGCGTTCAATCGGGGCGGGAAGCCGGTGCGGCTATTGGGGATTGGTGTGCGCTTGCAGGATCTGCGTGGCGGGTTTGAACAGTTGGATCTGTTCGGGCGGTAGTTTTGCAGTGAATGTCAGGACCTCTTCGCGGGCAAGTCGGGTCGCCCGCGAAGCTATTGCTTTTAATTCGGTCCCGGATCCGCCACCAGTCGCCCGGCATCCTTGGTCAAGGACTTCAGGAACTCGCTTTGCAGCTCGGGGTCGTTGCGGGTCAGTTCGATCAGGCTTTGTTCCAGTTCGCTGGCTTCTTCTTCCAGGCCCAGCTCTGACAGGCGTTTGACCCGGTGAACCCACTGGCTCACTTCGTCATCTTCCAGGTCATCGTAAATCAGGCCGTGGGCTTCGAGCAGCTTGCCGCGCAATGTGCTGCTGATGGCCAGGGTCGAGTCGGTGTGCACGTCGTCCTGAGCATCTTCGACACTGATCTGCAGTTTGCCGATATGGTTAAGGTCCTGATCGGCGAACGGGCTGTCCAGCAGGTTCAAGCGCAGCACGCCATTGCGGTCGGTGGTCAGGTCGAAGCTGTTTTTGCCTGCCTTGACCTGCACCGGGCGCTCGCTCCACGGCAGGCTTGAATAGTCCATGCGCTTGTCGCGCTGGACTTCATCGATACCCGCGAGGTTTTGCTGGGCGCGGCCATGGGATTGCACGTTCATGAACGGGTTCAGCCCGGCAAAGCCGTAGTTGATCCAGTCATGAGTCACGCTGTCCGGCAGGTTGCCAAGGGCGAAGATGTTGACCACGTTCGCGCCGACACCGGCCACCACGGCTACTGCGCCCAGCGGGATCTCATAGAGTTCCCGCCAGGGTTGGTAGGGCGTGTAGCGGTCATAGCGGCGTGTCACTTCGAACTCGGTGACTTCAAAGGTCTTCTGCTCATGGATCCGCACCCGGCGTTGAGGCAGCTCAAGCACCTTAGGGTCACCAACATCGATCTGCAGGCTGTGATCGAGCAATTTGCGCTCGATACGCTCCTCGTGTTCGCTGCGTTGCGACATGTGATTGGCGCAGCCGCTCAGCAGCAGGGTGCCGCACAAGGCGGCGCCTCCGAGGTTTAAGGTGTTTCGCTTGAACATGACGTCTCTATCTGGTGTCAGCGGCGGATACGGGCCTGGAGGAAAGGCAGTACGTCAGCAACCGGCAGCGCTTGCGCTTCGGCTTCGGTACGGCTCTTGTATTCCAGATTGCCTTCGGCGAGGCCGCGGTCACTGACCACGATCCGGTGAGGAATACCGATCAGCTCCATGTCCGCGAACTTGATGCCCGGGCTGGTTTTCTTGTCGCGGTCGTCCAGCAGCACTTCGAAGCCGGCCGCAGTCAGTTCTGCGTACAGCGTGTCGGTGGCTTCGCGAACTTGCTCGTTATCGTAGCGCAGCGGTACCAGGGCAATCTGGAATGGTGCGAGGGTGTCGCTCCAGATGATGCCTTTGTCGTCGTTGTTCTGCTCGATGGCCGCAGCCACCACGCGGGACACGCCGATGCCGTAGCAGCCCATTTCCAGGGTGACTGGCTTGCCGTTTTCGCCCAGCACTTCGCACTTCATCGCTTTGCTGTATTTGTTGCCCAGCTGGAAGATATGCCCGACTTCGATGCCGCGCTTGATTTCCAGGGTGCCTTTGCCGTCCGGGCTCGGGTCGCCAGAAACGACGTTACGCAGGTCGGCCACGGTCGGAACCGGCAGATCGCGCTCCCAGTTGACGCCGAAGTAGTGTTTGTCATCGATGTTGGCACCGATGCCGAAGTCGCTCATCAGCTCGACCGAACGGTCGATGATGATCGGCAGTGGCAGGTTCAACGGGCCAAGGGAACCGGCGCCGGCGCCAATGGCGTCGCGCAGTTCGGCATCGGAAGCCATGACCAGCGGGCTGGCAACGCCTGGCTGGTTGGCGGCTTTGATTTCGTTGAGTTCGTGGTCGCCACGAATGACCAGCGCGATCAACTTGCCCGCTTCTTCAGCGTGCACCACCAGGGTCTTGATGGTTTTTTCGATCGGCAGGTTGAAGCCTTCCACCAGTTGAGCGATGGTTTTGGCGTTCGGGGTGTCGATCAGGCGCAGTGCTTCGGTCGGTGCGGCGCGCGAGGTTTCACGCGGCACGGCTTCGGCTTTTTCGATGTTTGCCGCGTAGTCGGAGCCGTTGCTGAAGACGATATCGTCTTCGCCGGACTCGGCCAGCACGTGGAACTCGTGAGAGCCGGCACCGCCGATGGAGCCGTTGTCGGCTTCAACAGGGCGGAATTTCAGGCCCAGGCGGGTGAACACGTTGCAATACGCCTGGTGCATGCGGTCATAGGTGACCTGCAACGATGGCTGATCGGCGTGGAAGGAGTAGGCGTCCTTCATGATGAACTCGCGACCGCGCATCAAGCCGAAGCGCGGGCGGATTTCATCGCGGAATTTGGTCTGGATCTGGTACAGGTTGATCGGCAGCTGTTTGTAGCTGCTCAATTCGTTGCGCATCAGGTCGGTGATCACTTCTTCGTGAGTCGGGCCGGCGCAGAAGTCGCGACCATGGCGATCCTTGAAGCGCAGCAACTCGGGACCGTACTCTTCCCAGCGACCGGATTCCTGCCACAGCTCAGCCGGTTGGGTGCTCGGCATCAACACTTCGAGAGAGCCGGCGGCGTTCATTTCTTCGCGAACGACGGCTTCAACCTTGCGCATGACCCGCAGGCCCATCGGCAGCCAGGTGTACAGGCCCGAAGCAAGTTTACGAATCATGCCGGCGCGCAGCATCAGCTGATGGCTGATCACGACCGCATCGGATGGCGTTTCTTTCTGTGTGGCGAGCAAATATTGACTGGTGCGCATGGTAGGCCGTTGTCGGTTGCTGATGACGAGAAATGACGGAGCATTGTACGGGCGAGATCCGCTGGCGTACAGGTTTGCGGCCGGCTGCGAGGGGGAGGGCGGGAAAGCTCCCGCATCCTCCGATGTTTGCGGCTATTTTTCTGCGACCTGTGTCGCTACGGGCTCTGGCGTGGGCGTCGGACCTTCGCGACGACTTTCCTGGAACCAGTGCAGGGCGATCAGCAGCAGGGTCGGTACGCCGAGCAGTGCGGTGATGATGAAAAAGTCGTGATAGCCGAATTTCTCCACCATGACCCCTGAGTAGCCGCCAATCAGGCGCGGCAACAGCAGCATGATCGAACTGAGCAGGGCGTATTGGGTGGCGGAGAACTTGAGGTTGGTCAGGCTCGACAGGTAGGCGACAAACGCCGAGGTGGCCATGCCGGAACTGAAGTTGTCCAGCGAGATGGTAACAATCAACATCTCAAGGTTGGCGCCCATGTCGGCGAGCATTACGAACAACAGGTTGGTGCCCGCTGATGCTATGCCGCCTATCAGCAGAATCGGCAGAATGCCGAAGCGCACGATCAGCAGGCCGCCCATGCCGGCGCCGACCAGGGTCATGATCAGGCCGAAGATCTTGCTGACGCCGGCGATTTGATCTTTGGTGAAACCCAGGTCGATGTAGAACACGTTGGCCATCACACCCATGACCGTATCGGACATCCGATAAGTGGCGATCAGCCCGAGCAGCAGGAAGGCCTGCCAGCGGTAACGCAGAATGAAGTCGTTGACTGGTGTCAGCACAGGTGCCAGGCCGCGCCGGCCGATGGTCGACAGGCAGAAGGCGGTCAGGGTGATGTAGAGGATGGCGCGCAGGAAGGCGCGGTCTTCAAGCAGCAGGTCGAGCACGCTCTGGCCTTCGAACAGCACGCTGGCGAAGTCGGTGTTGTAGAGCTGGGTAAACATTGCGGGGACGGAAACCAGCAACGTGATCAAGACGAATACCGACGCCAGTTGATGCACAAAACTGTAGCGACCGGCCGAGAGCTGTGTGCGCAGCGGGACCGGTGGTTCGCGCATGAACAGACTGGTCAGCAATGCCGGGACCATCAACAGTCCGAACAGGACGTAAGTGCCGGTCCAGGCCGAATGCTTGTAGTTGAACCCGGTGGAGCCGAAACCTTCGGCAAAGAACAGTGCGCCAGCCGTCGCCAGAAGCGCAGCGACCCGATAGCCGGACATGTAGCTGGCGGCCAGTGCGGCCTGACGTGTGTCGTCGGCAATTTCCAGGCGATAGGCATCGACCGCAATGTCCTGAGTGGCCGAGGCGAAGGCCACCACGACCGCAATCGCGATCAGCCAGGACAGGTGTTTTTGTGGGTCGCAGAAGCCCATGCCGATCAGGCCGAGGATCACCAGTATCTGTGACAGGACCAGCCAGGAGCGGCGTCGACCAAGCTTGCCGAGCAATGGCAGGCGCCATTGGTCGAGCAGCGGTGACCACACCCACTTAAAGGCATAGGCCAGGCCGATCAGGCTTGCATAGCCGATGGTTTCACGCGCCACGCCGGCCTCGCGCAACCAGACCGACAGCGTTGAAAACACCAGCATGTAAGGCAGGCCTGCGGCGAAACCCAGCAGTAGCAGCACGAGCGTCGAGGGGCTGGCATAGGCGGCGAGCGCGGCGCGCCAGGTTTTACGGGGCATGGGCTGGAGTCTGCCTCAAAATTGCGAAAACAAAGCGCGCACTCTAACCGCTGTGCTCTACCGGACGCCAGCCATGGCGCTGAATATCAACACGATTGTTCAGGATACTGATGCCTTCCATTCGCAATCGCGCCCGTTGTTCGTCACCCGAGGCGCTGCCCGCTGGCAGGCTGATTCGCCCGCCCGCCCCGAGCACCCGGTGCCAGGGGAGTGTGGTGTCGCCGGGCAGTTGGCTCAGGGTGCGCCCGACCCAGCGCGCCGCTCGGCCCAGGCCGGCGAGTTCGGCGAGCTGGCCGTAACTCACCACTTTGCCTTCCGGCACTTGGGCCAGGGTCAGATAAAGCGCGGTGCGGCGCATCTCTGCCGGGCTTTGCGGTTCGTGGGGCGGGTCCATCACGTCGGCGCTTCCTGAAAGAGTGTGTGTAGCCATCTATAAGGTAAACCCTGCGCGAGTGAATGAGAAATGAACTCAACACAAAACCATGGGTCAGTCCTTGCTAAGGCGTTTCCCATAGGGATAATGCCGCCTTTTTTCCGCGAAATTGAGCCTTGCCCTTGCTTATGTTGTCCAGAACCCTGCTGTGCCTCGCTGTCGTCAGTGCCTCCACCTCTGTGTTTGCCGATACCGTCTGGTTGAAAAATGGTGATCGCCTGAGTGGCAAAATCAAGGTTTTCGACGGCGGAAAACTGTTGATTCAGACCGCGTATGCGGGCGCCATTCCGATCGACTGGAAAGAGGTCAAAACGCTGGAGAGCGATCAGGAGTTGTTGGTCAAGCAGGATGCCTACACGGGTGAGAAGGCCAAGTCACTGCATGCCGCCGATGACGGCAAGGTCACCCTGGCTAACGGCGAGGCGCCGAAGACCGTGGAGTTGGCGAGCATTCAGCAAATTCTCAAGCCCAAGCCTGTACTTGAAGATCTGGTGTGGAAAGGCAATGTCGATGTTGCGCTGGACTACAAGCGGGCGGAAAAGGACACCGATGACTACGACATCGATTTCAAAACCTCGGCGCGCCATGGCAAGTGGCGGCACACGGCAGAGGGTGAGTACAACCGCGAGTTCCAGGACGATGTGGTGACCACTGACAACTGGCGTGCGGAATATGCGCTCGATCGTTTCATTACCGACAAATGGTTCTGGCAGGGGCGCTTGACCTATAAGCGTGACAAGGTCGAGGAGCTTTCCCGTCAGCGTACCGTAGGCACCGGTCCCGGTTATCAGTTCTGGGATGATGAGCTGGGCGCGTTTTCCCTCGGTTCGTTGCTGAACCGAACTGACTATGAGTACAAGGATGGCGGCAAGGACAACTTCTATTCCCTGGCGATGAAGTGGGACTACAACCGTTACCTCATCGGCAAGACCGTAGAGCTGTTCAGTAACGGCGAGTTTGGCAAGCCGTTGTCGGGTGTGGCGGATTATGCTGTCGATGCCGAGGTGGGCTTGCGTTACAAGGTCACCGAATGGGCTTCGCTTAATCTCAAGGCCGAGAGGGATATCATCAGCGGCACTGAAGACAGTGACCTGAGCAAGACCCGTTATACCGCAGGGTTTGGTGTGACCTGGTAAGTCTGTAGCCCTTGATTTGATCGCGGGCGGGTGTGCTGCCCCTCGCGATGTTCAGGCGTTGCCCGGCAGTGGGGTAAAAACACACGGGCATAAAAAAACCCCGCTTTTAAGGGCGGGGTTTTTTACTGGATCAGTACAAGTTAGATAACTTGAACTTCCTCAGCTTGCATGCCTTTCTGACCGCGGGTAGCGATGAAAGAAACCTGTTGGCCTTCTTTCAGGCTTTTGAAGCCGTCGGATTGGATAGCTTTGAAGTGAACGAACAGGTCGTCACCGGATTGTGGAGTGATGAAGCCGAAGCCTTTTTCATCGTTGAACCACTTAACGGTACCGGTTTGGCGATTAGACATGGTGTAACTCCTTGAACAAAGATAACTGCGACTCAGGAAGAACCCTGGCCGAGACTGAGTGCAAAGAGCAGGAAAAATTCTTGTAGATGGTTGGATCGAAATTCAACATATCGTGTAGAGATTCTCAGTGACACAAGCAGCACAGTGGCGCCACCTTAACCCTTTTTCAGGAACGTGCCAATGGTCTTTGCGAAGGTTTCTCTGTTTTCATGACTGACGGTGAGGTCTATAGCGGCAAAGCCCCGGAAATCGTGAGGGGCGGACGAGAATTGTGCCGTGGACTTTGAACCGGCGGCGCGCCCCGGTAAGATGCCGGACAGATTTTTTCCACCTCGCTATTCAGGACACCCGCCATGAGCATCAAATCGGACAAGTGGATTCGCCGCATGGCGCAAGAGCACGGCATGATCGAGCCCTTCGTAGAGCGCCAGATGCGTGGCGAAGGCACCGACCGGCTGATTTCCTTCGGTGTGTCGAGCTATGGCTATGACGTGCGTTGCGCCGATGAATTCAAGGTGTTCACCAACATCAACTCGGCAACCGTCGATCCGAAAAACTTCGATGAAAAAAGCTTCGTCGACGTTAAAAGCGATGTGTGCATCATTCCGCCGAACTCCTTCGCGCTGGCCCGTACCGTCGAGTTCTTCCGCATTCCGCGTAACGTGCTGACGATCTGCCTGGGCAAAAGCACCTACGCCCGCTGCGGGATCATCGTTAACGTCACGCCGCTGGAACCCGAGTGGGAAGGTCATGTGACGCTGGAGTTCTCCAACACCACCACGCTGCCGGCCAAGATCTACGCCAACGAAGGCGTCGCTCAGATGCTGTTCTTCGAGTCGGATGAAGAGTGCGAAGTGTCCTACAAGGACCGTGGCGGCAAGTATCAGGGCCAGCGCGGCGTGACCCTGCCGCGTACCTGAGTCAGCCGTCTGACGAAGCGTTGGAATTCCTGGACGAGCGTACACTCTATTGAGTGTACTGCTCCGATTCGCGCAAGGCGGGTCGGGCCATCGCCCAGGAGTGTTTCATGAAGATCGATCCGCGAATAAGTGCCGAACTGGCAAGGCTTGAGCCCAATCAAGTGGGCATGCTGGCCTGGTCATTGCTGGCGTATCCGTCTGTCATTCTGGCGGGCGGGATCCCCGGTCAACCTGACCCCGATACCCCGAACGAGCAGCCTGCCGAGCCCGGCGAACCCACCTTGCCGGATGAGCCGCCACCTGCGCCGATTGCCTGATTTCCCGTATCCGGTAGGAGCGAGGGTTACTTCAGGTTGCCGCTGAGGAACTGTTGCAACCGTTCGCTCTTGGGATTGCCCAGCACGTCTTCAGGCGCCCCTTCTTCCTCCACCAGGCCCTGGTGCAGGAACAGCACCTGATTGGAGACTTTGCGGGCGAAGCTCATTTCGTGGGTGACCATGATCATGGTCCGTCCTTCCTCGGCCAGCCCCTGAATCACCTTGAGCACTTCACCGACCAGTTCCGGGTCCAGCGCCGAGGTCGGTTCGTCGAACAGCATGACTTCCGGCTCCATCGCCAGTGCGCGAGCAATGGCCACACGCTGTTGCTGGCCGCCCGAGAGAAACGCCGGGTATTGATCGGCGACCCGTGCCGCCAGTCCGACTTTGTCCAGATAGCGTCGCGCCCGGTCTTCGGCGTCCTTTTTGCTGCATCCCAGTACCCGGCGCGGGGCCATGGTGATGTTTTCCAGCACCGTCATGTGGCTCCACAGGTTGAAGTGCTGGAACACCATTGCCAGCCGGGTACGGATGCGCTGCAGTTCAGCGTCGTCGGCCACCCGCATGCCGTGGTGGTCCTTGATCATGCGGATCTCTTTGCCGTCCAGGCTCATGGCGCCGTCGTTGGGTTGCTCCAGAAAGTTGATGCAGCGCAAAAAGGTACTTTTGCCTGAACCGCTGGCGCCGATCAGGCTGATCACGTCGCCGGTCTTGGCTTTGAGCGAAACACCCTTGAGCACTTCATGATTGCCATAGCATTTATGCAGGCCTTCGATGGTCAATTTGTACATGGGGCATGCATCCTCAAGGCGAAAGTAGATAGCCGGTGCGATAGGCTTCGGTGCCCGCGACATGGGCGATAACCATGCCCGCGGTGGCCATGCGGCGTGTCGAACGGGCGTACAGCAGCCCGGCATTGGTGCAATGGACCGGCGTGACACGGTCGTTGATCGGGTCAATGATTTCGGCGATCAGTTGTCCCGCTTCCAGGTATTCCCCCGGCAATACGCAGTACACCAGCAACCCGCCGACGGGTGTTGCCACCGGCTCGACGGCGGCCAGCGGTGTGGCGGGGTAAGGCAGCTCGGGCAAGGCCGGGGCCCGGCCTTCGATGACGCCGGCGTGAGCCAGGTAGTCGATCAAGGCCTGGCAGTCGAGGCTTGCCAGTGGATGGTTGACATCGCCCTGGCCGCGCAACTCGATGGTCACCGAGAAACTGCCCGGTGGAATCTCGAAACGCTCACCGAAGCGTTGCTGCAATTGCCACCAGACCAGCGTGAAGCACTCGTCGAACGACTGGCCGCCCGAGTCGGTCGCCAGCAAGCTGGCTTCGGCGCCGAGGTAACGCGCCAGCGGTTCGACCTGTGGCCAGGCTTCAGGTGTGGTGTACAGGTGCGCCACCGCCTCGAAATCGCAATGCAGGTCCAGCACCATGTCGGCGTCGCAGGCCAGCTGTTGCAGGATCAGGCGCTGGGATTGCAGTTGGGTGCTGGCGGTCTGGCGTGCCAGCGCAGCGCGCAGGCTGCCACGGATCAGCTCAAGGTTGTGCTGCGGGTCATCGCTGAGCAGCCCTTCGATGTGGTTGCCGACTTCTTCGCTCAGGTCGACGAACCAGCGATTGAAGTTCTGGCCGCTTTCCAGCTCATAGCGGCCAAGTGGCACGTCCATCACGACCTGTTCGAGGCCGATAGGGTTGGCGACCGGTACCAGCACGACTTCCCTGAGCAGGCGGCCGGTGGCTTCCAGCTCGGCCAGCCGCAACTTGAGGTGCCAGGCCACCAGCATGCCGGGCAATTCATCGGCGTGCAGCGAGGACTGGATGTAGACCTTGCCTTTGGCCTGGCTGGGGCCGAAGTGAAAGCTGTGAATCTGTCGTGCTGTGCCCGGCAGCGGGGCAAGCAGCTCATGGATCTGGTGGCGCATGCTTTGTTTCCTGAAGCAGAAAAGTCCTAGTGAGTCGGTCCGAGGAACGCCAGCCATCGGCGTTCAGCGAGGCGGAACAGGCCAACCAGCGCGAAGGTGACCGTCAGGTAAATCAACGCAGCAATGCCGAACGACTGGAAGGTCAGGAAGGTTGCCGAGTTGGCGTCCCGTGCGACTTTCAGGATGTCGGGGATGGTCGCGGTGAACGCCACGGTGGTCGAGTGCAGCATCAGGATCACTTCGTTGCTGTAGTAGGGCAGCGAACGACGCAGGGCTGACGGCATGATCACGTAGGCATAGAGCTTCCAGCCTGTGAGGCCGTAGGCTTTTGCCGCTTCGACTTCACCGTGGGCCATGCTGCGGATCGCCCCGGCGAAAATCTCCGTGGTGTAGGCGCAGGTGTTCAGGGCAAAGGCCAGAATGGTGCAGTTCATCGCATCGCGAAAGAACGCATCGAGCACCGGTTGCGCACGAACGGCTGCCAGGCTGTAGATCCCGGTGTAGCAGATCAGTAGCTGGATATACAGCGGCGTGCCGCGAAACAGGTAGGTGTAGAACTGCACTGGCCAACGCACGTAAAGCTTGGGCGAAACCCGGGCGATGGACAGCGGGATCGACACCAGAAAGCCGATGAAGATCGAGGCGCTGAGCAGCCACATGGTCATCGCCAGGCCGGTGATGTGGTAGCCGTCGCTGTAAAGGAAGGGTTTCCAGTATTCCTGCAGTAACTCAATCATCGTACGGCCTCCCGGGCACCGGCGGCATAACGGCGTTCAAGCCTGCGCAGGACAAAGTTTGAAGCACTGGTGATCAGCAGGTAGATCAGCGCGGCCAGCACCAGGAAGTAGAACAGTTGATAGGTGCTTTTACCGGCGTCCTGCGCAGCCTTGACCAGATCGGCCAGGCCGATGATCGACACCAGCGCGGTGGCCTTGAGCATCACCATCCAGTTGTTACCGATGCCCGGCAGGGCAAAACGCATCATTTGCGGGAACACCACGAAGCGAAACCGCTGGCCGCGCTTGAGGCCGTAGGCCGTGGCGGCTTCGACCTGGCCCCGTGGCACGGCAAGGATCGCTCCGCGGAACGTTTCGGTGAAGTACGCGCCATAGATGAAGCCCAGGGTGATGACCCCGGCGCTGAACGGGTTGATTTCGATGTAGTCCCATTCCATGAAATTGGTGAAGGACGTCAGCCAGGTTTGCAGGCTGTAGAAAATCAGCAGCATCAACACCAGGTCAGGTACGCCACGAATCAGCGTGGTGTAGAACTGGGCCGGCACCCGCAGCAGTCTGGCGCTGGAGAGTTTGGCACTGGCGCCGAGCAGGCCGAGCAATACGGCCACCAAGAGCGACAACACCGACAATTTGATGGTCATCCAGGTGCCTTGCATCAGCAGCGGGCCAAAGCCCTTCAAGCTGAAAGCGGAGAGCCCCAGGTTTTGTAAGAGATCTTCGAACATAAAATCAGCGACCTGATAGCGTAAAAAAAGCGCCCATCACGAGGATGGGCGCCGGGCGTTACTTACCGCTGTACAGATTCAGATCACCGAAGTGTTTCTTTTGAATGGTGGCGTAGGTGCCATCGTCGTGTAACGCTTTGATACCTTTATCCAGAAGGGCCTTGAGCTCTTTGTTACCTTTCGAGATACCGACAGCCGTTTTGGCCGGCAGCAACGGATCGTCAACCGGCTTGCTGACTTCGTAATCAGCGCCTTGTGGCGACTTCAAAAAGCCCAGTTCGGCTTGCAGCATGTCCTGGATCGAGGCGTCCAGGCGACCGGAGGTCAGGTCTGCGTAAACCTGGTCCTGGTTGGCGTAGGCCTGGGTGGTCACGCCGGCCTTGTCCAGAATGGCCTTGGCGTAGGCTTCCTGGATGGTGCCTTGCTCGTAGCCGACTTTTTTACCTTTGAGCGACGCCAGGTCAGTGCTCAGGCCGGAACCTTTCTTGAACACCAGCGACGTTGGGCCGGAGAACAGCTCGCTGGAGAAGTCGATGACCTTCTCGCGGGCCGGGGTGACGGTCATGGATGAGATCACGCCGTCGAATTTATTGGCCTTGAGGCCCGGAATCATGCCGTCGAAATCGCTTTCGACCCACTTGCACTTGACCTTCAGCTCGGCGCAGATGGCATTGCCCAGGTCGATATCGAAGCCTACCAGGCTGCCGTCGGCGGCTTTGGACTCGAAGGGTGCGTAGGAAGGGTCAACGCCAAATCGCAGTTCTTTGTATTCCTTGGCCGTGGCTACACCTGCGGCCATGCACAACGCCAGTGCAGAAAGGGTCAGCAATGCTTTTTTCATTATTCAATCCCTAAGAACCAATATGAGCGCTTGTGGCGCAGAAGTATTGTTACTGGAAAGCGTAAGACTTAATGAAAGTAGCAATTTCCGAACCAGAGTCCCGAACAGGCGTTTTAAAAGATGATACAAGAAGCGTCTTGGGGCGATTCGTGCCCGAAAATGGGCGCTTTGAGTTTGTTGCACCAGCGCGGAGCAAGTCGGAGTGAGAGGGCGTGATTCGACGGGAGGCTGGACGATTCCCCAAATCAGCCACCGCGCTCCTTGAGAGCGAGCGCAGTGGCAGGTTTGCGGCGGTAATGCAGCTGATGAGGCGTAACGGAGGTGTTACTTGCCTGGCACCAGGGTCAGACGCGTCTTGCCGTAGACCTTGTCGAAGTTCTGCGGCTGCATCGGCAGGCTCTGGTACTGGCCTTTGAGCCATGGCTCGATGCCGTTGAGGTAGTTCGGGCTGGCCGGATTACCCGATTGGCCGGTACCGTTCTGGCCCATCAGCGGTTCGGCCTGGCCGAAGTCGACAATAAAGCGCATGGCAGGCACCAATGTGGTGCTGAAGTCCTTGCCCCAGGTGTAGGCGGCGGTGTTCAGCGTGGTGTGATCGCCGCCCGCGGCCATCGGCCCGCGAACAGTCTGGCCGCTGCTGTTCTTCCATTCGTAGTGGTGCAGTTTGCCCCACTGCCAGGCCTTGTGATCGGTGCCCATCTGGCTTTCGCCAGCGGCGATGGCGGCTGCCAGGCTGCGGGCGAGAATGGCCGGTTTGTCTTCCTTCTGCGGGGTGCGCACGTCATCCCAGAACGGACTGTCTTCACGCCCCAGCAAGTGGTCGGCCTGAGCCGGGTACGACAACGTGCCGTTGGCGAGGAAGGCTTTCCAGGCCGGGCTGGACTCGGGGCCCAGTTCGTCGAGGAACATCTGTTTCATGCTTTCTTGCAGGAACAACCCGTAGATCGCCGCGTCAGCCGAGGTCGGGCTGAGCTTGCCGTCGAACGCCATCAAACGGCTGAACGCCTCGCGTGCCTTGGCCGCATCCGCAGCGGGCAGGGCGTCGATGGCTTTTTTCAGCGGCTGGGACATGCCCGGGGCCTCGAACATTTTCTTTAGTTTGGCGGCGAACGTCGTGGTCTGGTCGTACTGCATGGCGATCAGGCTGCGGCTATCGTGCTTGCCGGCGCCGGCCAGTTCGGCCATCCGCTCGCCACGCTCCGGTGCCGCCCAGGAGTTGGACAGTTGCATGCCATAACCATGGGGGATGACCCGCTGGTTGGCGGTGCCGAGCCAGCCCTGCGCCGGGTCCTGGTCGTACGGGTGGAGCATCGGGTCGGCGTAACCGTCCCAATCGTAACGGCCTTCCCAGCCCGGCGATGGCAACAAGCCTTCGCCTTCACGGCGATTGGGGAAACGCCCGGTGACTTGCCAGCCGATGTTGCTGGCGTCGGCGAACACCATGTTCAGGGCGATGGCGCGGATCTCGCGGCTGGCGTCGGAGGCTTTCTCGACATTCTGCGCACGCGACAGGTCAAAGAATGCGTCCAGGCTCTTGTCATCGCTGAAGCCCGGTTGCTGCAAGGCCAGACCGAAACCGTTGGCCAGTGCCAGGGCCTTGGGCGCTGTTGAGCAACGGGCCGTGGCGGGTTTCGTACACGGCTTCGCGAATCGGCCGCTGGCCTTTGACGAAGTAGGTTTCGTTACGAACGATTGCCGGTTGCCATTTGCCGCCGACCTCATAGGTCAGGCCATTGCCCTGGCGTTTGATTTTTTCCAGGAACAGGTCCTGGTTGTCGCCCAGAACGGCGGTCATGCTCCACGCCACTTTGCCGTTGAAGCCGCTCAGGACCATCGGCAGCCCGGCGATCGAGACACCGGCCGCCTGGTATTTCGGTGCACGGATCTGCACGTAACTCCACAGCGACGGCACGCCGATCGGCATCTGGCTGGTGCTGGCCAACAGGCTTTTGCCGCTGCGGCTGCGCTGCGGGGCGATGGCCCAGTTGGTCGACGAGGTGGCACCCAGCAGGTTGAGTCGCGACAGTTGATCGGTGGCGTTGGTGATTTGCGTCAGGCCCGGTACGGCACCGCTGAGCGTGAGGCCCTGCAGCTTTTGCGCTTCTGCCAGCGGCAGCTGTTCATCCGGGTAAGAAGGCGTCAGCCAGGCGAGTTTGTCGGCGCTCACGGTTTGCGCCAGCATCAACGAGGAAATCTCTTCTGGCAGGTTCGCCGACTGGCTGAAATTCAGCAGGCAGAAGATCAGCGCCGAGTCTTCCGGTTTCCAGTATTCGGGTTTGTAGCCGGTGGCGGCGAGGTCTGGCGGCAGCTTGTCGCGGTAGCGGAACAGGTAGGCGTTGACCCCGCGGGCATAGACTTCGAAGAAGCGCTTGAGGCGTGGCGACGAGGCTTTGTAGAGCTCGCCGGCGCTTTTCTTCAGGTTGACGGCGCGCATGTAACGATCTGCGTCGAGCAGGTCCGGGCCAGACATTTCGGCCAGTCGGCCCTGGGCCAGCAGGCGCAGGGTAACCATCTGCGTGATGCGGTCGCTGGCATGGACGTAGCCGAGGGTGAACAGCGCGTCGTGGAAGCTGTTGCTCTCGATCAGCGGCATGCCCATGGCATTGCGGCGAACCGAAACGTTCTGCGCCAGGCCCTTGAGGGGCTGCACACCGGAGGTTGGCGGCAGGCTGTCTTGAGCGTTCCAGGTCTGGCAGCCGCTGAGGGCGAGAACACTGGCCACTGCTGCGGCAACGCCGAACCGGGGAATAAAAGGTGTAAGGGCTGGCGAGGCCATGGCAAAGCTCCTGCGGGGGGTAGCGTCAGTAAAGGCGCTACGTTAGTGAGCAGGAGGGGGGCGCGCAAGCGGGGGCAGAGCTTATTTCAAGGTTTGTCCGATAAATGATTGTTCCCGCGTGCAGCAAAGGAATGCAGCCCGTGATTCTGCGCGTCAGATCCAGAGCCGAATGCGGAGCGTGCGCAGAGGTATCGATGACTTGCCTGTAGGAAGAGGAGATGCTGAAGTGCTGAAAACCCAATGCCCCCCTGAATGAGACAAACACGCCATGGAACTCAAGGCTAACGCGGCGCTGATCCTGATCGATCAACAAAAAGGCATTCACCACCAAAGGCTCGGGCCGCGCAACAACCCGCAGGCCGAAGAGCGCATCGCCGACCTGCTGGCACATTGGCGCAGTACAGGGCGCCCGGTGATTCATGTACAGCACCTGTCGCGCTCACCAGACTCGGTGTTCTGGCCGCAACAGCCGGGTGTGGAGTTTCAGGAGCGTTGCCTGCCGTTGCCGGGCGAGTCTGTGGTCCAGAAACACGTACCGGATGCGTTCTGTTCGACGGGGCTGGAGGCGAGTTTGCGTGAGGCGGGGATCGATCAGTTGATCATTGTCGGCGTGGCGACCCACAACTCGGTGGAGTCTACGGCGCGCACAGCGGGGAATCTGGGGTTTGCAACGTGGGTGGTCGAGGATGCGTGCTTTACCTTCGACAAGGCTGATTTTTTCGGCAAGGCCCATTCAGCGCAGGAGGTGCATGCGATGTCATTGGGCAATTTGCAGGATGAGTACGCAACCGTCATCAGCACGGCGAAAATTCTGCAGGTCGACTGAAATCCCTGTGGGAGCGAGCTTGCTCGCGATGGTGGCCTGCCTGAGATAGTTCTATTGGATGTGCCGCCGTCATCGCGAGCAAGGGGTCTACGGTGGACACAAAAGCTGTGTACGGCGCAGATCGGCTGTGGGAACACGTCGTGCGGCTTTCCACTTGCTCGCGATGGCGATTCAACCGGCGAAAACGATGTTCGCCCGAAGCATCAAGCGCCGTGGCACTTCTTGAATTTCTTGCCGTTGCCGCATGGGCAAGGATCGTTGCGGCCGACGTCTTTCAAGGCATTGCGCACCGGCTCCTGGTGAGCGTGGCCGCAGTTCGGGCCGTGGACATGGCCATGGTCGTGATCATGGTGCTCGTGATGGTCATGATCGTGGTTGCAGTCAGGGCCATGGACATGAGGTTGCTGGGTCATTGGGGTTACTCCGGAATTAAATCGGCGGGGATTATCACGCCATTACGCGCCAGGTGCACGTAATGGGCGATGAATAATCCGGTTTCCAGCTCACCTTCCAGACGATAGGGAATCGTTTGATCCGGTTTCTTCAGTAATTTCACCAGGTCGCGCACCTGGGGCCAGAGGTTGGTGCGGATCGGCACCTTATAGCGGCCGCTGCTGTGGGGGGCGACCGTAACCCAGCGTTCGTACTCGCCATCGGCCAGCAACAGGTCACCCAGGTGGACCCGGTACTCGATACCCCGGACCGTCAGGTCGCTGTCGTTGGGGTTGTCGACGCGAAAGTGCAGCACGAATTTTTGCTCCAGCAGCTTGGCGCGAACCACTTCAACCTTGACCAAATGCACCTGCGGCTCCAGGGCGTCGTCGCTGAACCAGGACGCGCAGCCTGCGAGTCCCAGAACTATGAGCAGGCTGATAGTGCGCAGTGCACGCCATTGGCCGAGCATGAGTAACTCCCTTTGGATGCTCAGTCCAGCCGGGGCTGAACGTCACGTTAGCGGGTGACGTAACTCGAACAGCACTTCTTGAATTTCTGCCCGCTGGCACAGGGGCAGGCGTCGTTGCGTCCGGCCTTGAGTGCCACGGTCGGGTCGATGAAATACCAGTGGCCGGCGTTCTGCACGAACGACGAACACTCGCGATGGCTGTGCTCGCCGGTGCTGTCGTGCCAGCGCGCCGTGAAGGTCACGAAAGCGTGCTCCGGCTGACCGCCAAACACTTCGGAGCTTTCGACCTCAAGGCCCAGCCAGGTACTTTGCGCGCTCCAGTCGCTGATGGACTGGCGATCCAGTCCCGACTGCTGGGCGGGCAGGGTGGTGGCCACCAGATAGTCGACCAGCCCCAGCACGTAAGCGCTGTAGCGCGAGCGCATCAATGCCTCGGCGCACGGCGCCGGGTGACCGGCATGGTAATGGCCACAGCAGGCGTCGAGTGGGGTGCCGCTGCCGCACGGGCAAATGGATGTACTCATCGGGTTACCACCAGTATTTTCCGAAGTTTTCCGGATTGGCCCAGAATCGCGCATTCAGCCAGTCGGGCACTTGTTTGTAGTCAAGCAGATCGTAGGTAAATAGCGTCAGCACCTGTTCTTCGCGCTGGAAGCGCTCGCTGGCTTGCAGGGCCAGGGAGAAGAAGTCCGTCTCCAGCCAGCCGCAGGCGTGCAGGTCGGCCAGCACCGCGATGCGGCTGGCGTTGAGGTTACGAATCCCGCCCAGCAGGTTCAAGCCTTCGCGTTTGGGCAAGTGCTCGAGGCAGTCGACCACCAGCGCCAGGTCAAACCGTTGCGCCGCGAGTTCAGCCGGCAGCGGGCCGGGCGCCGCCACGTCAACGCGGGTGTGTGGGTGTGCCTGGCGGAACGCGGCCAGAGCCGGGAAGTCGCTGGCGCCAATCAGCAGCAAACGCTGCGGCGCGTAGCGATCAAGCAACGCGGCGAGGGCTTGCTGGGGTGTGCGCGAAGAAATGCCTGCGGTCATCGAAGATCCTCAATCAGAACCGCAAAGACTAGCCTGCCCGAACGGTTGGGCCTAGAGCGGGTTTACGTGAAATACCGGCAAGCACCGTGAACACGGGACAAAACCGGGATGGCCTATTGCTGGCGGAGATTAAAACCTGGGTCTTTACTCCCTGAATCGGTTCTAAGCCGATCCCTCAGGAGAAACAAATATGAGCATCGTTCGGACAGCATTACCCCTGATTCTGCTAACCAGCGTGTTGACTGGTTGTGCAGGTTTGCAGAAAACCGACTGGCCGACGTGCGCGGCGCTGGGCGGTGTGGTTGGCGCCGGTCTGGGCGCGACGGAAAGCGCGTCGTGGGCGGGTGGTGGCGCGTTGTTCGTTGGCGGCATGGCGGCAGCATATTGCTGGGTACATGGCGACGGTGACGAAGACGGCGATGGCGTGCCGGACAGCCGCGACAAGTGCCCGCATACACCTAAAGGCGTGCAGGTTGACGTCAACGGTTGCCCGCCACCACCACCGGTTCCGGTTGTGGAGGAAGTCGTGGTGGTCAAAGAGGAGACCATCGTCATTCGTGATGTGCACTTCCAGTTCAACTCCTCGAAACTGACCGCTGCGGATGAAGCCAAGCTTGAGACCATCGCCACTCGCCTGAAAAAAGAAGCACCGAGCGCCCGACTGAGCGTGACCGGGCATACCGACAGTGTGGGCCGTGATACCTACAACCAGAAACTGTCGGAACGACGCGCCCATTCGGTGGTGGATTACCTGATCCACGAAGGCGTGCCGCGCGCCAGCTTCGTTTCCGTCAAGGGTGCCGGTGAAAGCCAGCCTGTGGCCGACAACAAAACCGCAGACGGTCGGGCCATGAACCGCCGTACAGAAATCAAAATCGAGCGTTGAAAGTTCCCCGCAATCCGCGGCTTGTGCAGTCGCGGATGCGGGTCTTTACTCCTGTGTGACCGGTATGGGCCGGTAACACAGGAGCATTCACGATGAGAGTTCTCTCACAAGCCGCCTTACCGGTTCTGCTGCTTGGCAGTCTTCTGACAGGCTGCGCTACCCACAGCGATGGCACTGCCCCACTCAATCAACGTACCTGGCCGATCTGCAGCGTGATCGGCGGGCTGGTCGGTGGTGGCCTGGGCGCCATAGAAAGCGGTGGATGGGCGGCCGGTGGTGCTGCACTGGGTATCTTGACCGGTGGCTTGATCTGTTACGCCCAGGATGGTGATGAAGACGGTGACGGTGTGTTCGACCGCCGCGACCACTGCCCTGACACACCGGCCAATACCCCGGTGGACGACCGAGGCTGTCCGCTGCCGCAGTACCCGGCGACGGTCAAGCCGGCAGAACCTGTCGCACCGAGCACCGAGACCATTACCCTGAGTGATCAGGGCGCCGTGCTATTTGCCTTCGACTCTTCCGAACTGACCCCGGCCGCCAAAGAACAACTGATGGCGTTGATGGGCAAGTTGAGTAACGCCGATGTGGTCAGCATCAAGGTCATCGGCCACACCGACAGCAAAGGTTCGGATGCCTACAACCAGAAACTCTCCGAACGTCGCGCGAGCAGCGTGGCCGCGTTCTTGCTGAATCATGGCCTGGCGCCGAACAAGCTCACCAGCCAGGGCATGGGCGAAAGCCAGCCCGTGGCCGACAACGCCACCGAAGAAGGGCGGGCGAAGAACCGTCGGGTGGAGTTGGTGATCGGACGCTGAGCAAGGGCGGTCTGACCGGCGATCCTCGTCGAACCGGCCGCTAAACTACTGTTTCAAGAAGAATTTTCGTTGGCCTCTGGCGCAGGCCTTGTACAAGTCGGTACTGTGCGCGCAAAGAATAATTCTCAACGGGGGAGCGTATGAAGGTGTTTTGGGGGCTGGGGAAGTGTTTGACCCTGATGTTCTGGCTGGTAGTGCTGGTCAATCTGTTCAATCCGCTGATCAATCCATTTCATCTGCTGGTCAATCTGGCCGGTAGTTTGTTGCTGTTGACCCATGTGCTGGAGTTGCTGCTGTTCAACGGCAGCCTCAAGGGCCGGGCGCACCCGTGGCGTGACCGGTTACAGATTTTGCTGGTCGGCATGTTCCACCTCAATACCATTGCGGCTCCGGCCATTTCGGAGACCCCCCATGCGTAAACTTTGCCTGCTCGCCGCGTTGATCAGCCCCCTGGCGTCTGCCGAGGTTGTTACGGTGCAACCCAATTCGCTGATGCGCCTGCCCAATACCACCAGCACCTTGCAACTGGAGCGGCTGGAAGTGGCGGATTACGGCACGTTGCTGATCCCCTCCACCGTGACGGACGTTTCCGTCGGCCAATTGCGCCTGGGCCACGAGGCGCGGATCGCCATCGTGCCTGGTGAGCAAAGCCTGCAACTGAAAGTCGGCCATGCCGAACTGGCCAGCGGCAGTCAGATCACCTCTCGCGGTGCGCCGGGGACTTACCTCAAGGCAGCGCGTTCGGCCCGTAACCTCAACCTGCGGATCAGTTCGCTGAATGCGTCCGAGCTGTCGGTGGATGCGCGCGGCGGCGCGGGAGCCCCAGGGTATGTCGGCCTGGACGGGGCCAACGGTCAGGCGCCGGGGTGTACCTGGGGCGAGGCCGGTCGTGGCGCCGATGGTGACAACGGAGGCGACGGCCATGCCGGTGCTCCCGGTGCGCTGGTGCGGGTGGAGTTGCCGCGTGATTTCCCGAGTGAGCAGATCAAAGTGCTGGTCGATGGCGGCGCGGGCGGCGTGGCCGGAGCCGGTGGCAAACCGGGCGCGGGCGGCAAGTCCAAGGGCTGCTTCGTCTACCGCGCCGATGGCGGCAAAAGTGGCCGTGCTGGCACTGAAGGCCAGCCAGGGCCCGCTGGTGCGCCAGGTTCGGTGACGGTGCAGCGCCTGTAACAGGCGTTGAGCGTGAGCGTTCCCGGCCGAGCCCGGGAACGCTCGACTCAGAACATCGGCCGGGCCGACGCGATGGCCACCACCAACAACCCCAGCAATAGATTGATCCCGACCAGCCGACGAATGTTACCCAGCGTCGCCGCTCCGCTTGGCCAGTCTTCGGCCAGCACCGCTTTGCGCAGCTCCGGCAACTGCAATGCCTGAATGCGGATGAACAGCGCCGTCATCACCACATACAACCCCATCATGATCTGCACGTAGCGCGGCGCGGTTTCAAAGCCGCTGAAGCGCAGGTGAATCAGGCCGACGCCGCTGAGCGGCAACATCACCACCGCCACCCAGACCCAGACAAAAAAACGCTGAAACACTTCTACCCACAGCTTCAGGCGTGCCGGGCCTTCAAGTGCCTTCATGGCGGCGGGGCGCAGGACCATCCAGGCGAAAAACATGCCGCCGACCCAGATCAGGGCCGCCAGCACGTGAAGGGTATAAATGAGGGCGAAAGGTGTCATTGGGGTACTCCGTTCTGCGCGGGATTAATTAGCGGGGTATGATAGCGTTCGATCCGAACCACTGAAAATTTATCCAGCGTTTTTTGCGCCCGACAATCCATGATCAGCACCGAACTCAAAACCACGATCCAGGGCGCCTACTCGCGTTTTCTCGAAGCCAAGAGCCTCAAGCCGCGTTACGGCCAGCGCCTGATGATCGCCGAAGTGGCGAAAGTCCTGGGTGACATCGACACCGACGATGAAGGCCGGCGCAGTGGCGACCCCGCGGTCGTCGCGGTGGAAGCCGGCACCGGTACCGGGAAAACCGTGGCCTACAGCCTGGCCGCGATCCCGACCGCCAAGGCCGCCGGTAAACGCCTGGTGATCGCCACGGCGACCGTCGCCCTGCAGGAACAGATCGTCTACAAGGACCTGCCGGACCTGATGCGCAACAGCGGGCTGAATTTCAGCTTCGCGCTGGCCAAGGGCCGTGGCCGCTACCTGTGCCTGTCGAAACTCGACATGCTGTTGCAGGAAGGCCACGCACAAACCGCTACCGCCCAGTTGTTCGAAGAAGAAGGCTTCAAGATCGAGGTCGATGAAGCCAGCCAGAAGCTGTTCACCAGCATGATCGAAAAGCTTGCCGGCAATAAATGGGACGGCGACCGCGACAGCTGGTCCACCGCCCTGGAAGATGTCGACTGGGCGCGCCTGACCACCGATCACAGCCAGTGCACCAACCGCCATTGCCCGAACTTCGGCCAGTGCGCCTTTTATAAGGCCCGCGAAGGCATGGGCAAGGTTGACGTGATCGTCACCAACCACGACATGGTGCTGGCCGACCTGGCACTGGGCGGCGGCGCTGTTTTGCCGGACCCGCGTGACACGCTGTACGTGTTCGACGAAGGCCATCACCTGCCCGACAAGGCCATCGGCCATTTCGCCCACTACACGCGTCTGCGCTCCACGGCCGACTGGCTGGAGCAGACTGCCAAGAACCTCACCAAACTGTTGGCCCAGCACCCGCTGCCGGGCGACCTGGGCAAGTTGATCGAGCAGGTGCCGGAGCTGGCGCGCGAGATCAAGACCCAGCAGCAGTTCATGTTCAGCGCCTGCGAGCAGGTCGCCGACTTCAAGCCCGGCGAAGACGTCGAAGGCCGCGAGCGCCCACGTCACCGTTTCGAGGGCGGCGTCATTCCCGAGCACATGCGCGAGATGGGCATCGAACTCAAGAAAGGCTTTTCGCGCCTGAACGACCTGTTCACCCGGCTTACCGATCTGCTCAAGGAAGGCATGGACGGCGAGGTCAATATCGGCATCGCCAGCAACCAGGCCGAAGAGTGGTATCCGCTGTTCGGCAGCCTGCTGGCCCGTGCCTCGGGCAACTGGGAGCTGTGGACTGCGTTCACCGCCGAAGACCCGGAAGACAACCCGCCCATGGCGCGTTGGTTGACGCTGGCCGAAAGCGGCTCGCTGTTTGATATCGAGGTCAACGCCAGCCCGATCCTTGCGGCGGAAATGCTGCGGCGCAACCTGTGGAACGTGGCCTATGGCGCATTGGTCACCTCGGCGACCCTGACGGCCCTCGGCACGTTCGATCGTTTCCGCATGCGTGCCGGTCTGCCGAAAAAAGCCGTCACCGCCGTCGTCCCGAGCCCGTTCCATCATGCCGACGCCGGTGTGCTGCGGGTGCCGGACCTGCGTGCCGACCCACGGGACGCGCCGGCCCACACGGCCGCGATCATCCGCGACCTGCCGGCACTGGTCGAAGGTTCGCGCGGCACCCTGGTGCTGTTCTCTTCGCGCAAACAAATGCAGGACGTCTTCGATGGCCTCGACCGCGATTGGCGCAAGCAAGTGTTCATTCAAGGCAACTTGTCGAAACAGGAAACCCTGAACAAGCACAAGGCGCGGGTCGATGGCGGAGATTCCAGCGTGCTGTTCGGCCTGGCGAGTTTCGCCGAAGGGGTCGACTTGCCGGGCGCGTATTGCGAGCACGTGGTCATCGCCAAGATTCCATTCTCGGTGCCTGACGATCCGGTGGAAGCGGCATTGGCCGAATGGATCGAAGCCCGTGGCGGCAACCCGTTCATGGAAATCGCGGTGCCCGATGCCTCGCTCAAACTGGTCCAGGCCTGTGGCCGCTTGCTGCGCACCGAAGAAGACCGCGGGACCATCACCTTGCTCGACCGACGTCTGGTCACGCAACGCTACGGCAAAGCTATCCTCAATGCATTGCCGCCGTTCCGCCGGGAAATATCTTGAGACACGGTGGGCAGTTTTGCCCACCGCGTTGTCTATCCCCTGTCACTGATTTCACTCTGGCCCTAGGGAGAACCTGGTTCATATGATTCGCCGTTCGTTACCCGCCGTTTTTGCTCTGATGTTCGCCGCGCCGCTGCTGGCTGCGCCTGCTGGACAACAGACGCTGTTCAACTTTGTACGGCCCGCCGATGTGGTCCAGGTCGTGACCCAGGATGCCAGCCTGCCGCAATCCAATGCCGAGCAAACGGCTGAAGGCGAAGTGCTGCGTCGGGTGACGTTCAACCCCGTGGCGCAACCGAGCCTGCGCCTGACCCCGCAAACCGGTGCCTGGGACTGGTCGCAGTCGGGCGTCATGAGCCTGCGGGTCCAGAGCGCAATGAACTGGGCTGTGACTCTCTACGTGAAAATCCAGAGCAACGACGGCAAGACGCTGGTCAGCCGCATCGACCTCCCGGCCGGCCCCGCGCAAACCTTGCTGGTGCCGTTGACTGCGAGTTCGCCGTTGAGCCAGGGCATGAAAGCCGGCCCGCCGATGCCGATAACGTTTGAAGGTCAGCGCGTGCTGCTCGCCAGCAGCGCCGGTGAACTGGACCGTGGCCAAGTGGTGTCGGTCACGCTGTCGATGGATCAGCCGAAAGTCGCCCAGAGCATCCTGCTTGAGCGCTTTGGCGTCCAGGACGGTGAGGCGGTGATCAAGGCTGCCTACTCGTCCCTGGTGGACACTTATGGCCAGTCGACCCGTGCCCGCTGGCCGGAAAAAGTCGCCAGCGATGAACAGCTCAAGTCCGCTGGCGGCAAAGAGCAGCAGCAACTCAAAACCTGGCTGGCCGCCCGTGAGCAGATGTCTCTGGACACCTACGGTGGCTGGAACAAAGGCCCGGCGTTCAAGGCAAGTGGTTTCTTCCGCACCGAAAAACGCGACGGTCGCTGGTACCTGGTGACCCCGCAAGGTCATCCGTTCTATTCGCTGGGCGTCAACACCATTGCCCCGAACACCAGCCAGACGTATGTCGCAGGGCGCGAATGGATGTTCGACGCACTGCCCAAAGACGGCGAGCCACTGGCCAGCTATTACGGTGACGGCGACAACCGCAGCGGCAACGGCGCCGATCAGGGGCGGGCCTTCAATGCCGGCCGCTGGTTTGACTTCTATGGGGCCAACCTGCAACGCGCCTACGGCCAACCGTGTGTGCCGGGCAGCGAAACCCAAGCCGCAACGGCCAAGGTTGACGCCAAGGAAACCCAAGCCGAAAAAACCGCCGAGGCGGCCCCGTGCGCAGCGCCGACCTTTGACGAAAAACGTTGGGTTGGTCACACCCTCGACCGTCTGCAAGCCTGGGGTTTCAACACCCTCGGCAACTGGAGCGCCCCGGCGCTGGGCCTGAGCAATCGCGTGCCGTACACCTTGCCGCTGTCGATTGTCGGCGACTACGCCAGCATCAGCACCGGTACTGACTGGTGGGGTGGCATGCCCGATCCGTTCGATCCACGCTTTGCCATGGCCACCGAGCGTGCCGTGGCCATTGCCGCTCGCGATCATCGTGATGACCCATGGCTGGTGGGCTATTTCGCCGATAACGAACTGGCCTGGGCCGGTCCCGGCGATGACCCGAAAGCCCGTTACGCGCTGGCTTACGGCACCTTGAGAATGACCACCGACGTTCCGGCCAAACGGGCGTTCCTCAAGCAACTGCGCGACAAGTACCGCAACCAGGCCGGCCTGTCGAAAGCCTGGGGCATCGACCTGCCGGCCTGGGAGTTGATGGAAGACCCGGGCTTCGTGCCGCCGTTGCCGAGCGCCGAACACCCGGAAATCGAAGCGGATTTCAAATACTTCCAGAAGGTCTTCGCCGACACGTACTTCAAGACCATCTCCGACTCGTTGAAGTGGCACGCGCCGAATCACCTGCTGCTCGGTGGTCGGTTTGCCGTCAGCACGCCGGAAGCGGTTGCCTCCTGCGCCCAGTATTGCGACGTGTTGAGCTTCAACATGTACACCCTCAAGCCGCAGGACGGTTACGACTTCAGCGTCTTGAAGTCGCTGGACAAACCAGTGCTGATTACCGAGTTCAACTTCGGCTCGCGTGACCGTGGCCCGTTCTGGGGCGGTGTGACCGAACTGGCGAAGGAAGAAGATCGCGGCCCGGCTTATGCCGCCTTCCTCAAGCAAGCGGTGAGCGAACCGTCGATCGTCGGCGTGCACTGGTTCCAGTACCTCGACCAACCGGTGACCGGTCGTCTGCTGGATGGCGAGAACGGTCACTTCGGGCTGGTGGGGATCACCGATCTGCCGTTCCAGGGGTTTGTCGACAGCGTGCGCAAGAGCAACTTGCTGGCGGTGGATCAGCTCGGTAAAGAAGCCGAGAAGGCCAAGGCCCTGGCAGATAAAACCAGTCACGAAGCCGAGAACGGCAGAAAGGACGCAGCCGGCAAAGGTGCGGGGCAGGGCGCTGGTCACGCGGGTGGGCATTCTGGCAATGGTCATTAAGGCCTGAGACCTTGTCATCGTTTTTCGCGGGCAAGTCGGATCGCGAAGGCGTGCGCAAAGACAGCCTGAATTGCTGATCCGATCCATGGGCAATCGACCGCCCAGCCTGCCCCTGTTCCCAAATCCCTCAAGGGCTGGAACAATGCGGGCCACTTTGTAGAGCGTTTATCCGGGGGGAGTTGCGGGTGCAGATTCAGGGTTATTACGAGCTTAAGTTCGAAGCTGTGCGCGAAGCGTTCGCGGCGCTTTTCGAGGATACCCAGGAACGCGGCGCTGCGTTGTGCATCCAGGTCGGTGGCGAAACCGTCCTCGACCTCTGGGCCGGCACGGCCGACAAGGACGGCCGCGAAGCCTGGCACAGCGACACCATCGCCAATCTGTTCTCCTGCACCAAGACCTTTACCGCGGTGACCGCCCTGCAACTGGTGGCCGAGGGCAAACTGGCGCTGGATGCGCCAGTGGCTCGCTATTGGCCGGAGTTCGCAGCGGCGGGCAAAGGGGCCATCACCCTGCGTCAGTTGCTTTGCCATCAGGCCGGTCTGCCGGCGTTGCGTGAGTTACTCCCCCCCGAAGCCCTTTACGACTGGCAGACCATGGTTGACGCGCTGGCCGCTGAAACCCCGTGGTGGACGCCAGGTGAAGGCCATGGTTATGCGGCGATCACCTATGGCTGGCTGATCGGGGAGCTGTTGCGCCGTGCCGATGGCCGCGGGCCGGGCGAATCCATCGTGGCCCGCGTAGCACGACCGCTGGGGCTGGATTTCCATGTCGGGCTGGCGGATGAAGAGTTTGATCGGGTGGCGCACATTGCACGCGGCAAGGGCAATGTCGGGGATGCGGCGGCGCAGCGCCTGTTGCAAGTGACCCTGCGTGAGCCGACGGCGATGACCACACGGGCATTCACCAATCCGCCGTCTATCATGACTAGCACCAACAAACCGCAATGGCGGCGCATGCAGCAACCGGCAGCAAATGGCCATGGCAATGCACGCAGCCTGGCCGGGTTCTACAGCGGTCTGCTGGATGGCAGCCTGCTGGAAAGTGAAATGCTCCAGGAATTGACTCGCGAACACAGCCTGGGCGAAGACAAGACATTGCTGACCCGGACCCGATTTGGCCTGGGTTGCATGCTCGATCAACCGGACGTATCCAACGCGACCTTCGGCCTCGGCCCTCGGGCGTTCGGGCATCCGGGGGCGGGTGGCTCCGTTGGTTTTGCTGATCCGGAATACGATGTGGCTTTCGGTTTTGTAACCAATACTCTAGGGCCGTACGTGTTGATGGACCCGCGCGCGCAGAAGCTTGTGCGGGTTTTGGCGGATTGCCTGTAAAAGGGTTGCTCAATGGCATTTTTTTGATAAAACATGCCCTGCGTCACAGCACGGAACCCTGTGGCTTTTAAAGTTTCAAAGCGTCTGTTTATACGGGTCGCAGCGACCCACAGCTTCTTATCTCATTTTGTGGATATCCCATGTCACCGAACAAATCTCTAGCCTTGGCACTGTGTCTCAGCATTACCGGTTGCGCACAGACCCCACAAAATGATGCTGACGGTGGCCATTGGTGGTCATTCGGTTCAGGTTCCGACAAGGTTGCGGACAAAACCGCCGCCAAGCCTGACGTTAAACCGGATGCCAAGCCAGACGCCAAGACGCAAGCCAAAACCGCCAATGCGCCAGCTCCTGCGCCTGCCAACACGGCGGCCAGCAAAGGCAAACCAGCCACCGCTGCAGTAGCGCCGACACCGGCACCTGCTGCTCCGGCAGCCACCCCGGTCCCGGTTGCCAAGGCTCAGGACACAGGCAGCAGCTGGTGGCCGTTCTCTTCCAAAGAGACCCCGGCAAAAGCGCCGGTCACTGACACCAAAGCCGTAGCGCCTGTTGCGGCCGTTGCTGCAACCCCTGCCGCCGCGGCGGCCAAAGCCGATGCCGAGAGCAAGTGGTGGTGGCCGTTTGGCAGCGAATCAAAGGCTGAGGCCAAGGCTCAGGTCCAAAGCGTGCCGATGCCTGATCCGAAGATCACCCAAGCCTGGCTGGACGACTACGAGCCGCGTCTGCGGGTCGCCGTCAAGGACAGCCGCTTGCAGGTAGAGCGTCGCGAGAACGTGCTGGTGGTGGTCGTGCCGGTGGATGACTCCTTTAACCCGAAACGCCCGGCCATGTTGCTGCCATCGACCCTGGGCCCATTCACCCGGATCGCCAAGCTGGTTGAAACCGACACCAAAACCTCTGTGTTGGTACTCGGTCACGGCGACGCCACGGGTACCGCGCCTGCAACTCAGGCGCTGAGCAAGGAACGTGCGACTTCCGTCGCGTCGATCTTCAGCCTCGGTGGCTTGAAGCGTGATCGCCTGATGTTGCGGGGCATGGGTGACCTGATGCCACGTGCCGCGAACGACAGCAACCAGGGCCGCGCCTTGAACCGTCGTGTGGAAATCATGCTGACCCAGCGCACCACGATGCTGGCGTTGCTGAGCAAGTACAGCCAGCCGACACCACCAGCGGCAGAAATGGTCGCGGTGCAGGACGTCAAGCCTGCCACAGCCGTACTGGCCGAGAAGAAGGCGACCCCGGCGAAGAAATCCACGACGGCGAAAAAAGCGGCTCCGGCGAAGAAAGCCGCGCCAGCCAAAAAAGCCACCGCCAAAACCGCAGCCCCGGCCAAGAAACCGGTTGTGGCCAAAGCCGATTCAGCGGGCAAGACCGCCAGCGGTCAGTAATCAGGCACGGAACTGACGGATCAAGCATAAGGAAAACGCCATGACCCAGTCGTTGGCTGATATGCGTCGCGACTACACCCGCGATGGTTTGACCGAGGCTCAGGCCCCGGTCGAGCCATTCGCGCTGTTTCATCAGTGGTTCGCTGACGCGGTGAAAACCGAGCAACCGCCGGTCGAGGCCAATGCCATGACCCTGGCCACGGTTGATGAGGACGGTCGCCCGCATTGCCGAATCCTGTTGCTCAAGGGGCTCGACGAGCAGGGCTTCACCTTCTTCACCAACTACGAAAGCGCCAAGGGCCAGCAACTGGCGGCCCGGCCGTTTGCGGCCATGACCTTCTTCTGGCCGACCCTGGAGCGCCAGGTGCGGATTGAAGGACGGGTAGTGAAGGTGACGCCACAGGAGTCGGACGCTTATTTCCAGGTTCGACCGCTGGGCAGTCGACTGGGGGCCTGGGCCTCACCGCAGAGCCAGGTGATTGCCGATCGGGCTGAGCTGGAAGGTTTGCTCAAGGTCACCGAGCAGCGTTTCAGCGACAACCAGCCCGATTGCCCGGAACACTGGGGCGGTTATCGCTTGCTGCCGGAGCGCATCGAGTTCTGGCAAGGTCGTGCGAGCCGTTTGCATGACCGTTTGAACTACCGTTTGCAGGGCGCTGACTGGAGTCGTGAGCGCCTGGCACCTTAAACCGATCAGCGGGCCGGGTAGGTGGCAGCAGCTGCCTCCAGCCAGTGAGCGAGGTCCCGGCGCTTGATTTTTTGCTGCCGGGCACGCTCCAACTGTTGCAGCATGAAGGCTTTTTTATGTTCGTCATTGCCAGCCAGGGCCAACGCCAGGTCGCGGTCCATCCAGCGTTTGATCCGCACGTACAGCCATCCGTGGAAGTACAGTCCGGCAACGGTGGTGACGACAATGATGAAGTAATCCATGGGAATCCTTGGGCTGCGCAGGCGTTTGAATGTGGCGCTACGGTGTGATGAATGTTCATGTGCGACTGTACTGCGCCTGAATGAAACCAATTTTATCCGGGCGGTGCCGTGACAGGCGTCAAGCTGCGGAGTTTAATGAATACCTGTCCTTTGGAGTTGATCCTATGCGTAAGTCTGTTCTGTTGATTGCTTCTTTCACCACGATGGCGGCGTTGCTCAGTGGCTGCCAATCCAGCCTGACCGGCGACTCTTACTCCCGTGACGAAGCACGTCGCGTGCAGCAGATTCGTATGGGCACTATCGAATCCCTGCGCCCAGTGAAAATCGAAGGCACCAAAACCCCGATCGGCGGTGCAGCCGGCGCGGTGGTGGGTGGTGTCGGCGGTTCCGCCATTGGCGGCGGTCGCGGCAGTATCGTTACCGCAGTGATAGGCGCGGTGGCCGGCGGGCTGATCGGTTCGGCTGCCGAAGAAGGCCTGACCCGTACCCAGGGTGTGGAAATCACCGTTCGCGAAGACGACGGCGGCATCCGCGCCTACGTCCAGCAAGTTCAGGAAAACGAAGTGTTCCGTGTGGGCGAGCGCGTTCGCATCTCCACCGTCGGTGGCACCAGCCGCGTTTCGCACTGAGTTTTTTTGCGGTAAACAAAACCCCGATCAGGTGAGCTGGTCGGGGTTTTTTTCAATTTAGTCAGCTAAATATTGCAGTTGAGCTGATGTGGCCAGACTGAAATGTAGATTGTCCTAGTCAGTATTTTCGCGACAGCTGGAGCTTAGGAGCTTGGTTTTTCATTGTGCTGCTCGAGTTCCAATAAAGTACTCCAGCCCATCCGGGAACTCGATATTGAGCAATCTGGCGATCTGCAATATTTGGCTACTTGTTAGTTCGAGTTCTCCAGGCTCGATTTCATCAAGAGATTTTGACTCGGTCAATTGAGCCAGCTTCTGGTTTAACCCGTAATCTTTAACATGCAGCTCAAACTGCAAGGAGTCATCCTGCTGCTCGTCAGGATAAAATCCTGTGATTGATAGGTAGCGCATGGTTATCTTCTCTTGGTTCACTTCGGGGTGGTTCTACCCGGTTTTGCTATTTTTGTTTGTTCGCCTGTTAAGTGGTTGAACTCTCCTAGATGTTTTCCTAATTTATCGTACTTTTCGACGGCTCCACTCTTCGAGTCCCATTCGTATATCCGTCCTTTGCGGTCTACCCACCGAGCTCTTTTTTTACCTCCTCCTTGAACTGAAGCTTTTGACTTCACCCTTGAGGCATCGGGAAATGCGGGGAGTAACTCGGGATCATCGTAGTATTTGTGATCCCCAGGCATGCTAACCACAATATAAACCGGCAGCACCCCGGAATCCGCCGGAAACACAAGAATGAAATCCTTGTACTCAGGTGGATAAATCGGGTCGACGATGATGCTGTCAGCCGCTTTCGTCGGCGGGTAGACCCAGATATGCGGTGCTTGTGGTGCGGCCTCCAGCGCGGGAATGCCGAGGACGTCGGAGCCGTCCTCGGCCGGTGTCCAGATCAGCTCGATGCCATCCCCGAGATCAGCCACCTGTTGACTGCCACGTGATGTGAACTGAACGACATCCACCATCTCCCAGTCACGATTTTTGCCGGTGTAGAAGCCGTAACCCTTGAGGCTGCCGTCGCTTTGTTGCTCGACGTGCAGGCGAACACGGGTGCGGGCCTGTTTGAGGTCGCGAAGCTGCTCTTGGGTGTAGAGCGAGCTGTCGCCCAGCGAGGATGACCAGAACAGTGTGACCAACCAGCCCAGTGCTCCGGCAGCTACGCCGACAACGACGCTGGCAGAGGGCAGCGTTACGGTGCCCAGGGCCGCCCCTCCAAGGGCCAGGCCGCCAATGCCGACAGGTATCGCACTTCCACTGATGGTCTTCAGTTGTACCAGGCCGGATTCATCGGCTTCACGGGCACCCAAAAGAAGCAGATCGCCGTAGTCTTTCAGCGCATCCGTGGGGATGGCACCGGAAGGATTCGAGTAATCGATGATGGCGTCTGGCAGCTTGCAGGATTTGGCGAATACACAGCCAGCCCGAGGCGCAGGGCTGTTTTTAGCGAACACCTGGCGATGCCTTTCGAAGGCAGCCTGCCTTGCGAGCATGTCGTCGTAGGATTTTTGCCTGTCGGCACGCTCGGCCAGCTCGCTGGCCGTCATGTACCGATGGGTGATGTGGTGCCCATCGCCTGACGGCGGGTTGGGAACCTTGGGAACGTCCTTGTTGCCAGCCACTGATTAGCCTGCTCTGTTCGTCAATCGGCAGCCCCCGGAGGGGCTGCGCGACGTTATCGAACGTGGCTAATCGTGGATGTAGGACGGGTCTTGAATGTACCTAGGCGGTTTCTCTGTCGCTCAGGAGGCCAACGCAGTGTTCTTGCGACTGGCCATGGCGGTCACGGTGTAACCAATCAGCGCGGCCAGAATCGAGCCGGTCAGAATGCCCATGCGATCCATCCCGGCGTATTCGCTGGCGCCAGGCACAAAGGCCAGGGAACCGACAAACAGGCTCATGGTGAACCCGATACCGCAAAGGATCGCCACACCCAGTACCTGGCCCCAATTGGCGCCAGCGGGCAGGGCGGCGATGCCGATTTTGACCGCCAGCCAGGTCAGGCCGAACACGCCGAGGGTTTTACCCAGCAGCAGGCCGACGGCGATGCCCATGGGCACGTGGTGGGTGAAGCTTTCTACGGTGACGCCACTCAGCGACAGGCCGGCGTTGGCGAAGGCAAACAGCGGCAGGATGCCAAATGCTACCCAGGGATGCAGCGCGTGTTCCAGGGTCAGCAATGGCGAAGGCTCGGCGTTTTTCGTGCGCAGCGGGATGCAGAAGGCCAGGGTCACGCCGGCCAGCGTGGCGTGGACACCGCTCTTGAGCACGCAGACCCACAGAATCAGACCGATGATCATGTACGGCCCAAGCTTGACCACACCGAGCCGGTTCATTGCCACCAATGCCACGATGCAGGCCGCGGCCAGCATCAGCGACAGCGTCGACAGCGCACCTGAGTAGAAGATCGCGATGACGATGATTGCACCCAGGTCATCGATGATTGCCAGGGTCATCAAAAACAGCTTGAGCGACACCGGCACACGCTTGCCCAGCAAGGCGAGCACGCCGAGGGCGAAGGCGATGTCGGTGGCCATCGGGATGGCCCAGCCGCTCAGGGCAGGCGGGTTGTCCTTGTTGAGGAACCAGTAGATCAGCGCCGGCACGACCATGCCGCCGATGGCCGCCGCGCCGGGCAGTACGATCTGTGAGGGTTTGGACAGTTGGCCGTCAAGGATTTCGCGTTTGACCTCAAGGCCGATCAGCAGGAAAAACATCGCCATCAAGCCGTCGTTGATCCATAGCAACAGGGGTTTGGCGATTTTCAGGGCGCCGATCTGGGCGACCACGGGAGTGTCCAGCAGGCCGTTGTAGAGCCAGGACAGCGGTGAGTTGTTGATGATCAGGGCAAGGGCAGCGGCAGCAATCAATAACAGACCGCTGGCAGCTTCCAACTGAAAGAAACGCGTGAAAGTGCTACGCAGAGGCAAGGTCGCTCTCCATCTATCGATTCAAAAGGTGGACCACCCTAACCCGTACGGTTAGTTGTTAAAACAAAAGTTATATTCTTTTTTGTTATATACCGTTACAACCAAGGCTGTTGAGCAGAGCCTAGCAGTTGATCGGTGAATTGAGGTTCAGCTGTACCTGTGCCTTTCGTGGGATTTTTCCTAAGCTTGTCGGCTCGCCTTTACCGGGCGAAGTGTGACCTGTTGTCACCGCCAGGTTTTCCCTGCGCCCGCATCGCCTAAGCTGGGTGCACACCATCATCCTGTGCCACGCGTGGCGCACGATCCAACGAGAAAAGACCATGAGCGACAACCGTCAGTGGGCCCGCGAAGCCATCCGGATTATTGAAGCCGACTTCCAGCGTAGCGCCGATACACACCTGATCCCTTTGCCGCTGCCGGGGTTGCCGGGCATCGAGTTGTATTTCAAGGACGAATCCAGCCACCCCACCGGCAGCCTCAAGCATCGCCTGGCGCGCTCGCTGTTCCTGTATGCGTTGTGCAACGGCTGGCTCAAGCCCGGCGCGCCGGTGATCGAGGCGTCCAGCGGTTCGACGGCGATTTCCGAGGCATATTTCGCCCGCTTGCTGGGCCTGCCGTTTATTGCAGTGATGCCGGCCACGACCTCCCGGGAAAAGATCGCGCAGATCGAGTTTTACGGCGGCAAAAGCCATCTGGTGCAGGACCCGACGCAGATCTACGCCGAATCCGAACGGCTGGCGCGTGAGCATGACGGGCATTTCATCGACCAGTTCACCTACGCCGAACGCGCCACCGACTGGCGCGCGAACAACAACATCGCCGAATCGATTTTCCAGCAGATGCGTTTCGAGCGTCACCCGGAGCCGAGCTGGCTGATTTCCAGCCCTGGCACGGGTGGCACCACTGCAACGCTGGGGCGTTACGTGCGCTATCGCCAGCATTGCACCCGCGTGCTGTGCGCCGATGCCGAGCGTTCGGTGTTCTTCGATTACTACCAGACCGGCGACGCAACATTGCGCCTGGAATGCGGCTCACGGATCGAGGGCATTGGGCGGCCACGGGTCGAGGCGTCGTTCCTGCCCAAGGTGATTGATGCGATGGTCAAGGTGCCGGATGCCTTGTCGCTGGCGGCCATGCATTACTTGGCGCAGCGTTTGGGGCGGCGAGTGGGCGGCTCCAGCGGGACCAACCTGATCGGCGCCTTGATGGCAGCCCAGCAAATGGTGGCAGCGGGGGAGAGTGGTTCGATTGTGGCAATCCTGTGTGACGGTGGCGAACGCTATGCGACGACCTACTACGATCAGGATTGGCTGAAGGCGCAGGGGTATGAGCTGGAGGGTTTGATCACGGCCGTTGCGGCCAGTGTCGAGCGCGGCGAGCCGCTACCGGCCAGCGTGCTGCGCGCCAATATCTGACACTGAAACCAATGTGGGAGATTCTATGTTGCAGGGTTGCCCTGCAACATAGAATCTCCCACAGGTTTTTTTTGTTCAGGGATTGCCTATCAGGCTTCCAGGCCGAGAATGTCGCGTACCACCGCTTCGGCGATGCGAATCCCGTCCACGCCTGCCGACAGAATCCCGCCAGCGTAACCGGCACCTTCACCGGCCGGGAACAGACCTTTGACGTTCATGCTCTGCATCGACTCGTTGCGGGTAATGCGCAGTGGCGACGAGGTGCGGGTCTCGATCCCGGTCAGTACCGCGTCGTGCAGCGAGTAACCGCGAATCTGCTTCTCGAAGGCTGGCAAGGCTTCGCGAATGGCTTCGATGGCGAATGCCGGCAAGGCCAGCGCCAAATCACCCAACGCTACGCCCGGCTTGTAGGACGGCTCGACCGTGCCCAGCGCAGTGGACGGCTTGCCCGCGATAAAGTCGCCGACCAGTTGCGCCGGCGCTTCGTAGTTGCTGCCACCCAGGACGAACGCGTGGGACTCCAGACGCTCCTGCAACTCGATCCCGGCCAGTGGGCCGCCCGGGTAATCGACTTCCGGGGTGATTCCTACAACGATGCCGGAGTTGGCGTTGCGCTCGTTACGCGAGTACTGACTCATGCCGTTGGTCACGACGCGGTTCGGCTCGGAGGTCGCGGCCACCACGGTGCCGCCCGGGCACATGCAGAAGCTGTAGACCGAACGGCCGTTCTTGGCGTGGTGCACCAGTTTGTAGTCGGCGGCACCGAGTTTCGGGTGACCGGCGTATTTGCCCAGGCGTGCGCTGTCGATCAGCGATTGCGGGTGTTCGATACGGAAACCCACCGAGAACGGCTTGGCCTCCATGAACACGCCACGGCCGTGAAGCATGCGGAACGTGTCCCGGGCACTGTGGCCGAGGGCCAGAACCACGTGTTTTGAATGGATCTGTTCGCCGCTGGCGAGTTCGATACCGGTCAGTTGGCCGTCTTCGATCAGCACGTCAGTCACGCGCTGCTGGAAGCGTACTTCACCGCCCAGCGCACGAATCTGCTCACGCATGTTTTCCACGACGCCCGTCAGACGGAACGTACCGATGTGTGGTTTGCTGACGTAGAGGATTTCTTCCGGCGCACCGGCCTTGACGAACTCGTGCAGCACTTTGCGGCCGTGGTGTTTCGGGTCCTTGATCTGGCTATAGAGCTTGCCGTCGGAGAAGGTCCCCGCGCCGCCTTCACCGAATTGCACGTTGGACTCGGGGTTGAGCACGCTTTTGCGCCACAGGCCCCAAGTGTCCTTGGTGCGCTGGCGGACTTCGGTACCGCGTTCGAGGATGATCGGCTTGAAGCCCATCTGTGCCAGCAGCAGCCCGGCGAAAATCCCGCAGGGGCCGAAACCGACCACGATCGGCCGTTCGCTCAGGTCCTGTGGGGCCTGGCCGACGACTTTGTAGGAGACATCTGGCGCTGTGTTGACGTTACGGTCATCGGCGAACTTGAGCAGCAGCTCCGCTTCGTCGCGCACGCTGAGGTCGATGGTGTAGATGAAGCACAGTTCGGAAGACTTTTTGCGCGCATCGTAGCTGCGCTTGAACAAGGTGAAATCGAGCAGGTCATCGCTGGCGATGCCCAGGCGCTGCACGATGGCAGGGCGCAGGTCTTCTTCGGGATGGTCGATCGGCAACTTGAGTTCGGTGATTCGTAACATGACGGGATCCGGTTCGCAGGGGCGCACAAATGCGCCAAAGGCGTTTCACAAACCGGCGATTATAAGCCTCAAAGGCTTGCTCCCGTCAGGCTAAAACAGCAGCTCGTCGCATCAGTCGTCCCGTGAGCCACCAAAATACGCACAACCGCGTTGCACCTGGCCGTTGACCCGCAGCTCGGCGCTCATTTGTTGCACGCTGCCGCTGGCACTGTCGACGCAACGTTGGGGCGCGACCCACAGCTCGACTTTTTGGTTATTGGCTTCGCTGCTGAGGTTGAAACGACCGTCGCCCAGTTGTTCTTCCAGGTACGGGAGGGCCAATGCAGGCTGGCCGCTACGTTCGATCACCATGCCTTTGCCACTGACTTTGACGTTCCAGTCCGGGGCATTGCCGCCGGCCCGCAGGATCAACCGTTTGAAGTTGGGGTCATCGCATGCCGCGCCCGAGCGCTCGACGCGGTAGAGCTGTTGCAGGTTCAGTTGACCGTCGGCCCCGACACGCCCGCGCACATCCGCGAACAGGTTGCCTTGCTGGTCGGCCAGGGTCGCGGCTTCCTGCCGGATGCTGGTGCCGCCGAGGTCATTGACCACATAACGTTGCGACGACTGGCAGGGCTGGAACAGCAGCTTGCCGTCGGCGGTGGTCAATTCACCCTGCAAGCGGGTCAGGCCCGCAGTGGACGGTTTTTCGACTTGGCCCTGAATCAGCTGGCAACCGGCAAACACGGGAAGCAGGGCAACAAACAACAAGGAACGGGCGGCACGCATCATTGGGTCTCCAGACAAGTGCCGCCACGTTACTCAGCCTGACCGTTCATCACAAGGCCGGTGTCTGCTTGAAGGCAGGTTGAAGGGTTGGCCTGCAACATTCTGTGCATGATTTCTGTTCGGGCAGAGCGGTGTGCATCGGCTAACCTGCGAAGGTTTTTACGAAGGACGAGAGGTGTTCATGTCCAGGAAAATCTGGATGTTGCTGCTGATATCAGGAGCCGCCTCGGCTCAGGCTGCCGAGATTGATTTTTCGTCCGCCACGGACTTCATCAGGATGGAAGTGCTGTTGAAGGACACCAGTAAGCCCAACCCCTATGCGATGGAGTTGAACGTCACACTCAGCCCTGAAGCGACTGAGCGTTTGCAAGAGGTGACGCGTGAATCCTTGGGGCAGCCATTGACCTTGTCGATCAATGGGCGGCCGATTACCACAGCGATCGTGCAGTCCGTCCTTGGGGCGCAGTTCAGGGTTTCCGTGCCCAAGGACTTACTGCCGACGTTGATTGAGTGACCGATCCTGACATTTCACCGGACGGTCTTAACCGACGTGAAACGTCTGGCCGGTCTGCAAGCCTTCCACACTTTTGGCGTAGGCCAGTGCCACATCGGCACCGGGAACCGGTTTGTAACCCCGGAAGTACGGGGCGTAGCTGCCCATGGCTTCGACCAGCACGTTCGGGCTGACCGAGTTGACCCGCAGACCGCGCGGCAGTTCGATGGCGGCGGCGCGGACGAAGCTGTCCAGGGCGCCGTTGACCAGTGCCGCCGAGGCGCCGCTGCGAATCGGATCGTGGCTGAGCACGCCGGAGGTGAAGGTGAACGAGGCACCGTCGTTGGCGAATTCGCGGCCGATCAGCAGCAGGTTGACCTGGCCCATGAGTTTGTCTTGCAGGCCCAGCGCAAAGCTTTCTTCAGTCATGTCGGCCAGCGGCGCGAAGGTTACGTTGCCCGCAGCGCAGACCAGCGCATCGAACGTGCCGGTCTGTTCGAACAACCTGCGGATCGATGCGCTGTCGCTGATATCCACCTGGAAATCACCGCTGTTACGGCCGATACGGATGATCTCGTGGCGCTCGGACAGTTCGCGGTCAATGGCCGAGCCGACGGTGCCGCTGGCGCCAATCAATAGAATTTTCATCGTGCTGTTCCTCAAAGGGGTGGACGAGGTTTCAGTCTAGAGTGGTTTTTCCTGCCGATAAGCGCGCTAATAGGCAACCTTTGGTTTTCAAATGGAAACAGTCCATGAGCGAAATGGATGATCTGGCGGCGTTCGCGGTTTTGATCGAGGCGGGGAGCTTCACCTTGGCGGCCCAGCAATTGGGGTGCAGCAAGGGGCAGTTGTCCAAGCGCATCAGCCAGTTGGAGGCGAACTTCGCGGTGGTGCTGTTGCAGCGCACCACCCGTCGCTTGAGCCTGACGGCAGCCGGCGCCGCGTTATTGCCTCAGGCCCAGGCACTGGTGATCCAGGTCGAGCGCGCGCGTCAGGCGCTGGCCCGTTTGAAGGACGACATGGCCGGGCCGGTGCGAATAACGGTGCCGGTATCGCTGGGGGAGACCTTCTTCGATGGCGCGTTGCTGGAGTTCTCGCGGCAGTATCCCGAGGTGCAGATTGAACTGGACCTCAATAACAGCTACCGCGATTTGTCCCGTGATGGCTTTGACCTGGCGATCCGCTCCGAGGTCGCCAATGACGAACGGCTGGTGGCCAAACCGTTGCTGGCCTGGCATGAGATGACCTGCGCGAGCCCGGCCTATCTCGAGCAACACGGTGAGCCGCACACCCCGGCCGCACTGGCCGAGCATCGTTGCCTGCTCAACAGCCATTACAGCGGTCGCGAAGAATGGCTGTATCACCAGCAACATGAATTGTTGCGGGTGCGGGTTTCGGGGCCGTTCGCCAGCAATCACTACAACCTGCTGAAAAAGGCTGCGCTGGCCGGGGCCGGTATCGCCCGTTTGCCGTCGTACTTGTTGCAGGCCGAACTGGCGGACGGGCGTTTGCGCTGGCTGCTGCGCGACTACCAGACGCGCAGCATGCCGATGTACCTGGTGCATCCGTATCAGGGCGGTTTGCCCAAGCGCACGCAAGTGCTGGCCGACTACCTGATGGGCTGGTTCAAGCGCAGCGGTGAGGCGCTGGACCGGTTGTAGGGGTTACACGGCGCGAAAGCGCTTGGCGATCAGGTGGTCGATCGACAGCACACCCGGGCCTCTGGCCATCAGGTACAGCAGCACGGCTGCCCAGGTGCCGTGGGTCGGGTAGGCGTCCGGGTAGACGAAGGTTTGAATGATCAGGGTCATGCCCAGCAGGGCCAGCGCCGAGAAGCGGGTAGCGAAGCCGACCAGGATCAGGATCGGAAAGAAGTGTTCGGCGAATGCCGCCATGTGCGCCGCCAGTTCCGGCGACAGCAGCGGCACAGGGTATTCGCTCTTGAACAAGGGAATGGTCGAGTCTGCAAGCCTCGGTACACCGAGCTGGAACGTACCGTCGATCAGGTCGATTGCCAGGCCCTCGACCTTGGTCTGGCCGGACTTCCAGAACACCGCCGCGATGGAAAACCGCGCGATGAATGCGATCAGGCAGTGAGGGATTTTTTCGAACAGTTCGATGATCCGTTCGATCAGGCGTGCAGCAGCGTCAGGGTGTTCGGTGCGGGTGTTCATGGCGATACCTTGTCTGGGTGTAAGCGGGTGATGGCGTTGTGGCCAATTAAGAGCGCCAGGCATTGGCTGAGGTTGAACGCCGGGGCGGCGTCCTGTGCATCGGCCACGGCAAGTCCCAGCGGGCGGTTGTCTTGCAGGCTGCGGATGAAGGTCATCGAGCCTGTATCGATGGCGAAAACCTCGACCTCCAGACCGTTGCGCAGCACCAGCGCGGTTTGCGGGTGATACGGCGCAAGGTCCTGGGGCGGGGTTTCAGCTTGATGGGCTGCCCACAGGGCAACCACGGCGTATGGCGAGTTCAGGGTGAAGGTTGAGGGATGCAGATCCATGCGTAAGCGGGCGAGGGCTTCCGGGTCACCGATGGCTGCTGCAATCTGCCCGGGCTCGACGGCCTCGGCATCTGCCGCGTGATAGGCCTTGACTCGCAGGCGTTCCAACCGCGCTACATCCGCCAGATATGGCACCGTCGCGGCTGGCAAAAAACCTTCGATGAAATCGGCCAGGTCGTTGCCGTAGTCGCTCATCAACGGGTTGCCTGGCGGGCATTGCCGTACGTAACACTGGGCCATGCCCCGAAAGAACGCGTCCCCGACCAACTGCACGAGCACCGGGTATCCGTCGATCAGGGCGTTGATCAGCGAGCTTTGCACGTTGTTGCGATAAACCGCGAAGCGACTGGCCGGGTCGGCGCCGTTGGCGCTGAACAACCCGCTTGGGCAAACCGGTTCCGGGGTGAGCAGGGCCTTACTGAATTCGGATTGAAGGCTCATGGGCGAGCTCCGGCAGACCTGAGCCATTCATCGGCCTGACCCGCTTCGGCCTGTAACACGCTGAACGCCGGGAGTTGGTTGTCCCGTTCGATCAGCGTAGCCATCGGCCCCACACGTTCGAGCACTTGCCGATACAGCGCCCACACGGCGTTATCGATGGGCGCGCCGTGGTCGTCGATCAGCAGTCGATCACCGAGGCTGTCGGTGTCTTCGGCAAAACCTGCCAGATGGATCTCACCGACGGCATACAACGGTAGGGCATCGATGTAGGCCAGTGGATCGCGCTGGTGATTGATGCAGGAAACGTAGACGTTGTTGACGTCCAGCAGCAGGCCGCAACCGGTGCGGCGAATGACTTCGGTGATGAAAGCGGTTTCGTCGATGCTTGAGCGCTGAAATTGCAGGTAGGTCGCCGGGTTCTCCAGCAGCATCGGACGTTTGAGGCTGTTCTGAACCTGATCGATGTGCGCGCAGACGCGATTGAGTGTGGGTTCGTCGTACGCCAACGGGAGCAGGTCATTGAGAAACACCGGGCCATGACTGGACCATGCCAGGTGTTCGGAAAAGGACTGGGGTTGATAGCGCTCGATCAATTGCGCCAGTCGCGCCAGATGCGCTGTGTTGAGCGGCCCTTCGGCGCCAATGGACAGACCGACGCCGTGGAGCGACAGCGGGTACTGTTCGCGGATCAATCCCAGGTAATGGTGAAACGGCCCCCCCGCCACCATGTAGTTTTCAGCGTGGACTTCGAAGAAACCGATGTCCGGGTGTGAACCGAGCACTTCGCGAAAGTGCTCGGTCTTCAGGCCCAGTCCCGCACGGGGCGGGAGCCGGTTCGCGCCTGCCTGGGCAGCGTGCTGGGTAGGTAGGGCGGGGGAGGTCAGCATCATCGTTGCTCAGGCAGGGGGGCGATTACTTGGCTTTGTAGGCGGCCAGTTGGCCGAAGCCGGTCGGCGAGGTTGGGCTGGCGGTGGTTTCGCAAGTGCCTTTTGGTACGAGTTTCCAGGCGTTGGCCTGGTGGTCCATTTTCGAGGTGCCGGCGCAGGTGGTGCCCGCGCCTGCGGCGCAATCGTTTTTACCTTTCATGGCAACGCCAAAGCATTTTTCCATGTCGTCGGCGGCGTGGGCGGTGGTTGGCAGAGCGGCGATGCTCAAGGCAGAACCGAGGGCCAGGGCGATAGCGGCGGCGGACAGGGTGCGAGTGGTAGCAGTCATGATGTTTCTCCAAAAGTGAGCGTGATAAGGAAGCGTTTGTGCTTGCTTACCCCTCTAGAGAAAGGTCATGCGGATTCGTTACAGCGCAGATGAAAAAAATCGAAATAACTGTAGGGCTTGGCAAGCCAACTCCCGTTTCTGTAGGCGCCGGGCTTGCCAGCGATGGCGTTCGGGAGGTCGCTATCGTCGGCAAGCCGTGCTCCTACAAGAAAAGCACCAGGCGAAAAAAAACGGCCCGAGGGCCGTTTTCTTCTTTGCAGCAGTGCTTAACCGCCCAGGTAGGCTTCGCGCACTTTGGGATCGGTCAGCAGGGCTTCACCCGTGCCTTGCATCACCACCCGGCCGTTCTCCAGCACGTAGGCGCGGTCGGCGATTTTCAAGGCCTGGTTGGCGTTCTGTTCTACCAGGAACACCGTGACCCCATCCTTGCGCAGTTGTTCGATGATGTCGAAGATCTGCTGGATGATGATCGGCGCCAGGCCCAGCGACGGCTCGTCGAGCAGCAGCAGCTTGGGTTTGCTCATCAGCGCCCGGCCGATGGCGAGCATTTGCTGCTCGCCACCGGACATGGTGCCGCCCCGTTGGCTGAAGCGCTCCTTGAGCCGGGGAAACAGGTGCAGGACCTTGTCCATCTGCTCCTGGTAGTCGCCCTTGTCGGTGAAGAACCCGCCCATGGCGAGGTTCTCCTCGACGGTCAGGCGAGCGAACACCCGACGACCTTCCGGTACCACTGCGATGCTTTTACGCATGATCCGCGCCGAGTCCTGGCCGACCAGTTCCTCGCCCATGTAGCGGATGCTGCCGCTATGGGCTTGCGGTGAACCGCAAAGGGTCATCAGCAGGGTCGACTTGCCGGCGCCGTTGGCACCGATCAGCGTAACGATCTCGCCCTGGCGGACTTCGACGTTGACGCTGTGCAGGGCCTGGATCTTGCCGTAGAAGGTGGAAACGTTTTCGAATTGCAGCATTTACGCTTCCCCCAGGTAGGCTTTGATCACTTCAGGATTGTCGCGGATCTGCTCCGGCGTGCCGTCGGCCAGTGGTGTGCCCTGGTTGATCACGACGATGTGGTCGGAAATGCTCATGACCAGTTTCATGTCGTGTTCGATCAGCAGCACGGTGGCGTTGTGTTCTTCACGCAGGACGCTGATCAGCGCCTTGAGGTCATCGGTTTCTCGCGGGTTCAGGCCGGCGGCCGGTTCGTCGAGCATGAGGATCCGCGGACGGGTCATCATGCAGCGGGCGATTTCCAGGCGTCGTTGCTGACCGTAGGCCAACGTCCCGGCAGGGCGGTTGGCGAACTCCCTGAGGTTGACCTTGTCCAGCCAGTACTCGGCGTACTCCATGGCTTCGCGTTCGCTTTTGCGGAACGCCGGGGTCTTGAACAGACCGGCCAGGAAGTTGGTGTTCAGGTGACGGTGCTGGGCGATCAAGAGGTTCTCGACCGCCGTCATGTCCTTGAACAAACGCACGTTCTGGAAGGTCCGCACCACGCCCTTGCGGGCAATCTTATGGCCGGGCAGGCCCTGGATCGGCTCGCCGTCCAGCAGGATGGTGCCGGCGGTGGGCTGGTAGAAACCGGTCAGGCAGTTGAACACGGTGGTCTTGCCGGCGCCGTTCGGGCCGATCATCGACACCACCTGCTTTTCCTTTACGGTCAGGGCCACGCCGTTGACCGCCAACAGGCCGCCGAAGCGCATGCTCAGGCCGCTTACTTTCAGGATCTCACGGCTCATTTTCGCAGCTCCATGTGAGGACGTTGCATGGGCAGCAGGCCTTGAGGGCGCCAGATCATCATCAGCACCATCATGGCGCCGAACATCAACATGCGGTACTCGCTGAACTCACGCATCAGTTCTGGCAACAGGATCATCACGGTGGCGGCGAGCACCACACCCAATTGCGAGCCCATGCCGCCCAGGACCACGATGGCGAGGATGGTGGCGGACTCGATAAAGGTGAAGGACTCCGGTGTCACCAGCCCTTGGCGCGCGGCGAAGAAGCTGCCGGCGAAACCGGCGAAGCAGGCACCCAGGGTGAAGGCCGAAAGCTTGATGATCGTTGGGTTCAGGCCCAGCGCGCGGCACGCGATTTCGTCTTCACGCAGCGCTTCCCAGGCACGCCCCAGTGGCATGCGCAGCAAGCGGTTGATGACGAACAGGGCAAACAGCGCCAGCAACAGCGCAACCAGGTAAAGGAAAATCACCTTGTTGATCGAGTTGTATTCGAGGCCGAAGTACTCGTGGAAGGTTTGCAGGCCTTCCGCGGCTTTACGTTCGAAGGTCAGGCCGAAGAACGTCGGTTTCTCGATGTTGCTGATACCGTTCGGACCACCGGTGAGACCGGTCAGGTTACGCAGGAACAGACGGATGATTTCACCGAAGCCCAGCGTCACGATGGCCAGGTAGTCACCGCGCAGCCGCAATACCGGGAAGCCCAGGAGAAAGCCGAAAGTGGCGGCCATCATCCCGGCGATCGGCAGGCAGATCCAGAAGCTCAGGCCGTAGTAGTGCGACAGCAGCGCGTAGCTGTAGGCGCCTACGGCGTAGAAACCGACGTACCCGAGGTCGAGCAGACCGGCCAGGCCGACCACGATGTTCAGGCCCAGGCCGAGCATCACGTAGATCAGCACCAGGGTGGCGATGTCCACCGCCCCGCGGGAGCCGAAGAACGGCCAGATCAGCGCGCCAGCGATCAACGCGATAATGATCCAGCGCTGAGTGGATGGCAGCGTCAGGAAGTTACTGGCCTTGGCCGGCATCACCGGCATGCTTGGCGAGGATTTCCAGGCTGCGCTGATCTGGTGGTCGAACAATACCCGCAGGAACATCAGCACCGAGCACACGGCGATGGTGATCAGTGTTGCATTGCTGGTGCCGTGAACTTCGAGGTTGATGCCGACAATAGTCAGTTTCAGACCGAGTACCGGATACGCCACAGCCCAAACCAATAGCGCGCTGAACAGCGCCTGTTTAAGATTCCTAGTCATACTTTTTCAACCTCCGGACGGCCCAACAGGCCGGTAGGCCGGAACAACAACACTAGAACCAATAGACCGAACGCCACGACATCCTTGTACTGGTCGCCGAAGATATCGGCGCCAAATGCTTCAGCTACCCCCAGGACCAGCCCGCCGAGCATGGCGCCCGGAATGCTGCCAATGCCGCCCAGTACCGCAGCGGTAAAAGCCTTGAGACCGACGAGGAAGCCGGCGTTCGGGTTGATCACGCCGTATTGCATGCTCAGCAGCACGGCCGCAATGGCCGCCAGCGCCGCACCAATGACGAAGGTCAGGGCGATGATGTTGTTGGTGTTGATGCCCAACAGGTTGGCCATCTTGATGTCTTCGGCGCAGGCGCGGCAGGCGCGGCCCAGGCGAGAACGGGAGATGAACAGCGTCAGGCCGAGCATGGCGACCAGGGTCACCACGAACACCACGATTTGCATGTAGGAAATCAGCACTTCATGTGCGCCACCTGGCCCGATGGAGAAGTTGCCGGGGATCAGGTTGGGGATGGATTTGTCCTTGGAGTCTTGCGCCAGCAGAACGGTGTTCTGCAGGAAGATCGACATGCCGATGGCGGAAATCAGCGGGATCAGACGGTTGCTGCCGCGCAAGGGGCGGTAGGCGATCCGTTCGATGCTGTAGCCGTAGGCACTGGTAACGACGATGGTCGCGATGAAAGCAGCGGTCATCAATAGCGGGACACTGTCGAGTCCCATCATGGACAGGCCCGCAATGGCGATGAACGCCACGTAGGAACCAATCATGTACACCTCGCCGTGGGCGAAGTTGATCATTCCAATGATGCCGTAGACCATCGTATAGCCGATGGCGATCAAGGCATACGTGCTGCCAACGGTCAGGCCGTTAACCAGCTGTTGGAAGAAGTGATAGATGTCAGGCATTACAGCGCTCCTAAAAACCTGATACGCATTTCACTGGTGGAGTCATTTTCCCGCTCAGGCCCCATGGATCTGCATCCACTTCGGACATGAGGTTTGCCAGCGAACCGCTGATGACGGTTTTGAGATTTTCAGGTGGGCAGACTGCGGATCACGCAAGTGCGGCCCATTACCTCGTAAAACAAAGCCCACGGCACGCCGCGGGCTTTATTGGCAGTCAGTCAGGGCACGCCTTACTGAGGCGAAACTTCGGTTTTAGGTTTGCCGAAGTGCCACTCGTAGACCACAAATTTGAAGTCTTTGAGGTCGCCCTTGGCGTCGAAGCTCAGGTCGCCAGTCGGGGTCTTGAAGGTCCCGGTGTGGATGGCTTCGGCCACTTTGGCTGCGTCTTCGCTCTTGGCGGCAGTGATACCACCGGCGATGACTTCAACGGCGGAGTAGGAAGGGAACACGAACGGGCCGCTCGGGTCTTCTTTCTTGGCTTTGAACGCGTCAGCCAGGGCAACGTTCGCCGGGTCCTGGTCGAAGGACTTCGGCAGGGTCACCAGCAGGCCTTCGGAAGCGTCCTTGGCGATCTGCGAGATCGAGTCGTTGCCCACGCCTTCCGGCCCCATGAACTTGGCTTTCAGGCCTTTTTCCTGGGATTGACGCAGGATCAGGCCCAGCTCCGGGTGGTAGCCGCCGTAGTAGACGAAGTCGACGTTGGCTTGCTTGAGCTTGGAGATCATCGAGGAGAAATCTTTGTCGCCGGCGTTGATGCCTTCGAACACGGCAACCTTGACGCCTTTGCCTTCGAGGGTTTTCTTCACGGCAGTGGCGATGCCTTCGCCGTATTGCTGCTTGTCGTGCAATACCGCAACGATTTTCGGTTTCACGTGGTCGGCAATGTAGTTACCGGCGGCAGGGCCCTGGGCGCTGTCCAGACCGATGGTACGGAAGACCATCTTGTAACCACGGTTGGTGATGTCCGGGCTGGTGGCAGCCGGGGTGATCATGACCACGCCTTCGTCTTCGTAGATGTCGGACGCCGGTTGAGTGGAGCTGGAGCACAGGTGACCGACTACAAACTTGACGCCGTCGTTGACGACTTTGTTGGCTACTGCAACGGCTTGTTTCGGGTCGCACGCATCGTCGTATTCAACGGCTTCGAGCTTCTTGCCGTTGACGCCGCCCTTGGCGTTGATTTGTTCGATGGCCATTTTTGCGCCACTGAACTGCATGTCGCCGTATTGGGCTACAGGGCCGGTTTTAGGGCCGGTGATGCCGATCTTGATGGTGTCAGCTGCGAACGAATGGCTGGCAACTCCGGCCAGAACCATAGCGGCAAACAGTTTGGAAATCTGCTTAGTAGCCTTATTCATAGTGCTCCACTCTTGCTGTTGTAATTTTTATAGTTCTAGAAGCCAAGGCCACAGAACCGGATCGATATCTTGGATATCCCCCGGAAATGCCCCCGGCAACTGTACCGGTACAGTGTAGAGCGCCAATTGTTCGCTTGGAAAGCTGGCGCCTACGGGCAAAACCTGAGGGTGTCGCCTTATTGAAAGAAAAAGACAGAATTGCGGCGTGGGTTCAGCCCGATTCGGCGGCTATCCTTGGCTTTCCTGCAGTTCTCGATCAATCACACTTTTGCATCCGGGTTTTTCTGCCCGACCACCGACGTTATGATTGCGTCGATTTCATTTCTGGACAGGCCCATGACTCAAGAACCTAGCACCCTCTATGCCAAGCTGCTTGGTGAAACCGCATCTATTACCTGGAAGGAGCTGGAACCGTTCTTTGCCAAGGGTGCCCTATTGTGGGTCGACGCCGGCCTGGATTTGATCGAGGCGGCCGAAGCCGTTGCCCAGGATGAGGGCGAGAAAGTGGCAGCCTGGCTGGCTGCCGAGAAGCTGGGCAAGGTGTCTGAAACGCGGGCGCTGGATCTGGTAGAGCGCGATCCACAGCTCTGGGCGGTGGTGGTTTCACCGTGGATTCTGATCCAGGAAAGGGCGTCGGTTTGAGCGACCGCACCAACGTGGTGCTTGCTGCTCCCGTGCAAAAGTGTGTAGCCGAGTAGCGTGATGGCAGGTTGCCGTAGAGAAACGCCACAGGCCGGCCGGGGGGAAGGTGACGTAAACGTAACGGGAACAGTTTAGTAAGCAGCCGAACGGCTGCTTAATTGTTTCTGGATGTTGGAAAGTCTGATGCCGTCAGTGGCTTTCAGGGCCCCATCGCGGGCAAGCCCGCTCCCGCAGGTTTTGTTGTGTACACGATATCTGTGTTCACACGGACACTGTGGGAGCGGGCTTGCTCGCGAATGAAGCGACTCGGTCCTGGGTCAGACCGAGAAAGATTTGCCGGTGTGGTTATTGAGGGAAATAACCTTGGTCTTGCCGATGCGGTGACGGTAGATCTCGCGCAGGTACTTGATGGCCTTCTTCACGCAATCGCGGGACAGGCGGATGTCGTTGATCGACACGAACTTGTCCTTGTCGTTGATCAGCTCGCGGTACTTCTTCTCGTACATCGGCTTGATCGCGTACCAGTTGGTGTCGAGGATCTTGGCCGGGTTTTCGAACTCGTTGAGCAGGTCATCGATCAGGCCTTCGTCGAATTCCTCATGGATGATGAAGTCCAGGATCGAGTTGTCCAGGGTCTCGTCGAAGCGGTACGGGTTTTTCGCAAAGCAACGCTTGATGAAGGCCACGATCAACGTCAGGAAATCGTCCGACAGGCATGGGCTCTTGGCGATCAGGGTGGTCAGCGACAGGTTGGCCGACGCACCGATCACCAGCGCATAGCGCTTGAGCGTGGTGTTGGGGAACAGGCTGTTGAGGTGAGTCTTCAGCCGGTTCAGGTCCATGTAGGACAGCTTGTAGTCCTTGGGCAGGGACACGATCGAGACCACCGACGAGCAGTTCTTGAAGAAGTGCAGGTCGTGCAGTGCGGCGGCGTCGTAGCCCGAGTTCTTGTACTGTTCCAGCGATGCGCGATAGCGCTTGGACTCGATCGGCAACAGGCTGATGCCTTCAATGGCCTGGGTGACCTTGTTGAAGTGCGGCAAGTCGATGGAGCGGAAGAACAGGTCGTCGATGTTCAGGCGCTGTGGCTCTTTATCGAACACCTTGAATTTGTCGCTGGTCGGCGCCGGTTGTTCAGGCACTACGGATTCGGCGTAGGCAATCGCCACCGGGCCGGCGAGACTCATGAATAGGTCGTTGGCGTCCAGGCGAATGGTTTCGCCGATGTCGATGCCCGCACGACGGAAGTAGTTCTGGTCGTAGTCGGTGGTCACCGCCTGCGCGGTCAGAATGTTGAAGATCTGCTGCGAGATGTATTGGTTGGCGTGTTTTTCCATGGCATTGACGTCAATGTTCTGGATGTTGCCGTCATCGCTCTCTTCGGCATAACGCATGATGTCGTTGGAGATCAGCATCATGGCGTTCCATGGGCGGATACGGCCCATGACGCTGGCTTCGCTGCTGTCTTCATTGTCGAAGTTGTATGAGAAGTCCCATTCTTCCGACAGGTATTTGCACAGCAGGCGACCGGCGTTGATGTGCAGGGCTTCGGACATTTCGCTGCGGTGATCGGAAATGTTCGGCAGTACGCAAATGCCGCTGGTGAAGATCGGTTCGAAGACGAAGGAGTGGCCAGCCTTGCTGTCGTGTTCGTCCACCGGTTTGGTGTCGAATGTCTTGTTCATGTACGAGTACTGTTGCGCCAGGCCGAATTCCGAGGCCATGCCCGAACCCGTACCACCGCCGGCACTGAAGATCGAGAAGTACAGGCGCGACTGGTTGGCCTTGATGCCGCAACTGTCGATCAGGTACGAGTGGATCATTTTCCAGTCCGGGCTGGAGAACCGCTGGGTGTCCTTGTTCAGGATGATCTTGGCCAGGTACTGGCCGAGGATCGGCGCGTTACCGGCGCCACCGGCGTGGACTTCCGAGAGGTCCATGATCTTCATTTTGCTGTAGTCGCGCAGAAAGCCGCTTTTTTCGCCCTTGCGCGAGAAGCGGATACGCCCGGCGATGTCCTTGTCCAGGTCGCCGAGCATCACCAGCGGCTCTACCAGAAACACCGGTTTGGTGGCCTTGTTCGGCCCCAGGCGCAGGTTGGTGCGGATCCACTGCGCCGGGCTGTAGCCCTTGTCGGCGTAAGGTTTGTCTTCGTTGTTGAATTCGTTGAGGTAGAACTTGCGCGCGTTGTAGACCAGTTCGGCAACATCCAGCGCAATGTTCGAACCGCAGCGCCCCAGGCCGATCAGGCAAACCGACGGAAACTCCTGGTCGCGACGGATTTCGCTGTCGTCTTCCAGGTGCGGCGGACGCGGGAACACCATGTCACGCAGGCCATCGAGGTTGTCGAGGATGCGGTCGGTATTGGTCTCGGTGAAGTACAGGTATTGCTGGGTCGCAAGCGGGCGCGAGCTGGTCAATGGCTTCGAGGGTCTTTCCGAAAGAACGGTGGGCGTCAGATCGGATACTGCGTTGGCAGGGTTGTTTTTAGAAGTCATTGTGCGCCATGGCCTGGACTGGTGGGCTCGACAAAAGGATGTCATCGAGCCATCACGGGTGGGGTCTCGCGACTTTACAGTGCGATATTGGCCCCAGCGATAGGGTTAAACCTTAGTTTCGCTAGGGGGAATCCTTTCCTAGTCATGATGAATCGGCCAACATCCGGCGATCTTTAATCGAACGCAGGCAAGATGATGGCAACGTTGCCTTCTCTGGCGTTTGCCGACATTGGGCTGATGGGGCTGGCGATGTGCCGACGCCCGCTGGCGGCGGGCTATCAGCTGACGGTGCGGAACCGCAACCCGGCCACATGCGCGCCGTTGGTCGAGGCCGGGGCGCGACAACGGGCCACACCTGCCGAACTGTGGCAGCGCGTCGATCAGCGGATTGGCTGCACCGTTGATGCGCCTGCATGGTAGCCAGGGTTTTCTGGCAAAAGATCTTCCGACGTTAGTCCATCTGTACCGCGGGCCAGGCTTGGCGGATTGAGAGTGTGGGCGTGTTTACGCTGGTTGATTTCGTCCAGCACCGGGCGCAGTTCCGCCAGTGGCACCGGGCGGCTGAGCAAGTAGCCCTGAACGAAATCGCAGCCGTAGCGGTTGAGGAACTCGTACTGTTCGACGGTTTCGACGCCTTCGGTGACCACCTGCAAGTGCAGGGTATGAGCCATGACGATAATGGCCTGGACGATCTCCATGTCCTGGGTCGACTTGGGAATATCGAGGATGAACGAGCGGTCGATTTTCAGGGTGTTGAGCGGCAAGCGCTTGAGGTAGGCCAGAGAAGAATAGCCGGTGCCGAAATCGTCGATCGACAGTGAAACGCCGAGGGCGCGGATCTGGCGCAGCAGCACCAGGGTGTTGGCGATGTTGCCCATCAGCGCGTTTTCGGTGACTTCCAGTTCCAGGCGTTGCGGCGCGACGCCCGCGCTGCGCAAGGCACTTTCGATTTCATCGGCCAGCTCTTCACGGGCCAGGTTGAGCGGCGAGCAGTTCACCGCGATTTTCAGCGCTTCGCAGCCGTGGCGCGACAGTTCGCTCAAGTCCTGGCAGGCCTTGCGCAGCACCCAGTTGTCGAGTTCTGCGATCAAGCCGTTGGCTTCGGCAATCGCGATAAAACGGTCGGGCGCCAGCAGGCCATGCACCGGGTGTTGCCAGCGAATCAAGGCTTCAAGCTTGGTGACCTGGCCGGTTTTGAGGTCGTAGATCGGCTGGTAATAGAGCATCAACCCGGCGTTATCGCGTAAGGCGTTGCGTAACTCTTCCTCAAGCTGCAATTCAAGGGTGGCGCGGGTTTTCAGGTTGGAGCTGAAAAAGTGCAGGCCATTGCGGCCATTGCCCTTGGACTGATACAGCGCCAGGTCTGCGTTCTTGAGCAACTCTTCGCAGGTCTTGCCGTCGTCAGGGAAAATGCTGATGCCGATGCTGGTGGTCATCACCATTCGTCGTCCGGCCAGCTCGATAGGTTCTTTCATCTTCTGCATGATGCGTTGCGCCATGTGCCGCGCTTCGTCGCGGTCATGCAGGCCGATGAGGATGCAGAACTCGTCACCGCCGAAGCGTGCGACCACATCATCGTGACCGCGGGTCGACTGCTTGATGTGTGTCGCCAGGACTTTGAGCAGTTCATCGCCGGCATCATGGCCGAGGCTGTCGTTGATGCGCTTGAAGTGGTCGATGTCCAGAAACATCACCGCGAGCATGCCGCCCTGGGTGGTTTTTTCCATGAGCTTTTCGGCGAAGATCTGGTTGAAGCCACGGCGGTTGATCAGGTTGGTCAGGGCATCGTAATGAGCCACCTGTTGCAGCGACATCCGGGCCTGGTCCAGTTGGCTGAGCAGGGCGTTGACCCGTCGCAGGTCGTGCTCCTTGTTTTGCAACTTCTTGTCGGCCAGCGCGGCACTGATGCTGCTGCCGATAATCAGCAGCGTAATGACCGCGACGGTCAGGCCCAGTTGCATGGGGTTGTTTTCGGTGGGGGGAAGTTGTGGCAGGGCCCCGGTGGGCAGCACCAGGTGCAGTGACCACATACCCGTGAAGTGCATGCAGACGATGCCAGCCCCCAGCACCAGGCTGGCGGTGTATTTGAGCAACTGGTGGAACATCCCACTGCCATTGCGCAGGTGGTTGGACAGCAGCAATGCGGTGAAGCTGGCGACGATGGCAATCACAATCGATAAAACGAACAGCGACGGCTGGTAGTACGCCACCGCGTGACTGCGCATCGCGGCCATGCCCACGTAGTGCATGGTGGCAATGCCCAGGCCCATCCAGATCGAGGCCAGCACGTAACGGCCCAGGCGCAATTGCGGGTGGCTGAGGGTGTCCATCGCCAGAAACGAGGCAATCAGTGCAATCAGCAGAGAAAGCAGGGTGACGAGGAGGTCGTAGTGAATTTCGACCGGTGCCTGGAAGGCCAGCATGCCAATGAAGTGCATCGCCCAGATGCCGCCGGCCAGGCAACAGGCTCCGACCCAGCGCCAGCGCCGTTGCGCCGAGGGGTTCTCGACATGGCTGACGCGCTCGGCCATGTCCAGGGTGGCGAAACTGGCCACACAGGCCACCATGTATGCCAGCAGCACCAGAAAGGGGTTATGAGTGCAGTTGAGTACGATCTGCCCGCTATCCGGCAGCTCGGTAATAAAGTGCAAACCAAGCCACTCCATAGCATGCCCCGTTTCTGAGTCATCCTGCGCCCGCGCCATGAACGCTGGCGAATGGCATGAGTATAGAGGCCGTTCACAGACCGCAAGGAGTGCTGGCACCTTGATGCCGATGATTTCGAAATGAGCACTAGAGCCTTTTGAAATAAGGCGCGCGCAGCCCTTCGACAGGCAGGTGCCCGACTTACGAATCGTTACAGACAGTTGGGGTGGCGCTGACTAAATTGCTGATTCCGGGCTCGGATGCTGCGGCAGTGAAGCCCATATAACAATAAAAGAGACGGACCCATGCAGAACTCGACCCAAGCGGCGAATGCCTGGCGCATTCTGTTCCTGCTGTTCCTGGCCAACCTGTTCAACTTCTTCGACCGCACCATTCCCGCGATCATCATGGAGCCGATCCGCATGGAATGGCACCTGAGCGATTTCCAGATCGGCATCATCGGCACCGCATTCACCCTCGTTTACGCGATTGCCGGTTTACCGCTGGGACGTATGGCGGACACCGGTTCGCGCAGCAAACTGATGGGCTGGGGGCTGGCGACATGGAGCGGGCTGACGGCGGTCAACGGGCTGGTCGGCAGCTTCTGGGGGTTCCTGCTGGTGCGCATGGGGGTGGGCATTGGTGAGGCGAGCTATGCACCCGCGGCCAATTCGCTGATCGGCGATCTGTTCCCGGCCCATCGACGGGCGCGGGCCATGGGCATTTTTATGCTGGGTCTGCCGCTGGGGCTGCTGCTGGCGTTCTTCACCATCGGGGCGATGGTCAAGGCGTTCGACAGTTGGCGTGCGCCGTTCTTCATCGCCGCAGTGCCGGGGCTGTTGCTGGCGGTGTTCATGTTTTTCATCAAGGAGCCCAAGCGCGGCGCGGCGGAAGCCGTGCAGATCTCCCAGGAACCGGTCGACCGGCCGGTTCGCCGGGTGTTGGCGATCCCGACATTCCTCTGGCTGGTGCTGGCGGGGCTGTGCTTCAACTTCGCGTCGTATGCCTGTAACTCCTTCATGGTGCCGATGTTGCAGCGTTACTTCCTGCTGCCCTTGCAGGACGCCGCCGTGGCGACGGGGGTGATCGTGGGCGTGACCGGGTTGATCGGCTTGACGGCCGGCGGCTGGATTGCCGACAAACTCCATCAGCGCTTTGCCAACGGTCGGCTGTTGTTTGCGGGGGCCAGTCTGCTCATTTCGACCCTGTGTACGGCGTGGGCCTTGCACGCCGGGCGTGTCGAAATCGGTGTGTTCGTCGCGGCTTTCAGTGTCGGTTGGTTGTTTGCGTACAATTTCTATACGTGCGTCTACACGGCGATTCAGGACGTGATCGAGCCGCGTTTGCGGGCCACGGCGATGGCGTTGTTCTTTGCCGGCCTGTACTTGCTGGGCGGTGGTTTGGGGCCAGTGGTGGTCGGCGCGTTATCAGACCACTTTGCCCACACGGCGATGTATGCCGCGGGTGCCGAACAGATGACCGAGGCTTTTAAAGCGGTAGGTCTGCACGATGCGATGTACCTGATCCCGGTGGCGCTGTTGTTGACCATGGTGTTTCTGTTCCAGGCTTCGCGGTGTTTTGTCCGCGATGCCAAGCGGATGAAGGAAGGATTGATAACCGTGGTTGAACCGGGGATTGCTACAGCGACTACATGATCGCCATCGCGAGCAGGGGGATTGTGGTCGAACACTGATCTAGCATTCACTGGCGATCATTGTGGGAGCGAGCTTGCTCGCGATGGGGTAATCGTGAACGCCATAAAAACCAGCTAAACAAAAAAGGCCCGCATCGCTGCGGGCCTTTTGTTTTAACGGAGGTAGAGGGGGGATTAACCCGCCACCAACACCCGGATCGCTTCCAGTCGCAGTGCCGCTTTGTCGAGCATAGCCAGGCCTTGCTCGCGCTGCTGGCGCAGGGCAACCAGTTCGCTGTCGCGCACGGTCGGGTTGACCGCTTGCAGGGCGGTCAGGCGTGCCAGTTCTTCGTCGGTATCGGCGGCGAGGCGGCGTTGCGCTTCGGCCACGCGTTCGGCGTGGCGCGGGGTGATCTTCTGTTCACCGGCGTTGATACGCGGTGTCAGTTGATCACGCTGGGCCTGCACAAACTTGTTGGCGCTGGCGCGTGGCACGCTTTCGAGCTGATCGTTGAGGGTTTCGAACGACACCCGGCTCGACAGGTCGTTACCGTTGGTGTCCAGCAGGCAGCGCAGGGCGGCCGGTGGCAGGTAACGGCCCAGTTGCAGCGAACGCGGGGCAACCACTTCGCTGACGTAGAGCAGTTCCAGCAACACGGTGCCTGGCTTGAGGGCCTTGTTCTTGATCAGCGCGACGGCGGTGTTACCCATCGAACCGGACAGCACCAGGTCCATGCCACCCTGAACCATCGGGTGTTCCCAGGTGATGAACTGCATGTCTTCGCGAGACAGCGCCTGGTTGCGGTCGTACGTGATGGTCACGCCTTCGTCGTCGCCCAGCGGGAAGCTGGCGTCGAGCATTTTTTCGCTCGGCTTGAGGATCAGGGCGTTTTCCGAATGGTCTTCGCTGTCGATGCCGAACGCATCGAACAGGGTTTCCATGTAGATCGGCAGGGCGAACTGATCGTCTTGCTCAAGGATCGCCTCGACCAGCGCATCACCTTCGCCAGCGCCACCGGAATTGAGCTCCAGCAGGCGGTCGCGACCGCTGTGCAGCTCGGCTTCCAGGCCTTCGCGGGCGGTACGGGCTTCGTCGATCAGCGCTTGCCACTCGCCGTCGTCGGCGTTTTCCAGCAACGGCAGCAGGCGTGGGCCGAACTGGTGCTGCAAGGCGTTGCCGGTCGGGCAGGTGTTGAGGAACGCGTTCAGTGCTTCGTGATACCACTGGAACAAGCGCTCTTGCGGGCTGGTTTCCAGGTACGGCACATGCAGTTCGATGATGTGCTTCTGGCCGATCCGGTCCAGACGACCGATACGCTGTTCCAGCAGGTCCGGGTGCGACGGCAGGTCGAACAGCACCAAGTGGTGGGAGAACTGGAAGTTGCGACCTTCACTGCCGATTTCCGAGCAGATCAGCACTTGGGCGCCAAACTCTTCGTCCGCGAAGTAGGCGGCCGCGCGGTCACGCTCAAGGATGTTCATGCCTTCGTGGAACACCGTGGCCGGAATCCCGGAGCGCACGCGCAGGGCGTCTTCCAGGTCCATGGCGGTTTCGGCGTGGGCGCAGATCACCAGCACCTTGGTGCGCTTGAGCATTTTCAACTGGTCGATCAGCCACTCGACGCGAGGGTCGAAACGCCACCAGCGTTGTTCTTCATCTATATCCGGTTGCGCCTGGAAGCTGACTTCCGGGTACAGCTCGGCGTGTTCGCCCAGCGGTAACTCCAGGTATTCGTCAGGGCACGGCAGCGGGTAGGGGTGCAGTTTGCGCTCCGGGAAGCCTTGCACCGCCGCGCGGGTGTTGCGGAACAGCACGCGGCCAGTGCCGTGGCGGTCCAGCAGTTCACGCACCAGGCGGGCGCTGGCTTCGGCGTCGCCAGCGTTGACGGCGCTCAGCAGCGTTTCGCCTTCGTCACCGAGGAAACCCTGGATGGTTTTGTGGGCGGCCGGGGACAGGCGACCCTGGTCCATCAGCTCCTGAACGGCTTCGGCCACCGGGCGATAGTTTTCGCTCTCGGCGCGGAAGGCTTTCAGGTCATGGAAACGGTTTGGATCGAGCAGGCGCAGGCGCGCGAAGTGGCTGTCCTGGCCCAATTGCTCAGGTGTTGCGGTCAGCAGCAGGACGCCAGGAATGGTTTCTGCGAGTTGCTCGACCAGCGAGTACTCGGGGCTGACCTGATCTTCGTGCCACACCAGGTGGTGCGCTTCATCGACCACCATCAAGTCCCAACCGGCCGCAAACAGCGCGTCCTGGGCCTTTTCGTCTTCTACCAGCCATTCCAGGGCGACCAGCGCGAGCTGGGTGTCTTCGAACGGGTTGGTGGCATCGCTTTCGATGAAGCGTTCTTCGTCGAACAGCGCGACCTGCAGGTTGAAGCGACGACGCATCTCCACCAGCCACTGGTGCTGGAGGTTTTCCGGGACCAGGATCAGTACGCGGTTGGCGCGGCCCGACAGCAGTTGGCGATGGATCACCAGGCCGGCTTCGATGGTTTTACCCAGGGCCCCACTTCGTCCGCCAGCAGAACCCGTGGCGCGATACGGTCAGCGACTTCACGGGCAATGTGCAATTGGTGCGCGATTGGCTGTGCACGCACGCCACCCAGGCCCCAAAGCGAGGACTGCAACTGGCGGCTGGTGTGTTCCAGGGTGTGGTAACGCAGGGAGAACCAGGCCAATGGGTCGATCTGCCCGGCGAACAAACGGTCGCTGGCCAGACGGAACTGGATGAAGTTCGAGAGTTGGGTCTCGGGCAAGGTCACCGCTTCGTTCTGCGCGTTGAGCCCGTGGTAGACCAGCAGGCCGTCGACGTCGTCGACTTCGCGCACGGTCATTTTCCAGCCTTCGAAGTGAGTGATCATGTCACCCGGCGAAAACCTCACTCGCGTGAGGGGCGCATTCCGTAGCGCATACTGGCGAGTGTCGCCAGTGGCCGGATAGAGCACGGTCAGCAAGCGACCGTCCTGTGCCAGAACGGTGCCTAAACCCAGCTCGGCTTCGCTGTCACTAATCCAGCGTTGCCCCGGTTGATACTGCTGCGCCATGCTGCCTGACTCCCGCCTTGAAAAAGCCGACTATCTTAACGGAATGAGGCCTTCAGAGCCAAAGGACTCTCATAAAATCTACAGGTTTGACGTTAGCCCAACGGTGAGCTCATCGGGGCCGAGGCCACTTGAGAGTGTCAACCGGGTCACAAGTTTGCGACCGGTGGCTCAAGTCGTCACCCCCTCAGCCGACAGCCTGCTGACAGGAGACCCACACTATGCTGCCACCGATGCTCCCTTTGAGCGCCGTGCCGATCACATCCCAGCAGGATCCGATCCGCCAACGCCCGGATATTCCCCCGGTGGTGCCGGTAGAAGCCAGCTCCAATGAAAGCACGATCGACCTGCAAAAACGCGATGCCGAAGAGTCGGCCCTGCTGCTGCGTGAAGAACAGCGCCGCCAGCAAGAGCGCGACAAGCGCCGTCGTGAAGCCGAAGACGACCCGGAAGAACACCTGGCGGTGCCCGGCGATGAACTGAATGCGGACAACACCGTGCCGGTGGTGCCGTTGATGGAAGCACAGCCACGCCAGGGCCTGTGGGTGGATGTCGAGGTTTAGATGGGCCCGTGCCTCACATTTGGCAACCGTTCGCCGGGTCACGTCGATACCCGCACTGGTCAGCATCGATCCCTGACCGCATTATGATGGGCAAACCCTGAGCGGGCAGGGTGGCTGATGCCGACTTGCCACGCCTGTATTCGCCCCACGACGACGTACTTCATGCCATGAGCCAAGACGACAAGCTGATCGACCTCAACACCGAGCGCGCCAAGCGCGTGCACGACCTCAATGAAAAGCGCCTCAACGAAGTGCGCCAGGCTTTCGAGCAGGCCATGCCGCTTGGAAAAGCCAGGAAAAAACCGAAAAACAAACCGAAAAAGCGTTGAACCCCCCTGCGTCCGTTGATACAGGTCAGTTATTTTCCCTCCCTTACGCCCAGTCTCGGGCGGCATTGATCCCGGTCAATTTTCTCCTGCGTCCAATTGGGTAACTTAGCCCCATCGCAACAAGGCGAACGCAGGAGGCCAGTCATGTTTTTCGATAATGTGGTGATCGCCGGAGTGCTGACAGTCGGCCTCATGGTTCTGTTTTTCGCAGGATTTGGATTCTTCATCTGGAAAGACGCGAATAAGCGTAAAAAACCTTAGGTCTTTTCAGAAACACGAGCACGCAAGGCATTTTGGGCGACTTCGGTCGCCCTTTTTTTTGTGCGCGCTTTTCCTGCGGCGACCGATTAACCGTAGGAGCCGAGCTTGCTCGCGATAGCGGCCGGATAGCCGACCTGTTTTTTTCGTACACACCGCCCTCCTGTGGGAGCGAGCTTGCTCGCGATAGCGGTGGGCCAGTCGCCTTCAAGCTTGAATGTTAAATAGCCTTCGCGAGCAGGCTCCCACAGTGGGTTTTTGGTGCCTGGAAGCAAGCAATAAAAAAGGCGCGAACCTTACGGAACGCGCCTTTTTTGCTGCAGCGGTGTATCAGCTCGCGAGTGCCTTGGACGCCAGCCAGAACAGGCCGGCCGACAGGCCCACGGTTGCCGGCAGGGTCAGGACCCAGGCCAGCAGGATGGTTTTCACGGTGCCGCCTTGCAGGCCGCTTTTGTTGGCGACCATGGTCCCGGCCACGCCCGAAGACAGGACGTGGGTGGTCGACACCGGCAGGCTGAAGATGTTCGCCAGGCCGATCATGCACGCGGTGGTGATCTGCGCCGACATGCCCTGAGCGTAGGTCATGCCCTGCTTGCCGATCTTCTCGCCGATGGTCAGCACCACACGTTTCCAGCCCACCATGGTGCCCAGGCCCAAGGCCAGGGCAACTGCCAGAATCACCCAGAACGGCGCGTATTCAGTGGTGGCGGTCAGGTCTTTGCGCAGCTTGTCCAGGTCCGCCTTTTCACGCGGCGCGAGGCCAGGCAACTTGCCGACTTTCTTCGCGGTGTCGTCCAGGCAGAGCAGGTAACGACGCACTTCGATGCGGTTGTCCGACGACAGCGAATGGTAGTCCGATACGCCTTTGAGAGTGCCCAACAGTGCCTTTATGGTCGGCTCGGTCTGTTGCGGATTGCAGCGGAATTTCTCCGGCAAGTCGTCTTCGACACTTTTACCCAAGGCAAGGAACTCGCCCAGGGTCTCGTTATTGCGCTGATAGAACTGGCTCAGGTGCAAGGTCGCATCGCGAGTACGTTCGATCTGATAGGTGGTGCTGTTCAGGTCGAGCACGAACTGCGCCGGCACAATACCAATCAACACCAGCATGATCAGGCCGATGCCTTTCTGGCCATCGTTGGAGCCGTGAACAAAGCTCACCGCCATCGCCGAGATCACCAGAACCAGACGGTTCCAGAACGGCGGGTGCTTTTTGTCATCAAGCTTGCGGCGCTGGTCCGGGGTCTTGTGCATCTTGGACAGTGGACGCCACCATTTAAGGCCAATCAACACCAACGCTGCCACGAGGAAACCGGCCATTGGCGAGAACACCAGGGAGGCACCGATATCGATCGCTTTCTGCCAGTTCACACCATCGGCCAACGGAATATCGTTGATCAGGGCATTCGCCAGGCCTACACCGAGGATCGAACCGATCAGGGTGTGCGAGCTCGACGCCGGGATACCGAAGTACCAAGTGCCCAGGTTCCAGGTGATTGCCGCGGCGAGCAGCGAGAACACCATGGCCAACCCGTGGCCGGTGTTCACGTTGATCAGCAGCTCTACCGGCAGCAGGTGGACGATGGCATACGCCACGCCAACGCCGCCCAGCAACACGCCGAGGAAGTTGAACACACCGGAAAAGAACACGGCCAGATGAGGCGGCATGGCTTTGGTGTAGATAACAGTGGCAACCGCGTTAGCGGTGTCATGAAAGCCGTTGATGAACTCGAAGGCGAGGACAAAGGCCAGGGCGAGCAAGAGGCTCACAAGCACCCAAGCATCCAGTCCGCTGAATAAATCGATCATGAAGGTTTTCTGACCCGGTCATAAGGGGGCGCGATTATGCCAGAAAAGACTGGTAATCGATGCACTAGCTGCTCATCGGTAACATTCTTCAACGATTTAGTTTGGAGTAACACCCAAAGCCCCAGGATGGCGCTTGGTTTTACAACTCATTGATTTTGCTGGAGGTCTGCCCGTAGGGCGCGTACCTGGCGGTGTCAGCGGAGGCCTGAAACCGGCGTGCGAAATATCTGAAAGCAGGGCCAGTCATAAGCCAGATGCCTCATCCGTTCGGGTTGAGGTGGCAGCCGCCCGCTCATGGCGGGCGCGATATGGAGCAGTGATCCAGTCAGCGTGTTGCCAACAGGATACCGGCCCTTGGAACTCAAGCCGCGGCGATCATGGCTCTTCGGCTTTGAGTTCCTTTTCCATCTTTTGCAGTTCCTGGGTAAAAGCCTGATCGAGAATGCTGGCGCGTTTACGCCACGGTTTGCGTTCCGGTTCGGGCTGAGCGGCGTAGGTGGTGACTTCCCCGCCGTAAACATCCTTGTAACGTTGTTCCTGGCGCTCAAGTTCCGCGCGCAGTTCGTCTTTCGTCACAGTGCTACCTAATTGAGTTGAGATAAATTCTGGTGATACACACTGCAACAAGCGTGTTCACCGCGCCGACAAGACACTTGCCCGTGTTGCGGTATACAGCGTCCTTGTTGCAGGTGGCCACGGCACCAGAGAAGAGCAGTCGACGTAGCATCAGTTATAGTTTGGCGAGCGCATCTAAAGCGTCATGAAATGGGCGCCAGGCGCTTGCCACAGGAAGCATCGATGGACCGTCGTGCTGCCTGAGTGATTGGATCCGATAGTCATGAAAAACGTGACCCTCACTGAGGTGCATTATAGCGGCCGATCCGAATAAGACTATCTCGAAGAAGTTAAATGTGGTTCACGTTGTGTGATCGTTTTGTTACACCCAAATTTTTCCCGCGCTGACACTCTTCACGCAGACCGTTTCTGTCGGTCTTTGCGATGCCACTAAGGCACACACATTAAATGGACAAGGCGCGAATAAAAGGAAGAGTAAGCAAACTTGCTGTTCCTGATAATGAAGGAAAAATACCAAACGGGTCGAAAGGGAAACCGGTTAACGGCCCAAGGCTAGTGCGGGGCACTGTAGGGCGATGGTCAATTGAATGCGAATACCGGTCGACGGTTCGATAATCGCTCAATCCTCACGGTCGGTCGCGTGTGCAGCCATTGCGCAGCCGCTTGTAACAACCGCCGATCTCTGTGGGAAAGGGCCTGACGCGTCCGGCCAAGTGCTGGCGGCCCTGAATGTCAGCATCCACGCCGGACGAGTCCGTCGGGGCGAGCTGGAAAAGCGTTTTTTGCCCGTCGTGCTGAGTGCCAGCCGTGACCTTGAGTACCCAGTTATTTGCGTAAGCCATTCGATAATCGCACAAAGTTGCATTTATGGAATTGACGCTGTTTCCCTTGCCTCATTAATGTCGCGGCAGCGTTAGCCGAGCTGCTCATGATCTGACAGCGTTCGGCTGGTACCCCCAGTCATCATGAAGAGACCAGTCCCCATGCCGATGCTCTGCACCTGCAGCTGTCCCGTGTGACGGCGTTGCGGACCCTGGACCAACTGATCCGGGCACGATCTCTTTTATGACATGGCGGGTACTTGCCAGCCTCTGTTTGTCTGCGTTTATTGCATGGAATAAAAAAATGAACCAGCCTCAATCCGCTGTGGGGAATTGCCTTGATGTGCAGTCCTTCATCAATGACCAACCACTGTCACGCTACCAATGGCGAGTGGTGATCCTGTGTTTTCTGATTGTTTTCCTTGATGGTCTGGACACGGCGGCCATGGGGTTCATCGCGCCGGCCCTTGTCCCTGGACTGGGGCATAGAACGCGCCAGCCTGGGCCCGGTGATGAGTGCCGCGCTGATCGGCATGGTGTTCGGTGCTCTGGGTTCAGGGCCGTTGGCCGACCGCTTCGGGCGAAAAGTCGTACTGGTGGGCGCCGTGCTGTTGTTCGGTGCGTTCAGCCTGGCTTCGGCGTACAGCACCAATGTCGACCAATTACTGGTGCTGCGTTTCCTCACCGGCCTGGGCCTGGGCGCCGGCATGCCGAACGCCACCACGTTGCTGTCCGAATACACCCCGGAGCGCCACAAGTCGCTGTTGGTGACCAGCATGTTTTGCGGCTTCAACCTGGGCATGGCCGGTGGTGGTTTCATTTCGGCCACGCTGATCCCGGCGTTCGGCTGGCACAGCCTGTTGCTGATCGGCGGGGTTCTGCCGTTGATCCTCGCGGTGGTGTTGTTGTTTTGGCTGCCGGAGTCGGCGCGGTATCTGGTGGTGCGCAATCGGGGCACGGACAAGGTGCGTCAGGTGTTAGCGCCGATTGACCCGATCACGGTCGCCCGGGCGTCGAGCTTCAGTGTGCCGGAGCAGAAAACCGTCAAGGCCCGTAATGTGTTCGCAGTGATCTTCTGCGGGACCTACAGCACCGGCACACTGTTGTTGTGGCTCACTTACTTCATGGGCCTGGTGATCGTGTACCTGCTGACCAGTTGGTTGCCGACGCTGATGCGTGACAGTGGCGCGAGCATGGAGCAGGCCGCGTTCATTGGCGCGCTGTTCCAGTTCGGAGGGGTGTTGAGTGCGGTCGCCGTGGGCTGGGCGATGGATCGGTTCAATCCGCACAAAGTGATCGGCATTTTCTATCTGTTGGCCGGGGTGTTTGCCTACGCGGTGGGGCAGAGCCTGGGGAACATGACGTTGTTGGCGACCCTGGTGCTGGTCGCCGGGATGTGCGTCAACGGTGCGCAATCGGCGATGCCCTCCCTGGCGGCGCGTTTTTACCCGACCCAGGCCCGCGCCACCGGGGTTTCGTGGATGTTGGGGATGGGCCGTTTCGGCGCAATTCTCGGCGCGTGGATGGGCGCCACGTTGCTGGGTCTTGGCTGGAACTTCGAGCAGGTGCTCACAGCACTGGTGATTCCGGCGGCCCTGGCCACCACGGCCGTGCTGATCAAGGGCATGGTCAGTCATGCGGATGCGACCTGAAGCCAGGCTTCAGATTGCCTGGCGATTTCAGGGGCCTCAATGCGAGTCGCTGTCCCAGATCCAGTTCCACACGCCAGGCAACCGGACCGGTTGGGAGGCATCGCGAACAGTGCGGGCCATGGCGGCGGTCAGCAGGGCTGATTGATCGTCGTAAAACGGTTTGGCGGCGGTGGTCAGGCCTGTCTCGCGTGCGCTGTCGAGCAGGATTTGCAGGTATTCCTGCATGTGCCGGGCGGTGTAGCGATTGAGGTCGTGAAAGGTCACGACGATGGGAATCACGTTATCCACTGTCGGCAGTTCTCCTGCGACGATACGTTCGCGTACTTCGGACAGTTGCCGCACCAGGTTGGAACGCCGGCGGGGGCTGGCCGTGATTCCCCACACCTTGCCGTCATTGGCGCTCAGGTCGGTCAGCAATACGTGCAAGCCATGTTGCTGATACGCCGCGAAGGTGCGTTTGTCGTAGTTCCAGAAGGGTGGGCGCACCAATACCGGTGCACTGCCGGTGATCGAGGCAATGTCTGCGCTGCCTTGGGTGAGTGACCGTTCAAGTTCTTCGGGGGACAGCGAGCGGTGGTTGGTGTGCCACGGCGTGGCGGTGTGGAAGCCCAGCAGATGGCCCGCCGCGTTTTCGCGCTGCATGGTTTTGCGGCCTCGTTCGCTGCCGCCGGCCCCGCGGCGCTTGGGTCTGCACGAAGAACACCGCCTTGATGCCCGGTTGCATCGGGTTGCTGGCCAGCACAGCAAGAATTGCCCGCGTTGGATTGGCATACCCGGACGCGCTCGGCCCGTCGTCGAAGGTCAGCAGAAAGCGGATCGGCGGCGATGAGCGCAGCAGATTGACAGTGTGCGGCGTCAGGGGAATCGGCGGGCCGATACAGCCACTAAGGCTGACCGTCAGCGTGAGGGCCAATAAAAAAGCGGCGATCAGTTTCATCTGTTTGACGTGGCCCACGACTGCTCAGGATGGGCGCAGGCGTGCGGCGCGTGGTCATTGACCACACCGCACGTCCATTGCTCCCGGGGATATGTCCATAGGAACGTTGCGCCGGTAAACGGTTCAGGGAGCAGCGGGTTATTCGTCGGATCGGCACCGGCTGATCGGGTAACGGATGATCAGGGGATTTTCGTCAAACCTCTTGCTATTGGCCTTTGCAGGTGCGGCGGATCGGTCGGGGTATTCAATGCGATGAACGGAGTGACAGGGGATTAACCAACACTGATCAGGTATCGATTCAATCGCCGGTACAGGCGCATTTCCAATTAAAACGCGAAGTTATCGGGGGCGATGCAGGTGTGCCTGATGGGTGTTCTATTTATGACGTTTACAATTAATTGTTTATTGTTTGCAGGAAGTGTTTATTACGTTGGTGCACGAGCTCTCTTTCAGGTTTAACGGTTGTGAAAGGTCTATCAATTATTATGGATTTAATTTAAGAATCGGCATTATCGATTATCGTGAAACGGTTTAAGGGAAGCCTTTGCTATGGCTGGAAAAGCAAAGAGGCGTTGCTATATTCAACACTCTCAGGGCGGGCAAGGAACGCTTCATGTCACGTCAGGGGTTTTGTTTTCGTCATGCCGAAATAACAAGGAGAAGTGCGATGAGTGCTAATGGTAATAGAGTCAATCAGGAACGCTTGGCTTCGGTTCTCGGACGTGCGGTGCTGGATGAGAAATTTGCCAGCGACCTTCATAAAGATCCGGCCGGCACTGCTAAAGGTATTGGTGTGCATTTAAGCACTGACGAGATTGCGGCGGTTAAAGGTCTCGATGCTGCAAAACTGACGGCGGCTTCTTCCGGTATTCGAAGCAACCTGGGTATTCGCGCGGTGTTTGATACACAGAACCAGCAGCAACAGGCACGTATGGACTAAGGGTCGGTGATGCCGTTTGGCGTACCACGGAAGGCGGGTTGATTTCTGCGGTGCGTCGAATGGCCCGGTTCAGTGCCATGACGCACAGTGGTCGATCACGGAGTGAATGACGGATGTCTGTCACCTTGGCTCCAATGGATAACGCGGACTTTGTTGCGTTCGCCCCAAGAGCCGTTGCCGAGTATGGCGACGGCATGGTGACGGCGGGCGAATGGGCGCAGGAGGAGGCCTCGCAAAAGGCCCGGAATGTCTTTGAACAATTACTGCCGCAAGGGCGATTGACCGAAAACAATCAACTCTGGGTGATCAAGGATCAAACGCACCGTGTGGGTGAGTTGTGGGTCGCGCAGCGACACGTTGCTGCCAGGAAGATCGCCTTCATTCTGGATATTTACATTGACCCCGAGGCGCGTCGCCAGGGGTATGCCAAACAGTCCTTGCTGGCCGTCGAGTCATGGGCGCGGCAGTCAGGGTGCGAGGAAGTACGGTTGCATGTCTTTGGTCGCAACGGTGCGGCTCGTCGTCTTTATGAACAATCAGGTTATGGGGTCGCCAGTCTGACGATGGCGAAGCCGTTGCCGCCAACCTAAGGGAAGGTTGAGAACATGGATATCGGGAGCAGTGGTCAGCGTGAGCTTACCGTCGACGAGTTGTTTCAGGGCACGACCTTTCTGCCGGATTCGGAGCCCTCACGATTTGAAGCATTGCTGGAGCGAGTCAGTCGAAATCGCTACACGTGCTTTGCTGCGCTGTACACCGAACTTTTTCAAATGTTTAAAGACGCCCCGCATTTGGCGGAGTTCTTTGAACAGGCCTTTAACCTTATTGTGCCGCCGACTCGTGAACAGCGTTTGATTATCAATGATCCGGTATTTCAAATATGGAACCTGTTGGCGTCCCATCATGCGAACCAGGTGATAACGAACAAGGCTACGAATACTAAAGAGCTGGAAAAAATGCTCGTCGAGTTTCCAGAGATGTTGGCGCGTGTGAAAACTCCAGACACGGCGCGGCTGAATGAGTATTGCCCGCCGGTGTATCGGTTCAATGTCGACCCGCTGTTGGCGATAGCCGCGCCTCCCAGTTATGAGTTTCCGAAAGATGAGGCCACCCGCAAACAGTTGGAGCGAAACGGTTATTCCGTGAATTTCTTTTGCGATGTCATGAATATTGCCTTGTTGCGAATAGAACATAGCTGGCCGGCCTGCCATGAGCAGTTCAGACGGCTGGTCAAGTCGGTGTGTTATTTGCCCGATGGTTCATTTCGCAGCTGTTCGGCTTCGCGCTTCACCGGGATCATTCTGTTATCGAGCCGGGATGATTCGATACTCGATATGGAAGAGTCACTGGTGCATGAGGCCACTCATCAACTGCTCTATCACATTGTCGAAGTGTGCCCGGTGATTAACGAAGACGCCTCGCGTGAGGCGATCTGCACTTTGCCGTGGTCGGGGCAGAAACGTGATGTGTATGGCTATTTCCATGCGTTTTTCGTGTATGTCGCCTTGGTCAAGTACCTGGGGCGGGTTCGCTCGCGCTCGTCCCGCGAACTGCAACGGGCGCAAAACCGTCTGGTGTTCATCCTGCAAGGCTTGATCAAGGCGTTGCCGGACTTTGAGGGCAGCACGGATTTCACGCCTCAGGGGCGCCAGCTTCTGGAAAACCTGATCAAGGAGGTCAGGGTTCTGGAAAGCCAGTACGCCGGGCTGTTGGCGATATCGGGGAGGGCGACTGGGCCGGAGCGCTTGCTGGGTTTGACCGCTTGAGCCTGGGAGGCGGGCATGACGATGTTTGATGCTGCGCAGTTTCCCGAGGCGGGCGTCGGGTTGGAATACCATTTACCCGCCCATAGCCCTCAGGCTGTCCTTTCGCAGGAGGGGCTCGACCCGACGGTCGAGCGGATTCTGGCGGAGGGGTTGCCGCACTTCGATTACGTCGAGTTCCAGCCGACCCACTGCATTCTGGAGCCGCGCCTGCTTGAACTCGGCGCTCAGGTCCCGAGTTTGCTGCATTCGTCCAGTTTGTCCCTGGGCAGCGTGGGGATTGCGATGGACCGCGAGTTCCTGAACATGACGCGGCGCCTGTGTGACAAAACCCGTTCGCCCTGGCTGGCCGAGCATATTTCCTGGTCGCGGTTTCACGGTGGCGACACCCAGCACTTCATTTTGCCGACCCTGGCCCAGGAGGTGGCTGACACGGTGGTGGCCAATGCCCTCGAACTGCGTGAGTTCAGTGCGACCTTGCTGGTGCTGGAGAACGCACCGCGCCTGTTTTCATTGCACGATGCCCAGGAGCAGTCCGAAGGCGAGTTCATCTCACGGGTGGTGGAGCGCAGCGGTTCGGGTTTTCTGCTGGACCTCGACAGTGCGATCACGACCGCCAGGACTCAGGGGTACGACCTGAACGACTATTTGCGTTCATTGCCGTTGGATCGATTGATTGAAATTCACACTGCAGACCCGCAGCGGGATTGGGACATCCTGCGTCAGTTGTGCGACTCATCGCCGGTGAAAGCCATCACCCTGGAGTGGGATATTTCTCGCAAGAGCGAGGACGCAACGCTGTTGGCGTTGATCAGGGCGATCAAATCCCTGCGGCCTCACGCCTTGTTCTGGCAGGGTGCTGACCGGCAGGTACGGCCAACGCCGACCGAGCAGGGCGCACAGACACTGTTGAAGCTCAGGGAAAGCACCTGGATCAGTGTTGGCTCGGCCTCGTTTTTTATCCGTGATCAACAGCATGACCTGAGCCTGGAATTTTGCGTGGCGCTGTTGCCGTTGCTGCGCCACTTCCTGACGCCCCAGACGCTGGGCAGTGCCTTGTTGCTGCCGGGGGTTTTGCAGAGCCCCGAACAGGATGACAACCTGGCGTTCCTGCGGGAACTGGTCCACCACGGTGTCCTGCTGCCCCATCCATCGGACGCTGCCACCGGCGAGGCGTGTACCCCCCCGGTCAACCTTTGGGCTCATTGGGATGCGGCACTGGCGTTTTACCTGAGTACCCGGACCGGGTCGCACACGCCTTACATCAGCGTCAGTGACCTGGAAACGGAGCTGGAGCAAAAGGCCACGGCGCGACGTCAGCCGTCGGCGTTCAAGGATTATTTCTCCCATCCGTTCGTGGCCCTGGAAAACCCGCTGTTGCTGGCTTCCAGCGCGATGGCTCAATCGACGTTGCTCGATTCGTTGTGCAATCGCCGCACGTCGCGAACTTTCAGTGAGCAGCCGTTGAGTTCGCAGCAGTTGTCGGCGTTGCTTTACTACACCTGGGGCGCGACCGTCATGGAACAGAACCGCATGGGGGATTATTTCCTGAAGAAGACCTCGGCGGCCGGAGGCTCGCTGCACGGCACCGAGGTCTATGCGGTGTTGATGAATGTGCAAGGTCTGGAACGCGGTGTTTACCACTATTCGGTACGCCGCCATGGGCTTGAGCTGCTTGCCCGGGAAGACCCGCACACCTGGATCTGTGAGGCCTGTGGCGAGCAGGCATGGATCAAAGGGGCGGCGGCGGTGTTTGTGTCCACGGCGCGGGTCGAACGAATGGCCTGGAAGTACGAGTTCAGCCGGGCGCTGCGGGTGGCGTTGATGGATGCCGGGCATGTGAGTCAGACTTTTTCGCTGGTGGCCACTGCCCTGGGCCTCGGCAGCTTCACCACGGCGGCCTTGCGCGACGAAGTGTTCGAAAACCGCCTGGGCCTCAACTACCTGGAGGAGCCGGTGTTTTTGGTCAATGGGGTGGGAGGTTGATAGCGGTGTGCGGGTTTTCCCGAGGCAACAAAAAGCCCACCAAAGGTGGGCTTCGTTTTTACGCGCTGATCAGAACATCTTCAGCTTCGGTGCTTCTTCTTTCACAGGTTCGTTCTTCGCGGTCTGTGCGTTCCAGCCGCCACCCAGGGCCTTGTACAGGTTGACCTCGCTGGTCAGCTGGGACAGGCGGTCAGTGATCAACGCTTGTTGCGCGCTGAACAACTGACGTTGGGCGTCGAGGAAGGTCAGGTTGCTGTCGACGCCAATGCGATAGCGACGCTCGGCCAGACGGTAGTAGTCCTGGTTCGCGCTAACGAAGTCACGCTGGGCCTGCAACTGTTGGTTGAAGGTCTGGCGTGCGGCGAGGCCGTCGGAGACTTCCTGGAAAGCGGTCTGAATCGACTTCTCATACTGCGCGACGGTGATGTCTTTCTGGATTTTCGAGTAATCCAGGCTGGCACGCAGGGAACCGGCATTGAAGATCGGCAGGTTGATTTGCGGCTGGAACAACCAGGTCCCCGAACCGCCCTTGAACAGACCGGACAGGTCCGTGCTGAGGGAGCCGGCATTGGCGGTCAGGCTGATGCTCGGGAAGAACGCCGCACGCGCCGCGCCAATGTTGGCGTTGGCGGACTTGAGCTTGTGCTCTGCCTCAAGGATGTCCGGGCGACGTTGCAGCAGGTCCGAAGGCAGACCGGCCGGTACTTCGCTGAGCAGGTCATCGGACAACGGCTGGCTGGCCAGGTTGGCTGGCAGGCCGGTGCCAAGCAGCAGGGTCAGGCTGTTTTCATCCTGGGCGACCTGGCGGGTATAACGCGCCAGTTGTACCCGGGCGCTTTCCACGGAGGTGCGCGACTGGCTCAGGTCCAGCGCCGAGGCCACGCCCACTTCGTTGCTGCGCGCAGTGAGCTTGTAGCTCTCCTCGAAGGCCGCGAGAGTGTCCTGGGTCAGCTTCAGCAGTTCCTTGTCGGCCCTGCCAGGTCAGGTAGGCATTGGCCACGCTGGCCACCAGGCTGATCTGGGTGCTGCGGCGTGCTTCTTCAGTGGCGAAGTACGATTGCAGCGCTTGCTCGTTCAGGCTGCGAACGCGACCAAAGAGGTCGAGTTCGTATGCGCTGACGCCCAGGGTTGCCGAGTAGGAACTGGTGATGCCGGACTCGCCTGTCGGCGAGGCCCGCTGCGAAATACGCTGGCGACTGCCGCTGCCGTTGGCCGATACGGCCGGGAACAGGTCGGCGCGCGAAATGCGGTACTGGGCCGCATAGGCGTCGATGTTCAGGGCTGCGACGCGCAGGTCACGGTTGTTTTCCAGCGCGGTCTGAATCAGTTGTTGCAGTGCCGGGTCATGGAAAAACTGCTTCCAGCCTTGTTCGGCAGCGGCCTGGCTCGCCGCCTGGGCCGGCGAGTAGGCCGGTCCTTGCGGGTATTGCCCGGCAACGGGTGCTTCAGGCTGCTGATACTCCGGTATCAGCGAGCAGCCACCGAGCACGAACGCGGCGATGGCTAGGGAGAGTAGCGACTTGCTCATTGGCCAGCCTCTTTAAGGGTTTCAGTTGCGTCATCCTGATCCACGTTCTTGCGTTGACCCATCGACGACACGGTGACAAAGAATAGCGGCACCCAGAAAATTGCCAGAATCGTGGCCGTCAGCATCCCGCCGATCACCCCGGTACCGATGGCGTGCTGGCTGCCCGAGCCTGCACCGGTGGAGATGGCCAGTGGTACTACGCCGAGGACGAACGCCAGCGAGGTCATGATGATCGGGCGCAGACGCATCCGGCAGGCTTCGATGGCCGCGTCCCTCAGGCTGCGTCCCTGTTCATGCAGTTCCTTGGCGAATTCGACGATCAGAATGGCGTTTTTCGCCGCCAGGCCGATGGTCGTCAACAGGCCTACCTGGAAGTACACGTCGTTGGACAAACCGCGCAGGCTGGTGGCGAGCAGGGCACCGATGATCCCCAGCGGTACAACCAACATCACCGCGATCGGAATCGACCAGCTTTCGTACAGCGCCGCGAGGCAGAGGAACACCATCAGCAGCGACAGCGCGTACAAGGCCGGCGCTTGCGAGCCGGACAAACGTTCCTCATAGGACAGGCCAGTCCAGGAAATACCGACACCGGCCGGCAGTTTCTTGGCAATGGCTTCGACTTCGGCCATGGCTTCACCGGTGGAGTAGCCCGGTGCTGGAGCCCCGAGGATTTCCATCGCTTCGACGCCGTTGTAACGGGCCAGTTTCGGCGAGCCGTAGATCCATTGCCCCTTGGCGAAGGAGGAGAACGGCACCATGGTTCCGGCACTGTTGCGCACGTACCACTTCTTCAGGTCTTCAGGGCTCATGCGAGCGCCGGGCAGACCTTGTACGTAAACCTTTTTCACCCGACCACGGTCAATGAAGTCGTTGACGTAGCTACTGCCCAAGGCAATCGACAGGGTGCTGTTGATGTCGGTCAGTGTCACGCCCAGGGCGCTGGCCTTCTCGTCATCGATTTCGAGCTGGTATTGCGGTTCGTCGTTCAGGCCGTTCGGACGCACCTGCGACAGCACCTTGCTCTGGGCTGCCATGCCGAGGAACTGGTTACGCGCAGCCATCAGCTTGTCGTGACCGATACCGGCACGGTCTTGCAGGAACACGTCGAAACCGGTGGCGTTACCCAGCTCCAGTACCGCCGGTGGTGCGAAAGCAAACACCATGGCGTCACGGAAGGTGAAGAAGTGCTGTTGGGCACGGGCCGCCACCTTGAACACGCTGTTGTCGGCGTTACGCTGATCCCACGGCTTGAGCATGATGAACGCCATGCCCGAACTCTGGCCACGACCGGCGAAGTTGAAACCGGTCACGGTAAACACCGAGTTCACGGCATCGCCTTCACCGCCATCCTTGCCGGGACGCAGCAGGAATTCACGCATCTCGTCGACCACCACCTGGGTGCGTTCGGCACTGGAACCGGCCGGCGTCTGGACCTGAGCGAACAGAACGCCCTGGTCTTCTTCCGGAAGGAACGCTGTCGGGATACGGGTGAACAGCCAGATCATGCCGACCACGATGATCAGGTAAGCCAGCAGGTACGGAGCCTTGTACTTGAGCATGTTGCCCACGCCGCGCTCGTAGCTGCGTACACCCCGGTCGAAGTTACGGTTGAACCAGCCGAAGAAGCCGCGTTTCGGTACGCCGTGCTCGCCCTTGGGAATGGCCTTGAGCATGGTGGCGCACAGCGCCGGGGTGAAGATCAGGGCAACCAGCACCGACAGGGCCATGGCCGAGACGATGGTGATCGAGAACTGCTTGTAGATCACACCGGTCGAGCCGCTGAAGAACGCCATCGGCAGCAGTACCGCCGACAGTACCAGCGCGATACCGACCAGTGCGCCCTGGATCTGGCCCATGGATTTTTTGGTGGCTTCCTTGGGCGACAGGCCTTCCTCGCTCATCACCCGCTCGACGTTTTCCACCACGACGATGGCGTCGTCCACCAGCAAGCCGATGGCCAGCACCATGCCGAACATGGTCAGGGTGTTGATGCTGAAACCGAAGGCCGCGAGGATCCCGAACGTACCCAGCAGAACCACGGGCACGGTCATCGTGGTGATGACGGTGGCGCGGAAGTTTTGCAGGAACAGGAACATCACCAGGAACACCAGCACGATCGCTTCGACCAGGGTTTCAACCACGCCCTTGATCGACTCGGTCACCACTGGCGTGGTGTCGTACGGGAACACCACTTCCATGCCTTCCGGGAAGAACGGCTTGAGGTCGTCGATGGTTTTGCGCAGTGCCTTGGCGGTGTCGAGGGCGTTGGCACCGTTGGCCAGTTTTACTGCCAGACCGGATGCCGGGCTGCCGTTGAACTGGGCGCTGATGCTGTAGTTTTCACCACCAAGGCCCACATCGGCGACGTCGGCCAGGCGAACCTGCGAGCCGTCCTTGTTGACCTTGAGCAGGATTTCCTTGAACTGCTCGGCCGTTTGCAGACGGGTCTTGCCAATGATGGTGGCGTTCAGTTGCTGGCCGGGAGCGGCGGGCAGGCCGCCGAGCTGGCCGGATGAGACCTGGACGTTCTGGGCGGCGATGGCCGTTTTGACGTCTACCGGGGTCAGGTTGTAGTTGTTCAACCTGGCCGGGTCGAGCCAGATACGCATCGCATACTGGGCACCGAACACCTGGAAGTCACCCACACCCGCGGTCCGCGAGATCGGGTCCTGCATGTTGGACACGATGTAGTTGGACAGGTCGTCCTTGGTCATGCTGCCGTCGCGCGAAACCACGCCGATCACCAGCAGGAAGTTCTTCACGGCCTTGGTGACGCGGATGCCCTGTTGCTGCACTTCTTGCGGCAGCAGCGGGGTGGCCAGGTTCAGTTTGTTTTGGACCTGAACCTGTGCGGTGTCGGAGTTGGTACCTTGCTCGAAGGTCGCGGTGATGGTCATGCTGCCGTCGGAGTTACTTTCCGAGGACACATAACGCAGGTTGTCGATACCGTTGAGCTGCTGCTCGATGACCTGCACCACGGTGTCCTGCACGGTTTGTGCGGACGCGCCTGGGTAGGTCACGGAGATGGCGATCGCCGGAGGGGCGATGCTCGGGTATTGGTTGATCGGCAGTTTGAGGATCGATAGAGCCCCGACCAACATGATCACCAGGGCAATTACCCAGGCGAAAATCGGACGGTCGATAAAAAATTTCGACATGGTTACTCCCCTTTGCCGCCGGAGGCTTTAGCTGCTGCCTGTGCCGGGGCCGGGTTCTTCGCTGCAACGTTAGTCGCTTCGCTGGCCTTGACTTCAACGCCAGGTCGGACGAATTGCAGTCCTTCAGTGATCAGGCGGTCGCCAGCCTTCAGGCCGTCTTCGACCAGCCATTGGCTGCCAACGGTGCGGCTGGCTTTGAGTTGACGCAGCTCGACCTTGTTGTCCGGCCCGACCACCAGTGCGGTTGGCGTGCCTTTGAGGTCGCGGGTCACGCCTTGTTGTGGCGCCAGAATCGCCGAGTCGTTCACGCCGGCTTGCAGCTGTGCATGCACGAACATGCCTGGCAGCAGGGTGTGATCCGGGTTCGGGAACACGGCACGCAAGGTCACGGAGCCGGTAGTTTCATCCACCGAGACTTCCGAGAACTCCAGTTTGCCATGTTGCTTGTACTGGCTGCCGTCTTCGAGGGTCAGCTTGACCATGGCTGCGTTTTCGCCAGCCTTTTGCAGGCGACCGCTTTCCAGTTCGCGGCGCAGTTCCAGCAGCTCGACCGAGGACTGCGTCACGTCGACGTAGATCGGGTCCAGTTGCTGGATCACGGCCATGGCGTCGGTCTGGCCATTGTTGACCAGTGCGCCTTCGGTGACGTTGGAGCGACCGATGCGGCCGGTCAGCGGTGCAAACACCTTGGTGTAGCGCACGTTGATCTGTGCGCTTTGCAGCGCCGCTTCCGATTGCAGGCGGTTGGCGACAGCAGTGTCGTATTCCTGACGGCTGACGGCTTGCTCGTTGACCAGTTGCTGGTAGCGATCGGAAACCGATTTGGTCGATTGCAGGTTGGCCTGAGCGCTTTTCAAGGTGGCGTCATAGACCGACGGATCGATCTGATACAGCTGCTGACCTTCCTTGACTTCGCCGCCTTCCTTGAAGAGGCGCTTGAGAATAATGCCGTTGACCTGTGGGCGAACTTCCGCGATGCGGTAAGCCGTCGTACGGCCTGGGAGCTCGGACGTCAGGGTAAAGGCTTGAGGTTGCAGGGTAACGACGCCGACCTGAGGTGCTGGGGCGACCGGGGCCGCCTCTTCCTTTTTACATCCGCTGAGCAGCGATGCCAGGGCGACGGCAGTGACCAGAGCGGTAACAGCTGGCTTTAATTGCATGAAGATCCTCGGGTCAGGCGCGCAAAATGCGCACTCGAAAAGTGGAAAAGTAAAAAAATGGAGCCGGGTGGATAAGTAGCTTGCTAAGGAATATACTTACGTTCATGGTTGTTTGTAAATACCTTGGCTGCGTACTCATACCGTTACAAAAGCCGTTTCAAGGTAAGAATTGTAGGCAGGGAATGAGCCCCCAGAGCGCTCGTCCCACATTTGTTCAGATGATCGTCAAACGTCGCTGAAGCATTCCTGATTGAGGTTTTACTGCCATGGTCCGTCGTACCAAAGAGGAAGCTCAAGAAACCCGAAGCCAGATACTCGAAGCGGCAGAGAAAGCCTTTTATGAGCGGGGCGTAGCGCGCACAACGCTGGCGGATATTGCCACCCTGGCGGGCGTCACTCGTGGCGCCATTTACTGGCATTTCAGCAACAAGGCGGATCTGGTCCAGGCCATGCTCGACAGCCTGCATGAACCGCTGGATGAGATGGCCAGGGCGAGCGAAAGTGAAGAGGAAGTCGATCCGCTGGGATGCATGCGCAAACTGCTGATTCATTTGTTTCATCAAGTTGCCCTGGACCCGAAGACCCGACGCATCAATGAGATTCTGTTTCACAAGTGCGAATTCACTGATGAAATGTGTGACCTGCGCCAGCAGCGCCGTACGGTCAGCCTGGATTGCAATGTGCGTATCGAACTGGCGTTGCGCAATGCGATGAAACGGGGCCAGCTCCCGGAAACACTCGACGCGGCCCCGTGCGGCGATCAGCATTCATGCCTACATCGACGGCATTCTGTATCAATGGCTGCTGGCGCCTGACAGCTTCTTGCTGCACGCCGAAGCCGAGCGTTGGGTCGATACCGGGCTGGACATGCTGCGCTTCAGCCCAAGCCTTCGACAAAATGCGTAATTGGATCCGGTTGTGTCAACACTTTAGGCGAGTAGAGGTTCATTCCTTTGCTCGCCTTTTCGTCATGGGCTGCTTTTATATACGGATGCTGATTCGGTTGAAAGCTGGCGAGCTACGTATTTTGTAGGGGATTTGTTGCGAGTCTGTGAACGAGTGTGAGCGACCTGTTTTGAGGTGCCGACCCCACGTGCGGAGCGCTTAGCCGATCTGGATGTTGAGCAGGTAGCTATAGGGGGCCTCCTCCAATGAGTGTTCCAGCGTAGAGGTGCACTCGACAGGTGTGTGCCCGACCGACGCGATCTTATGGTTCCAGGCTTTGATATCAGATGTGTGATAGCCGGATTTGGTTTTAAGTTTGAAATCTGTTTCGATCAGAAAAACGCAGTCGCCGACGTGGTTGACGTAAATAAAGAATCGGTCCGCATGAACTCTATTGTTTGGGCGGATGGAATCAATACCTTTGAAGTTGGTTAGCGTTCTTTCGCAAAAATAGGTGGTTTGATAAGCCGGGAGGAGTTTTACGTGTGAGGGAGCAGCTTTTAAGTTGGTGTTGGTGCTGGCGAGTTTTAACTGTTGGTGGGTGTTGTTGGTGATGCAGTAGATTACGTTAATGATGTTTTCATCTTCGTTGTTTTGGTCAAGAAATAAACCCTCTTTGAACTGCTCCGGGTTCGCTGTATACCACGGTAGATACCCTGAGTCACTGAACGTGATGCTGTGCTCTAGCCAGTTTTGCCGGGCTCGATTCACTTGGTCGTCTGATTCGCGCAGCACCTTGTCCACGGTGTCGGTAACAGTGTCGAGAGGGATGGATTTTAGAAGTTCTTTCAAGTGATGTGCAAACATGGTACTTCCATTTGTATTAGGCGTGATGAGTGATTTTGAAAGTTGGATGTTGTCAAGGCTTTACTGGGTGTATAAAGGTAGGCGCTGTGACTGGATGAACTACGACTCTTCTCCAATATGGACGTCGAGGCAGTAGCTGTAAGGCGCTTCGGATTTATACGCTCTTAGTCGAGATGAACAAACCAGTGTGTCCCGGCCTATGGATTTTGCCCGGTGCTCCCAAACCGGCGTGCGGGTGGGCTCAAGAAAGCCGAACGAGGATTTCACCATCATGCGTGTTTCAAAACGACACTGTTTGTTGCCGGCGCCATAGTTGAAGAAATTCTCGATGAACGTTTTGTTACCGGGGTTGACCACTCCGAGTTTACGGTGGTCAAAATAACTGCTTTCGTCCAATGTGGCGATTTCGTAGGGGGGGATGTCGCAGTCTGATATGTCTTTGATGTTGAAGTTTGTGTTGAATAGCTTGAGGGTTTCAGGCGTGTTGTTGTGGATAAAGATTAATAATTTTGTCTCATTTTTGTATGAGTTTACTTCTCCCCATAGCGTGTCTTTATATGCTTCACGTTCGGCTTTTATTTGTTCTTGTTGTGAACGCTTTTTGGCAGACTCTTTTGTTGCGTCGATGAGCGATTGGATCTCCGGAATCTTGGCGAACTCCCCGAGCAGGGCCCACGAAAGATTTATGAAAGGCAGGGTGCTGGCGAAGGTGTTGTTTTTTTCATTGTTCATGGCTTTTGTCTCTGTTTGCGGTGGATTGATATGGGCGCTTTTAATGCTTTTCTACTTGAGGCAGATAGCATCTGTCGGTTGAATGGATAATGATTGGCAGCGGGTTGTCTAGCAAGTTCTTGGGGCTGGATATTGTTTTCTGAATATTTTAATTGTGTGGTGGATGTGTTTCTTGTTTGAGCCTGTAGTGTGTGTTTGTAGGTGGTTTTGCAAATGGGTAGTTGCTGGCAATAAAAAAAGCCCCGACTCTTTCGAGTCGGGGCTTTTTTATTTGAGTTGTTGAAACTTACATGGCTGGGTAGTCGATATAACCGACCGGCCCTTTGCCGTAGAACAGTTCCGGACGCGCTTCGTTCAACGGCGCATCGGCCTGCAAACGCGCTGGCAGGTCCGGGTTGGCAATGAACGGCACGCCGAAGGCGACAGCATCAGCCTTGCCGCTGGCCAGCCAGGCGTTGGCGCTGTCTTTGGTGAAGCGTTCGTTGGCGATGTACGGGCCGCCGAAGGCTTCTTTCAGGCGTGGGCCCAGGCTGTCGCCCGCGTCTTTTTCACGGGAGCAGATGAAAGCGATGCCACGTTTGCCCAGTTCGCGAGCGACGTAGGTGAAGGTTTCGGCCAGGTTGTCGTCGCCCATGTCATGGGAGTCGGCACGCGGTGCCAGGTGCACACCGACGCGACCCGCGCCCCAGACTTCGATTGCGGCGTCGGTCACTTCCAGCAACAGGCGAGCGCGGTTTTCAAGGGAGCCACCGTAGTTGTCCGTACGCTGGTTGGTGCTGCTTTGCAGGAACTGGTCGAGCAGGTAACCGTTGGCGCCGTGAATTTCCACGCCGTCGAAACCGGCGGCTTTGGCGTTTTCCGCGCCAACGCGGTAAGCGTCGACGATGTCGGCGATTTCAGCGGTTTCCAGGGCGCGCGGCGTCGGGTAGTCGGCCAGTGGGCGAACCAGGCTGACATGGCCTTTTGGCTGGATGGCACTCGGCGCAACCGGGGCTTCGCCGTTCAGGTAGGACGGGTGGGACACCCGGCCGACGTGCCACAGTTGCAGGAAGATTTTACCGCCCGCACCGTGGATGGCTTTGGTCACGTTGCTCCAGCCACGCACCTGATCGTTGGACCAGATGCCGGGGGTGTCGGGGTAGCCAACGCCCATCGGCGTGACCGACGTGGCTTCGCTGAGAATCAGGCCTGCGGAGGCACGCTGTACGTAGTACTCGGCCATCAGGGCGTTCGGCACACGGCCTTCATCGGCGCGGCAGCGGGTGAGTGGCGCCATGATGATGCGGTTTGCAAGCGTAAGGTCGCCCAGTGTGATCGGATCGAAAATAGTCGTCATGAGATACAACCCTCGTTAGTGATCAGTTCGTAGCAGGGGCCAGCTCGGCATTGCCGCTCTGACGGAAAGTAATCAGGGTCACCAGCAGCGCCATGACCGCCAGCGCCGCTGCCGCGAGGGGCACGCTGGTCAGGCCGAAACCGTGGGCGATGACGCTGCCGCCGACCCAGGCACCCAAGGCGTTGCCCAGGTTGAAAGCGCCAATGTTCAGGGTCGACACCAGGTTGGGCGCGGCCTTGCCGAACGCCACCACGTTGACTTGCAACGCCGGTACGGCGGCGAAGGAGGCGGCGGCCCAGAGGAACAGGGTGATTTCGGTTGGAATCACCGCGACGCTGGTCCAGCTCAGGACGGTCGAGACCACGGCCATGGAAATGAACACGCCAATCAAGGTCGCGGCCAGGCGTTTGTCCGCCAGTTTGCCGCCGATGATGTTGCCCACGGTCAGACCGAGGCCGATCAGCAACAGCGTCCAGGTCACGCCTTTTGGCGAGACGCCGGTGACGTCGCCCAGCAGCGGCGCGACGTAAGTGAAGAGGGTGAACATCGACGCCGAGAACAGCACCGTCATACTCAGCGACAGCCAGATACCGGCACCTGTGAGGGCCGCCAGTTCGGCGCGCATGTCGAGTTTCTCTTCATCGCGTTTGGCCGGCAGGAAACGGATCAGGCCGATCAGCGCGATCACGCCAATCACGGTCACGGCCCAGAAGGTCGAACGCCAGCCGGCTTCCTGACCCAGCGCAGTGCCCAGCGGCACGCCGAGGACGTTGGCCAGGGTCAACCCGGTGAACATCAACGCCACCGCCGAAGCCCGTTTGTTGGCCGGCACCAGGCTGGCCGCCACCACCGAACCGATACCGAAGAACGCGCCGTGGCACAGGGCGGTGACGACACGGGCGAACATCAATACGTTGTAGTCACTGGCCATTGCACAGAGCAGGTTGCCGACGATGAAAATCCCCATCAATGCGACCAGTGCAGCCTTGCGAGGCAGCCTGGCGGTGGCCAGTGCCATGAACGGCGCACCGATGGCCACGCCCAGGGCGTAACCGGTCACCAGCCAGCCGGCGCCGGGAATCGATACACCGAGGTCGGCCGCCACATCGGGCAGCAAGCCCATGATGACGAACTCGGTGGTGCCGATGGCGAAGGCGCTCAAGGCCAGGATGAGGAGCGAGAGGGGCATGGTTGAAATCCTTTTTGAGCTCGTCAGAGCTCTTTACCTAAGGTGTCGAGGAACGCCTGAATGGTGTCCTCGTTGCGTTTGTAGAAGTGCCATTGACCGACTTTCTGGCTGCGGATCAGGCCCGCGCGGTGCAGGGTTGCCAGGTGTGCGGAAACGGTCGACTGCGACAGGCCGCAGCGTTGATCGATTTGTCCGCAGCAGACGCCGTAGTCGGTGCTGTGCTCTTGATCGGGAAATTGGGTCGCGGGGTCTTTCAGCCAGTTGAGGATGTCTCGCCGTACTGGGTGTGCCAGGGCTTTTATTATTTCGTCGAGGTCAATGGTGGACATGGCAGTGCTCGTGTTGGGTAAAACGTTATATCGCGATGAGGCGAACTTTAAATCGGTATTTCGCGATACACCAATATGATTTTGATCTGATGCCAGCTTAAATCGGTATATCGAGTTATAACGATACGTGGTGCGCAGTGCTAAGCTACGCGGCATGAACTATCTCGCACATCTTCACCTCGGTGGCCAGCGTCCCGGTCAATTGCTCGGCAGTTTGTATGGCGATTTCGTCAAGGGACGGCTGCAAGGGCAGTACGCGCCGGAGATCGAAGCAGCTATTGCGCTGCATCGCAGCATTGATGTGTTTACCGACCGCCATCCTCTGGTGGACACCGCGCTATCGCGGTTTTCCATCACCCGCCGGCGTTATGCCGGGATCGTGCTCGACGTGTTTTTCGATCACTGCCTGGCGCGGGACTGGACGCTTTACGCCGACCGGCCGCTTGTGCTGTTCACCTCGGATGTCTACCGGGTGCTGGCCGCCGAGCCGCAATTGCCAGGGCGACTGGCGCAGATCGCCCCGCACATGGCCGCGAATGACTGGCTGGGTTCCTATCGGGAATTTGCGGTGCTGGACCAGGTATTGCGAGGCATCTCACGGCGCCTGTCGCGGCCAGAAGAACTGGCCGCCGCGATGGAGGAATTGCGACGGTTGTATGAACCGTTGAGTGATGATTTCCGGTTGTTCTATCCAGAGCTGCAACGGTTTGCGCATGACTATCTGACTGCGCAAATCTAATGTGGGAGCGAGCTTGCTCGCGATTGCGTTTTAACATTCAACGATGATGTTGACTGACACACCGCTATCGCGAGCAAGCTCGCTCCCACAGGGGATTTTTGTTCCTTCAGGGGATTTTCGTCAGGCCGCAATCGCAGGACGCAAAGGGCGTTGCTGTGTTTCCGGGGTTGTCCCAAACAACGCCTTCTGCACCGCCTGTTGCGCCGCAAACGCCAGTGCCGCACGTTCCTGGCCGTGGCTGGCAATCGGCTTAAGCAGGTGAACTTCCACGTCGCCCTGATCGTTGGCAAACAGGCGCATCAGGTGCGAGAGCAAGTCGTCGTCCCCAATGAACGGTGCCAGCGAGTCGATCTGACCGTCGCGCAGGTAACGGATCGCCACCGGTTGCAACGCCACCTCCGCGTCGATGGCAGCGGACAGCAAGCGGCCGTGAAAGGTGCGCAGGGCGCGGCCATCAGTGGTTGTGCCTTCGGGAAACATCAGCAGTGGATGGTCTTGTTCAAGGTGACGGCTCATTTGTTTACGGATCAACTGGCTATCACCCGAACCGCGACGGATGAACAAGCTGCCGGCCTTGGCCGCCAACCAGCCTGCTACCGGCCAGGTCCGCACTTCGGCCTTGGACAGGAACGACAGCGGCGTGAGCATGCCCAGCAGCGGGATGTCGGTCCAGGACACGTGGTTGCTGATCCAGAGCATCGGTTGGGTGGGCAGTTCTCCGTGAACCGTCACGCGAAACGGCAAGGCGTTGCCCAGGCGCGCCATGAAAAAACGCGACCAGCGCTGACGCCGCACCATCGAATGGGCGATCCCCATGCGTTCGAACAGCCCGAACACGCAGGCCATGCTCAAGCCCAGCGCCACCACCACCAGCACTCGCGCGATCCGCGCGTACACCCGCAGCCGGCTCATTACACCGCCGCCTTGAAGTGCCTGGCGTAACGCGGGCAGAGTTCGTCGCGCTTGAGCAGGATGAACACGTCGGCAACCTGAAAGTCTTCGTCCCAGCACGGTTCGCCGCAGATCTTCGCGCCCAGGCGCATGTAAGCCTTGAGCAGCGGCGGCATTTCAGCGATCACGTTGGACGGTACGTCGAGGGAGGGCAGCGGTTTCTTCGGCTCGGCGCGCAGGTGTTCGGTGCACAGGTAGCGTTCGCGCAGACGCTGCATGATCGCCTGGGCCTGAATCCCGCCGTCCTGCATCGGGATGCTCGCGCAACCCATCAAGTAGCTGTAGCCGCCCTGATTCAGGACTTCGGCCAGTTCGCCCCAGAGCACGGCAATGGTGCCGCCGTTGCGGTAGGGCCGGGTCGACGCAGGTACGGCCGATTTCCAGGATCGGGCCTTTGAGGTGCACCAGCCCGTGCAGGCTGAATTCTTCTTCACTGTAAAAACGCCCCAGGCTGCTGGCGGCCTGGTGGTCGAGCAAGCGAGTCGTGGCAACCAGACGTCCGGTGTTCAGATCGCGTACGCCGATATGGGCGCAGTGAACATCATAGTCGTCCATGTCCAGGCCCAGCTCCGCGCCCTTCAGTTTGGCGTTGAACTCGCCACTGAACACGTTGAAGCGCAGGGCCTGGGCTTCCTGCAGGGCTCTGGCGCCGATCAGGCGTTCGGCTTGCAGGCGGCGTTCATTGCCGGTTTCGCTGATGCGGGCGATCTGAGTCATGGCGAATCTCCGTACGGGCTGCTTACCCGTCGTGGGTTGCAGTCGATCGACTTTGTTGTGCAAAGTCAGGCTATGTAGGCCCGGTGTCATCGCCATGAAGCTTTGGTGATGCTTGTGTGACAGCCCTTGAGGACCCGTTTATGCCATGGCAAGCCCTGTTGAATCGCGACCCGCATCTGCCTGAAAACCCTGACCTGGCGGAGGGTTACGCCACATTGCTGCAGACGCTGGGTGCGGTCACGCCGTTCGAACTGGCGGTGCGTGGCGGGCGAATGATGACAACGCCGGGCCTGGCCTTTCTGGTGGGCTACCAGGCGGCATTGCGCATGTTATGGCCCAGTGCGCCGCTCAGCCTGGGGGCATTGTGTGCGACCGAACAGCGCAGCCTGCGCCCGGCAGACATGCAAACTCGCCTCGCCGCGTTGCGTGTGAGCGGGCGCAAGGACTTCGTCACCGCAGGCGATGCGGCGGACTGGCTGTTGATCGCGGCGCGCAGCGAGGAGGAGGGCCAGTCACCCCGATTGCAGTTGGCGGTGGTGTATGCCGGTGAGCCGGGTGTGCGGGTGGAAAAACTGCCGGCGATCCCGTTGATGCCGGACATCAGCCACGGTCGCTTGTTGCTCGACAACGCCCAGTGCGAGCTGCTGGCCGGGGACGGCTGGGACGCGTACGTCAAACCGTTCCGTACCCTTGAAGACATCTATGTGCTCAGTGCCATGACGGCCTGGTTGTACGGCATCGGCCAGGACAGCGACTGGCCGCAAAACCTGCAACTCAAGCTTCTGGGGTTGCTGGCCGGGTGCGCGGAGGTCAGCCGCCAACCACCGAACCATGGCGCCGGCCATGTGCTGCTGGGTGGTTTGTTTGCGCAGTTTGACGCGCTCAAGGCCGAACTCAACCAGACCTTTGCCGATGGCCCGCCGCAGTGGGCGGCACTGTGGGCACGCGATCAGGCAGTGCTGGAGCTGGCGGCAGGGGCGCGCGCCAAGCGGTTGGCCAAGGCGTTGGCGGGATCTTCGCTGAACTGAAGGGGCTCTTCGCGAGCAGCGACGCAACTTTCGACTGTCATTTATCTCGACTAGGCTCGCAGGGGTAATCCCTATGAGCATCTGCCGTGTTCAAACACCTGCCTCTGCTGTTCATGTTGCTGATCAGCCTTCCTGTTCCGGCAGAAAACTGGCCCGCCGAGCAATGGACGCCGGGCCCACCCATCAGCAGCCCGGCACGTGAGGCGTTGGAAGACTACGCCTTCACGTCACGCGACGACGCCACCCGCAAAGGCATCCGCACCGACGCCTTGCTGGTGATCCGCGACGGGCAACTGATTTACGAACGCTACGCCGGACCGACCACAGCCGATACGCCGCACCTGACCTGGTCCATCAGCAAGAGCCTGATGGCCACAGTACTCGGCGTGGCTTATGGCGAAGGCTTGTTCTCCCTTCAGGACCCGGCGATGAAGTTCTATTCGGCGCTGGAAAAACACCCGGCCGTCACCCTGGCCGACCTGCTGCACTGGGCCTCGGGGTTGGACTGGCAGGAGGACTATGAGTACGCGCCGTTGAATTCTTCGGTGGTGGCCATGCTTTACACCCGTGGCCGTCGCGACATGGCCGGGTTCACTGCCGCGCAGGGCGAGTTCAGCGCGCCGGGCCGGGCGTTTCGTTATTCCAGCGGCGACAGCAACCTGCTGGCGGCGGCGTTGAAAAATATCGTCGGCGCGCAACGCTATCCCGATTACCCCTGGACAGCGCTGTTCGACCCCTTGGGCGTTCGCCATGCCGTGTGGGAAACCGACGCCAACGGGACGTTTGTCGCCTCGTCCTATGCTTATTTGACCGCCCGTGACCTGGCGCGCATCGGTTTGCTGATGCAGCGCGACGGTCGCTGGGGCGAGCGGCAGTTGCTGCCCCGTGACTGGGTGGCGTTCAACCGCCAGCCATTCGCCCGCTATCAGGCCCATCAGGATGACGCCGTACCGGGTGGCCATTGGTGGCTCAACCGGGCAGTCGACGGTGCGCCAAAACCTTGGCCGGATGCCCCCGACGACACTTTTGCCGCGCTCGGGCATTGGGGGCAGGCGCTGTATGTGATCCCCAGCGAAAAACTGGTCATCGTGCGCTATGGCGACGACCGCGACGGCACCTATCAGCACAACGAATTGCTCAGGCGCGCGATGTCGGCGTTCGCTTCGAAGGTGCAGCCATGAACGTGCGTAACGCCCTGCGACAGCTGTTGCTGGTGCTGATGGTGGTGCTGCTGGGCTGGATCTGGCTGAAACGAGTCGAGTTGAGGGCCTTTCCCGATATCCTCGGTGCCTACACCGCCAAGGAATATTGTTCGTGCCGGTATGTGGCGCGCAGCCCGGCGGACTATTGCCGGGGCTACGTGAAGCAGTATTTGCCCATCAGTCATTTTGTCGATGAGGCGTCAGGCCAACGAGTGACCGTCACCGCGCTGGGCCGCAGCAGTACGGCGGCGTGGCTCGGCGAACGGCAGGGCTGTCGTTTGCTGCCCTGATACGCCCGATCAATCGAAGGTTTGCAACGGCTCTGACTCAGGCTAAGGTTCGGCTCAGGTTTATTTGTCCATGAGTGTGTATGTTCAGCCCGTTTCGTTCCAAAGCCTTCGCCTTCCTGCTGCTGGCCTGTGGTGCCGTGCCGGCCCACGCCGATTGGTATCTGGACGGCGAGTCTTCGCGCCTGTCCTTCGTCACCACCAAAAACGCCCATGTCGCCGAGGTTCAGCGCTTCCTGGTGCTGCACGGCAAGGTCGACGCCAAGGGCCTGGCGCAGGTGCAAATCGAGCTGGAGTCGATCAACAGCGGCATTCCGCTACGCGATGAGCGCATGCGCAAAGCGCTGTTCGAGATCAAGACTTTCCCTGAGGCATTGATCAGTGCGCAGATCGATCTGCGGCCAATCAACGACCTGGCGTCCGGCGCTCAGTTGGAACTGCGTTTGCCGCTCACCGTCAGCCTTCACGGCAAGCAACACGATTACAGCGCCGAGTTGCTGGCGACGCGGCTGGATGACCGGCGTTTTCAAGTGGTGACCCTGGAACCGCTGGTGCTCAACGCCAAGGATTTCGACCTGGCGCCTGGGGTGGAAACGCTGCGCACGCTGGCCGCAGTCTCGGCCATCAGCCTGTCGGTACCGGTGGGTGCGGTACTGATTTTCACGGCGCGCTGAGATGGCCGGGGCGGTGTTTGCGTGGCGTGAAGGCAACCGCTTCGAGCTGATGATCGACGGTCCGCAATTCTTCCCACGCATGCTGGTGGCGATTGCGCGGGCACAAGAACAGGTTGAGCTGGAGCTGTACCTGGTGGAAGCGGGGGCCTGCGCCGAAGCCATGGTTCAGGCGCTGGTGCAGGCGGCCGAGCGCGGGGTGCGGGTGCGTTGCCTGTTCGATGATTACGGCAGCCTGGCGTTTACCCTGAGCCTGCGGCAGCGGTTGATGGCGGCGGGTGTCGAGCTGCGCTTCTACAATCGCCTGAGCTGGCGGCGCTGGGTGCGCAACCTTTATCGCGATCACCGCAAATTGCTGTTGGTCGATCAGGAACTGGCGGTCGTCGGTGGCACGGGAGTGACGGACGAGTTCTGGACGCCCGGCCAGGACACCAGTGAGTGGCACGAAGTAATGGTGGAAATCGTCGGCCCGCTGGTGCTCGACTGGCAGTTGCTGTTCGACCGCCAATGGATCGCCAACCGCCATCGCCGCGCCTGGAAACCCTTCGCGAACTTCGGCTTGCCGCGCCTGCCACGAGTGCCAACGATGGGCGAGGGCATGGGCCGGGTGGCCTATGCCGACGCCCGTCAGCACCGGGACATCCTGCAATCGTTGTTTCGGGCGATCAACAGCGGCCAGCGGCGGATCTGGCTGGCTACGCCGTACTTTCTGCCGACCTGGAAAGTCCGCCGCTCATTGCGTAAGGCCGCCCTGCGAGGCATCGACGTGCGCCTGTTGTTGACCGGGCCGCGTACCGATCATCCGTCGGTGCGTTACGCCGGGCACCGTTATTACCCACGCCTGCTCAAGGCCGGGGTGAAAATCTTTGAGTACCAGCCGTGTTTCCTGCACCTGAAAATGGTCCTGGTCGATGACTGGGTGAGCATCGGCTCGTGCAATTTCGATCACTGGAATTTGCGCTTCAATCTCGAGGCCAACCTGGAAGCCCTCGACCCTGCGCTGACGCGGGCGGTGGCGGCGAGTTTCGAGCATGATTTTGCCTTGAGCCAGCTCGTCAGCCTGGAAGAATGGCAACGTCGGCCGTTGTGGCGGCGGGTCAAGCAGCGGGTGTGGGGATGGGTGGATCGGGTGGTGGTGAATGTGCTGGATCGGCGGGGCTGAACACCATTCTCTAAGCACCAAAAAACAATGTGGGAGCGAGCTTGCTCGCGATGAGGCCATAACATTCAACCTCTGTGTTGACTGTTATATCGCCATCGCGAGCAAGCTCGCTCCCACAGGTACTTCATGTAACTTCAGGGTTTAGAGCAACTCAAAACTCTGCTGCGTCACGTCCTGGGAGTCCAGGCCGATCTGCACGTTGAACTTGCCGGGCTCTGCTGCGTACTTGAGCTGGGTGTTGTAGAACTTCAGGTCGTCCTCTTCAAGGGTGAAGTGGATGACTTTCTGTTCGCCAGCCTTGAGCATCACTTTCTGGAAATTCTTCAGTTCCTTGAGTGGGCGAATCATCGAGCCGGTGACGTCCTGGACGTACAACTGCACCACGGTTTCGCCGTCACGCTTGCCGGTGTTTTTAACCGTCACGCTGGCGTCGAGTTTGCCGCTCTTGTTCAGCGTGGTCGACGACAGCGCCATGTCCGACAGGCTGAACGTGGTGTAACTCAGGCCGTAGCCGAACGGATACAGGGGACCGGTGGTGTCATCGAAGTACTGCGATGTGTAGTTGCCCGGTTTGCCCGGCGTGAATGGCCGGCCGATACTCAGGTGGTTGTAGTAGGTCGGAATCTGCCCGACCGAACGCGGGAAGGTGATTGGCAGTTTGCCCGACGGGTTGTAGTCGCCGAACAGCACGTCGGCAATCGCGTTGCCGCCTTCGGTGCCGCTGAACCAGGTTTCGAGGATCGCGTCAGCCTGTTCGTTCTCTTCGAGAATCGACAGCGGACGGCCGTTCATCAGCACCAGCACCAACGGTTTGCCGGTGGCCTTGAGGGCCTTGATCAGTTCGCGCTGGTTGGCCGGGATGTTCAGGTCGGTACGGCTCGACGATTCGTGGGACATGCCCCGCGACTCGCCGACGGCCGCCACGACCACATCGGCCTGCTGCGCAGCTTTCACCGCTTCATCGATCAGGGTTTGCGCAGGGCGCGGGTCATCCACCACTTCCGGGGCATCGAAGTTGAGGAAGTTTAGGTAGCCGAGAATCTTCGGGTCCGAGGTGATGTTGGCGCCACGGGCGTAGATCAGCGTGGACTGCGCGCCCAGGGCGTTGGTCATGCCGTCGAACAGCGTGACCGACTGCGCCGGTTTACCGGCCGCGGCCCAACTGCCCATCATGTCGATCGGCGCCTTGGCCAGCGGGCCGACCAGGGCGATTTTCGCGGACTTCTTCAGCGGCAGGGTTTCACCCTGGTTCTTCAGCAACACCAGGCTGCGACGGGCAACGTCACGGGCTTCGGTGCGGTGCAAACGGCTGTCGGCGTAGGTGTCGGCCGGATCATCCTCGGCTTTGCCGATCCGCACGTACGGGTCCTTGAACAGGCCCATGTCGTACTTGGCGCCGAGCACTTCACGCACGGCGTTGTCGATATCGCTTTGCTGGATCTCACCGGACTTCAATAGCCCCGGCAGTTCCTGGCCGTACAGGGTGTCGTTCATGCTCATGTCGATGCCAGCCTTGATGGCCAGTTTCGCGGCTTCGCGACCGTCGCGGGCGACACCGTGCTTGATCAGCTCGAAAATCGCACCGTGATCACTGACAGCCAGGCCCTTGAACCCCCATTCCTTGCGCAACAGGTCTTGCATCAACCAGAGGTTGGCAGTGGCCGGTATGCCGTTGATCGAGTTCAGCGCAACCATCACCCCGCCGGCACCGGCATCAATGGCGGCGCGGTACGGAGGCAGGTAGTCCTGGTACATTTTTACCGGGCTCATGTCGACGGTGTTGTAGTCGCGTCCACCCTCGACAGCGCCATACAGGGCGAAGTGCTTGACGCTGGCCATGATGTTCTCGGCTGCAATCGCGCCAGGGCCCTGGTAGGCCTTGACCATCACTTTGGCGATACGCGAAACCAGGTAGGTGTCTTCGCCAAAACCTTCGGAGGTGCGGCCCCAGCGTGGGTCGCGGGAGATGTCGACCATCGGCGCGAAGGTGAGGTCGAGGCTGTCAGACGCGGCTTCCTTGGCGGCAATGCGCCCGCTCAGGCCAATGGCGTCCATGTCCCAGCTCGAAGCCAGGGCCAGGGGAATCGGGAAAATGGTCCGGTGGCCGTGGATCACGTCATAGGCGAAGAACATCGGGATCTTCAACCGGCTGCGCATGGCCGCGTCCTGCATCGGACGGTTTTCCGGACGGGTGATGGAGTTGAACGTGCCACCGATCCGACCGGCGGCGATTTCCTTGCGGATCATTTCGCGAGGCATTTCCGGGCCGATGCTGATCAGGCGCAACTGGCCGATCTTTTCATCGAGGGTCATCTGCTTCATCAGGTTGCTGACGAAAGCGTCCTTGTTCTCAATCGGTGCGGGCGTGGCGGCGGCCAATACAGAGTGACTGGCCAGACCCATGGCAAGGCCCAGCAAACACAGCTTCTTCATGAATAGTGATCTCAAAAGCCTTAACGGACGCCGTGGTTACGCGCCGGTCAGCCAAAAATTAGGGAGCGTCTGTTGTTGTTCGTATAAATGCAGCAAACTTCTGAACGTTTTTCGCGCTGGCATCTTTTAGCCGATTGGTTCGATGCAATCCAGTGGCGGGGGCAGATTATGCCCCAAACGCTCAAGGGGCATACACCTGCGAGGGCCAAGGACTTGGGGCGCGTGTTTTCAAAGGCAGCAGACGATAACAATAATGAATGAGCATTCCTGATCATGGCGTTACTGGCAGAACACGAACAACGCAAGGTCGCCGAGGCCATTGCACGGGTCGAGCGCGATACCGACGCCGAGCTGGTCACGGTGCTGGCCGCGCGGGCTGACGACTACGCCTACATCCCGCTGCTGTGGGCCAGCCTGCTGGCGCTGGTGGTACCGGGCTTGGTGCATATCGCCACCGGCTGGATGAGCCTGCACCTGTTGCTGCTGGTGCAATGGATCAGCTTCATCGTGCTGTGCCTGGTATTGCGTATCCCGAGCGTCACCACGCACCTGATTCCACGCTCGGTGCGCCATTGGCGCGCTTCGAACCTGGCGCGTCGGCAGTTTCTGGAGCAGAACCTGCACCACACCGTGGGCGGAACCGGCCTGCTGATTTTTGTCTGTGAAGCCGAGCGCTACGTGGAGATCCTGGCAGATGAAGGCATATCCCGACGCGTGGACAACACCTGCTGGGTTCCGATCGTTGCCCACTTCACCCAGCAGGTGAAGCAGGGCCAGACGTTGCAGGGCTTTGTGACGTGCATCGAGGCCTGTGGCGAGCTGCTCAAGGTGCATGTGCCGGTGACCCATGTGCGCAATGAGTTGCCGAACCGGTTGGTGGTGTTGGGCTGACTCGATCCTGGGATTTAGAGCCGGGAACTCTAGTGGCGAGGGAGCTTGCTCCCGCTGGGGCACGAAGCGACCCTAAAACCAGCAAACATGGTCCATCAGGTAATCGCGGTTGCCTGCCTTGCGGCTGCTTCGCAACCGAACGGGAGCAAGCTCCCTCGCCACAGGATGTGCACCGTTCGTAAATAACTGCGTGTCCCGACGCCCCATCCCCCCTAAAATACCCGCCATTCCCCGATCCGCATCGCCCGAGGCGTTTTTTACATGTCCGTTACCGCAACTCCCGCCAGCCTCACGCCGGATCATCACGCGCAGTTCATCGACCTGCTGCAAGGCAGCCTGGCCGAGAACGCCTTCATCAAACTGGTGCTGGCCAAGTACGTCGGTGCCGAAGCGGATTTGCAGCGCATCATCATCAAGCAACTGACGGTCAAGGAGCAGGCGTGCCTGTCCTTCGTCTACCGTTACAAGACGCGCGACATCACCAAGAATTTCCCGCTTGAAGACGGCGTGGCGACGATTGCCGCGCTGTTGCCGCAGCAGTTCAAGAACGCCCACCTGCTGTCGCTGACTGATGAAGCGCAACTTGAGTACAGCAAGAAGGGCAAGAGTTCGCTGTTCAAGAGCAAGCCACAGCAACTGCGTGAAGTGCCGTCCGCCGAGCACAACCGCGAGAAGAACCGCTTCCTGGACCTGACCCGGCCGTTCCTCGCCGACCTGGGCGTGACCAACAAGCAGCATGAGCTGATCCCGGCGATGTCGCGCAAGTGGAAGCAGATCAACAAGTTCATTGAAGTCTTCAGCCATGCGCTGACGTCTTCACCGCTGGCGCTGGATAAACCGGTGCGGGTGGCGGACTTCGGTTCGGGCAAGGGTTACCTGACCTTCGCCATTCACGATTACCTGCGCAACACCTTGAAGGCTGAGGGCATGGTCACCGGCGTCGAACTGCGTGAAGACATGGTCACCCTGTGCAACACCGCGGCTGCGCGGCTGGAGCATCCAGGGCTGGTGTTCAAATGCGGGGATGTGCGCAGCGTGGCACCGAGCGAGCTGGACGTGATGATCGCCCTGCACGCCTGTGACATCGCCACTGACTATGCGATCCACACCGGCATTCGTTCCGGCGCTGCGATCATCATGTGCTCGCCGTGCTGCCACAAGCAGATCCGCCTGCAAATCCAGAGCCCGGCGTTGCTCAAACCGATGCTGCAATACGGTTTGCACCTCGGCCAGCAGGCTGAAATGGTCACCGACAGTTTGCGGGCGCTGTTCCTTGAAGCTTGCGGTTATGACACCAAGGTGTTCGAGTTCATCTCCCTGGACCACACCAACAAGAACAAGATGATTCTGGCGGTCAAACGCGCCGAGCCGGTGGACCCGGCCCAGTTGCTGGTGAAGATTCAGGAACTGAAGGATTTCTACCACATCAGTGAACATTGCCTGGAAACCCTGTTGCGGGCTGACGGTTACCTCTGATCCTGTCGCGGGCTGTCGGTTGATGCTGCCCTGTAGGAGCCGAGCTTGCTCGCGATGGCGATTTCGATGACGCCATCGCAGGCAAGCCCGTACAAGGTTTATGCCGTGGCAACACGCGTCGGCTTGACCGCCGTCTTGCGCCCGAGCATCACCGTGACGATCACCCCGGCGGCGAACAGCCAGGTGATCGGCTCGATGTGTTCACCGAAGAACAACGCCGAGAACGCGATGGTGAAGAAGATTTGCAGCAACTGGATCTGACTCACCCGGGCGATGCCACCCATGGCCAACCCGGCGTACCAGGCGAAGAAACCGATGAACTGCGAAAACAACGACACGTAGCCGAAGGCCCACCAGGTTTTCGCCGAAATCTCGCCTTGGTGCTGCAGCGCCAGGTAGATCACCGGGCCGATCAACAATGGCGTCGACAGCACCAGCGCCCAGCAAATCACCTGCCAGCCGCCCATCTCCCTGGCCAACCGGCCACCTTCGGCGTACCCCAGGCCGCCCACGGCAATCGCCCCGAGCATCAGCAAGTCACCGACCTGAATGCTGCCGGCACCGCTGATCAGCGCGTACCCCAGCACCAACGCACTGCCCAACGCGGCGCAGGCCCAGAAGGCTTTCGACGGTCGCTCATGGGACAACCACGCGGCATACAGCGCGACGCACAGCGGCTGCAAACCGTTGACCAGCGCGCCATGGGACGCGGGGAGGGTTTGCATGGCCCAGGCCGAGAGCACCGGGAAACCGAGAATGACCCCGGCGATCACCAGCGTCAGGCCTTTGATTTGTTTCCAGGTCGGCCATTTCTCCCGGCGCCAGAGCAGCAACATCGCTGCCGGAATCGCCGCGAACAAGGCGCGGCCGAGGCCGTTGAGCAACGGGTGGATTTCCTGCACGACGATCCGTGTGAAGGGCAGGGTCAGGCTGAAAATGACGACGCCGATCAGGCCGAGGGCCATGCCGGTGTTTTCGCGCGAGGACATAAACGGCAACCAGAATTCAGGGTGGCGGGAGTGTTTTCATCTAGCCATAAACTTTGGGCGCAGCGCTGCTACAGCTAGACACAGAGTTACACGTACAGTTATGAAGTACACCACCAACCCCGTGGCGAGGGAGCTTGCTCCCGCTCGGCTGCGAAGCAGTCGTAAGCAGCTTGACGCAGTTTGTCTGAAGAAAAGCAGTGCATGGTTTTGGGGCCGCTACGCGACCCAGCGGGAGCAAGCTCCCTCGCCACAGAAATACCTCCGGGCCACAAATCGTGCTCGGCTCTACGTAGTAGGCGGTTATTACCCGGCCATCCGGATTCGGACTACCTTGAATACTCTTGCTTGCCCACGTATTTCTCAGAGGAGTCATCCCCATGGCCGCGAAAAAGATTCTGATGCTGGTTGGCGATTACGTCGAAGACTACGAAGTGATGGTGCCGTTTCAGGCACTGCTGATGGTCGGCCACACGGTGCACGCGGTGTGCCCGGGCAAAACTGCCGGGCAAACGGTACGTACCGCCATCCATGACTTCGAAGGCGACCAGACCTACAGTGAAAAACCCGGTCACCTGTTCGCCCTGAATTTCGATTTCGCCAAGGTCGATGCCGCAGATTATGACGCGCTGCTGGTGCCGGGCGGTCGTGCGCCGGAGTACCTGCGGTTGAACGAAAACGTCCTGCAACTTGTGCAAGCCTTCGACAAGGCCGGCAAGCCGATTGCGGCCGTCTGCCATGGCGCGCAGTTGCTGGCGGCGGCGGGGATTCTTGAGGGGCGCGAATGCAGCGCTTACCCGGCCTGTGCGCCGGAAGTGCGTCTGGCCGGTGGCACGTTCATCGATATTCCGGTGACGCAAGGTCACGTTCAGGGCAATCTGGCGACCGCGCCGGCGTGGCCCGCGCACCCGCATTGGCTGGCCGGTTTTCTCGGTTTGCTGGGTACCAAAATCACTTTGTAAACGCAGGCCTGCCCATGTGCGAACTCTACGTCAAAGCCGACCCGATTCTGTACGAGTCACGCTCGCGCTCGCTGCGCATTTGCGGGGTGGTGACGACCTTGCGCCTGGAAAATCAGTTCTGGGACATCCTCAGCGAAATCGCCGAAGTCGACGGCATGACCACCAATCAACTGGTGGCCAAGCTCTATGAAGAGGTGATGGACTATCGCGGGGAAGTGGTGAATTTCGCCTCGTTCCTGCGGGTCAGTTGCACCCGTTACCTGAGTCAGCGGCGGGTGATTGAACCGCAATTGTCGGTGGTGCGGGCTGCGGCAAAGTAGGGACGTGCGCATCGACCCCTTCGTCGGAGCGCCGCCCGGAGCAGGCGTTCCGACGAGGGGGGCGGACCGGATCAGAAGAACCGTGTCACGCTGACCTTGGCATTTCGGCCCTGAGTGTAGGCGCGGTCGCCGCTGAGGGCCGGGCGGAATTCACTGTTGAACAGGTTATCGACCGTCAGGTTGACCTCGGTGCCCTTGAGGTACGGCTGCTGCGGCTTCCAGTTGGCGAACAGGCCCTGGGTGTTGTAGCTGTCGTTGGGGTACTGGTCGTAGAACACGTCGCCGACGGTGTTTTTACCCGAGCCATAGTGGTCGCTCGGCAGGCGATCGGTCTTGCGTACGAACTCGCCCTGCCAGCCGACCTGGGCATCCCACGTCGGGATTTTCACGCCCAGTACGGCAATCCATTTCGCGGGCGGAATGTCCCGCGCCCAGACGTCCGGCCCCCATGGATTGGTGTAGGCACCTTCGTGCTTGCCGCTGATCCACGAGTAGGACAGCGAGCCGAACAGGTAGGTCGAGTCGTAGAAGCTCTCGACCTCGAAGCCCTTGATGGTCAGCGAACCGATGTTGCGGTAGTTGCCCATCGGCCCCATGCCCTTGCAGTCCGAGGCGATGGTGCCGCCCTTGATGGCCTGGTTCTGGCAGCCAACGCCGGTGGCCTTGAAGATTTCGTCGTCGATCTTGTTACGGAACAGCGTGGTGCGGATCTGCACACTGTCACGGTCGGTGAAGACGTTGGCGAAACTGGTGATGTTACCGGCCCGCAACGCGGTGATGCGCTCGGGGTCCAGGTCGGTGCTGGTGGCGGTGCGGCTGCCCAGGCCCTGGACTTCGTACTGCTCGTCGATGACCGGCGCACGCCAGGTTTTGCTGTAGTCGGCGAACAGCGCGACATTCGGTGTCACTTTCCAGAACGCTGACAGACGCGGCGACCAACCGGCGTAGGTCTGGTCGCTGTAGTCGTGACCGAAGCTCGGTTTGGGGTTGTTGTAATACGGCGCCTCGTTGGCCTCGCCACGGTTGCGTACGTGGTCGTAGCGCAGGGACGGGGTCAGGGTGAAGTCACCCAGGGTGATGGCGTCCTGAATATAGAAGGCGTTGGCGTCGACCTTGCCCTGCGGCATGAAGCTTGGCTGGAAGTGGCCGTAGTTGTACTTGGGGGTGTCGTAGGTCTTGCCCGGCATCCACATTTCGGTTTCACGCTGGTGCTTGCGGATCTGCACGCCGGTGGTTACCGCGTGCTCCAGCGGGCCGGTGGCAAACAGGCTGATGTTGCGCAGTTCGAGGATACGGTCCTTGTAGGCCGTGTCCATTTTGCGGCCGCCGGTGGCGGTCTGGTAAAACGCCGTTTCGCCGCGCTCGTCGGTCTGATCGGTGTTGGACTCCGAGTAGCTGATCTTGAAGTCCACCAACGGGTTGTCCAGCGGCTGGTACAGGTATTTGCTCGACCAGGTGGTGTCGGTCGTCTGACGGTTGGCGAGGAAACGCTTCAGCGCGTTTTTGTAGCCATAACGGTCGATGGCGTACTGATTGGGTGGTGTCGGGAAGCTGGCGGACGAAAACGGCGTCCAGCGTTCGCTTTGCGAGCGCGAGTAAGAGACACCGACGCTGTGCTCATCGTTGAGGTGAAAGTTGAGCTTGAACAGTTGGCCGTCCAGGTCCTGGGCACTGTTGGGCAGGCGCTGCGGATTGACCGGGTATTCATGGTCCGGGTCGTCGATTTTCGCAGCCAGTTTCATGTCGTCGCCATCGCGCTTGGTCAGGTACACCAATGCATCGGCGCGGCCATCGTCGGTGCGCCCGTACAACGCCGAGCTGTAGACCTGCTGATGGTCGTTGCTGGAGTAGCCATATTTGACCATCGCCCCGGTGTTGCGACCGTCCTTGAGCATGTCCGGCGCGTCTTTGGTTTCCATGTGCACGGTGCCGCCGAAACCGCCGTTACCGCTGGAGGCCGAGTGCGGGCCTTTTTCGACTTCGATGCTTTTGATCAGCTCCGGCTCGATGAAGATCGTGCCTTGCTGATAGCGCTCGAAACCGCTTTTGGTCGCGCCGTCGACGGTCAGCGGCACGTCTTCCGCGTCGCCCAGGCCCCAGATGTTGATGGTCTGGCCACCGGGTTTCATCGAGCCGCCCATGGACACGCCGGGCAGGGTCGCCAGCAGGCTGGGGATGTTGTTCGGCTGGTGACGGTCGATGTCGGCCCTGGCTCAGCGTCGAGCGGCCGACGGTGCTGGAATCGACTTCGGTGCCGGTGCCGATCACGCTTTGGGCGTCGAGTTGCAGGGCGCCGCCGCTGCTGGTGGTGCTGTCTTCCTGTGGGCGTACGACGTAGGTCTGGTCGATTTTGATCAGGCTGAAATTGCTCTTGTCCAGCAACTGGCGGATCGCCGTTTCAGGGCTGAAGTTGCCGTCGATGGCCGGGGCCTTGATGTTGCGCAGCAATTCTTCATCGAACAGCAACTGGATCTTCGCCTGCTGGGCGATCTGGCTCAGCGAGCTGGCCAGCGGTTGGGCGGGCAGGTGCAGGCTGATCGATTCGGCATGGGCGTTGAGGCTGAACGCCAGGCAGGTGGCGATCAGGGTCGGTCGGATGCAGAGGTGCTGGAAATGATGAGACGCGCGAAACATTAAATCCCCCAGGGCGGCCAAAGGCCAAAAAGGCGTACGTGAACAACGCAGACGGGAGGAAGACGCGGCAGAGAAAAAAAACCTCACATGCAAATGAAAAATATTCGCATGTGGGTGTTTAGCGGCGGGCTTCGATCCGCAGTTGCCCGTCGGCCAGCGTCACGGTTTTTACCGGGATCAGTGCTGGCAACGCTTTGATCAGCGCGTCCGGGTCGTTCACATCGAGATTGCCCGAGACCTTGAAACGCCCCAGCGGACCGTCGGCCAGCAGCACCGGTTTGGCGCGGTAGAGGTTCAATTCGTCGACCAGGCTGGCCAGTTCACGGTTGCGAAACGCCAGGTGGCCGCTGCGCCAGTCCGCCACTGCGCCTTCGCCCAGGGTTTGCTGTTGCAGCGTGCCCTTGAGGTAGTCGTAACTGGCCTGTTGCTGCGCGCCGAGCAAGGTCGACGTCGCGGTTTTGTTGTCTGGAGTGAACGCGACCTGACCGTGAGCGACGCTGACCACCAGTTGCTTTTGACCCCGACGCACATCGAACCCGGTGCCGACCACTCGCACATTGGCTTCACCGGCGTGCACCCACAGCGGGCGTTCCTTGTCCGGGGCGACCTCCAGGTAGACCTGGCCCAGTTCGAGGTAAATGTTGCGTTGATGGTTGTTGAAGTCGATGCGCAGCCGGGTGTTGGCGTTGACGTACAAGGTGGTGCCGTCGGGCAGGCTGAAGGTGCGCGAGCCTTTGGCCTGCGCCGCGACCTGCTGTTCATAAGCGGCATGGGGCGTACCGAGGTTGAGCGTCAACACGGCGCACACCAGTGCTGCGGCAATCGCCAGGGTCGGGCGCCAGGACGGTTTTTTTCGCACAGGCAGCGGCACCGGTTTGTCGAGTTGCTGCAACTCGGCGAGGTCGGCCCACAACTGTTCGAACTCGGCATAGGCCTTGGCGTGCGCAGGCTCGGTCATCCAGCGACCGAACGCTTTACGGGTATCGCGGTGGTGGTCGTTGCGGTTGCGGGCGAACCAGCTGGCGGCCTGGGCATCGACGCTGCTGCTGTCGATGTCGTTGTCGCGCTCGATGCCGGGATGGCGGGTCATTCTGGCTGCTCCATGCCGTTTTCTCGTTGTAGGCGCTGCTTGCAATGCAACAGGGCAAAGGCAATGTGTTTTTCCACCATGCTGATGGAAATCCCCATGCGCGCAGCAATCTGCGCCTGGCTCAAGCCTTCGAAGCGGTGCAGCATAAGGGCTTCGCGGCGTCGGGGCGAGAGTTCGGCAAGGACTTCTTTCAACTGTTCGAGGCGTTGCAGGTGTTGAGCGGCGGCCATGGGGTCGTTTTTTCCGTCACAGGCAGGTTCCGCGTCGCTTTGGGCTTGCTCGTCGTGAACCCCATGGCGGACTTTTTGCCGGCGCCAGTGATCACGCAACACGTTGCGCGCCATCTGGAACAAAAAGGCGCGCGGCTGTTCGACCTTGGCCCGGTCGCGGTAATCGAGCCATTGGGTGAAGACGTCCTGGGTCATGTCTGCCGCATCACTGGCGTTGTCCGTGCGCTTGCGCAGGTAATGCAGAATGTCTGCATAGAACCCGCGAAACGAGTCCGCCGACAGTGGGTCGGGCTTGAGGAGAGACATGGATATCCTTCTTGACGAAGCGGGCGCAGAAAAGTCGCGAATGATATCGAGAATTATTGCTATTTGTCTCCTGGCAAATAAACACTTTATCGAGGAAGTGGATAAACACCGCAGACGGTCTTTACTCACTGGGCATCCTTCACGCCCGATCAATCGACAGGAGTAGACGCATGTCCGGATGGTATGAGTTGAGTAAGAGCAGCAATGGCCAGTTCCGCTTTGTCCTGAAAGCGGCCAACGCCGAAACCATTCTCACCAGCGAGCTGTACACCACACGCGCGGCCGCCGACGGCGGCATCGCGTCCGTTCAGACCAACAGCCCGCTGGATGAACGCTACGACAAGAAGACCACCAAGGATGGTCATCCGTACTTCAACCTCAAGGCGGCCAATCATCAAATCATCGGCAGCAGCGAGTCGTATTCTTCCGAGGCGGCACGGGACAAAGGCATCGCCAGCGTCAAGACCAACGGCCCGACCACGGTGATCAAGGACAAGACCTTGCCGGTGCTGTGAAGACACCCTCCAAACCCGATGCCAATCCCTGTGGGAGCGAGCGTGCTCGCGATGAGGCCATAACATTCAACATTGATGTTGACTGACTGATGGGCCGACATCGTCGGAACGCCGCCCGGAGCAGGCTCGCTCCCACGGGTGCAAAGATCAGCGCAAGGTTTTCAGCAACGCTTGCAGTTGATTGCACCCGGCTTCACCCAGTGGGAACACGGGCAGGCGTGGGTCACCCGCTTCCAGCCCGGTCATGCGCAGGCCGGCCTTGATGGTCGCCGGCAAACCGCCCTTGAGGATGAAGTCCAGCAGCGGCAATTGGCGGTAGAACAGCTCCCGCGCCTTGCCCAGATCGTTGGCCAGCACGGCTTGATACAGGTCGCCGTTGAGCTGCGGAATCAGGTTCGGCGCGGCGGTGCACCAACCTTTGGCGCCGGCCGCGAAGGCTTCCAGGGCCAACGGGTTGCAACCGTTGTAGAACGGCACCTGAGCGTCGCCCAGCAGTTGCAGCTTGTGCATGCGCTGGATGTCGCCGGTGCTTTCCTTGACCATGGTCACGTTTTCCACGGCGTTGAAAATCCGCAGGATCAGCTCCACCGACATGTCGGTGCCGCTGGTGGCCGGGTTGTTGTAGAGCATGATCGGCACACCGACGCTTTCGCCGATGGCGCGGTAGTGAGCCAGGATTTCCGCTTCGCTGAGCTTCCAGTAGGACGCTGGCAGTACCATCACCACGTCTGCGCCGTGAGCTTCGGCGAAACGTGCGCGACGCACGGCTTTGGCGGTGGTCAGGTCGGACACGCTGACGATGGTCGGCACGCGCTTGGCCACGTGCTGGATGCTGAACTCGCTGACCGCGTCCCACTCTGCATCGCTCAAATAGGCCCCTTCGCCAGTGCTGCCCAGCGGGGCGATGGCGTGTACGCCGCTGTCGATCAGGCGGTCGATGGAGCGGCCCAGTGCGTCGAGGTCCAGCGCCTCGCCGTTGGCACTGAACGGGGTGATGGTGTAGCCGATGATGCCGTGAATAGATGGGTTAGACATGCTGTCTCTCCATTGAGCAAATGAGTGGGTTCAGTTCAGGCAATCGGCGTGTTGACGCAGGTTCTGCCGAGCGTAGTAGTTGAACGCGGCGCCGTGGCGCTTGGGCTTGGAAATCCAGTCATGGGCTTCGCGGCCCAACGCCGGCAGAATCGGTTTGACCTCACCGGCCGACATGGCCAGCAACTGCAACTTGGCGGCACGCTCGATCAATTGCGCGATGACGCAGGCTTCCTCGATGGTCCGCCCGCTCGACAACTGACCGTGGTGGGAAAGCAGAATCGCACGCTTGTCGCCCAGGGCCCCGGCGATGATTTCGCCTTCTTCATTACCGACCGGCACACCCGGCCAGGCTTCCAGGAACGCGCAATCTTCGTAGAGCGGGCAGAGGTCCATGTGGGAGATTTCCAGCGGCACTTCCAGCATCGACAGCGCCGCCACGTGGGTCGGGTGGGTGTGGATAATGCAGTTCACGTCCGGGCGGGCGCGGTATACCCAGCTATGGAAACGGTTGGCCGGGTTCGGCATGCCGTGACCTTCCAGCACTTCGAGGTCTTCGTTGACCAGCAGCAGGTTACTCGCGGTGATTTCATCGAAACCCAGGCCCAGTTGCTGGGTGTAGTAGGTGCCAGGTTGCGGCCCGCGGGCCGTGATTTGCCCGGCCAGGCCGGAGTCGTGGCCGTTCTCGAACAGGATGCGGCACGTCAGCGCCAGCTTTTGCCGGTCGGTCCACGTATTATCCGCCAGCGTGCTTTGCATCTGCGAAAGCGCCTGCTTGATGAGTTGGTCTTTGGGTAGTGCTAATGTCTTGGCCATATCGGGTGTCCTTCGCAGCAATCAATGGACGTCTGGTTTGCTTCTCCCGCTGCTTGGTAGGTCGTGGGGCGAGAGCAAATGACACTAATGATGCTATATGACACTTTGTGTCATTGGCAAGGGCCAATTGTTGTCTCCTTGATGGATTAATCGCTGCACATGTCTATCCGTTTGAAATTACTGCGAAAAAAACTGGGTGTGACCCTGGAAGCCCTGGCCGAGAAATCCGGCATGACCAAGAGTTATCTGTCGAAAGTCGAACGCGGGTTGAACACCCCGTCGATTGCGGCCGCGCTGAAACTGGCCAAGGCGTTGAACGTCAAGGTCGAGGAATTGTTCTCCGAGGACAACGTCAGCCTCGACAGCTACAGCCTGGTGCGCAGTGACGAGCGCCAGTCGCTGGCGGCCAATGACCAGACGCCGGGTTACGCCGTGCTGGCCCATCAGGTCAGCGAGCGTAGCCTGTTGCCGTTCATCATCTATCCGCCCCGGGAGTTCAGCGACAAGACCTTCAAGGAGCATTTGGGCGAAGAGTTTCTGTTCGTCCACGAAGGTCAGGTTGAAGTCGACTTCATGAGCGAACGGGTGATTTTGAATCGCGGGGACGCGCTGCACTTCAATGCCCAGAAACCGCACCGCATTCGTTCGGTGGGCGAGGTGCAGGCGCAATTGCTGGTGGTGGTGCACAGCGCCGAAGAATGAGCTGGCAGTGCAACTCCCGGCTTGAGAGTACGACTTTTGTGGCGAGGGAGCTTGCTCCCGCTCGGTCGCGTAGCGGCCGTAAAACCAGAATGCGCGGTGTGTCTGCCGGAACCGGGTTGCTGATTTCAGGGCTGCTTTGCACCCCAGCGGGAGCAAGCTCCCTCGCCACAGGTGTCAGCGTTCGACCGGGACAGAAAGTGTCGGGCTACCCAGCGCATGGGTTTTGGAATCAAAAAACCTCAGCGCCACCCCGGTCCCTTCAAACACCTTCGCGTAATGCCGCTTCTGGCTCTGGATGAACGCTGCGCTGCGCGGGTAAATCGAGATCGCCACGGTCTTGGGTTTCGCCTGGCGCAGCGCATCGATGATGTGCTGGTCCTGCTTGCCCAGGCTGTGGCCGAAGAGGCACAGCGCATCGTTCTGGTCGAGCAGTTGCTGGTAGCAGAACGACAGATAGTCCGAGCTGCGAATGGTCTTCAGCTTGTCTTCGCAAGGGCCTTCGCTGACGAACAACGGCACATCGTCCAGGGTCTTGATCGTGTTGTTGATCGCAAAACTGCCGAGCAATGTGCCCTCGGTCGACATCAGTTTACGCGCCGTACCGTCCTGGTTACGCACCAGGTGCAAGCCGCCGTGCAGGTACAGCATCCGGGTTTTATCGGTGGCGCTGGCACTCAGTTCAAAGCGCGGCTCGCTGCCCTGAAACAGGTCGTCGATGGCGTCGGGGTTGTGCTGGATCGCCCAGTAGTTCAGCAGGTCGTAATTGGTGGTGAACACCGTTGAGTAGGTGCGTAATTCCTGATGGATCGCCGCCAGGCTCGACGCCTGCACCAGGCGCCACGGAATATGCACCGCATGCACAGTGTTGATCAGCGCTTCCTTGATCGCGTAGTAGCGATTGCGTGGTGCGGCCGAGCTGACGGCCAGGGCCTTGTTGACGCGGCTGGTGGTTTTCAGCGCGCTCAACACCTGCTCGAAACTGCGGGTCTGCATCGCGTCAAACACGCTCAGCTCGGATTGGCTCAGAGGTTTCTCTTCGACTGTGCGGGCATTCTCGAACAGCGAGTCGTAACCGAAATCGTCCCACACGGCGCGGCTGGCACCATTGCCCACCAGCAAGGCGCTGAACGGGACGGTTGCGCGCAGAGCGTTCCAGTCTTCAAGTCGGGCATCAAATTCCTGGAAATCGGTCATTGCGTTCGTCGTCTCACGGCAGAAGTGGGGCAGGGCGCAGACTTTATCACGACGGGGTGTTGAGCCAGATCAACATGCGTCGTGACTGATCGGTCGATCCTTTGCATATCCGCTGAATCGGGGTTGTCGGTTCGGCCCATCGAAGAGGATTCGTCATGACCAGCACTTTTTTCATTCCCGCCGTCAACATCATGGGCAGCGGTTGCCTCGACGAAGCCATGATCGCTATTCGCAACTATGGGTTTCGCAAAGCGCTGATCGTGACAGACGCAGGGTTGGCCAAGGCTGGCGTGGCGACATTGATTGCTGAAAAACTGGCGATGCAGGACATCGACTCGGTGGTCTTCGATGGCGCCAAGCCGAACCCGAGCATCGCCAACGTCGAGAGCGGCCTGGAACTGCTCGCCAACAGCCAATGCGATTTCGTGGTGTCGCTGGGCGGCGGCTCGCCCCACGACTGCGCCAAGGGCATTGCCCTGTGCGCCACCAACGGCGGGCATATCCGTGACTACGAAGGTGTCGATCAGTCGACCAAGCCGCAGCTGCCGCTGGTCTCCATCAACACCACCGCCGGCACTGCCAGCGAGATGACCCGGTTCTGCATCATCACCGACGAAGCGCGCCACGTGAAAATGGCCATCGTCGATCGCAACGTCACGCCGCTGTTGTCGGTCAATGACCCGGCGCTGATGGTTGCCATGCCCACGGGCCTGACCGCCGCCACTGGCATGGACGCGCTGACCCATGCCATCGAAGCCTATGTGTCTACCGCCGCCACGCCGATCACGGACGCCTGCGCACTCAAGGCCATCGAGTTGATCAGCTGCAACTTGCGCCTGGCGGTGCATGACGGCAATGACATCATCGCGCGGGAAAACATGGCCTACGCGCAGTTCCTCGCGGGCATGGCGTTCAACAACGCCTCCCTGGGGTTCGTGCATGCGATGGCGCACCAGTTGGGCGGGTTCTACGACTTGCCGCACGGCGTATGCAACGCGGTGTTGCTGCCTCACGTACAAAGTTTCAATGCGAGCGTCTGCGCCGATCGCCTGACCGACGTGGCACGAGCGCTGGACGCCGACATTCGGGGCTTCAGCCCGGAAGAAGGGGCTCAAGCCGCCATCGAGGCGATCCGCAGCCTGGCCAGGGACGTCGAGATTCCGGCCGGCCTGCGTGACCTGGGGGCCAAGTTGCAAGACATTCCGGTGCTGGCCGCCAACGCCTTGAAAGACGCGTGCGGCCTGACCAATCCACGGGCGGCGGATCAGCGCCAGATCGAGGAGATTTTCCGCAGCGCGTTCTAAGCGGTTCTGCGGGCCGGCGCGAGCCTCACACAGAGCATCGCGCCGAGGGCCAGCAAGGTACACAGCAACGACAGTGGCCAGGCTTGCTGACTGGCGATCAGGCTGGCGATGCCGCCGATAACGGCCGCCATCAATTGATGAATAAAACCGCTCAGCGCCATGGCGTAGGCGCCACCGACCGGTGAACCGTTGTTGGCCAGCGACAGGCTGATGGGGTAGTTCAACGACTGGCCAAGCACTGCAAAACAGTAGGGCAGCCAGAACAGCAACGCCACCGATGTCCCCGCCACACTCCCCAGCAACATCACCGCACTGCCGGCCAACACCAGCGCCACGCCCAGCGTCATCAGCCAATGCTGACCGGTGCGCAGCACGAAGCGATTAACCCCCAACGCCCCTAGAAAGTACGCCGCGCTGATTGGCCAACCCAGCAGCCCGTATTCAACCGCCGTCCAGTTGAATGGCCCTTGCAGAATCAGCGGTGCGGCGGTGTTGAACGCGACGATCACCCCATAGCCGAGGCCACCGGCGAGGGCCGGGAGTAAAAAGGCGCGATGGTGCAGGATGCGCCCGTAGCTCGACCAACTGGAGGATGGGCTGCTCTCGTCGGTCAGCACCGGGAACGCGACCCGCGCCACAATCACCACCATTACCAGGCTCACGGCACCCAACAAATAGAAGATCGCGGGCCAGCCGAACGCGACCTGGATAATCGACCCCAGGTACTGGCCAATCCCCAGCGCCACCACAAAGGAAATCGAAATCCACGACAACGCCTTGGCCAGCAGGTCACCGCGAAAACTGTCGCGAATCAGCACCCGGGCCATCACCGAAATCCCGCTGGCCCCAATGCCCTGAAGCAGCCGAAAAAACAGGAATGATTCCAGCGTCTGGCCCAAGGGCAAGGCCAGGTTGCCCAGGCCATAAATGCCGAGCGCCGCGAGCAACACCGGCTTACGCCCAAGTCGCTGACCCAGGCTGCCCCAGAACAACATCGGCAGCGCCATGCCGATCAGGTACACCGCCAACCCCCAGGAAACCTGCGAAGCCTCGGCGGACAAATGCCGGGCAATTTCCGGCAGCGCCGGCAGATAAATGCTCATGCCCAATTGGGCGAGAAAAACTGTGCTGCACGTGACGAGGAGGGTGGTGCTGCTCTTCATGGAATCATCCCTGGGTTTCAGTTGCCGACGTCCCGGCCGTGGGTGCGCAACAGCTCGATGATGAGGTCACAAAAGTTATGAATCACCCTGGGCTCCATGTCGGCACGCAGCGTAATTCTGATGGCGGCCTGACCTTGAGCGACCACCGGAAAAAAGACTGCCGAGGCGAAAAAACCGAGATCGGCCAATTCAATCGCAATGCGGTTGGCCAGCGCGGCTTCACCGCAGCGGATCAGTCGAATCGCCATGTTGCTGCCGTGCTGTCCGGTTCGAATCAGACTGTCAAAGAGCTGGATATTAACCTGAAGTTTTTCCTGCAACGCGGCGAATTCCGGTGTGCGGTGTAACTTGATCGACGCCCGGCCTGCACCGATGGCCGCACTGTTCAGGCTTTGCGACCAGTTGCTCGGACCGCCATAACGCTGAATAAGCTTCTTCTGCCGCTCACTGCCGAGCATCACCAGTCCACCACTTGCACCAAACGACTTGGCCAGTGAGATCAGTTTTGATAGTTGGTGAAGGTGTTTTTGGTGTGCGCTACCTGGTCCATGTGAGCGTGTCTCTCCTTGAGTGATGTAGCGATCCATCTGTGTTTCCAGACCTTACAGAACGCAGAGAGGATATTGAATTGGCCAATTCCGGCAGGGTTGGGTGTTTCAAGAGATTTATGTGTAGGGCGATGGCTAGTGAGGCTGTGGGCCTGGCCAAGGGCATGACGCGTTATCGGTGTCGCGGCGCTGATTGCCGCGGCATTGCTGCTCTGGGGGGACGCAGAAACTGCGCACCCTCAACCCGTTTTTAAAGAAGCCACAATCACCGCTTTAGCCGGTGAATCACTGAACCGAATCAACACCACCGCGCCAATCAACAACACCGCGCCCAACACCCGTGGCAGCGTCATCTGCCGCTCCACCAACCCAAACAACCCAAAGTGATCCAGCACCAGCGACGCCATGACCTGCCCCGCCAGTGCCAGGGCGATGAACCCCGACGCGCCGAGCCTGGGCAGCAACATCAGCGCCAGGGATATGAAGCACACCCCGAACGCGCCACCGGCCCACATCCACAGCGGTGCCTTGCTGATGAACGCCAGCGACGGCAACGGCAAACGCAGCATGACGATCACCGGCAGCAACACCACGATGCTCACCAGCAAAGACGCGAGGGTCGCCCACAACGGGTGCCCGAGGCCCCGGCCGAGGTTGGCGTTGATGGCGCTTTGAAAGGGCACCACGGCCCCGGCGATGGCGGCCAGCAGCAACAGACCGGCCCAGTGCACTGTATTCATGTTCGTTCTCCGACAGGTTTTGCTGGACTCTAAGGTATTCGTCGCGCAGATTTAAATTCCCATTCGCCATCCAGAACATGCACCAGATGAATGATCTTCGGCGTATCGATCTCAACCTGTTGGTGATCCTCGACGCACTGCTCAGCGAGCAACACGTAACCCGTGCCGCCGAGCGTCTGCACTTGAGCCAACCGGCGGTCAGTCACGCACTGGGGCGCTTGCGCGACCTGCTCGGTGATCGCTTGCTGGTGCGCGCCGGGGCAGGGCTGGTGCCGACCCCGCGAGCGCTGGAACTGGTTGCGCCGCTGGCCGAAGCCCTGGCGCAGGTGCGGGCCTTGTTCGCCAGCGAGCGCTTCGATCCGGCCTCTACGCAACGCACGTTTCGCCTGGCCATGTCCGACTACGGCGCAGCCATCGTCCTGCCGGGGCTGATTCGCACCTTGCGCCGGGACGCGCCGGGCATTGCCCTGCAAATCAGCCACGCCAGCCGCGAAGGGATGCTGGAAGGCCTGGTGAATGGCGACATTGACCTCGCGGCCGGTGTGTTCCCCGAACTGCCCCACGACTTGCGCAGCACGCCGCTGTTTGAAGAGCATTTTGCCTGCCTGGTCGATCGCCACAGTTTGCCCGTCGAGGGCGTGCTCGATGTGCCGGGTTACCTGGCCCGGCCCCACGTGTTGCTGGAAATGCGCGGCAGCGGCACGCCGGAAATCGAGCGGGCGCTGACCGCCATTGGCGAGCGTCGACACATTGCCGTCAGCCTGCCGCACTGGAGCGTCGCCCCGCAGTTCATCAGCGGCACCGACCTGATTCTCACCGTGGCCTCGCGTGCCTTGCACGGTATCGACGCGCAGCAACTGAGTGTGCTGGCGCCGCCGTTTCACATCCCCTCCTTTGACTTCGTTCTGGCCTGGCATCAGCGTCGTGGCGGTGACCCTGCCTTGAACTGGTTGAAAGCGCAGATCGAGCAAGCGATAGTGCGCGCCTGAAATCTTCTGACTGATATTCAACCCATAAGGAACAGGGAATGACCTTGAATACCCGATGGCTCGGTTTTCTGGCAACGAGCGCTTTGCTGGTGGCCACCGGTGTGCGCGCCGAGTGTGAAAAACCGCAGCTGCCGGAAGGCGTGACGGGGTATTCGGTGTGCAAGGATTGGCCGGCGTTTGACGGGCAGACGATCACTGCGAGCTCGGGGTTTACGGTCGATCCGAAATACCCGGACAGCTACGTAGGGATGTATGACTTGAACCTGGCGGTGGTCGATTCGGCGAGTGCGAAGGTGCTCGCGTCCTTTCGCCAGGCTGACGCGTTCAGCTCCGACGCCATCCGCCTCGACGACGTTTCAATCGATACCGCGCGCTACACCCTCGCACCGCAAGTCCGGGCGTTTGGCGTGCGGGCGTCGTACAAAGGTTCCTCGCGCCTCAACCCTGGCGACGGGGTCACGCTGAGCTTGTTTGTCCGGGAGGGCAAGCGTCTGCGCCCGGTCATGGAAAAACTCGAAACGTACGTCTACGGCGGTGAATGGGACGGTTCCTGTGCCGGCGACCGTTATGAGATCACTCGCACGGTGAGCATCGGCAAAGACAGCCGCCACGGTTATGCCGACCTGATTATCAGAACCGTCACCCTGAGCACTCACGGCGCGGGCGAAGGCGATGAATGCCAGATCGAGTCCACCACCGCGAAACCCGAACTGACCACCCTGCGTTATGACGGCAAGCGTTACGTCCTGCCGTCAGGCTTCAAAGGTTTGTAACCCCGGCATCACTGACCTGCTTGTGCAAAGGAATGAACGTGACTCCCAAAACCCTCGGCCGGTTGGCCGCCCTAGGTCTGATGGCCTTGACCTTGCCGGCCCTGGCGGACTGCGAACCGTCCGTGGTCGGAGAGGTTTCGACCGTCGTGTGCAAGGCGTGGCCGGCATTTGCCGACATGAACATCGTCGCCACCACCACGTTCAGGCCGGCCGACGCCCACTCGGGCAACGACGTGGGCGATTACGACCTCTACCTGACGGTGACCGATGGCGCGAGAACCAGGTCTCTGGCGGCCTACATCCAGGATCGGGCGTACCCGGCGGACAGCATCGCCTTTCGCAACCTGACGATTGATACCGCCCGCTACAACCTGAGCCCCGGAAACCGTGCGTTCGGGCTGCGCGCGATGGCCGCCAACGAGTCCGGAAACTCCCCGTTTCGCAAAACCGAACTGACCTTGTACCTCAAGGAAGGCAGCGTGATTCGCCCGGTGCTGCAACGCTTGAACGTCGAGTTGTACCGCGGCGAAACCGACACCGATTGCGTCGGCAAGGGCGACAGCCTTCAGCGTACCGTTGAACTGGCGAACACCCGCAGCCACGGTTATGCCGACCTCATCGTCAAGACCCGCCGCACGCACACGCATGATGTGCGGGTCGGTGAAGCCTGCGAGGTGCGCGTCGATAAACCGGTCGAGTCGCTGACGACCTTGCGCTACGACGGCAAGCAGTACTTCATCCCCAAGGACCTCAAGGGCTTTTGAACCACCCTTCAACCCCTTTGATCGACGTACAAGGAACAGGGCATGACCTTTAAAACCCAATGGCTCAACTGCGTGGCGGCGAGCGCTTTGCTGGTCGCGACACACGCCTATGCCGAGTGTGAAAAGCCGCCGTTGAGCGATGGCATCATGGGGTACTCCGTGTGCAAGGATTGGCCGGCCCACGCCGGACAGACCATCACCGCCAAAGTCGTATTCACTGCCGATCCGAGCGATCCGAGAGGGGATTCGGGAATGTATGATCTGGACCTGGCGGTGGTCGATTCGGCGAACGCGAAGGTGCTCGCCTCTTATCGCAAGGATGACGCGTTCAACTCGGATGCGGTTGCCTTCGAAGGGTTTTCGGTCGACACCGCTCGCTACAAACTGACGGCTGCGCAACGCGCCTTCGGGGTCCGCGCCAGCTTCGGTCATAACTCCAGCGCCAACCCGTATTCGAAAGCAGACCTGACGCTGTACCTCAAGGAAGGCGCCACCTTGCGCCCGGTGCTTCAAGGGCTGGTGGTCTACAAGGCCAACGGTGAATACGACGGCAACTGCACGGGGCAGGGTGAACAGACCACCCGCACCCTCGATATCGGCAAAACCTCCAGCCACGGTTTTGCCGACCTGATCATCCGGTCGAGCACGGTGGCCACCCGCAACTTCAAGGTTGGCAATGAGTGCATGGATAAAACCGGCAAACCGACTATCTCCCTGACCACCGTGCACTACGACGGCCAGCAGTACGTGTTGCCGGAAGCCCTCACGGGGTACTGAGGCGAGCGAAAGAAGGTTGCGATAAACTCGGGCCCGCGCCTCGGGTGTGGGGCCGGGTTCGAACAGGAAAATACACATGACGTCTTCATTGCTGCTGGCGGTTCTCGCCTCGGGTTTTATCTATGGCATCACCCCAGGGCCTGGCGTGCTGGCGGTGTTCGGGATCGGCGCGGCGCATGGGCGACGCGCCGGGGCCGGTTTTTTGTGCGGGCACCTGTTGGGCGATGTGGTCTGGTGCAGCACCGCATTGATCGCCATCGTCGGTGCCCGTGAAATCGGCAGCAGCGCGTTTGATGTGCTGGGCGTCCTCAGCGGGCTTTACCTGTTCTGGCTCGGCGTGCGTGCCATCCGTACGCGACGCGGCCAGGGTGAAACCGTACAGGGGCCGGCGCGGCAACCGTTCTGGCACGGGATCATGTTCGGCCTGACCAACCCCAAGGCTTACCCGGTGGCCGTGGCGACCTTCACCGCGTTGCTTTCCAGCCGGGCCGAGTTGCTTCACTGGTCGATGTTGCCGTGGCTGATCGGTCTCAGCTTCGTCGGGGGCGTCGTCGCTTACGCCATTCTGATCGGCGTCGTCGGTGCGCGGCAGGTGCGGACCCTGTATCAGCGTCACGAACTGGCGATCACGAGGCTCTGCGGAATCATGTTCATCGGCTTCGCTATCAACGCGTTGGTGCATGCGCTGCCGGGGTTGTTGGCCCCCAAAGCCTGAGTCTCCGTTCGTCATTCAAAGGGTCGTTTTTTAAACCTTTGCGGCTTGATGCTTTCTGAAGCAGGGCGGGCACCGCTCGCCAATGATCGAACCATGAACAGGAGGGCGCGACCATGAACCCGATGGCCACCCGGATACGCACCACCCGCCTTGCCTTGATACTGGGCCTTGGCGCCAGCAGTGCCTTCGCCCAGGCACCGGTCGACTTCATCAACGACGTGTCGGCCAAGGGCGTTGCCGAGATTGAAGCCAGTCGCCTGGCCCATCAGCAGACCGCCTCAAAGGAAATCAAGGACTACACCATCGTCGTCATCAACGACCGCACCACCGCCAATCAGCATCTGGCCAAAATCGCCAAAAAACTCGACCTGCCCATCGCAGGGCGAGAAGAAGTCGTGAACCAGGCCAAACGCCTGATGCCTGCGGTGCCGCCGGGTGACGGTTTTGATCAGGCGTATGCCGCCAGCCAGGTGAAAACCACCGAGGAAGCCATCGAGCAGCTCCAGCAGGAAGCGCAAACCACTGACGTCCCGGAACTCAAGGCCTTTGCCGAAGAGACCTTGCCGAAACTGGAACACCACCTGCAAATGGCCAGGGCGTTGCAGGCCAGCCGCTGACGATTGACGCGCCGCGAATTGGCACACGTTCGCGGCGTTGCTTTCAGGTCGTCATCAACATTGATCAGGTCCAGTTTTTTCTGCTCGCCCGTGGCGGCACCCTCAAGTGAAAGCACCTCGCCGTCCCCCAGGGTGCTGTATTGCTTGCGCAGGCTTCCAGTTGTTTGCAGCGGGGTGAAAATGCTGCTTCTTGGGACTCCAAAGAATGACTGCCGGCCTTAACCTCAGGGCGGCATGTATCCGCTTTCGTTCATGGGGGAGTCTTCGTATTACCCTCCGCGGCGTGGGAACTTTCTTCTTCTTGATCCTCGTGACCGTCGCAATCTTTCTTTGTGCTGGTTTGTGTCTAGTATCAATGGCGATCAATTTGCCAGCATGCTCATTCACGGATCGAAACAGAGGTTACTCATGGAATTCTTCGAAAAATTGGCCAGTCTTGCTGCCAAGGTTCGTCTTCAGGGCGGTGCTATCCAGACAGAAGAAGCGACAAAAAATGCCTTTGTCATGCCGTTCATCAGCACGGTACTGGGATATGACGTATTCGACCCGACAGAGGTGACCCCAGAGTTTGTCTGCGATGTAGGGACGAAGAAGGGCGAGAAGATCGACTACGCGATCATGAAGGAAGGTGAGGTTCAGATTCTCATCGAGTGCAAAAAGATTGGCGAGCCGCTGCATATCAATCACGCGTCGCAACTGTTCCGCTACTTTCATGTCACCAGTGCCAGGATTTCCATCCTCACCAATGGCCAGGTCTACAAGTTTTTCACTGACCTGGATGCCCCCAACAAAATGGATGAAAAGCCGTTCCTTGAGTTGGACCTGCTGAGCATTGACGAGTACTCGGTCCCGGAGCTGACCAAGTTGACCAAGTCTGCATTCGACGTCGAGTCGATCATCAACGCAGCGGGTGAACTGAAGTACGTTAGCCAGATCAAGAAGATCATCGCCTCGCAAGTCAGCAACCCGGAGGATGACTTCGTCAAAGTGTTCGCCTCTCGGGTGTATGAGGGGGCCCTTACACAAAAAGTGCGTGAGCAGTTTCAGGAGCTGACCCGCAAAGCAGTCGGGCAGTTTCTTAATGACCAAATCAATGATCGTTTGAAATCCGCTATGAATGGGGTCGCACCGACATCGCTGCTTTCGCCGCCAGTTTCCGGAAGCAGCGGTTCCGATACCGAGGACCGGAATGAGTCGGACGACAAGATAGTGACCACCGAGGAAGAGTTGGAGGGGTATCACATTGTTCGTGCGCTGGTTCGCTCCGTGGTTGATGCCAAACGTATTGTCCAGCGCGATACACAGAGCTACTTCGGCATCTTGCTCGACGATAACAACCGCAAACCTATTTGCCGCCTGCACTTCAATCGTTCTCAGAAGTACATCGGGATTTTTGACGAAGAAAAGAACGAAACACGCCATCCAATCAATTCGGTCGACGATATTTATGAATACTCGGATCGTTTGAGGAAAACGGTTGGATTCTACGACTAGCAACGATTGAGCAAAAAAGAAAACCGGCAACCTATGCCTAATGCCTGTCAGTTAACGTCACTTTTACGAGGAATGCTCCAGGTTGTTTACCAGGCTCGAGAACACCCCCTAACCCTCTCCCCAAAGGGGCGAGGGAACTGACGGCGGTGTTCATTTGAGTGACATCGACCTGAAAGTCCGAGTCGAACTCAGGTTTTGAAAAACATGGAGATCTGCTCCCTTTCCCCTCGCCCCTTTGGGGAGAGGGTTGGGGTGGGGTAGATTTCGGATCAGAACAGAGCATTCAGACGTTGAGTTTTCTTAACTGACCGGCATTAGCAACCTATGCCGGTTTTTTATTGAAATCCATTCAACCCGACAGCTTCACCTCGGCCGTCCAGCTGAAATACCCCAGGGCCTGGCAATCGGTACTGACCAGCATGAAGCTTAGGGTGCATTTCTCGACCCCAGCGGTCAGTTGTTTGCAGCGCCAGAAGTGGTCAGTGGCGTTTTGGCTGATAGGTTGAGCCAGGTTCTCAGGGTCGAGTGCGGGCAGGGTCAGGCCTTCGTGCACAACCAGTTCGGGAGGCGAGAGCACGCCAGCCTTGCCGACGCTCATGGCATAGACCACCACGCTGTGTTCGGCGCGCAACCCCACGGTGCGGGTGCGCAGGTGGAAGGTTTTTGCGCTGCCGGCGAGCAGGGCCAGGCGATTGGGGTGTGCGTTGGGCGATGTGCCATGGGCACCGCCAAAGAATAAGATGAAACCGTCATCCACCGAGGTCGGTTGCTGTGGGTCGAGGCTCGGGTTCGGGTAATGGGAGAGCAGGGTTTCGGCATCGACAATCAGCAGCAGGTTGGCGATCTGCTCAGTGGTGTCGGCGGGGAGTGTGGTTGTGTCTGTGGACATCACGGCCTCCTTTCAGGATGTAGGCGAATGGCCGCCACTGCTCCGGCTCACGCAAGGCTTCCATTTCCAGCCAGTGCAGCAACGGGTTCGGCAAGCCCCTTGTCGCCAAGGGGCCGTCCGGATCAGTTACGGATGGTGATGAACGGATCCCACGAGCAGCAACCTACAATCTTGCAATCGCGGTCCACGATCAGGAAGTTGAAGTGGTAAGTCACACTGCCGGTGGAAAGGGTTTCCGATGACCAGTAATGGTTATCGACTTTCTGGCAGCTAGGCACCGACGGATTGCTGGTGTTTGGCACGGCCACACAGGCGGTCGCTTTGCGCGGGGTGGGGGTGGAGATCAGGTCGTTGCCCTGATTGCCGATGAACTTGTAGAAAATCACCGCCGTTTCGAAGCTCTGCGACAGGCTGGTTTCGCGCCAGCGAATCAGGTCGCCGACCTGGGCTCGCAGATTGAGCTCACCACCGGCCTGGCCACTGACCACGTTGTTCTGATTAGTCACCATGTACACGTGGTTGACGTCGATCATCGTCGGCGCCGAAGGGTTTTTGCTGATGTTCGGGTAGTTTTTCAGAATGGTTTCGGTGTCGATCGAAACAAGCACATCCGTGACTCGAGACATAGTAAAGCTCCTTGTTCATAGTGGGTGCCCGGCGCTAACCAGACACGACAACGCGTGTTTGCCTTACGGCCGTTGTAAACGCACTACATAGCGGAACCCACCGATCACAAGGTGCGAGTTGGCCTTGCTCCCTGCACTGCAAAGTGACGGTCCGGGTTCCTTCCAACAGGCCGCGTTTGCACTATAGATGCGACTTCTAGGCTGTCAAAAACGTGGGTCGTTCGTTCGACGAGTGGTCGATTTGGATATGAGTTCCAACGATTTGGCGATAAGAAAATGGCTCATCAAGAGCGATCAGGTTCAGCCCGCAGACAGATGCCATCTGATACAACGGTCCATACGCCACGCAGGAGCAGGGCGGGAAAAGGGGGCATGTTTTTGGGAGGGCGAGGGCAGTGCAGATGTCCGTGGGCCTGGTGGTTTCAGCCAGCGAGTGCGCCTTGACGAAGAGGGCGCAGGCATCGCTTACTGGCGGCCCATGAGCGCAAACGCGCAGTCTAGCGCGTTGCTCAAGCCCTGATCTCAGACAGGAGTAAGCGATGAGCTGGTCCGCCAAGCAGTATGTAGCTTTTGAGAATGAGCGCACGCGTCCGGCGCGTGACTTGCTGGCCGCCATTCCCGACATCGACGCCCGTTCGGTGATCGACATCGGCTGCGGCCCCGGCAACTCGACCGAGCTGCTGGTGCAGCGGTTTGCCAACGCCACGGTGCGTGGGCTGGACAGCTCGCCCGACATGCTCGAGGCTGCGCGCAAGCGTTTACCCGGTGTGCGTTTCGACACGGCCGACATCGCGGCCTGGAATGAATCAGGACCGTTCGACGTCATCCTTGCCAACGCGGTGTTTCAGTGGCTTCCCGACCACGCCACGCTGTTGCCATCGCTGGTGGCCAGGCTCACGCCTGGCGGCAGCCTGGCGATTCAAATGCCCGACAACCTTGATGAACCGGCCCACCGGTTGATGCGCGAGGTCGCCGCCAATGGCCCCTGGGCTAGCAAACTGGCGGGGGTCGCCGGGCAACGGACGACGCTGGACGACGCCAATACGTACTACTCGATGCTGTGTTCGTGCAGTTCGCGAGTCGATGTGTGGCGCACCACGTACCACCATCCGCTGGCAGGTGGTGCATCTGCGGTGGTCGAGTGGTTCAAGGGCAGCGGCTTGCGACAGTTTCTCGAGCCCCTCGACGAGGCTGAACAGGCGCAGTACCTCAAACAGTACCTGGCGGCGCTTGAGCCGCACTTTCCAGTACTGGCCGATGGCTCGGTGCTGCTGCCGTTTCCACGCTTGTTTATTGTCGCGACCCGTTAACGCGTTGCGCCGTCGACACACGGTCAGCCTTGTTGCAGTACTTTCAACGCCGCCGAGGCCAGAAAACCGGAGCGGCTTTTCTCTTCCGGGTGATGCAGGACGTATTCGTCGATTCGCGTCAGCAGATAACCGGGTAGGGTCAGTACCTCCTGACCATGATTGATACCTGTAAACCATGTCCCCGGCCTCAAACGTAAAGGATGTACCCGGTCTTTACCGTCAGTTCCCTCGCCCCTCTGGGGAGAGGGTGAGGGGTGGTTCTTGAGCCTGGCAAACAGCCTGAAACACTCCTCGTAAAAGTGACGTTAATTGACCGGCATTAGCCATCAGGGCCGGTTTCTGTTTGTTCATTATGCGTAGACGTCAAGGCTTCGCCGTTTCCGGCACATGGATCTGTCCTGCTGGTGGGGCCGATTGCACGGGGACCTGAGGCTCCAGCGCGGCGAGTTTGCGGCGGGCGATTTCGGCCCCGCGGCGGCGTAAGGGTTCTTCGACGAAGCGGAAGTTCAACTCGGCGCACACGATCATGATCACGGCTGCCGTCACCAGCAATTCGGTGGTGAAGCCCTGGCTCAGCGCGAGGCCCCGTTCGGTGGCGACCCGGGTCCAGATTTCCGTGCTCAAGTGATAGGCGAACATGTGAATCACATAGAGCGCGTAGGAGCGCGAACCCAGCCAGCCGAGCAGTGGCGCCAGCGCCGGAGGGCTGAAGATGTAGCCTTTCTGGTAGCTGGCCAGCCATACCAGGATCAACGCCACAATCGCAACCAGGCCAAAGGCAATCGGCGTTGCAATCATCTGCGCCGAGATGGCGCCCAGCATGTACAGCAGAAACAGCGTCACACCCAGGCGCTTGAGCCAACTTTTGCCCAGCACCGTCGGTTCCATGTGTTGGTAGAGGCTGCTGCGGGTAAACAGGCAGAGCAGGATGCCCCACATCATCGCGTCCAGTCGGAACGAGAACAGCATGGCCGCCGGTGCCGGGGCGAACATGTTGCGGTCCAGGCCGAACTGCGCAGCGATCAACAGCAGCAGGGCGATGATGCGCCAGCGCGGTGAGGTAATCAGCAGTAGAAACAGCGGGAAGATGAAGTAGAACTGCTCTTCCAGGGCCAGGCTCCAATACACCGAGTTAGGCCCCAGCAGCAGACCGTACTGATTGGCCAGGTTGCCGCTGAACGTTGCGACAGCGGTGAAGCTGCGCAGGTTGTAGAACCACGATTCAAAGGCATTGGACTGGTTGTAGAAAATCGAAAAGCCCAGCGGGATCAGCACCCAGAGCCACGCGGTGGGCAGCAGGCGATAGGCGCGGCGTAGCCAGAAGGTGAACGTGGCGAGGCCATAAGTGCCTTGCTGTCGATGTTTGTCGAAGTAGTCGAGGTAACTTTTGCTGACCACATAACCGGAGATGCAAAAGAACAGGTCTACCCCCGAGCCCATGGTGTAGAGGTCAAACACCTTGGAGAAGAACTCCTTGTAGAAGGGCAGCAAAAACGTGATGTGGGCGAGGATGGTCAGGCCGATCGCGGCACCTCGCAGGTATTCGATTTCCAGGTTCTTCTTGCTACTCATCGAACGCTCTTTATTTATTATTCGTTGTGAGGGGCGGCGCGAAGTCGCAGCGAGCGTCTTCCCTGTCGCGAGCCGGTGCTGTCTGCGGTCACTCGCCTGCATCAAGCGCCAGGGGCGTTGTAGACAAGTGTTTGCTAGCGGGCAGCCTGTGCGTCGGAGCGCGACAGGCGTTGCGCACTATATCCGCGCGATTCCGCGCCCGGCAATAGTGCGGGAACTGCAAGGAAGGTTCTGACAGGCGCGTGAGTCCAGGCGTGACCCAAAAGAGCGGGCCATAAAAAAACCGGTCACTGGGGACCGGTTTTTTGTCTTGCATCTCCGTCAACGGCAGCATGACGTGAGACTGAAATAATGTGGAGCGGGTGAAGGGAATCGAACCCTCGTTATCAGCTTGGGAAGCTGGAGTAATGCCATTATACGACACCCGCTCAGAGCGGCTGACTTTGTACCAGAAGTTGCCCGGGATTTGAAGTTTTTCTTTGCCGGATCTGCATTTACGAAGATTTTACGGGGTATGAGGCAGGGTTTTGAGGGGGCTCGACAGGTCTGGCCGTGCTGCGATCTATCGCAGGCACGCCACGCGGTTACAGAGTGTGCGTGCGGGGCGTGCTTGCGATGATGCTGTTTCAAATGGCCAGAGCATGGTGTTCCTGAGTGAGATGATGACGCGGTCGGTTGTCGTGTCGTGCCGGTTTCAGGAAGCCCATCAGTGCATGACGACTGTCTCGGCAGGCCGCTTTGTGCTCCATGTCGAGAAAGTGCCCTGCGGCTTGCAAGGTACTGAAGCTGCTGTGCTGCACGTGATTGGCGAACAGCCTGGCGTCGGAGGCTGCGGTGTATTCGTCCCATTCACCGTTCATGAACAGCACGGGCACATCAATCTTTCGTGCCGCCTTCAGGTAGCACTGGCGGTCACTGTTGAGGACCTCGCTGATGTGGAAGTGCATCTGCCCGTATTCATGCTCGGCCAGGCTGCTGACGTGACGGTAATTGAAGCGCTTGAACAGAGACGGCAGGTGCTTGCCGATGGTGTTGTTGACCAGATGGCCGACACGGTCGCGATCCAGGCTGCCCAGGTAGTCGACCCCGCGTTCCAGGTAGTCGCGCATCGGTTCGTTGATCACTGGTGAAAACGAGCTGATGACCGCTTTTTCGATCCGCCGTGGCCGGTGTGACAGGGCGACCAGTGCCGCTGCACCGCCCCATGAGAACGACAGCACGTGTTCCGCCGCGAAGTGGTCGATGAGCTCCAGCAGGATCTGCCCTTCGACTTCCTTGGTGAGCATTTTTTCATGGCGATTGTGGGCTTTTGACTTGCCCGCGTAGGGTTGGTCGTACAGAACTACGTTGAACTGCGGGTGCAGGTTTTTCACGGTCTGCGCAAACGACGCGGTGGTGGCCATTGAGCCGTTGACCAGAATAATGGTCTTCTCTGCGGCGTCTGCGCGATAGAACTCCGTGTAAACCCGGTACTGCCCCTGTATATCCAGCACAGCGATTTCTGGCCTCATGTCATAAGACTCCTGGCAAGCGGGTAGGCGCGCAATGAGATTGCACGAGCTTTGTGACAGGTAGGCATACGCCTGGAATTTTGTAGCCCATGTCGATCCTGTGAAGGCTGGTCGACGGGTATTGTTATAGGCGGGCATTTTGTCGGGGAGGTGGAGTCTTAAGGCTCTCTGCCGACAAAAAGTTGCTTTGATGTATATCGTGACTCATCGGTCACATTTCGGCCGACGGCTTGATTCAAGCAGGCAGATCCCGATCCCGCAAGTGCCGTTTACGAAATCTTTTCGCATGCCTGCCCAGCGGTAGCGGTCTCAGATCAGCTGGATTTCTGCTGCCGTGAGCGCGCGGTATTCGCCCGGCGCCAGCGTTGCATCCAGTGCCAGTGGACCCATCCGCTCGCGGTGCAGGCGCAGGACTTTGTTATCGAAGTGGCCGAACATTCGTTTGACCTGGTGATAGCGACCTTCAACGATGCTCAACCGTGCCTGTTTTGGCCCGAGTAGCTCCAATCCGGCAGGTTGCGTGGTGAGGTCTTCGAAGGCGAAGTACAGGCCTTGGGCGAAGGTGTGAATGTAGTGCTCGCCAATGTCCTGTTCGGTCTCGACGTAGTAGACCTTGGGCAACTTGGTCTGCGGCTGGGTCAGGCGTCTCGACCAGGCACCGTCATTGGTGATCAGCATCAGCCCGGTGGTGTTGAAGTCCAGGCGGCCGGCGATGTGCAGGTCCGTTGTGTCGGGTTCGTGGATCAGGTCCAGTACGGTCGGGTGCTCAGGGTCGCGGGTCGCACTGACGCAGCCCGGTGGTTTGTGCAGCATGAAGTAGCGCGCCGGTTTTCCGGCTTGCAGCACTTCGTCATCGAACTCGACGCAGCTGAACTCGCGTACCTCGGCACGCGGGTCGCTGACTGCTTGGCCGTCGATCCTGATGCGGCGTTCCACCAGCAGCAGGCGGACCTGTTGACGGTTGAAACGGGGCAGGTTGCTGAGGAAACGGTCAACGCGCATGGCTATCGGCAGATCACAAAAGGGCCGCGCATCTTACTGGATAGGTGAATGGGCTGCTTGCAACTGCGCCTCGACTTGCGCGCAGCGAGGGCACAGGCAGGTCAGGTCGCGCAACTCGGCAGGCAGCGCCTTGAGCACGGCGGGGTCGATGCTGACGCCATAGCACCAGCAGGCCTGGGCGGCGGTTTTCGGGTTGGCCAGGCTGCAGTCGTTGCGGGCGCCGCAGGCTGGGCAGAGGTCAGGTTTATTCATAACTGGAGTGAGGCAATTCCACGCAGGTTCGGTTACGGCCGCTTTGCTTGGCACGGTACATCGCCTGGTCGGCGCGCGACAGCAGGTTGTGCAGCGTGTCGTCGGTTTGCAGGGTGGTCAGGCCGATACTGACGGTGATCTGCAACATCCGTTCGCCATAGGTATAACGCCGTTGCTCGATCAGGTGGCGGATTTTCTCGGCGATCTTCAAACCATTGCCGCCATCGGTGTCCTTGAGCAGCACGATGAACTCCTCGCCACCCCAGCGGCAAACGATATCGGACTGGCGCAGGCAGCTTTCCAGGTCCCGGGCGAAACCGGCCAGCACGGCATCGCCGGCAAGATGGCCGTGGGTGTCGTTCAATCGCTTGAAGTGATCGAGGTCCAGCAGCAGCGTCGTCAGGGGCTTGGGCTCGCGCTGGGCTTCCTGCATGGCTTGTGCGGCGAGCAGGTCAAAACCACGGCGATTGGGCAGGCCCGTGAGGCTGTCGAGGGTGGCCTGGGCTTCGATTTTGCGCTGTAAGCGTTTGACGATCTGGTTGAGCAAGGTCAGCACCACCAGCGTGACGATCAGACAGATCAGCAGGTTGAGGTACAGCGACTGGCGGATCTCGCCCAACGCACTGTCTTCACGTTTGTCGACGAACAAATACCAGTTCAGTTCGGGAATGAACCGCACATTGAGGAAATGCCCCTGGCCCCGGGTTGAATACTCAAAGCTGCCGCTGTGAGGGGTGGGCAGCAAGGCCGGCAGGTCTTTGAGGCTTTCCAGGTCACTGAGGGACTGGCCGCTACGTGCGCCTTGCGGGCCACCGTCCGCGCCGGTCAGGACAATCTTGCCGTGGGTGTCGACGAAGTACACGCTGCGTTGGTAGCGCTGCTGGTAGGTGTCGATCAGTTTTATCACCGCATCGACCGTCAGCCCGACGCCGGCCGCACCGATGAATTTATTCTGGTAGTCGTAGACCTTGTAGTTGATGAACACGGTCAGGCTGTCGTGGTTGGCCATGTCCACGTCGACATTGATTTCGTAGGGCGTGGCCATGTTGCGAACGCGAAAGTACCAGGCGTCGCGTGGCTCGTCGGCGTTGATGGTTTTCAGCACGCCTTTGGCCTGGTAGTACGTCAGGTTGTTGTTGGAGACGAAGAACGCCGTGTAGGCGCCGTAATGAGTCATGACCTCGTTGAGGTAGCGGGTGATCTGCTCGGGATCACGTTCGCCGGCCACTACCCAGTCACGCAGGAAGGTGTCGCGCGACATCATCGAGGAAATCAGGATGGGCCGAACCAGGTCTTTCTGAATCTCGGAGTAAACGGTGTCCGAGGTCAGTGGCAGTTCGGTATTGACGATGTTGTCGCGAATCGAAGTGCGCGACGCGTAGTAGCTGAGCAGGGAGGTGGCGAGAAAACCTGCGCTCAATAGTGCGACCAGTGTGAGTACCAACGAGCGTTGCGAAAACAGCGCAGAGCGTAGCGGCATAACAATTCCGTTGGCGGGGACACGATGCAAGCATTCTAGTGGCACCGTGGGCAAGGCGTGGGTTCATTTTCAGGGCGCTGCGCTGTGGAAGCCTGAGGCTTGCAGGTGGGGGCCGCTGATCTGAAGTTTCAACCGGGCAGACACTTGGTGCCGGTTTGGCAGTCTTAATTAATGACAGTCGGCGTTCTTGCCGATTGCCGCCGACCAGCGCCGCTGGTGCGTGCTTTCTGCGGTTCAGGAGGCCGCCATGTACCGTCGAATTGTGCTCGGTATTTCGCTTGGTTTGAGCCTTGGCGCGTGTGTTCCCTATTATGCCGAGCCGGGCTATTACCGCTCGGAGGTGTACACGGTGCCAGCACCGTATTACTACGGTAACTATTACTACACCCCTTACTACTATGGTGGTTTCTACGGACCTCGCTATTACGGTCACCCCCCTGATCACTATGGTGCTTATGGGCCGCATTACTACGGCGGCTACCGTCGCGGGCACCATTGAAGGGCGGGAGACAAGAGGACGCGAGACACGCCTGGAGTACTTGATCCGGCGGCGCTGGCTGATGAAGCCGCGCCGCTTTTTCATGCCCGTCATCGACGTAGTCGAGAAGCGTTGCCTGTAGTTGTATCAAAGTGTTGCTTGAACGCACCAGATTCCGAATTTGATGTCAGATGTTTCGTCAGTCAGATCATTTTTTGACTGCCGCCTGCCCGCGTCGCGGGCGTGGCTCTTTCGCGGTCCAGGAGGCCGCCATGTATCGCCGACTTCTTCTTGCTGCGTCCCTGGGTTTGACTCTTTCTGCGTGCGTACCTTATTACGAGGGAGGTTCGAGCTACTACAGTTCCGAGATCTATTCCAGCCCTGCACCGGCTTACTACTCAGGTGGGGGGGGCTATTATTCTTCCCCACGCGGCTACTATTCGCCGCCCGCGCGTTACTACTCGGCGCCGCGCTATTACCAACCCGCGCCGCGTTACTACCAGCCTGCGCCCCGGTACTATCAACCGTCGCCGCGTTACTACCCGAATCGCGGCTGGGGTCAGCAACAGTATGGCGGTCGTGGTGATTACTACGGCGGTCATAACGGTAACCGCGACCACGGTAACGATGGCGGTCGCGACCATCGTGGCGACCGGGACCACGGCCATGGCGATCACGGTGACAGAGGGGGGCGCAACCGCTAGGCCATTGAACGAACAAGCGGCGCATTCAGCGCCGCTTTTTTTTGCCTGTGATTTCAGTAGTCGGACAAGTCAGCCAGTGGGTGGCGCCCCTCCCAGGCTTTATGAAAGTGCGCCTCGACCACCGTTTCGGGCACGGTGTTGATGTCTGGCCAATGCCAGTGCGGCTTCTGGTCCTTGTCGATCAAGCGTGCCCGAACGCCTTCGCTGAACTCCGGGTATCGGCAGCAGTTCAGGCTCAGGGTGTATTCCATCTGAAAAACTTCGGCCAGTGAGAGATGCCGCGCGCGGACGATTTGCTCCCACACCAGGTGGGCGGTCAAAGGGCAACCTTCACTCAGGGTTTTCGCCGCGCGGGCCAGCAGCAGATCGCTGTGTTCGCGCAACAGGCTGATGGCGCGCCAGGCGCACCGCACATCGCTGACATCCAGCAACTCATCGATCTGCTGGCGTCGCGGCAACCACTGCGCGACCGGCATCTGCCCGACGGCTTCCTGTTGCAAGGCCTTGAGCAGGCTGTTGAGCTGCATCGCCGTTTGTTCCTGCCAGTTCAGTTGCAACAGGCCTTCGATCAGTTGTTCCTGTTGCTCATCGAGCAGGAAGCGGTCGGCGAGGTCCAGGTCCAGCGCATCACGGCCATTGATGTGGGCCCCGGTCAAACCCAGGAATACCCCAAGCTTGCCGGGCAGGCGCGACAGGAACCAACTGGCGCCGACATCCGGGTACAAGCCGATGCTGATCTCGGGCATGGCCAGGCGACTGCTCGGGGTGACGATACTAATGCTCGCGCCTTGCAGCAGCCCCATGCCGCCGCCGAGCACATAACCGTGGCCCCAGCAGATCAGCGGTTTGGGGTAGGTGTGCAGGCGAAAGTCCAGGCGATACTCCGCCGCAAAGAAGTGAGCGGCCAAGGGCGGCACTTCGCCGGGATGAGCGCGACAGGCTTCCACCAGGCTGCGGACTTCGCCGCCGGCACAAAACGCCTTGGCACCGTTGCCGCGCAGCAGCACACAGACGATCTGGGGTTCTTTGGCCCAGGCGTCCAGTTGATCGCTCAGGGCGTTGATCATTGGCAGCGACAGCGCGTTCAGGGATTTTTCGGCATCCAGGCTGGCGATACCGATGCGGGCGCCGTCGGTGCCGGTGAGTTCTTCGAAGTGCAGATTCATCGTGACCTCGATCGGGAATTTGAGCGTTCAGTATGATCGCTGCGTGGGAAAATGCCGGATCTGCGTCAGATCAATTGACAAGCGCGGTGGGCTTTCCTAGGGTTCGCCCCATTGAATTTTCGGGTGTAACCATGACTGCTGACGACCGTATCAAACTCGAACCGAGCTGGAAGGAAGCACTGCGTGCCGAATTCGACCAGCCTTACATGGCAGAGTTACGTGAGTTTCTGCGGCAGGAAAACGCCGCAGGCAAGGAGATCTATCCGCCGGGCCCGATGATCTTCAACGCGCTCAACTCCACACCGCTGGACAAGGTCAAAGTGGTGATCCTCGGCCAGGACCCGTATCACGGCCCGGGCCAGGCCCACGGTTTGTGCTTTTCGGTGCAACCGGGGGTACCGGCACCACCGTCGCTGGTGAACATCTATAAAGAGTTGAAGCGCGACCTGAACATCGACATCCCGAATCACGGTTACCTGCAAAGCTGGGCCGATCAGGGCGTGCTGATGCTCAACACCACCATGACTGTGGAACGGGCGAATGCCAACGCTCACGCGGGCAAGGGCTGGCAGTTCTTCACTGACCGGATCATCGAGTTGGTCAGTGAACATCAACCCCACTTGGTGTTTTTGCTGTGGGGCGCCCATGCCCAGAGCAAGCAGAAACTGATCGACGCCACCAAGCACCTGGTGCTGACCTCGGTGCATCCGTCGCCGCTGTCTGCGTATCGCGGGTTCCTTGGGTGCGGGCATTTCAGCCGCACCAACAAATTCCTTGAGCAGAATGGCGAGACACCCATCGAGTGGCGCTTGCCACCGGTTTGATGGGGTAGCCTGACTGGCCCTTTCGCGAGCAGGCTCGCTCCCACATTGGATTTGCGGTGGTCACAAATCCCCTGTGGGAGCGAGCTTGCTCGCGAAGAAGGCACCGCGGTCTATCAGACGGAATCCGGCAACCGGTTCCAATGTCGGAACAACGGCTCCGCCAGAAACAGCACAAACAACAACCGCATCACCTGCATCGCTGTCACCAATGGCACTGACAACTGCAAGGTTTCAGCGGTCAAACTCATTTCCGCAATCCCGCCAGGCATCATGCCCAACGTCAATGAGCGCAGGTCCAGGTGGGTCAGCGCACTCAAGCCCAGCGCCGCTAGCGTCGCGATGAACATGGTCAACACCGTACCGATCAGCGTCCGGCCCATGAACGACGGTGCGCGACGAAAGAACTGCCGATTGAAGTGACAACCCAAACCGCTGCCGATCAACCACTGGCCGATCTGACTGCCGCCATCGGGCAAGCCGATGTGCAAGTCCCAGCCAATGCTCACCGCCGCACTCACCAGCAATGGTCCGAACAACCAGGGGTTGGGTTGGCGCAAGCGTTGCCAGATCCAGGCGAGCAGGGCGCCCGCCGGGAACAACACCGCCAGCCAACGCCAATCGACATTGACCGGGTGCAGTAACGGAGTGCCTTCGCCGAGCAAGTATTTGAAGGCGGCCGGTACGCACAGCACCACCACCAGTACACGCAGGCTTTGCCCCGCCGCGACGCGGCTGAGCATAGCGCCATTGCGGGCGCCGAGGTTGACCATTTCGCCGGAGCCGCCCGGCATGCTGGAGAAAAACGCGGTGGCGCGGTCTTCACCGGTACGCCGCAGCAGCCAGACCCCGACCACCGCCGACAGGCTGGTGACCAGCGCGCCGAAGAAGATCAACCCGAAGTGGCTCATGACCTGCTCGATCACCACCGGGGTGAAATGCAGGCCAATGCCGATGCCGACGATCCACTGGCCACACTTGCGCCCACCGGGGATTTCCGCCAATTGCCAGGGAGTCAGGCAGCGCACCAGGATGATCGCCAGCAACGAGCCGACCATCCACGGCAGCGGCCAGCCGATCTGGCTGGCGAGGTAACCGCCCAGCAGACCGACCAGCGGGGTTCCCCACCAGGTGTTGAAGGGCCGATCAGACATCGGTGACGGTGCGTCGTGCCACGGAGCGTTTGCGCCAGATGCGCAGCAGGGGCACCAGCAGCATGATCGCGGTCAGGATCCAGCAACCGAAGGTGATCGGGCTCGACCAGAGGATCTCCAGCGCACCGTTGGAAATCGACAACGCACGACGCAGGTTCTGCTCCATCAGACCGCCGAGGATGAAGCCCAGCAGCACTGGCGATAACGGGAAATCCAGCTTGCGCAGGATGTAACCGAAGATACCGATACCGATCATCAGGAACAGGTCGAAGGTGGTGGCATGCACCGCGTAAACGCCAATCGCGGTAATGATCGCGATCACCGGCACCAGCGCCCAGTTCGGCACGGCGAGGATGCGGGTGAAGATGCGGATCATCGGGATGTTGAGGATCACCAGCATGAAGTTGGCGATGAACAACGAGGCAATCAGGCCCCAGACGATGTCGGGCTGCTGCTGGAACAACAGTGGCCCCGGCGTGATGTTGTACAGCGATAGCGCACCGATCATCACCGCCGTGGTACCCGAACCCGGTACACCGAGGGTCAACATCGGCACCATTGCACCGCAAGCTGCGGCACCGATGGCGGTTTCCGGTGCCGCGAGACCGCGCTTGTCACCTTGGCCAAACGTACCGTTGGCACCGGCAATGCGTTTTTCGGTCATGTACGCCACGGCACTCGCCAGCGTCGCGCCGGCGCCTGGCAATACGCCCATGATGAAACCCAGTACACCGCAACGAAGGTTGACCACGAATACCGAGGCCGCCTCCTTGAAGTTGAACATCATTCGCCCGGTGGCTTTCACGGCTTCCTGGCCATGGTGGGTCTTTTCCAGCAGCAACAGGATTTCGCTGATGGAGAACAGGCCCAGTACCAGCACCACGAACTGAATGCCATCGGTGAGGTGGATGTTGTCGCCGGTGAAGCGATAGACACCGCTGTTGGCGTCGATGCCGACACAGGCCAGAAACAAACCGATCAGCGCCGAGATGAAGGTTTTCAGCGGTCGGTCACCGGCCATGCCGCCCAGGCAGACGATGGCAAACACCATCAGCACGAAGTACTCGGCAGGTCCGAAGGCAATTGCCCATTTCGCCAGCAGCGGGGCGAACAACACCATGCCGCAAATAGCGATGAACGCACCGATGAACGAGCTCCAGGCCGACAGCGACAACGCCACACCGGCCAGGCCTTTGCGGGCCATCGGGTAGCCGTCGAGGGTGGTCATGACGGTGGACGCTTCGCCGGGGATGTTCAACAGGATCGAGCTGATCCGGCCGCCATATTCGCAACCCAGGTAAACCGCGGCCAGCAGGATCAGTGCGGATTCCGGTGGCAGGCCGAGGGCGAATGCGATAGGGATCAACAGCGCCACGCCGTTGATCGGGCCAAGGCCTGGCAACAGGCCGACCACGGTGCCGATCAGGGTGCCGCTCAATGCGGTGACCAAGTTGTACGGCGTCAGTGCGACACCGAAGCCCTGGCCAAGATAGCTAAGGGTATCCATATCAGTTCTCCAGAACGTCGAGCAGGCCCAATGGCAGTGGCACGTCCATCACGCGGTCGAACAGCATGTACAGGCCAAGGCTCATCAAGCTGATGATCACCAGGCTGGACAGCCAGCGACCGCCATACAGGCGGGCCATTGGCACGCCGATCAGGATGCTGGAGACAATGAAACCCAGGGGTTCAAAAGTACCCGCGAATACCACCAGCAGAGCGACGCAGATGCCGATCTTGGTCAGGGTCTCGCGATCCAGCGGCGGCTCATCTTCACTGTGGACGATGGGTGTCGGGCGAAACGCCATGTACAGCAGGGCGATGCCCATCAGGGCCAGTAACAACAACGGGAAGGCTCTTGGGCCGACGGGCTCATAGGAAAAAGGTGCTTGATACGGCCAGGCCATCATTGCCAGGCCGATGCAGACCACCAACAGCGTGGAGGCAAAAATGCGTTGTAAGAGCATGACAAACTCCTGGGCCACGCCCCTGATGCGCAAGGGCGTGGCCGCGAGACAGAGGCGATTACTGAATCAGGCCAAATTCCTTGGCCAGCATCTTGTAGTCGGCGACTTGCTTCTTCACGTAGGTGTCCAGCTCGGGCCCGGTCATGGCGAACGGGAACAGTTCACGCTGATCGCGCAGCTTGGCGAAATCTTCGGAAGCCAGCAGTTTGTCGAAAGCGTTTTTCCACCAGGCGTAGTCTTCGTCACTGACCTTTGGCCCGAGGTAGAAACCGCGCACCACCGGCCAGACGATGTCGTAGCCTTGCTCTTTGGCGGTTGGAATGTCCTTCATTTCCGGCTCGTCCAGGCGCTCGTTGGCGAACACCGCCAACAGACGCATGTCACCGCTCTGGATGTGTGGCATGGAGTCGGAAATGTCAGTGCTGCCGACCTGGATGTGGCCGCCGAGCAGCGCGGTGGCGATTTCGCCGCCCCCTTCGAGGGCGACATAACGCAGGTCACGCGGGTTGATCCCGGCAGCCTTGGCGATCAGCGCGGTTTGCATCCAGTCCTGGCTGCCGACCGTGCCACCTGAGCCGATCACCACTTTGCTCGGATCTTTCTTCAGCGCCTGAACCAGGTCGTCGAGGTTCTTGTAGGGCGAATCGCTTTTCACCGCGATGGCGCCATAGCTTGTTCCAACCGCAGCCAGCCAGCGCACGGCGTTTTCATCGAAGCGCCCGAACTTGCCCTGGGCCAGGTTCAGCAACGAGCCGCTGGACCATGCCACCAGCGTGCCGGCGTCGGCAGGGCGCTGGGCCACCACCGCGTTGTAGGCCACGGCGCCAACGCCACCGGGCATGTACGTGACGCGCATCGGTTTGGTCAGCAGTTTTTCGTTGATCAGCGCGCTTTGCGCCAGTTTGCAGGTCAGGTCGAAACCACCGCCAGGGGAGGCCGGGGCGATGCATTCCGGGCGTTTGGGTTCGGCAAGGAGTTGGCTGGCGAACAGCAGGCAACTGGCGGCTAAAGCAACTTTACGCAGTGATAAGTCCATTTTTCGTCTCCACAGGAGTTGTTGTTGTGTAGGAGCTGTCGTTGGGTTGAATCCGTTACCAAAGGGCAACGCTATAGCTCACCAGCAAACGCACTTCATCAGCGTCGCGGGCAGAGTAGTTGGAGCGGTAGGTGGCATTGCGCAGGCGCACGGCAACGTCCTTGAGTGCGCCACTTTGCACGACGTACTTGATCTCGGTGTTGCGTTCCCATTCTTTACCCGTGTCGCCGTTTTTCAGCTTGATATTGTCGCCGCTGATGTAGCGGCTCATGAAGCTCAGGCCGGGAATCCCCAGTTTGGCGAAGTCGTAGTCGTAACGGGCCTGCCAGGAGCGTTCTTCGGCGCCGGCAAAGTCGTTGATCTGCACGAAGTTGACCAGGTACGGGTCGGCACCGTCGACATAAGGGAACGCACTGTCCCCCGACATGTGCTGGTAACCGGCGCTGAGTTTATGCCCGTTCAAGGCGTAGCTCACCAAACCATTGAGGGAGGTGTTGTCGATGTTGCCACCGCGGGCCTGGCCCTCGTCATTGCTGATGGCCAGGCGCAGGTCGGTGGCGAAGGTGCCCGGGCCGAACGGTTGCGAGGCGACAACGCCGAGGAAGTGCTGGTTGTAGACATCGGCGAGTTGGGCGAAGTGGTAGCTGCCGGTGATCTTGTCGGTGAACTTGTAGTCGACGCCGCCGAAGTCGAAATGCTTGCCGGCCACGGTGCCGGCGAAACGGCTGTTCTTGTTGTTCAGGGCGATGTCTTCGAAGTCGGTGCTGTCGCGGTCCTTGGCTTTTTCCAGGCGCCCGCCGGTGAAGGTCAGGTTTTTGATTTCCCTGGAGGTCAGCAGGCCACCTTCGAAAGTCTGCGGCAGGATGCGCCCGTCGTTGGGCTTGAGGATCGGCAGTTCGGGAATCAGGCTGCCGATTTTAAGTTCGGTGGCGGAGATTTTTACTTTGCCGGTCAGGCCGAGCTTGGAGTACTCGTCGGCTGCGCGACCGTTGTCGTGGGTAGGCAACAGGCCGGTGCCGGTACGGTCGGGGCTGGAGTCGAGCTTGATCCCGAGCATGCCCAGCGCGTCGACGCCAAACCCCACGGTGCCGTCGGTGTAGCCGGACTGAACGTTGAGCATGAAGCCCTGGGCCCATTCGTCACGTTTGGATTGCTGGGCACTGGTGCCGCTGCGAAAGTCGCGATTGAAATACATGTTGCGGGTTTCGAGGGTGGCCGTACTGTCTTCGAAGAAGGCAGCCTGGCTGACCGGTGAAAAACCGGCGAGGGCGGCGGCACTGGCAAGGGCGGTGTAACCGAGACGGGAAAAACGCGCAGGCGGGCAAGCCTGAAGCTGTGTGGACAGCATCGTGAAGTACTCCGTTATTGTTCTTATTGGCGAAAACGCTTCGAGGCGTTTTTCGGGTCGCTACTCTTCAATGGTGACGGCAGTCGAAACTGACCGTGGCTGGACTCTAGCGGCCTAACCTTTCGCGAACCTTTCAGCGGACTTTCACGGTTTTCGGGCTTCACAGCGGCAAAAGCGGCTGTAAACTCCGCGCCAAAGAATGGCGTCGACCATCCAAAAATGAGGTAAGGATCCATGCGTGTTCTTCTCGTTGAAGACCATCTGCCACTGGCCGAAAGTGTCGCCCAGGCGCTCAAGAGCACTGGTTTGACCGTCGATGTGCTGCACGATGGCGTGGCCGCCGACCTGGCCTTGAGCAGCGAGGAGTACGCGGTGGCGATCCTCGACGTCGGCCTGCCGCGCATGGATGGTTTTGAGGTGCTGGCGCGCTTGCGCAGCCGTGGGAAAAATCTCCCGGTGTTGATGCTCACTGCTCGCAGTGACGTCAAGGACCGGGTGCATGGGCTCAACCTCGGTGCCGACGATTACCTGGCCAAGCCCTTTGAACTGACGGAACTGGAAGCGCGGGTCAAGGCACTGCTGCGCCGCAGCGTATTGGGCGGTGAGCGTCAGCAGCGTTGCGGCGTGTTGGTGTATGACCTGGACACCCGGCGCTTCACCTTGGACGATGAGCTGCTGACCCTGACTTCCCGTGAGCAGGCGGTGCTTGAAGCCTTGATCGCCCGGCCGGGTCGGGTGATGAGCAAGGAACAATTGGCCTCCCAGGTGTTTGGTCTGGATGAAGAGGCCAGCCCCGATGCCATCGAAATATACGTCCACCGCTTGCGCAAGAAACTCGACGGCCACGCGGTGGCGATCGTGACGTTCCGGGGGCTCGGTTACCTGCTGGAAACCCGCGATGCATAAGCCCAGCAGCCTGCGTTGGCGGTTACTGTGGAACCTCGCGCTGTTGCTGGTGGTGCTGATGATCGCCAGCGGTCTGAGCGCTTACTGGAACGGTCGCGAAGCCGCGGACACCGCGTATGACCGGACCTTGCTGGCCTCGGCGCGAACCATTGCGGCCGGCCTGTACCAGCGCGACGGCAGCCTCAGCGCCGACGTGCCTTACGTGGCCCTCGATACCTTCGCTTACGACAGTGCCGGGCGGATCTACTATCAGGTCAACGACATCCACCAGAAGCTGATTTCCGGCTACGAGAACCTGCCCGGGCCACCGCCGGGAACGCCGCGCACCGACGATTACCCGGCGCTGGCGCGTTTTTACAATGCCACCTATCAAGGCCAGGCGGTACGGGTGGTCAGCCTGCTCAAACCGGTGATCGAGCCGAACATGAACGGCATGGCGGAAATCCGCGTGGCCGAAACCGATGAGGCGCGGGTCAGCATGGCCCGCAGTCTGATGGCCGATACGTTGTTGCGACTGGGCATGCTGGCCGTCGGTGCGTTATTGCTGGTGTGGTTTGCGGTGAGTGCGGCGCTGCGCCCGCTGGAGCGATTGCGCACGGCAGTGGAAGAGCGCCAGTCGGATGACCTGCGGGCGCTGCCGCTGGTCGAAGTGCAGCGCGAGTTGTGGCCACTGGTGCGGGCGCTGAACCACTTCACCGAGCGTTTGCGTGTGCAGTTCGAGCGTCAGGCGCAGTTTATTGCCGATGCCGCGCATGAGCTGCGCACGCCGCTGGCGGCCTTGAAGGCGCGACTTGAGCTGGGGCTGCGCTCCAGTGAACCGCAAACCTGGCGCACGACTCTGGAAAGTTCGGCCCAGAGCACCGATCGCCTGACCCATCTGGCCAATCAGTTGCTGTCACTGGCGCGTGTCGAAAACGGTGCGCGGGCGATTGCCGAAGGGGGCGCGCAGTTGCTTGATCTCAGCCAGTTGGCCCGCGAGCTGGGCATGGCCATGGCACCGTTGGCCCATGCGCGTGGCGTGGCGCTGGCGCTGGAGGCTGATGAACCGGTGTGGTTGCGCGGCGAGCCGACGCTACTGAACGAGTTGCTGAGCAATCTGGTGGACAACGCGTTGGCGCATACGCCTTCGGGAGGGAACGTGATTCTGCGGGTCAACGCACCGGCAGTGCTGGAAGTCGAAGACGACGGTCCCGGTATTCCGCTGGAGGAGCGTGACCGGGTGTTCGAGCGCTTTTATCGCCGAAACCAGCAAGTGGCCGGCTCAGGCCTGGGGTTGGCGATTGTGGGTGAAATCTGCCGCGCCCATCTGGCGCAGATCAGCCTGCACGATGGCGCGCAGGCTGGGTTGAAGGTGCGGGTGAGTTTTATCGCTGGAGAGTGAACATAGGACCTGTGGCGAGGGCGCTTGCTCCCGCTGGGCTGCGAAGCAGCTCCAAAACCATGCGCCACAGTGTTTCAGTTAAACCGCATTGTCCGGATTTACGACTGCTGCGCAGCCGAGCGGGAGCAAGCGCCCTCGCCACAGTAGTGTTCACAATCAGTAAAACATCGACCGGGCGTCTTCCAGGTCGGCGCACAACGACAGGTTGTTCGGGTCAATCTTCAGCTGCTTGAACGCCGGCAGGCTGGAGATATCGATCTGGGCCAGCGGATGGTCGGTGTCCTTGTAGCAGTGCAGGGTGGCGATTTGCACCAGATCGACATAATCGACCCGCTCGGATTGACGTTTGAAGTCCAGATACTGCCCCGGCAGCTTCACCAGCATTTCCGGAAACTCCCAGACGCTCAGCAGTTTGTCGCCCAGCAACGGGTGAATGTGCTCGATCACATGGTTGAGGCTGACGGGGTCCGACAACAGCTCGTAGTGGTCTTCGGCGTACGTCAGGATCGGCAGCACGCCAATCTGATGCACCAGTCCGCCCAGCGCGGCCTGATCCGGCTTGAGTTGGGTATGACTGCGGCACAGGGCGTAGCTGATCCCGGCGATTTCCAGGCTTTTGCGCCAGACATCGCGCATTTTCTGTTCCACCACTTCGGAGCGGGCATGGAAAATCTGCTCCATGACCAGGCCGATGGCCAGGTTGCTGCTGTAGTTGACGCCCAGCCGGGTGATCGCCGTGTGCAGGTCCGTGACTTCCTGGGTGGCGCGCAGCAGCGGGCTGTTGACCACTTTGATCAGCCGCGCCGACAGCGCGGTGTCTCGGCCGATGACTTTGCTCAGGGTAGCGACACTGATTTCAGGGTCTTCGGCGGCCCGGCGAATTTGCAGGGCCACTTCCGGTAATGTTGGCAGAACCAGGTCATCGTTATCGATGGCCTCAACCAAATCCTGTTGGACCTTATCCGACAGCTCGCTCATTTCTGTTCTCTAGGTGTTGCAAGAAAGTACTGCAATTAACGCTGGATCTCGCGATCGCGATCCAGTTGATAAGGCAGATCGAGCAGTTGCAGGCCAGGGCCTTCGAGTTCGCCGAGGTGTACATCGCCACTCTCTGCGGCTTCGGCTTGCAGCACGGCAAGCAGTTCAATGTGTTGTTCGGCGCGAGCGGCGATCACGACTTCGCCAATCGAACTGCCGTGTGTCGGCGAAAACAGCAGTGTGCCGGGTTCGGGTAACTCGCTGGTGTCCAGTTGCAGGCGATACAGCCGGCGCTTGAGCTTGCCCAGGTATTGCATGCGCGCGACGATTTCCTGACCGGTGTAGCAACCTTTCTTGAAACTCACGCCGCCCACGGCTTGCAGGTTGAGCATTTGCGGAATAAACAGCTCACGGGTGCCCGGCATGACCTGGCCGATACCGGCGCGAACCTGGCCCAACAGCCATTGATTCAGCTCGGCTGCGTTCAACTGCGCCGCCAGTACGTCTTTCACGGTTGATGCCTGATCGGCTGGCACCCACAGCTCGGTGCGACCGGGCGATACGCGAATGGCGATCAAAGCGCTGTTGCGTGCAACCGAATCGGTGTCTTGAGGCAGGTCGAGGCCAAGGGCTGACAGGGCAGCGTCAGCCTCCGACAGGCCGAAACGCACCCATGCAGCGCTTTCATCGGTCAGCTTGGACTTGGAGAACACCGCGTATTTTTTCAGGTCCGCCAGTTGCGGCTCCAACAGTTCGCTGGCCATCGCCAACAGAACGCCGTCCCCTTCAAGCAGGATGCGAAAGCTCGACTGCATGCGGCCCTTCTGCGTGCAGCGGGCGCCGAGGCTGGCCTGGGTGTCGCTCAGGTAATTGAGGTTGCAGGTCAATTGCCCCTGAAGGAACTTGCTGGCGTCAGCGCCGCGGACGGCGAGAACGCCTTCGTGGGACAGGGTGCAGAAAAAAGCGGAATCAGCCATGGGTCATCGCAGGGTAAATAGTCTGGAGGACATCATAAGGGTGCGCCCTTGAAATGGGTAGTTCACAAAGGATGGGTGGTGCCCGACCAAAGCCGACTGGCCGACACGGACGGGGACTGTATACTTGCGCTCTATTTGAGGAGCGCTCCATGGTCGAAGATGTTGAACTGAACCGCCTCTACTGGCACAGCCGCCGCGGCATGCTTGAGCTTGACGTGTTGCTGGTGCCATTTGTGAAAGAGGTCTATCCGCACCTCAACGAGGTTGACCGCGCTTGCTACGTCAAGCTGCTTGAATGCGAAGATCAGGACATGTTCGGCTGGTTCATGGAGCGTGCCGAATCGCAAGACCCTGAGCTGCAGCGCATGGTTCGCATGATTCTGGACCGTGTTCAGCCCAAGTAACGCGTTTGAATGCCGCTGGCAGGCCTCACGGCAACTGCTGGCGGCGTATCTCCTCGCTCAGCTGTTCGCGCTGGGTTCGCTTTACCTTCTTGATATTCCCTTCTGGGCAAGCCTGTTCGGCGCGGCGCTCTGCCTGCTCCATGGCTTTTGGGTTCTGCCGCGACAAATTCTGCTGACCCATCCTGCGTCGTTCAGTGGTCTGCGACGCGACGCCGATGGCTGGCAGCTATGGAATCGACAGTCAGGCTGGCAGCCGGTGCAACTGCGCCCCGACAGCCTAGCGCTACCGTTGGTCGTCGTGTTGCGTTTTCGTCTGCACGGTGAGCGGCGAGTGCGGGCCCTCTGCGTCCCGCGTGATGCGCAGGCGGCGGATGTGCACCGACGCCTGCGGGTTCGCCTCACGTTCAGTCGTCATAGGTGGGCGGCACCAGAATAGTGTCCAGCGCCTCTGGCAGCATGTTCGGGTAATCGAGGGTGTAATGCAGGCCGCGGCTTTCCTTGCGCTCCATTGCCGAGCGGATCATCAGCTCGGCGACCTGAGCCAGGTTGCGCAATTCGATCAAATCCCGGCTGACTTTATAGTTGCTGTAGAACTCGTCGATTTCGTCCAGCAACAGGCGAACGCGATGCTGTGCCCGTTGCAGGCGCTTGTTGGTGCGCACGATGCCCACGTAGTCCCACATGAATCGCCGAAGCTCGTCCCAGTTGTGCGCAATGATCACGTCCTCGTCAGAGTCGGTAACCTGGCTGGCGTCCCAGGCGGGCAGGGCGATGGGGATGGCGATCTGGGGCAGTTGCTCCAGAATGTCTGCCGCCGCCGAACGGGCGTAGACGAAACACTCCAGCAGCGAGTTGCTGGCCATGCGGTTGGCGCCGTGCAGGCCGGTGAAACTGGTTTCGCCAATGGCATACAGGCCCGGAACGTCGGTGCGGCCCTGTTGGTCGACCATCACGCCGCCGCAGGTGTAGTGCGCGGCGGGCACTACCGGAATGGGTTGTTTGGTGATGTCGATGGAAAATTCCAGGCAGCGCTCGTACACCGTCGGGAAGTGCGTCTTGATGAAGGACTCGGGCTTGTGGCTGATGTCCAGGTACACACAGTCGATGCCCAGGCGTTTCATTTCATGGTCGATGGCCCGCGCCACGATGTCCCGTGGCGCCAGTTCGGCGCGTGGATCGAAGCGCTGCATGAAGCGTTCGCCATTGGGCAGTTTCAAGTGTGCCCCTTCGCCACGCAGGGCTTCGGTGATCAAGAAACTCTTGGCCAGCGGGTGGTACAGGCACGTGGGGTGGAACTGGTTGAACTCCAGGTTCGCCACCCGGCAACCGGATCGCCAGGCCATGGCGATGCCATCGCCGCAGGCGCTATCTGGGTTGCTGGTGTACAGATAGACTTTTGCCGCGCCGCCGGAGGCTAGAATCACGAAGCGTGCGCCATAGGTGTCGACTTCGCCCGTGCCGCGATTGAGCACATAGGCGCCGAGGCAACGATCGCCGTCCAGGCCCAGGCGTTTTTCGGTGATCAGATCGACAGCGACGCGTTGTTCCAGCAGCTCGATGTTCGAGCGTTGGCGGGCCTGGGCGAGCAGTGTCTTGAAAATCGCTGCGCCAGTCGCGTCCGCGGCGTGGATGATGCGTCGATGGCTATGACCGCCCTCGCGGGTCAGGTGAAACTCGAAACCACCGTCTTCGGTGCCGGACTGTTCATCGCGGGTGAACGGCACGCCCTGGTCGATCAGCCATTGAATGGCTTCTTTGCTGTGCTCGACGGTAAAGCGCACGGCATCTTCGTGGCACAGGCCGCCACCGGCATTGAGCGTATCGTCGACGTGAGACTCAACGGTGTCGGTGTCATCCAGTACGGCTGCGACACCGCCCTGGGCCCAGAATGTCGAACCGTTGGCGAGGTCGCCTTTGCTCAGGACAGCAATGCGCAGGTGACCGGGTAGGGTCAGCGCAAGACTCAAGCCGGCAGCACCGCTGCCAATCACCAGAACATCGTGTTGAAACTGTTGGCTCATTTCAGGATTCCGCTCAAAGCGACCCGGGTCGGGGTTGGCGCAAGACACCTGGATTGGCGAGTCAAGGCAGCCACACAGCGCACTAGTATATAGAGGGGTGGATCGGCACAATAGCCGGGCCTTCATGGCGATGTGAAATGACTGTGACGTAAAAGTGACGACCGGGCTTTAGGGTCGTGCCGGGCGATTTACCGGTTAAATCGCCGACAAGGCACCCGTATCGCGGATGAAACACGCTTTTTCTCTTCACGGTTGCACATTGTCGCTCTTGCCCGACTATAAAGATTGGGAACTTTTGCCAAGCGCCCACGTTCAATAGAAGGTTGCCTGATAGAAGGGGACGCGTCGGTCTTTATGCAAGGCTTGTGATTCGGTCTTTGCGGGTGGGTTCGACGACAAGATTATTCGCGCAGCCGGCCACGCCCGCGCTGCGTTTTTCGTGCGTGCCAAATCAGAGCCGCAGGAAACTTGCCTGGAGGGGGGAGAACTTTTGCGAAAAGCCCGAGTCTATGTTTGCAAGCTTGATCGATTGGTTATGCAAGCCTCCTCCGCGCTTATCGAGGAGTGTTCATGCTAACCCAGGAAGAGGATCAGCAGCTGGTCGAGCGTGTTCAGCGCGGCGACAAGCGTGCATTTGATCTGCTCGTGCTGAAATACCAGCACAAAATTCTCGGGTTGATCGTGCGTTTCGTGCACGACACCCATGAAGCCCAGGATGTTGCACAGGAAGCCTTTATCAAGGCTTACCGTGCACTTGGTAATTTTCGCGGAGACAGTGCGTTTTATACGTGGCTATACCGCATCGCCATCAACACGGCGAAAAACTATCTGGTTTCACGCGGCCGTCGGCCGCCGGATAGCGATGTCAGTACCGAAGATGCAGAGTTCTATGATGGCGATCATGGCCTCAAGGATCTTGAATCGCCGGAGCGAGCATTGCTGCGGGATGAGATCGAAGGCACCGTCCATCGAACCATTCAGCAACTGCCAGAAGATTTGCGTACGGCGTTAACTTTACGTGAATTCGATGGTCTGAGTTACGAGGACATTGCGAGCGTCATGCAGTGTCCGGTGGGTACCGTGCGCTCCCGGATTTTCCGCGCTCGGGAAGCCATCGATAAAGCCCTGCAGCCGTTGTTGCAGGAAAGCTGAGACAGCGGCGACAGCCAAGAGAGGAACCGCCATGAGTCGTGAAGCCCTGCAGGAATCGCTGTCCGCAGTGATGGATAACGAAGCGGACGAACTGGAATTGCGTCGGGTATTGAATGCCTTCGACGATGTAGAAACTCGCGAGACCTGGGCCCGTTACCAAGTCGCACGGGCTGTTATGCACAAGGATTTGTTGCTGCCTCGTCTGGACATCGCTGCGGCCGTTTCGGCTGCGCTGGCTGACGAAGCCGTGCCGGCAAAAGTTTCCCGCGGTCCATGGCGCAGCCTGGGTCGTCTGGCGGTGGCTGCTTCGGTGACTGTTGCGGTGTTGGCCGGTGTGCGTCTGTACAACCAGGACGAGATTGCCGGTGTCGAACTGGCACAGCAATCCACCCAGCCTGGCCTGGCCGTTCCACAAGTTAAAGGCCCTGCGGTTTTGGCCGGCTACAATGAGAGTTCGCAAGCCACAGGCCCAATGGCCAATGGCGTACTGCAAGGTCAGCCAGGTTGGCACGATCAGCGTCTGCCAAGCTACTTGCGCCAACATGCTCAACAAGCTGCGCTCAAAGGCACTGAAAGCGCGTTGCCTTACGCTCGTGCAGCCAGTCTGGAAAACCGTTAAGGAGGATCATGCGCGCCATACCTCTACTTTCGCTTCTGCTCGGTGGCTGGTTTGCTGTTCCAGCCTACGCCGATGAAGCCCAGGACTGGTTGAACCGTCTAGGGCAGGCTGAGCAACAGCAAAGCTTTCAAGGCACTTTCGTCTACGAGCGCAACGGTAGTTTCTCTACCCACAACATCTGGCATCGTGTCCAGGATGGCAAGGTCCGTGAGCGTTTGCTCCAGCTTGACGGGTCGGCTCAGGAAGTCGTACGCATTGATGGGCATACTCAATGCGTCAGCGGCACCCTGGTTGCGGGGTTGGGTGATACGCCAAACTCCTCTGCTCGTGCGCTTGATCCACAAAAGCTCAAGAATTGGTATGAGCTTGCCGTCATTGGCAAGTCGCGTGTGGCCGGGCGTCCGGCCGTTATTGTGTCGTTAACGCCACGTGATCAACACCGTTATGGCTTTGAGCTGCATCTGGATAGCCAGACCGGTTTGCCATTGAAGTCATTGCTGCTCAACGAAAAAGGCCAGTTGCTGGAGCGTTTCCAGTTTACTCAGTTTGATACTGCCGACGTTCCTTCGGATGCCGATCTTCAGGCCAGCCCTGACTGTAAGGTGGTTGCGCTGGACGCAGACAAGGCAGCTGCGGTGAAAACGGCTCAGGTCTGGCATTCGGACTGGTTGCCGCCCGGCTTCGAGTTGGCCAGCAGTTCCGCGCACAAGGATCCCGAAACCAAAACGCAGGTCAGCAGCCTGATGTATGACGACGGTCTGGCGCGTTTTTCGGTGTTCCTCGAGCCTCTCAATGGCGCGACGGTGACCGACACCCGTACTCAGTTGGGCCCGACGGTTGCGGTTTCCCGTCGTCTGACGACCCCTGAAGGCGAGATGATGGTCACGGTGGTGGGCGAGATTCCGATTGGCACCGCTGAGCGAATTGCGCTGTCCATGCGTTCCGGCAACACGACGGCCAAGCAGTGAGTCGACGCGGTGATGCTCATCCATCGGCAGGTTAGTTGTGTAAGGGGGTCAGCAATGTCCATCGCACAATTGAGACGCCGAAATGTTTGGTGAGCATTTCAGTTTGCAGAATTCCTTTAATTTTTCTATAGGTCAGAGCCTCACGGCTCTGGCCTTGTTTTGTTGTTCCCGGAACAAAAGTACCGTGGATCGTTGTCCGGTATTTGTTGTTTCCTATCGCTTAACCATGCTCGTCGTAACGGGAGCCGTATGTCGATACCACGTTTGAAGTCCTATTTATCCATCATTGCCGCCGTGCTAGTGCTCGGTCAGACGGTCGCAGCCCAGGCGGCCGATTTGCCTGACTTTACGCAATTGGTCGAGCAGGCCTCGCCTGCCGTGGTGAACATCAGTACCACGCAGAAACTTCCGGACCGCAAGGTCTCCGATCAGATGCCGGACCTGGAAGGCCTGCCTCCGATGTTGCGCGAGTTTTTCGAGCGCGGGATGCCGCCACAAGGGCGTCCGCCGCGCGGCGATCGTCAGCGTGAAGCACAGTCGCTGGGCTCGGGTTTCATCATCTCGCCAGATGGTTACATCCTGACCAACAACCATGTGATCGCCGATGCCGATGAAATCATCGTGCGTCTTGCCGATCGCAGTGAGTTGAAAGCCAAGTTGATCGGTACTGATCCGCGCTCCGATGTGGCGTTGCTCAAGGTCGAGGGCAAGGATCTGCCGGTGCTCAAGCTGGGCAAATCCCAGGATCTGAAAGCCGGGCAGTGGGTGGTGGCAATCGGTTCGCCATTTGGCTTTGACCATACCGTGACCCAGGGGATCGTCAGCGCCGTTGGTCGTAGCCTGCCGAACGACAACTATGTGCCGTTCATCCAGACCGACGTGCCGATCAATCCGGGTAACTCGGGTGGTCCGCTGTTCAACCTGGCCGGTGAAGTGGTCGGGATCAACTCGCAGATCTACACCCGTTCCGGCGGCTTTATGGGCGTGTCGTTCGCCATTCCAATCGACGTTGCCATGGACGTCTCCAATCAGCTCAAAAGCGGTGGCAAGGTCAGTCGTGGCTGGCTGGGTGTGGTGATCCAGGAAGTGAACAAGGATCTCGCCGAGTCCTTCGGTCTGGAAAAACCGGCCGGTGCGCTGGTTGCACAGATCCAGGATGGCGGCCCGGCAGCCAAGGGTGGCTTGCTGGTGGGTGACGTGATTCTGAGCATGAACGGTCAGCCGATTGTCATGTCTGCCGATTTGCCGCACCTGGTTGGCGCGCTGAAGTCGGGTGCCAAGGCAGATCTTGAAGTGATTCGTGACGGTAAGCGCAAGCATGTCGAGTTGACGGTCGGCGCTATCCCGGAAGAAGGCAAAGAGCTGGATGCGCTGCCAAAATCCGGTGTTGAGCGCAGCAGTAATCGCTTGGGCGTGGCAGTGGTCGAGTTGACCGATGAGCAGAAGAAAACCTTCGACCTCAAAGGTGGCGTGGTCATCAAGGAAGTTCAGGACGGTCCTGCTGCCCTGATCGGCCTGCGTCCGGGTGACGTCATCACTCACCTGAACAATCAGGCCATCGACTCGACCAAGGAGTTCATGGACATCGCCAAGGCGCTGCCGAAGAACCGTTCCGTCTCGATGCGGGTTCTGCGTCAGGGGCGTGCGAGTTTCATCACGTTCAAGCTGGCTGAGTAAACCGGTAATACGCTGAATAGAAAAACGCCTCGAAAGAGGCGTTTTTTTTGGCGGGAAAAAACCTCAGCCCATCATGTCCTTGACCATGCGCTCTTGTTCCATGAGCTCTCTTTGTCGGGCGTCGATGCGTGACGACAGCGGGAAGTTGCTGCCCGCACGGCGTTTGGCGAAGTCCAGTTGCTGGATGGCCTGACGGTAGTCGCCGACCAGTGCGAAGTATTCGGCGCGAGCCTGGTGCAGGCCGATGATGTTGCCGGACAGGCCGCGGGTTTCTGCCACCATGTACCAGACGTCCGGATCGTCAGGGCGCGTCTTGAGCAGCGCTTCAAGCGCTTTCTCGGCGTCAGCCGGACGGTTCTGCTTGAGCAGCAAATCAACACGGACCTGATTCAGCGGATAGTTGCCTGGGTACTGCGTGAGCATCCGGTCAACGCGAGACTGCGCATCGGGCAGGCGATTGTTGGTGATGTCCAGGTCGACCTGCGCCAGGTTGTAGATGATTTCGTTGGGAGACTTGGCCAGCAGTTGCTTGAGGTTCTCACGTGCCTCATTCAATTGGCCGCCCTTGATCTGGGCAATCGCCAGGCCATAACGCGCCACATCGTTTTTCGGGTTTTCATCGAGTTGGGCGCGAAAGCGCTTGGCGCCCAGGCCTGGGGTTTCTTCGTAGATCAGTTGAACCCGCGCGCGGATCAACTGATAGCGCATGCTGTCCTCTATGCCGCCCGGTTTCGCCTGTTCGGCGCGGTTGCGGGTGTCGGCAATCCGGGATTCGGTAACCGGGTGAGTCAACAGGAATTCCGGTGGCTTGGCGTCGAAGCGATACTGGCGCATCAACCGTTCAAACATGGTGGGCATCGAGCGCGGGTCGTAACCGGCCTTTTCCAGGTTGAGGATGCCGATACGGTCGGCTTCCTGCTCGTTCTGCCGTGAGAAGCGCCGTTGTTCCTGGATGGCGGCCGCCTGCGTACCGGCAATGGTTGCGATGCCCGCGTCCCCGGCACCGGCCGCGGCGATGACGATACCGGCCAGCAGGGCAGCCATCATCGGCACCTGCATGCGCTGCTGGGCTTCAACGCCCCGGGCGAAGTGGCGTTGCGACAGGTGAGCCAGTTCGTGAGCCAGTACCGAGGCGTATTCGCCTTCTGTCTGGGCGTTCAGAAACAAGCCGCCGTTGACCCCGACAATCCCGCCAGGGGCGGCGAAGGCGTTGAGTTGCGGGCTGTTGATCAGGATGAATTCCAGGCGCCGGTCGGTGACCTGGCTGGTCTCCACCAGTTTATAGACGCTGGATTCGACGTAATCCTTGAGCTGGGGATCGTTGAGTTGTGACACCTGGCTGCGCAGCATCGCGAGCCAGGCGCGGCCCAATTGGTATTCCTGCTGTGGCGAGACGATGGCTGAACTGGCATCACCGAGTGACGGCAAGTCGTCGGCGAAGCCTGGTGAGGCGAGCAGGCAAGCGAGCGTCAGCAGGGTAGGGCGCAGAAAAGTCATGCACAAAGCCTTAGAAGACAAAGACCTTACTGTAGCCGGACACTTGCCTTGCGACCAGATATTCTAGGTGTCTCAATCACCTGAACGGAGTGAAGCAATGACCGACGCTGTAGAGCATGACGCCGAACTGGACGCCAGCGGTTTGAATTGCCCGCTGCCACTGCTCAAGGCCAAGCTGGAACTCAATCGCCTGGCCAGCGGTGCGGTGCTCAAAGTGACCGCCACTGACGCCGGTTCCCAGCGCGATTTCCGCACCTTTGCCCGTTTGGCCGGTCATACGCTGCTTCGCGAAGAAGATGACGCCGGTGTTTATCGCTACTGGCTGAAAAAGGCCTGAGCCGTGGGAGCTCTTTTTTTAAGGAACATTGATGTTTAAAGTGTTGCGCGACTGGATCCAGCGTTACTTCTCCGATGAAGAGGCGGTGGTGCTGGCGGTGCTGTTGATTCTGGCCTTCACGGCAGTGCTCACCCTGGGCGGCATGCTTGCGCCCGTGCTGGCGGGGATGGTGCTGGCTTACCTGATGCAAGGTCTGGTCGTGACGCTGGAGCGTTTGCGCGTGCCCGGCGGCGTGGCGGTCGGGCTGGTGTTCGCGCTGTTCATGGGCCTGTTGCTGGTGTTCATCGTGGTGGTTGTGCCGTTGCTCTGGCATCAATTGATTACGTTGTTCAACGAGCTGCCGGGGATGCTCGGCAAGTGGCAATCGCTGTTGTTGCTGTTGCCGGAGCGTTATCCGCATCTGGTGTCTGATGAGCAGGTGTTGCAGGCGATTGAAGTCGCGCGCGGCGAAATCGGCAAATTCGGACAGTGGGCGCTGACCTTTTCACTCTCCAGCCTGCCGCTGGTGGTGAACATCATGATCTATCTGGTGTTGGTGCCGATCCTGGTGTTTTTCTTTCTCAAGGACCGGGTGATGATCGGTCAGTGGGTGCGTGGCTACTTGCCCCGTGAGCGCGCGCTGATTACACGGGTCGCCCAGGAGATGAATCGGCAGATCGCCAATTACATTCGCGGCAAGGTCATGGAGATGTTCATTTGCGGCGGCGTGACCTATATCGCTTTCGTCGCACTGGGGCTCAACTATGCGGCATTGCTGGCGCTGCTGGTCGGCGTGTCGGTGGTGGTGCCCTATGTCGGGGCGGTGGTGGTGACCGTGCCGGTGCTGCTGATTGCGTTGTTCCAGTGGGGCTGGAGCGATCAGTTCATCTATTTGATGGCGGTGTACGGGATCATTCAGACCCTGGATGGCAACGTACTGGTGCCGCTGCTGTTCTCCGAAGCGGTGAACCTGCATCCAGTGGCGATCATCTGCGCGGTGCTACTGTTCGGCGGGCTGTGGGGCTTTTGGGGGGTGTTCTTCGCAATACCGTTGGCGACCCTGTTCAAGGCCGTGCTGGATGCCTGGCCGCGCAAGGAGCCGATTGTCGCGCCGCTGCTGTAGGGGTAGATCCAGAATAATCGGCGGGGGGCAGGACCCATTCGCGAGTAAGCCCGCCCCACAGGTTCAGCGAAAATGCCTGTGGGAGCGGGCTTGCTCGCGAAGGCGTCAATGAAAACGCCGCAATAACATCAGGCTTTGTTCAGTGCCTGAGCTGCCGCCAGAACCGCATCCACATGGCCGGGCACCTTCACGCCGCGCCATTCCTGACGCAGCACGCCGTCCTTGTCGATCAGGAAAGTGCTGCGATCCACGCCCAGGTATTCCTTGCCATAGAGCTTTTTCAGCTTGATGACATCGAACAATTGGCAGATGGCCTCGTCCTTGTCGCTGATCAGCTCGAACGGGAACGCTTGTTTGCACTTGAAGTTCTCGTGGGACTTCAGGCTGTCGCGGGACACGCCGAACACGTCGGTATTGGCCGCCTGGAACTGCGCGTACTGATCGCGAAAGCCCTGGCCTTCTGTGGTGCAACCCGGCGTGCTGTCCTTCGGATAGAAGTAAATCACCACTTGCCGGCCTTTCAGGGCTGCCAGGCTGACAGTCTGCCCGCTGGTGGCAGGCGCTTCGAAGTCGGCGACGGGTTGGTCGATAGCAACGGCCATGGGAGCTTCCTTACATTGGGTTCTGTGGGCGCCACGGTTCGATCAGCGCATCCAGGTTCAGCGCGTCGGCGAAGTCCAGGAACTGATCGCGCAGCCAGCTGATTTGCACGCCGGCCGGCAGGGTCACGGTGAACGTGGCGTTGAGCATGGTGCCGCCGGTCTGCGGGGCCTGATAGGTGTCACAGGTCAGGTTTTCCAGTTCGACGTTGTGATCGATAAAGAACTGGCAGAGTTCGTTAACGATGTCGGAGCGGTAGGCCGAGCTGACATAAGCCACGTACGGCAGGGCTTGCGGGCGGTTTTCCAGCGCCGCGCTGCGCACCACGTTGACGGTGAAGGCGTGCTTCTTGGCCAGGCTTGGCAAGCCGGCCTCCAGGCGGGCGAGGGCGTCCCAGCTGCCGGAGATCTCCAGGATCAACGCGCTGCACTCGCCATGGCGAGTCAGGCGGGAAGTCACGACGGCGCAGCGATTTTCGTGGCTGGCGCGGCACAGGACGTTAGTCAGCTCCATGGGGTTGGCGCCGAGGGCACTGATGACAAGGAATTGTTCGCGAACTGTGGGGGTGGACATGCAGCATTCCTAAAGCGATGAGCGGTCGGTACTGTACCGGCTTTTTGCTGGGGGCGAGCCTGCGCAGACGCATTCAGAAAACCCGAGCCAGACAGTTGTAGCGCTCTGCAGTGTAGCGAGAACGCGGCTGGCAATGCGGGATCGGGGCTTATGATGCCGAAAATGAAGGCTTGAACCCGGCCTGATAGCTGGTCAGTTACCGATCAAAGTCTGAAGGGTAGCGAAAACCAGCGCTCAGGGGAATGGCGCGCACGCAGTACTTCGCTTGTACAAGCATCTTGGCGCCAGTACCATTACCGCTCTCTTTTTCCGGCAGGAGCGGTTGCATGATTGCGGGCAGTATGGTGGCACTGGTCACACCCATGGATGCTCAGGGGCGTCTCGACTGGGACAGCCTGAGCAAACTCGTGGACTTTCACCTGCAAAACGGCACCCACGCTATCGTGGCCGTCGGCACCACAGGTGAATCGGCCACCCTGGACGTGAACGAACACATCGAGGTGATTCGTCGCGTGGTCAAGCAGGTCGCAGGGCGCATCCCGGTGATCGCCGGCACGGGCGCCAATTCGACGCGCGAAGCCATCGAGCTGACCACCAATGCGAAAACCGCTGGCGCCGATGCGTGCCTGCTGGTGACCCCGTATTACAACAAGCCGACGCAAGAAGGCCTGTACCAGCACTTCAAGACCATCGCCGAAGCCGTCGACATCCCGCAGATCCTTTACAACGTGCCTGGCCGCACAGCCTGTGACATGCAGGCCGAGACGGTGATCCGCCTGTCGACCGTGAAAAACATCATCGGCATCAAGGAAGCCACGGGCGATCTTTCGCGCGCCAAGGCGATCCTGGACGGTGTCAGCAAGGACTTCCTGGTGATTTCCGGTGACGACGCCACCGCTGTCGAGCTGATCCTGCTGGGCGGTAAAGGCAACATTTCGGTGACCGCCAACGTGGCGCCGCGTGAGATGAGCGATCTGTGCACCGCAGCCCTGAAGGGCGACGCCGTGACTGCCCGGGCGATCCACGAAAAGCTGATGCCGCTCAATAAAACCCTGTTTATCGAATCCAACCCTATCCCCGTGAAATGGGCCCTGCATGAAATGGGCTTGATGCCGGACGGTATCCGTCTGCCGCTCACCTGGCTCAGCGAAGCCTGTCACGAACCGCTGCGACAGGCCCTGCGCCAGTCCGGCGTATTGGTTTAATTGAGGAAGTACAACGCATGAAGCGAATGGCCGGACTTTCCGCACTTGCCTTGATTATCTCCAGCACCAGTGGCTGCGGATGGGTCTGGGGCCCGGAAGGTTATTTCCGTGACCGTGGTAGCGATTACCTGGAAGCGCAACAGACTGCACCGATGCAACTGCCGCCGGACGTCAGCACCTCCAAGCGTCTGGACCCGTTGTTGCCGATCCCGCGTAACGTGGCAGACGACACCGTCAAGGGTGAATACGAAGTGCCGCGTCCGCAGCCACTGTCGGCGCTGGCCGATGCCAGTGACTACAGCCTGCAAAAGAGCGGCGACTCGCGCTGGGTCATGGCGCAGCACCCTCCGGCCGAAGTCTGGCCCGTGGCCGTGCAGTTCTTCCAGGACAACGGTTTCCGTCTGGATGAACAGCGCCCGCAAACCGGCGAGTTCACAACGTCCTGGCAGCGTCCTGACGAGTTGTCGGCGGCAGTCGCCAAGCGTCTGACTTCTGCTGGCGTGGCGTCCGATAGCGAGACCCGCGTACGGGTGCGCATCGAGCCAGGCGTGCAGCGCAATACCAGTGAAGTCTACGTGGTCAGCGCCGAGCGTCCTGCCGGCAGCACTGCCGACGTCGCCTTCACCAACCGTTCGGTCAACACTGGCCTGGACGCTGCACTGGTCGATGACATGCTCGCGAGCATGAGCCGTACTTCGGAGAAGGGCGGTTCTGTCTCCATGCTGGCCTCCCGTGATTTCGACACCCCGAACCGCGTCAGCCTGAGCGAAGACGGCAGCGGCAACCCGGTGCTCAACGTCGGTTCCGACCTGGACCGTGCGTGGTCGAGTGTCGGCCGTGCGCTGGAGCAGGGTGAGTGGCGCGTTGAAGACATCAACCGCAGCCTGGGCCTGTACTACATCAACCTCGCGGAAAAAGCCGAGAAGAAAAACGACGAGCCGGGTTTCCTGGGCAAGTTGTTCGGCAGCAAGCCTGCGAAGGAAGAAGTTGAAGCCCGTGCCGAGCGTTATCAGGTTCGCCTGAGCAAGGTGGGTGAAAACGTCCAGGTCACCGTCGAGAAAAACATCAACACCGTTGCACCGGCCGATGTGGCCCGCAAAGTGTTGGGCGTGATTCAGGACAACCTGGGCTGATTCGATGCGTTTTGCCGTTCTCGGCAGCGGTAGCCAAGGGAACGGCACGCTGATAGCCAGCGACGACACGGTTGTACTGGTTGATTGTGGTTTCTCCCTGCGTGAAACCGAAAAACGCCTGTTGCGCCTGGGTGTCAGCCCGACGCAACTGAGCGCGATACTGGTGACCCACGAGCATGCCGACCACGTGCATGGCGTGGGTTTGCTGTCTCGGCGCTACAATCTTCCTGTCTACCTGAGTCGCGGCACCCTGCGCGGGATGCGCAAACCGGTTGAGCCGGCAGGCCTTCTGGCTGGCGGTGAGCAATTGCAGATCGGCAGCCTGAGCATCAGCGTCATCGCGGTGGCCCATGATGCGCAGGAACCGACGCAGTACGTCTTCAGCGATGGTCGGCGGCGCTTCGGCCTGCTGACGGACCTGGGCTCGTATTGCGCCACGGTGCTGGAGGGGTATCGCAACCTCGATGCGTTGATGATCGAGGCCAACCATTGCCGTGACAGGCTCGCCAGAGGCCACTACCCATCCTTTCTCAAACAGCGGGTGGGCGGTGAACTGGGACATTTGAACAACCATCAGGCCGCAAGCCTGGTGGCCGAGTTGGGCTGGCAAGACCTGCAACACCTGGTACTGGCCCACCTGAGCAGCAAGAACAACCTGCCGCAGCTGGCCCGGCAATGTTTTGTCGACACCCTCGGGTGCGACCCGGACTGGCTGCAACTGGCCGATCAAGATTCAGGGCTCGACTGGCGAGATATCGCCTAGCCCATCTACTTAGCAAGCGGAGCCCATCATGGAAAAACGTGAAGAACTCTACCGCGGCAAAGCCAAGTCGGTTTACAAGACCGATGACGCTGACCGCTTGATCCTGCTGTTTCGCAACGACACCTCGGCGTTCGACGGCAAGCGCATCGAGCAGCTCGACCGCAAAGGCATGGTGAACAACAAGTTCAACGCCTTCATCATGCAGAAACTCGAAGCAGCCGGCGTGCCGACTCAATTCGACAAGCTGCTGGGCGACAACGAGTGCCTGGTGAAGAAGCTCGACATGATCCCGGTCGAGTGCGTCGTGCGTAACTACGCCGCCGGCAGCCTGGTCAAGCGCCTGGGCGTTGAAGAAGGCATGAAACTCAACCCTTACACCTTCGAACTGTTCCTCAAGGACGACGCCAAGGGCGACCCGTTCATCAACGAATCCCACGTCGTGGCATTCGGTTGGGGCACCGCTGAGCAACTGGTTCGCATGAAAGAACTGTCGCTCAAGGTCAACGAAGTGTTGAGCAAGCTGTTCGACGACGCCGGCCCTGCTGCTGGTCGACTTCAAGCTTGAATTCGGCGTGTTCCACGATGGCACCATCGTCCTGGGCGACGAATTCAGCCCGGACGGCTGCCGTCTGTGGGACAAGGCTACCGGCAAGAAAATGGACAAGGACCGCTTCCGTCAGGGCCTCGGTGACGTCATCGAAGCCTACGAAGAAGTCGCCAACCGCCTCGGCGTACCGCTGTAATCGACGCAAGCATCTGATAGCACGGAAAAAATTTCACTTGAGGGTTTGCTTCCTGTGAATGTGCTGTTATGATGCGCGCCGTTGGAGAGATGCCAGAGTGGCCGAATGGGACGGATTCGAAATCCGTTGTACTGGCGACAGTACCTAGGGTTCGAATCCCTATCTCTCCGCCATACATAGAAAAGCCCCGAGCGCTTAACCGCCTCGGGGCTTTTTGCATGGGCGGGAAATGTGAAGAAGGCTTTGCGTGTCGCTTTCTCTCAGTATTTCGGGCGGTGTTGGTGGGATCGCGCGTTAAGGAAGAGTCGTTATGAAGGGATTGGAACAACTCGTAGAGCGTGCCCCGGATCTGGCCTTTGAATTGCCGGACGGGACCCCGGTAGTGAAGTTGGGTTTGATTGCGACCCTGTACTTCAAAGAAGGGTACACGACCCAAATCAAGCAAAAAGTCATGGAGTGCTTTGATCGCTTCTACAGCGAGTTCGGCTCAGAGCTCAAGGCACAATGGGGGGAAAGACACAGCAAGCTGACGCCCGACAGTTTCAAGAAGAGCCGTGACAAGATCCTGAAGACCGGCCCCCATAATCAGTATGAGTGGCAGATCTCCAGTGCAATTGACGACAAGGAGGCCGAGACCTACGGTCTTGCCGTCCTGAGCTCACAAGAGCTGCACGGTGACTCGACGCGTTCGTTTATCAAGCTTGTGTTGCCCTGGACGTTTCTCGAGGCAGCAGAGGGTATGGCTCGTTATCGTGACTGGCTGGTTTACCTGTGCAATCAGGTCTGCGCGGACCATGGCTATGGTGGGCTGTCGACAATCCTGCCGTTTTATTTCGATCCCTACACGCATATCGAGTGTGAGCTGGCTCAACAGTTTTCAGGGCTGGAGGTCGACTCCATGCCGCACAGGCTCTCCATGCATTTGGTTGACCAGATCAAAGGTGCAAACTGGTACACCATCCTCTCGGATACCTTCGTCGAGCGTCTGGGCGGTGAAACCGCCGTGCGCCAATTGCAGGGCTCCCGGAGTGATATCGACGTGGTCAGGTACGACAAGGGGCTGATTATCCGTGCAGGTGACTACCCGCAACTCGGGGCACTTGCTGATGGACTTCCCGCCGCCTACGTGACGGTCAGCAAGGGAGTGAAACCGCTACGCAGTTCGAGTCCTGTTCAACTTCACGGCCATTCGCCTTATGGGGCGAGTTTCGGAAAAGACAGTTCCCGGCGCTGGTACGCACGCTTTGACGAAGAGGGTGCCGAGACCGAGGCACCCTGTTGATGCAAGGCCCGTCCGGCGTGCTCCGGGGCGCTGGTGAACAACGCGACAGGCACTAACGACAAGCCCCCGTGATCAGGTGTGATGACGGGGGCTTTTTCGTGGGGCAAGCACTGCGCCTGCCGATCGGCAAACGGCGGTGCTTCAGAACTTCAGCGAGGCCGAGAGGCTCGATGTCCTGCCCGGTGCCGGCATCATGCTTTGCGACATCGGGTCCAGGTAGTACTGGTCGGTCAGGTTGTAAATATTGAAGCTGACCTTCAGTTCATCGTTGATCTGGTAGTCGGCGAAGTAGTCGTAGATCCGCGTGGACAGATAATGCTGCTGCGGGGTGGTTGCGCCGACCTGCCAGGATTTGTCCAGCACGTACATCGGGCCGCTGTTGTAGAGCATGCGTATGCCGGTGGCCAGTTTTTGCTCGAACGCCTTGGCGCCCAGCACCATGTTGACGGTATAGCGCGGCGGGTTCTGGGTGTTGGTGTAGGAACCCTGGAAGCCGCCAGGCGTGCAATCGGGAGTTTGTGCCTTGCCGCCATCGCGCAGAGCCTGGGCGAAGGCGCTGTCGCAGGTTTCAGCCTTGGTGTTGTAAACATAAGACACGTCGGCGAACACCCACTGGCTGTCGTAGCTGCTGGTCAGTTCAAAGCCCTGGGTGGTGAAGCTGTCGACGTTGCGGATGTTCAACTCACCACCAAAACCGGCGGGCGCATTTTTGTTGTAGCGATAATTGCGCGTGATCATGTTGTCGATGGTGTTGCGAAAGTACGCCAGTTTGATTGCACCCTGGTCATTGCTGAACAGCAAGTTGTTGCCCTTGAGCGCGGTCCCCACTTCGAAGGTTTTCATTCGTTCAGGCCGCAAGTCGTTGTTGGGGATGGCGGTCCAGTTGCCCATGGTGGTTTCGAACAGTGACGGCATGCGCAAACCCTGGGTGTAGGACGCGTAGCTCATCAGGTGTTCGCTGAAGGTGTAGCTGACGCTGTAGGCCGGTGCGAAGCCGTGGCCGGACAGTTCGGTGTTCGGTGCAAAACCTGTGAACTCGCGGGTCCAGGGTGTCCAGGGATAAGCCGGCAATGAATCCGGGCGTGATTCGATGATGGCTTGTCGATTGCGGTCGCGAATGCGGTAGCCGCTGTAGCGCCCGCCGAGGGTGAACGTCAGGTCCTGGATGGGCTGGTAGTCCAGCGAGGTGCTCAGGCTGTACTCGTGACGGTTGGCGTCGCGCTCCACACGATTGTTTTGCCGATCGTCCTGATAGGGCGCACGGGTCGGATCGATGGTTTCGTACAGGTAGGACGTGCCATAGGTCAGGGTGAAATCGCCGCCACGGGTGTCGAAGCGGTTGATGTTGGTCAGGTCGGCTCCGACCTTGAGGTTACTCAGGTCCGACTTGAGCGCGGAGCGGTACTTTTCGCTTTGCTCGTCCTGGTAGCCCTGGCCGCGTTGAGGCGCATGGAAACCGGTGTTGTTGTACATGATGCTGCGGGCGAAAGTGGCCCACAGGTGGCCGTTCAGGTCGACATAGCGTGCCAGCGTGTCGTCTTCGGGGCGCCATTTGAAGTCGCTGGTGAGGGTATGCAGTTTGATATTGCCGGGTTTGAACTGAATCATCCGGTTGGCGTTGGTGTAGTCCTCCACCGGATCGAGAATTTCGCGTACGAAGCAACCGGACGCATCCCACATGTTGTTGCCATCCGGCACTGCTGCGGGCACGGCTGAGCAACGCTGGTAGTACTCGGGGCTGGCCTCCATCCACCAGGCCCTGGTCGTAGCGGTCGATGTCTTTCTTGAAATCACCCAGGGGCCAGGTGACGCTCGGCCCGGTGCGGCCGATCTGCGAAGGCATGATTTCGCCGAAACTTGAATCCAGGTAGCGATAACCCAGCCCTAGCTCCAGGCCGTTGTCGCGGTAAAGCGTACCTTTGAGCAGGTATGAGGTGTTATGGGTGCCGGAGTTCAGCACTTCCTCGCCTTCGTAATAGTTGCGCGCCACGGTATTGGCATCCACCAGGCCGCCGCCGCTGATGGCCGAGGTGTCGTAGCGCTCGCGGCCATGATCTCCGGCAAAGTAGTTGTTGCTGCTGCGCTCGGCGTAAGCGGCCACCACGTCGAAACGCTCGCCCTTGTGGGCGTAGGCCAGGCTGCGCGACCAATCGTGAGGATTGAGCAGGTCATTGCGGTCAGTGCGCGGGTGGACCTGATACTGGTCCGGGATATCGCTGGTGCTGTTGTCGGACAGCGACCCGCGTACGCGAAAACCGCTGGTTTCACCGGGTTTGAGGATGTCCTGGACCGTCAGCGTCTGCATCTCTACCGAGCCGCCGATGGCCCCGGCCGCCGCCGCGCCCAGGCTCGGTCCCTTGTTTACCGTGACACTGCTGATCAGGTCCGGGTCAACATAGGCGCGCTGCGCGGTGCCCGCGTAACCGCGATAGACATCCAGCGATTGTTGGCTGCCGTCGACTTTGATCGGCACCCGGCCCTGGCCCTGGATACCCCGGATGTTGACCTCCATACCGCCGCCATTGCGCCCGTCGGACGTGTGTACACCGGCAATACCGGCCAGCATGTCCGCGTTGGAGCGTCCACGAAAACGCTCCAGCTGTTCGAGGTTTCGGCTCACGGTGGATCGCGGGGCGTTGAAGTCTTTGAGCGCATCGGACTCTGCTTCGCCGACGACGTTGGTGGCATTGAGTTCCAGAGTGCCGGGGTTCTGAGGTTGTTTTTCGATGTGCACCTGGCCCTCGTCGTCGATATGGGCAACCAGACCGCTGCCCATCAACAACTGGCGCAAGGCCTTGGCTGGCGAATACTGGCCCTGCAAACCCGGCGACGGCTTACTGGCAGTGAGTCGGGCGTCCACGGCCAGCAACAGCCCGGCAACGTTGGCGAACTGGTTGAGCGCTTGGTCCAGCGTGCCAGAGGGGATGTCGTACTGACGAACCACCTGAATACCGGGTGCGGCGTGCGCCACGCCCGGTAACGCCCACGGAAGCGACACCAGCGCGCCACAAAGCAGACTGTTACGCAGCGCCAGGCATAGGGTGGATGGGCAGGGTGACGGCGTCTTCGGCATCCTGAAATACTCCTTTTACGAATGCTTATCAATTGGTTTCAAGAGCTAGCCCGAATGAAACGAAGAAACCGACAAAGGCTTTTCAAAAAAAGAGGAAAGGTTTTCTGAGTACTTACAAGCACATGGACCACACTTGACGCGCCTGGGGAGGGTGCGCTGACAGGGTCACGTGACGCAGGGATGTCTAAAACCGGGAGATGAGCGCGCTCTAGGGCGGGGGACGTGCACCCGGGAAACGACGTGTGGCGTCGTTTCCCGGGGGTGAATCAGCCGGGTCTTACGTGCATTTTCCTTGCTGGATACCGGCCTGATACTGGCATTCGCTGCTCAGGCTGCCATCTTCCTTCCAGAAGCGCATCCAGCCCTGTTCGCGGCCGTCGACGTAGTCGGTTGAAGATTGCATCTGGCCGTTTTCAAACCAGGAACGCGCGGCGCCCTGAAGCTTGCCGTCCTTGTAGACCCGGAGGTCCTTGAGCTGGCCGTTGTCGTGCCACAGCTTGAACTCGCCTTGCTCGCGGTGTTGTTCGTCCCACTGCGACTGACTGACTTGTACGCCTTGTTCGTTCCAGAGCAAGTCGCTGCGCTGAGTCTCTTTTTCGAACAAGGTTTTCGCTTCTACTTTTCCATTGGCGTAGTAGGTGACTACCCAACCGTCAGGGCTGCTGTTCACGTTATGGCGTTCGGTCTGTACCGCACCGTTCTCAAACCAGGAGGTCGATGCGCCCTCGGCTTTGCCTGCAACGAACGTGCTGCTGTGCTGCAGTTTTCCGCTCGGATAGTACATACGGTAAGGCCCGTCCATCACGCCATTGCGGTAGCTGACGCGTTCGGTGACTTTGCCGTTTTCGTCGTAGGAAGCGTATTCGCCGTCGACCATCTTGCCTTTGCGGTAGACCAGGGTTTTCTGGACCTTGCCGTTCTCGTGGTAGTCGATGCTTTTGCCATCGGTCAGGCCATCGGCGTCGAGTTCGCTGCTGTAGCCGACCTTGCCGTTGTTGCGCAGGACTTTGTACGGATAGACCAGTTTGCCTTTGGCATAGTCTTCGTTGTCGACGTAGCCTTCCAGGCGCAATTTACCGCTGCGCAGGTTGTAGATCTTGACCTTCCAGGCCTTGTGGGCCTTGTCGTAGGGCATCGGTACATTCAGTACGTTTTCGCCCTCGTCGGCGTCGACCGGCAGGTAGTTTTCGCTCAGGTAGAGTTTTCCGTCCACCGGTTGGGCGAGGAACTCAGGGCACGCTTGCGGGGTGCACAGTTCCACGTGGGTGATCACGGGTGGGTGGCCGTTGCAGTCCGACAGCGTCAACACGAAGGTTCTTCGCTCGTCGATGGTTTGCCGGAGTTTCTGCGGTGCTTCCGAGAACGCTTCAACCGGGACTTCGATGGCCTCTGGCGTCAGGTAGGCCTGATTGTTGCCACAGGCATTGGGTGTGGAGAGCGTCATCAGGATCAACGGGACCGGCGCCACTTCAGGCAGGTTCGTCACTTTGCTGTCGACTTCAGTGAAATAGGCGTTCAGCGTGCTGCTGGCCGCCGCCGTGCCCGGCAATACGGCCAGCCCGGAGGCGGTGATGGCCAGGTACATCTTCCAGTGTTTCAAGTACATCGTGCTGCTTCCCTGTCGGTGATCGCCCGAACGCGGAATTGCGCAGGCGGGCGATCCAAAAAAAACGGTTTAAAGCTGAGTGCAGTCGCCAATCCGCTCGCCGGCCTTGTAGGTGCACTCGCTGGACAGCTTGCCTTCCATGTCCCAGTACTGGGTCTTGCCGTCCCGCTGGTCGTCGACGTAGTGGGCAGATGCGTTCAACTGGCCGCTTTCATACCAGTCGCGAGATTCACCCTGGCGCTGCCCATCCTTGTAGATCTTCTGCTCTTTGAGCTGGCCGTTTTCGTACCAGCTGCTTGCCTCACCGATGATTTTTCCATCCTTGTAGGCCGTGTGCTCCTTGAGCTGGCCGTTGCCATACCACTGCTTGAAGTCGCCTTGCTCGCGGCGTTGTTCGTCCCATTGGGATTGCAGGGTCTGGACGCCTTGTTCGTTCCAGCGAGCGAGACTGCGTTGCTTTTCATGCTCGTAGAACTCTTTCTCTGCGACTTTTCCACCAGCGTAATAGGTGATCAACCAGCCATCCGGGTGGCCGTTGACGTTTTGGCGTTCAGTCTGGACGGAACCGTCCTCAAAGTAGGTGATCGCCGGTCCCTGAGCATCACCTGCAACGAATGTGCTGCTGTGCCGCAGTTTTCCGCTCGGGTAGTACGCCGTGTAGGGGCCATCGATTACGCCATTACGGTACGGGGTGCGCTCGGCGAGCTTGCCGTCTTCGTCGTAGGTCAGGGACTCGCCGTCCACCCGCTTGCCGTCGTGAAGTGTGTAGGCTTCTTCGACTTTGCCGTTGTCGTGGTAGGTGGTTTGCAGGCCTTCGAGTTCATCGTTCAGGTAGGTCGCACGCTGGGTGACGATACCGGTCTCGGAATAGGTGACCACTTCGCCCTGACGTTTGCCGTGGACGTCGTTCTGAAAACTCTGACCGAGCTTTCCGTTCGGGTAGTAGGTTTTTGAGCCGTAGACAGGCTTGCCGGAAACGAAATCCTTGGCGTCGACGAAGTAGTCCCGGCGCAGGGTTTTCGATTCAACGTAAAAGACCTTGGCGTGCCAGGCCTTGAGCTTTTTGTCGTAAGGCATGGGCATCGCGATGAAGTACGTCGCCTGGCTTCTGCCAGTCGCCTGGTATTGCTCGTCGAGGTACTGCTTGCCGTCGACCAGTGTGGCCGTCAGCTCGGCGCACTCTTCTGGTGTACAGGCTCTGACTTTCTCGAAGAAGGCGCGCTTGCCGTCGCAGGCGGACAGCGTGAGCAGCAGCGGGGTTTCATCGTCGATCAGTTGCTGGACTTCATCCAGGAGCCGGCCAAAAGACTCATTGGGAACGCCCACCGATTCAGGGGTGAGGTAGACCTCGTCGCTCCCGCAGGCATGCGGGTTGGAGAGCTGCAACAACACGGCGCGACGCAGCTCTGCCTGAGGCACGCCCTGAATCGAGGGCCCTTTTGCGACGTAGCTGGCGTCGGTGTCCATGCCGATGATCACCGTCGGGTGAGCAGGGCGGGTTTCTGCGTGGGTGAGGAGGGGAGATGTGAACGTCAGTAAGGCTAAACCCAGTGACTTCCAGTGTTTGAACGGCATCCTGCATCTTCCATGTGATTTTCCAGAGGGCGAATCATATAGAGGTCGAGTCAGGATGGGGCGAGACGGGTAGGAAAAGTTACCTGAGAAGGGCGTTTTTGCCGGTTGCCCGAAGGCTGTGGCTGGAGCGACTCACGCGCCGGTGAGCCGCTTCGTTAAACGTACGCCTAGATCTCTTTGACGAGCGTCTCGGTGTCGGTGCTTTTGATCAGCCCGATTGCATGCAGGCAATCGGCCTTGTTGACGTAGGACTCACCGCTGGCAATGGTTTCGTGGTTGGCGGCTCTCAAGCGCCAGCGCCATTGACCTTTTCCGGTGACCAGGGTGCCTCGGGTTTGTCTGTAGATTTCAAAATACATACGGCTCGCTCCATGCGATGGCTCAATTACGACAGGTTCCATGACCTGCCCGCGCAGGTTAGCGGTACGGAAAAAATTGGCTATAAATCTTATGTTTCCAATGGTTAGAAAGTATTACGGCATACGCGGCATAGTGCTTCGGCAGTCGATTCCATGCGTTTTTCATTTGCCGGGAAGGTAATGGATCCTACGTCGAAAAAGCCTGAAAACCTGCTGAATCAGCGTCTTGTTTACCCTTGCATCGCCTGGGTGACTGCTGCTTAATACGAACCGCCTGATCGTTCCGGTCATCGTTTTTTGGCGAGGATAGTCTTCCTCGCGGGTTGCAGGACGTGGGCGATAGAGCAAGCAGATTGTCAAAACTCAATAAAAAAGAGCAATCAATTGACTTATCAGCACGGAATGGATCCGACAGACATCCTGCAGCTATCGCTGGTTGTCCCTGTGTTCAATGAAGCCGCCACCGTTGATCTGTTTCTGGCCCGGATTTCTGCGGTCTTCGCCAATGAACCGCAGATCATGCTCGACATCGTGTTCGTGAACGACGGCAGTACCGATGCCACGCTTGCGCTGCTGCTTGAACGACAGAAGACCGATCCACGCGTGCGGATCGTCGACCTGAGCCGCAATTTCGGCAAGGAAGCGGCATTGACCGCTGGCTTGCAAGCGGCCACGGGGCAGGTGGTGGTGCCGATCGATGTCGACCTTCAAGACCCGCCGGAGGTCATTCTCCAGATGGTCGAGCGCTGGCGCGAAGGCTACGAAGTGGTGCTCGGGCGGCGGGTCAATCGTGATTCCGACTCTTGGGCCAAGCAAGTCTCGGCCAATTGGTTCTATCGCCTGCACAACAAGATTGCCGAACAGCGGTTGCCGGAAAACGTCGGCGACTTCCGGCTGATGGACCGCTGCGTGGTCGATGCGCTGGACTCCCTGCCCGAATCGCGGCGTTTCATGAAAGGCCTGTTCGCCTGGGTCGGCTTTCGTACGGCCTACGTCGATTACGTCCGACCTGCCAGGGTGGCCGGGGAGACCAAGTTCAACGGCTGGCGGTTATGGAATTTCGCCCTTGAGGGCATCACCAGTTTCAGCACTGAGCCCTTGCGCATCTGGACATACCTCGGGGCGTTCGTCTCGCTGATATCGTTTGCATTTGCCACCTTCATCATCCTGCGGGCAATCATCCACGGGATCGACGTGCCGGGTTACGCCTCGTTGATGGTCGCGGTGACCTTCCTGGGTGGCCTGCAACTGATCGGGATCGGCGTGCTGGGCGAATACTTGGGCAGGACCTACATCGAATCGAAGCGTCGGCCGGTTTTTCTGGTACGCCGGGTCTACAACGCCAAGGACTAAAGCATGGATCTCAAGGAAACCGATATTCTCGGCGACGGTATCGCGCAACACTGGTACTACCGTTCCAAAGCCGCCGCCATGATCCGTATGCTGGATGGCTATGTCGCCACATCCTTGCTGGACGTCGGCGCCGGTTCGGGGTTTTTCTCCCATCACCTGCTGACCCACTCCAGCGCGTCTCGGGCCTGGTGCGTGGACATCAGCTACGACGCCGACTCTGATGCCACCACCGCCGGAAAACCGGTGCACTATCGTCGCGCGATTGACTCGGTCGATGCCGATCTGGTGTTGTTGATGGATGTACTCGAGCATGTCGATGACGATGTCGGGCTGCTGAAAACCTACGTCGACAAAGTCCCGGTGGGCAGCCGTTTCCTGATCACCGTACCGGCGTTCCAGTTCCTGTGGAGCGGGCACGACGACTTTCTCGAACACAAACGCCGCTACACCCTAAAACACCTCGAGTCGGTGGTGCGCGATGCCGGTTTGCACGTACGCCAGGGCGCCTACTACTTTGGCCTGGTGTTCCCGTTGGCGGCGGGGCTGCGGCTGTTGCCCAAAGGCGCGCAACCTTCGCCACCGCGCTCGCAACTCAAGCGACATCACCCACTGGTCAACTCGTTGCTGAACACCTTGTGCACGCTTGAGCGGCCCTTTATGCGGGCCAATCGCGTGGCGGGCCTGACGGTGTTCTGCCTGGCGGAAAAACGATGACGCCTGCGCGCTGCCGGGCTAAACGCGTGAGTTGCCAGGCATGAACCCGCCGGCCACCTCCGAGCGCTCGGTGCTGATCCGGCGCGCCTTGCGGTTCGGTCTGACCGGGATCGCCGTCACGGCACTCCATGCGCTGGTCGCGGTGCTGTTCATTGAACACGTGCAGGCATTGCCACCACTGGCCAACGGCGTCGCGTTCATCGTCGCCACCGTGGTGTCCTACGTGGTGAATACCACTTGGAGTTTCTCCAGCCGTTTACACGGGCGGACGCTGGCGCGGTTTGTCACGGTGTCGGTCGTGGGTTTTTTCCTGGCGATGCTGGTGGCCTGGATCGCTCAGGTCGCCGGGCTCGACTATCGACTGGGTATTGTCGCCGTGGCGCTGACTCTCCCGGTATTCACCTTTGTACTGCATAACTTCTGGACGTATCGATGAACCAAGCAGGCAAGCGTCTGGCGGTCACACTGTTGCCTCTGTTGATGGGCGTTCTGGCATTTCTCATCGTGGTCGGCCCTCGGGCGCTGAACCCTATGAATATTGCCTGGCTGGATAACGGCGACCCGGCGACCCATTACCTGGGCTGGGTGTTCTTTCGGCACGCCCCCTGGTCGTTTCCCCTTGGCTTGAACCCAAGTTATGGGCTGGAGTTGGGCAATGCGATTGTGTTTTCCGATTCCAATCCGTTGTTCGCGCTGTTGTTCAAACCGTTTTCCGCGTGGCTGCCCGAGCCGTTCCAGTACTTCGGCCTGTGGCTGCTGACGTGTTTTGTGCTGCAAGCCTGGTTTGCCTGGAAGTTGATGGGCCTGCTCACCAGCAACGTCGCATTGCGCCTGCTGGGCGTCGGGTTCTTCCTGTTTTCACCGGCCATGATTGTGCGAATGGGCATGCACCTGGCGTTGGCGGGGCACTTCCTGATTCTGGCGGCGTTGTACCTGGCATTGCGGCCGGGTACCGACCGGCGACGTCTGTATTGGGGGCTGTTGCTGACCAGCGCCGCGCTGATTCATGCCTATCTGTTGGCGATGGCGGCGCTGATCTGGATGGGGGACCTGCTGGGCCGGACCCTTCAGCGCAAGCTGACGCCGATAGCGGCGGGAGTCGAATGGCTGCTGTTGGTGCTGCTGGTTGGCGTGTGCTGTTGGCAGGCGGGTTACTTCAGTGTGGGCAGTGGGGTCATGTCGTTTGGTTTCGGGGTGTACCGGGCCAACATGTTGTCCTTTATCGACGTGAACACCTGGTCTTGCGTGTTGCAGGACATCCCCGGAGTGGTGGGCGACGGTGACGGTTTCGCCTTCCTGGGGTTGGGGGTGATGTTCCTGGCCATATGCGCCCTGGTCGTGCTGCTGCAAGGCGACCGTCAGGTACTGGGCACGGTGCGCAAGCGCCCGATGCTGTTGCTGGTACTGGTGGGGCTGATGGCGTTTTCGCTGTCCAACAAGGTTGGTGTCGGTCCCTACGAATTCACCTATCCGCTACCCGAGTGGGCACTGGCCCTGGCGAACGTGTTCCGGGCGTCGGGGCGGATGATCTGGCCGATGATGTACATGGCGACCTTCGTCGTGCTGTACGTGGTGGTTCGCGGTCACCGTCCGCGCACGGCGATTTACCTGCTGGCGCTGGCGCTGGTGATTCAGGTCGGCGATTCTCGCGTGGGCTGGGACCTGACGCGCAAGCTGCTGATGGTTTCGCCTGAGTCGAAGTGGAAAAGCCCGATGAAAGATCCGTTCTGGCAGCAGGCGGCGTTGCGGTATCAGAACGTTCGCTGGCTCTCGCCGCAGAACTATTCGGCCCATTGGCTGACGCTGGCGGATTACGCCGGCACCCATGGCCTGGCGACGAACGCGGTGTACCTGGGACGGGTCGACAATCAGGCGCAGATGGCCGCACAAGCGGAGGCACAGCGTACGATCACGTCGGGCATCTATGATGCCAACACCCTTTACGTGCTGGAGGAACGGCTGGTGCCGCAAGTGGCGGCCAGCCTTGATCGCTCGGCTCATGTACTGGCCAAAATCGACGGATTGAATGTCTTGGCGCCGGGCTGGAAGCAGTGCGCCGACTGCCCGGCAGTCGCGAACGCCATTGACCCGCTGCAACTGATTACCGAGTTCAAGCACGGTGAGCGCCAGTCGTTCGAACTCGGCAGCCCAGCGACGGTTACCCTGGCCACTGGCTGGTCGGGCAACGAACCGTGGGGCACCTGGTCGTTGGGACACGAGGCGGAAATCATTTTCCGACCGTCCGCCATTGTGCACTCGCTGGTGCTGGAGGCCTCGGCGCTGGTGGGGGCGATGCACCCGCAGCAGCGCGTGGTTATCAGCCTCAATGATGTGCCAGTGCTGTCGACCCGTCTCACGGAGACGGACGTGAGCACCCTTGAGATCGTCCTGACGCCGCAGGCGCAAGCTGCCATCGCGCGTCAGGGGTATGTGCGCATGCGTTTGCAGTTTGCCGATGCCGCCAGCCCGCAGGAGTTGGGCATGAGTGTTGATGATCGTCAGATGGCCATGGGGCTGAGGGCGTTGACCGTGCATTGATGTGCCCGGTGAACGCGTGGTGCCGGGTGGTCAATCGCGCCCGGCGTGATGGTTGTATTGCATAACTGACGGACGTACCGATGACAGAATCAGGCAAGCAACGGGCGATTGCCCTGATCCCTGTGTTGATGGGTGTATTGGCCTTCTTCATGGTGATCGGCCCCAGGGTGCTGGACCCGCAAAACATTGCCTGGCTGGAAAACGGCGATCCGGCCACCCACTACCTGGGCTGGGCCTTCTTCCGGCAGTCGCCGTGGACCTTTCCCCTTGGCTTGAACCCCTCCTATGGAATGGAGTTGGGCAACGCGATCATCTTCTCGGACTCCAATCCGTTGCTGGCGTTGTTGTTCAAACCGTTTGCGGCGTGGCTGCCTCAGCCGTTCCAGTATTTCGGGTTTTGGCTGTTGGCCTGTTTCGTCATGCAAGCCTGGTTTGCCTGGAAGTTGCTGGGGCTGGTGACCGACAGCATCGTGCTGCGCATGCTGGGTATCGGGCTGTTTCTGTTTTCCCCACCGATGATGCTGCGCATGGGCGCGCACCTTTCCCTGGCCGGGCACTTCCTGATTCTGGCTGCGCTGTACCTGGCCCTGCATCCGCAACTGCAACGGCGTCGAGGGGTGTGGGGCCTGTTGTTGTCAGTGACTGCGCTGGTGCATGCCTATCTGTTGGCGATGGTCGCGTTGATCTGGCTGGCCGACCTGTTCGGCAAATACCTGCTGGGCAAGCTGCCCCGACGTACTGCCGTGACAGAAGGCCTCCTGCTGTTTGGGGTGGTCGGCCTCTGTTGTTGGCAGGCCGGGTATTTCAGCGTTGGCGCCGGGACCATCTCCGGTGGTTTTGGCGCTTACCGGATGAACCTGTCGGCACTGGTTGATTCCAACGGCTGGTCGTACGTGTTGCAGGACATTCCCGGTGCGCCGGATGACTACGAGGGGCTCAATTTTCTGGGGTTGGGGGCGATCTTCCTGGCGATTTGCGCACTGGTGATCCTGTTGCAGGGGCGCAGCGGTTTTGTTGCCGCGGTGCGCCGTCGACCGATGTTGCTGCTGGCGCTGGTGGGGCTGACGCTCTTCGCGATGTCGAACCAGATCGGCTTTGGCCTGTTTGAGTTCCACTATCCGCTGCCTTCCGTGGTGATCTCGGCGGCCAACGTGTTCCGCGCCTCGGGGCGGATGTTCTGGCCGGTGTTCTACGTGATTCTCTTTGCGATATTTTTCCTGGTGGTGCGGGGCAATTCGCCGCGTGCGGCCGTGTGCTTGCTGGCCGTGGCGCTGGTGGCGCAGGTGCTGGACACCCGTGGCGGCTGGCTCGGCTTGCGCCACAACCGGATGATGGCGCCCGCGTCGGCCTGGGCGACGCCGATGCACGACCCGTTCTGGGCGAGTGCGGCGGCGCACTACCAGAAGATCCGTTCGCTACAGCCGCAGAACCAACCTGCCGGCTGGAGTGCGATAGCGACCTACGCCAGCCTGCATGGTCTGCCAACCGACGCAGCCTATCTGGGACGCATGGGTAACAAGGCGCTGAAACAGGCGCGCCGCACGGCCACGCAAGTGCTGGACTCCGGCCAGTACGCGGCTGACGCCTTGTACATTCTTGATACCCGCGCATTGCAGCAGGGTGGCCAGCACATCAATACCCAGACTGACCTGCTCGCCAGAATCGACGGCTTCATCGTCCTGGCGCCGGGCTGGAAACAGTGTGCCGACTGCCTGGCAGTGCAGGGCGTGGACAACCCGCTGGCGTTGCTTGCACCGGTCACGCCGGGTGAGCGGCAACTGTTCAATCAGGTGAGCACTCAGTTGGTCAGCGGTTGGTCCGTGCCGGAAGCGTGGGGCACCTGGAGCAACCAGACCGAGGCCGAGATTGCCCTGCGGGTGTCCGCCCCGGTGCATTCCCTGACCCTCGACGCGATTGTCTTCGTGCAGCCCAATCACCCGACCCAGGACCTGATTGTCACCATCAACAACGTACAGGCGTTGTCGGCCCGCCTGATCAAGGCTGATGGCAATCCCATCGAAATCCCCCTCACCCCGGCGTTGCAGCAAGCCATTGCCGCTGACGGCATGATGCGCATCCGTTTGCAGCTGCCGAATGCGATCAGCCCCAAGGCATTGGGCATGGGCGGCGATGATCGGCGATTGGGGCTGGGGCTCAAGGCCCTGACCGTGCAGTAATGCCAATGCTCCCGGCTGTAGACGCCAGCCGGCAGGCCTTTCTACACTGCCCGCAGACGTGGACGAGGGCAGCTGATGAATCGCAATGAACTACGCAAGACCGACATCAACCTGATGGTCGTGTTCGAGACGCTGATGCTGGAGCGCAACGTGACCCGGGTCGCCGAGAAGCTGTTTCTCGGCCAGCCGACCATCAGCTCGGCGCTCAACCGCTTGCGTACGATGTTCAACGACCCGTTGTTCATTCGCGTTGGCCACCGGATGGAACCGACGGCGCGGGCCGAGGAAATCATTCAGTACTTGTCGCCGGCGCTGGATTCGCTGTCGGCGGCCCTGAGCCGGACCCACGATTTTGACCCGGCCAGCAGCACCATGACCTTTCGCATCGGCCTGTCGGACGATGTTGAATTCGGCCTGTTACCGCCGCTCTTGCGAGCCTTGCGTCAGGAGGCGCCGCAGGTGGTGTTTGTGGTCCAGCATGTCGATTACTGGCGCATCCCCGACCTGTTGGCCTCCGGCGACATCACCGTGGGCATCAGCCAGACCCGTGGCCTGCCGGCCAATGCCAAGCGCAAGTTGCTGCGCCATATCCAGCCCAGCGTGTTGCGCGCCGACGCCTCGGACACCCCGCTGACCCTGGACGAGTACTGCGCGCGCCCCCACGTGCTGGTGTCGCACACGGCCAACGTCAGCGGGTTCGCCGATGAGTGGCTGGCCGAGATCGGGCGCAAGCGTCAGGTGGTGTTGTCCGTGCCGCAATACAGCGCCTTGCCGGCATTGCTTGCCGGCACCGACCTGATCGCCAGCCTGCCGGACTACGCCGCCACGGCCATGGCGGCGTCCGGGTTATTGTTCACCGAGCCGTTCCCCTTCAAGACGCCGACCCTGGACTTGTCCATGGTCTGGTTGAGCCACGTCGACAACGACCCGGCCGAGCGCTGGTTGCGTTCGCGGCTCGAAGCGTTCATGAGTGAGCGCGGCGAATCGGCAGTGCTCGCAGCGGGCGCTTGATCGTTCGGGGTGGGGCTGCTTTGCTGTCAGCGTTCTCTCTCAGCCATTGTCCGGAGACCTTTTCCATGAGCAGTTCCCGTTCTTTACTGCGTGGGCGCGGCAGCCACGACAGTGGCAAGGTCGGCATGGTCGAATTGTTTTTCGACCTGGTGTTCGTGTTCGCGGTGACCCAACTCTCCCATTCCCTGCTCGCGCAGCTGTCGATCACCGGCGCGGTGCAGGTGGCGTTGATGATGGTGGCGGTGTGGTGGGTGTGGATCTTCACGTCCTGGGTCACCAACTGGCTCGACCCGGAAAAACTGCCGATCCGTCTGGGCCTGTTCGGGCTGATGGTGGCAGGGCTGCTGCTGTCGTCGTCGATCCCCAAGGCGTTTACCGACAAGGGGTTGTTGTTTGCCGGTGCGTTCGTGTTCATGCAGGTGGGGCGCACGGTGTTCGCGATCTGGGCGGTGCGTGGCGAGCCGCTGAACATGACCCGCAACTTCCAGCGCATCCTCGCCTGGATGGTGCTGTCCGGGGTGTTCTGGATCGGTGGCGCGCTGCTGGAAGGTGATCGGCGCCTGGCCTGTTGGGCCGTGGCGTTGCTGATCGAACTGATTTCCCCCTCGCTGTACTTCTGGGTGCCGGGCCTGGGGCGTTCGACGTTGACGGACTGGAACGTCGAAGGCAATCACATGGCCGAGCGCTGTGGCCTGTTCGTCATCATCGCCCTTGGGGAGTCGCTGCTGGTGACCGGCGCGACCTTCGCCGAGCTGACCCTGGACGGGCAGTCGCTCAGTGCGTTCCTGATTGCCGTACTCGGCAGCGTGGCGATGTGGTGGGTGTATTTCGACACCGGCGCCGAGCGCGCTCACCACCGCATCGCCCATTCCGACGACCCCGGGCGTCAGGCGCGGATTGCCTACACCTACTTGCACGTGTTGATCGTGGCCGGGGTCATTGTCAGCGCCGTGGCCGATGAACTGGTGCTGGTGCACCCGGGCCATGCCTCGGACGCCGGGATCATCGCCATCATCGCCGGCCCCTGGCTGTTTCTGCTCGGCAATGCGCTGTTCAAGTTTGTGATGGCCGACCGTATCCTGCCGCCGCTGTCCCATCTGGTAGGGCTGGCATTGTTGCTGGTGCTGCTGCCGTTTGCGCTCAACCAGCTGTTTTCGGCGCTGCTGCTCGGCGCGCTGACCACCGCGATTCTGATACTGGTGGCCGCGTGGGAAACCCTCGCGCTGCATGAGAAGGTTACCTTGCCGGGGCACTGAACAGTACCGGGCTGAACCGCGATTTTTCTGTGTTATAGCGACAACTATTCGTACACCCACCCAGGAGCTTTGCAATGCCTCACCTGCACATGGAATACACCGACAACCTGCCGACGCTCAATCCAGACGTGGCATTGCTGCGCCTCAACCAGGCGCTGGTGGCCTCGGGGCAGTTTTCTGCGGAGTACGAAATCAAGAGCCGAGCGGTGCAGGTCGCCCGTTTTCGGGTGGGCACCGGGCTTGGGGAACGAGGCTTTGTGCACGTGAAACTGGCGCTGCTGAGCGGGCGTTCGCCAGAGGTCAAGAAGCAACTGTCGGACAGCCTGTTGGCGGTCGTGCAGGAGTTGTGCGAATGGCCGGCCGGTGTTGAGTTGCAGTTATGCGTGGAGATCAAGGACATCGAGCGAGCGTCTTACAGCAAGATCTTCCTCGGCCAATAATCCCGACCGGATCAGCTCAAGCCCTGTTCGGCGCAGGCCTTGAGTACCTGATCGCGTAGCCAGGTGTTAGCGCTGTCCGGGTCGCTGTTCTGGCTCCACTGCATGTTGAGGGTGAAGCCAGGCAAGCCATTGGGGGCTTCGCAATGGTTGAAAATCGTGTCTTTGGCCAGCAGCTTCTGGATGCGCCGCGGCAAAGTGAGGATGAAATCGGTGCCGGTGATCATCTTCAGGGCCGCGCTGTAGCTGTTGGCGCGCGCCACGATCTGCCGTTTGTACGCCTGGCGTGCAAGCCAGCCATCGACCATGTTGGTAGTGGACGTCCATGGCGTCGGGAACACATGGCGCCGCTCGACAAAGGCTTGCAGGCTGAAGCGCGGTTCAAGCGGCGTCGCGCGTTTATCAAAGACACACACAAGGTCGTCCTCGACCAACACCTGTGATTTGAAATCGGGGTGGCTGCGATGAAAGTTCGGCCCGAAACAGATCACCAGGTCGAGGCTGCCATCGCGCAGTTCATCGGCCGGGATGTCGGTTTCGAGTTTGTGCATGTTGACGATCACCGGCAGGTCGGCAAAGTCGAAATTCTTCAGCAGCCTCGGCAGGATCAGGTGCTCGAAATACTCCGGCGCGCAAATGTTGAACGTCACGGCCTGACGGGTCGGGTCGAAAGTGGCGGGGCCGGCGTGGCACAGGTTGATGCTTTCCAGAATCTTCAGCACATGGGCGTACATGGTGCAGGCTTTGTGCGTGGGACGCATACCCGTGCGGGTATTGATGAACAGATCGTCCTCGAAACTGGTGCGCAGTTTCTTCAGGCAGTAACTCACGGTGGACTGGCTGACAAAGAGCGCTTCCGACACGCCGGTAACGCTACTTTGCTGATACACGGCGATAAACACCATTAAGTCCTGCATGTCGAGCTTTCTAAGCAAGTTACTGTTCAGCATCCGTTCCGTCTCGATGACTCCTTGCGCAGGTTGTGCGCAAACGTGTGCGAACGATGCTAACGGAACGATGGTCCCAGGAGAATGCCCCGTAGGACCTTTCACGGACAAGTGTGGGACAGAAACTGTAACGAACACGACCTTTGGCTTTTGGGCCTAGGCGACCACGCTGTGCGAACGTCGACTCGAGACCACCAGCGCCAGCATACCGAGGCCCACCAGCAGCGCTCCGGCGATTTCCTGGGGTTGCGGTGACTGACGCAGCGTGAACCAATGGAACAGGGTTACGAACAACGTGCTCAGGTAGATGTAGGAAATGACCGTGGACGGTGCAATCACGCCGATCGCCCGATGCAACAACCAGAACGTGGCCAGGGTGGCAAACAATGCCAGGTAGACCAGCCACAACACGTCCGTTGTCGACAGCAGGGCGCCAGTGCGCCAGCCGCCGCTGAACAGGCAATACCCGAACAGAAACAGCGCGCCGAACAGCATGTTCCAGAACGTCATCGCCACCGGGCCCCGTCCCTTGAGGCTGTGTTGTTTGAGCCGCTGGCTCAGGGGCGAGTAGAGCGCCATCGACAGGCATCCGCTCCCGTACACGGCCACCGCATAGAGTGACGGCCATTCACCGTGCCCACCGCCCTTGAGGATCAACAGCAGCGCGCCGGACGCGGCAACCAGCATTGGCAACAGACGACTTTTCGAGCGGCTTTCGGGGATCAGGACCGCTTCGAACAGCAAGGTCATCAGCGGCACCAACGTGAACAGCGTCCCGGTGTTGACCGCCGAGGTGTAACGCAGTGCCTCAAACAACGAGCCGAAGTACACCGCCAGCAACAGCCCCAGCAACGCGTGGCCGAACAGGCCTCGGGCGGTCATGGGCGTGGTGCCTTTGAGCAGCAGCATCGGCAGGAACACCAGCGCTGAAAACAACAGCCGCAGGCCGGTCAGCAGGACCGGGTCGATGGCCTGGCTGACTTGTGCGGCGGCGAAAAACGACGCGGCGATCAACAGTGCCCAGAGCAGCATGCCACCGTGGGCGGTGGCGAAACCTGCGTGTTTCATCGTGTGTACTCGCTCATTGAATGTGTCTGGCGTAGTGCCGTGGATCGAAGCGCAGCACTATCAGGATCATCACGGCCATGACCCCGGTGAGCGACCACCAGGGCCCCACTCGAAGCTGCCCAGTTGATCGCGGATCATCCCGGCGATCAACGGCGAGAGACCGGCGATCAGGTAGCCGATGCCTTGTACGAACGCGGTGAGGTGCCCGGCGCGTTGCGGGTTGTCCAGGTGATCGAGCGAGACAATCAGGCTCATTGGGAACAGCCCGCCGATACCCAGTCCCAACAGGCAGGGCCACAACAGGCTCAGATGCTGCGGGCTGAGAATCAGGCCACAGAAACCGGCGATGATCAGTGCCAGCAACACCACCAGCACTTGGCGTCTGTCGCGACTGCGGTTGGCGATGGCCGGCGTGACCAGGCCGGAAATGACTTCCATGGCTGTCAGAAAACCCAACAACAGACCGGCGTTCTGCTCACTCCACCCCTTCTCGACGTAGTACGGCGCCAACCACGCCAGCACACAGGTGTAGGACGCCGTGCCCAAGCCAAAGAAGATCGCCAGCAACCAGGCACGGCGGTTACCGATGAACGAGGTTTTGCGCGCCGGGCTGGCGGTCAGGGCAGGCATCGCCGAGCGCTGGGCATACCAGATCGCCAGGGCCAGTACCGCCAGTACCGCCCAGATCGCCAGGCCCAGGCGCCAACTGCCGGTGCGGCTCATCACCAGCGGGGCGAAGGAGGCGGCAATCGCCGCGCCGCCCATGATCGAGGTGACATACACCCCCATGAACAACGAGACGTTGTTGCTGAACCGGGATTTGATCAGCGCGGGCATCAACGCCTGAATCAGGGCGATCCCGACTCCCGCGAGCATGGCGCTGAGGATCAGCCCGAGCGCCGAGTCGAGGAACAGTCGCGACACGGTGGCCAGGCCAATGATCAGCAGCGACACCACCACAGTGCGGTGTTCACCCAGGCGTTGGCTGACGGCCATGCCGAAGAACATCGCCAGCCCCATGGCCATGACGGGCAGCATGGTCAGCAGCGATGCCAGGCTGAAACTGAGGGGGATGTCCCCACGAATCGCCGACAGCAACGGACCGACAGCGGCCATTGAAGGGCGCAGGTTCAAGGCGACGAGAATGACACCGAGCATGAGCCAGGTAGCGGGGCGGGTTGTTGTGCGAACGTTTTCCATAACCGGACCTTGTGGGACAAGGCGTGATTAGGCGGTGCGCAGCATGAAGCGGCAAATCAGAAAGTAGAGGGGTGGTATTTAAAAATTAAATACCTGGCCTGGTCATGGCTTGTTATCCGGGCACGGCTGAAAACAATCGCGGGCGAGCCTCGCTCCATGCGCGAGGCTCGTCCGCGATCAGGTTCGCAGAACGTTCAGTCGTTCAATCAGAATGGCTTGGTCGGCAGGTACTTGCCATCCAGGGTGATCACCGCACGGGAACCACCGTCCGGGTCTTCGACTTTCTTGATGTCCAGTTTGAAGTTGATGGCGCTGATGATGCCGTCGCCGAACTGTTCGTGGACCAGTGCTTTCAAGGTCGAACCGTAAACCTGAAGCATTTCATAGAAGCGGTATACGGTCGGATCGGTCGGGATGCCGCCCTGAATACTGCCGCGCAGGGGTACGCTTTGCAGCAGGCGGCTGGCGTCCTGGTCCAGGTCGAGTTTGGCGCAGACCACGTCGGCGGCCTCCACTGGCAGCGGGTGCTGGCCGAGCAGGGCGGCGGTGACGAACGCCAGGCTCAGGCCGGTGCCGTCGGTGAGGTCCTGCCACGACAGGTTTTTGCGGGCCTTGAGGTCGATGATGGTGTCGGCGAGGGCCAGGCGTGGGGCTTGAGCGAATTGAGATTGCAGCATGGTGATTTCCTCTTTCGTTATGTAGGCAATTGGGTTTCAGGCAGCGTGCGGCTGTTTGCGGGTCAGCGCGCAGGTTGTCGGGTGATCGGCCAGCGAGACGAAGCGCTGGGTATCGCCGTCGAGGGCGACGATCGAACCACTTTCGATGTCGTAGACCCAGCCGTGCAGGTTCAGGCGCCCCTGTTCCAGGGCCAGCGCCACCGAAGGATGAGTCTTGAGGTTAGCCAGTTGGGCGACCACGTTTTCGCGGACCAGCGAATCCAGGCGAGCTTCGGGTGAAGCGTGAATGCGGGCGGCGTTGACCACCTTGGCCGACTCGGCGTGGCGCAGCCAGTTGGCGACGGCAGGCAGGTGGTCCAGGCATTTGCAGGTGGAGATGGCGGTCATTGCACCGCAGTCGGAGTGACCGCAGATCACAATGTCGCTGACGCCGAGCACGGCAACCGCGTATTCGACCGTGGCCGAGACGCCGCCCGGTTCCGGGCCGTAGGACGGCACGATGTTGCCGGCGTTGCGGATGACAAACATGTCGCCGGGTTCTTGCTGGGTCAGCAGCTCCGGGACTACGCGGCTGTCGGAACAGGTAACGAACAATGTGCCGGGGCTTTGGGTGGTGGCGAGTTGTTTGAACAATTCGCTGCGTTCCGGGAACGCATCGCGTTGAAACTTCAGGAAGCCGTCGATGATGTCTTGCATGGCGTGTTCTCCTTGCGTCGTTGATGGGGCAAGGATGAAAGTTTTCAGCTATAGCGTCCAAGACCGGCTTATTATGGTTTCTATAAGCCACACCTATAGTTGAGCCGCCATGCTGCTACGTCATATTCGTTACCTGCTCGCGGTTGCCGAGCACCGCAACTTCACCCGGGCCGCCGAGGCCTTGCATGTCTCGCAGCCGACGCTGTCGCAGCAGATCAAGCAGCTTGAAGATGTGCTGGGTGCGCCGCTGTTCGACCGTTCCGGGCGCACGGTGCGCTTGACCGATGCCGGTGAGGCGTACGTACGTTTTGCACGGTTGGCGTTGCAGGACCTGGAGGCCGCCAAGCGAGCGATGCATGACGTGCAGGACCTGACGCGCGGTTCACTGCGGCTGGCCATGACGCCGACGTTCACCGCGTACCTGATCGGCCCGTTGCTGGCGCGTTTCAACAGCCTGTACCCGGGCGTCAGCGTGAGCGTCGAGGAGATGACCCAGGACCGTATCGAGTCGGCGCTCGCCGAGGACCTGCTGGACATCGGCATCGCCTTTACCGGCAACCACCTGAGCGACATCGACAGCCAGCCATTGTTCAGCGAAACCCTGAGCCTGGTGGTGAGCCAGAACCATCCGGGGTTTCTTGATCGCCAGTCCCTGAATGCCGAGGCTTTGGGGCAGCAGTCGCTGGTGTTGCTCAGCGGTGATTTTGCGACCCGCCAGCACATCGACCAATATTGCCGTCAGCACAACATCGCGCCACGCATCGCCATCGAAGCCAATTCAATCAGTGCGATTGTTGAAATCGTCCGCCGTGGGTTGCTCGCCACCATCCTCCCCGAAGCCATTGCCCGCGAGCTGCCGGGGCTGCGCCCGCTGGCGGTGCATCCGGGCTTGCCACAGCGGCGGGTGGCGCTGCTCAGCCGCAAGGGCGCTTACCGCAGCGCGGCGTGTCAGGCGTTTATAGAATTAGTGGCAGCGCTGGGGAATGTTTAGCGAGTCTGCAACCAAGGTTCTTCAAGTGTGGATTTAACGGCGCAACGGGCCGTGTGACGCTGCGGGCTCCTGTGTTCTGCGGTTTTCTTTATGGACGGTTGGTCAGTCGACACTTCCCCCGAGGCTTTGCCGGGCGCCCCTGCGTCATGCCATCAGCCTTGCCGTCGATTCGCGCCTTGCGTCGTTGCACTCCCTTCTGAACTGGCCTTCTGGGCGCTGTGGCATTGTCGCCATGCGCGCCCACCGGACGCCTGACTTTCTTGTTGAGTGTTCTGAACGGTCCTTGCCTTGCGTGCAAGGGCCTGACCGGCGGCGCCTGCGCGTCTGCCTGACGTGAAGTGCGAGCGTTCCCATGAGTTGTGCCACGACCTCTTTTGCCTCAAAACAACAAGCCCTGACGTTTCTGGAACTGAACCCGGATATCGAGATGTTCGAGTTGTTCATCCTCGACAACAACGGTGTGCCACGGGGCAAATTGCTCCATCGCGATGAACTGCTGGCGGTCTATGAAAGCGGCCGGCCGCTGCCGAGCACCATCCTCGGGCTGACCATCAACGGCGATGACGTGGAAAACTCCGGCCTGGTGTGGGAAGTCGGCGACATCGATTGTCGCGCTTACCCCTTGAGCGGCAGTTTGCAGCGCATGCCGTGGCGCAAGATGCCAACGGCGGCGGTACAGGTGAGCATGCACCCGCAGGAGGGAATGCCGGCCACGGTCGCCGACCCGCGACACGTGCTGAACAAGGTGATCGAAGGGCTCAAGGCCGATGGCTATTACCCGGTGATGGCGGCGGAGCTGGAGTTCTACCTGATCGACCAGCAGCGCGACAGCAACGGTCGTCCGCAACCGGCGCGGGATGCCGACGGTGGCCGGCCACGCTCTACGCAGGTGTACGGTTTGCGTGAGCTGGAGCAGATCGAACCCTTCCTCGCCGACCTCTACGCGGCCTGCAAACTCCAGGGCATTGCGGCGCGCACGGCGATTTCCGAATACGCACCTGGGCAGGTGGAGATCACCCTCGAACACCGCACGGATGCCCTGCAAGCCATGGACGAAGCGGTGCGCTACAAAAGGCTGGTCAAGGGCGTGGCCCACCAGCACGCGATGGCGGCCTGTTTCATGGCCAAACCCTTTGATGACTTGGCAGGCACCGGCCTGCACATGCACGTCAGCCTGGCCGACAAGGACGGCAACAACCTGTTCGCCAGCGAAGCACCGGACGGCACGCCGCTGCTCAGGCAAGCGGTGGGCGGGATGCTCAGCACCTTGCTCGACTCGCTGTTGATGTTCTGCCCCAACGCCAACTCCTATCGGCGCTTCCAGACCAACAGCTACGCACCGCTGGCTGCCACCTGGGGTGTCGACAACCGCACGGTGAGCCTGAGAGTGCCGGGCGGCCCGGCGTTTTCGCGGCACATCGAACATCGCATTTGCGGTGCAGACGCCAACCCTTATCTGGCGGCGGCTGCCATTCTGGCAGGGATTCATCGCGGTATCCGCGAGCAGCGCGACCCCGGCGCGCCGGTGACAGGCAATGGCTATGCCCAGGCCAAGGAGTTACTGCCCACCGACTGGCTGACCACGTTGCGAGCGCTTGAAGGTTCAGCCTGGGCGCGGGAGGCCTTCGGCGCTGAATTTCTAGGGGTGTACCTGGCGGTCAAGCGCGCCGAGTACCGTCAGTTCATGGGCGAAGTGGGCGAGCAGGACTGGCGCTGGTATTTGCATACGGCTTGAGGGGGAGCGCGGCACGCATGAACGGTGCTGCTTAAATCTTTTGTTGGCTTCTTTTTCACGAAACATTGATGGTTGGCTGCTTAAGGTTCGTGCCGGCGTGGAAGGTGAATATTTTTTCATTATTTCTGCGTCGGTACTTACTTCAAGGAACAAGCAGATCCCCCATGTTGAACGTTAAAGCCGTACGCCCCGAGTGGGTGACGTTGATTGCCAGCGCCTTCCTATTAATCGGCTTCAACTCTGTTCTGTGGCAACACCTCTTTGAAATCACCGCGTCGGACGCTCCCGGTATCGCCATGCGCGTGGCCTTCGGGGTGATGGTGTTCTGTGCGTTCAACATTGTGTTGACCCTGCTGGCCTTTCGACCTGTGCTCAAACCGCTGTTGATGCTGATGTTTTTGATCAGCGCAGGCGTGGCGTATTTCATGAGTCAGTACGGTGTGTTGATCGATGCCGGAATGTTTCGCAACTTCGCCGAAACCAACACCACCGAAGTACGTGACTTGTTGTCGCTGAAGTTGCTGGCTTACATTGTTTTATTGGGGGTTCTGCCGTCGTGGTTAGTTTGGAAAACACCCATTAACTATCGTCGTTGGTACCGTGAACTGTTAAGCAAGCTGTTGGTGGGGATCGTCTCGGTGAGCGCGATTGGCGCTGTAGCGCTGATTAATTACCAAGGGTTGGCCTCATTGTTTCGCAATCACCATGAACTGCACTTGATGGTCGTGCCCAGCAATTACATCGGGGCATCGATCGGCTATGTGAGCGAGCAAGTGGTTTCTGCCCGACAGCCGTTCGTCAAGATTGGCGAGGACGCGAAGAAGAACCCGGACTGGCAGGCCCACACGCGTAAATCGTTGACGGTGCTGGTGGTCGGCGAAAGCGCCCGGGCGCAGAACTTCGGCATCCTGGGCTACGACCGCGATACCACCCCGCAACTGAGCCAGGAAAATGGCCTGATCGCCTTCACCGACGTGCATTCCTGCGGCACGGAGACGGCTGTTTCGGTGCCGTGCATGTTCTCCAACATGGGTCGCAAGGACTACAACGCCAGCAAGGCGAAAAACCAGGAAGGCCTGCTCGACGTGCTCCAGCGTGCCGGGCTGCAAGTGATCTGGCGCGATAACCAGTCGGGCTGCAAAGGCACGTGCGACCGGGTGACCGTTGAAGATGTGAGCAACCTCAAGGACCCGGCCCTGTGTGCCAACAGCGAGTGCCGCGACGAAATCCTCTTGCAGGGTTTGCAGCACTTTATCGACACGCTCGACAAGGACACCGTGCTGGTGCTGCATCAGATGGGCAGCCATGGCCCGGAGTACTTCAAGCGTTACCCCAAGGCCTTCGAGCGCTTTACCCCGGTCTGCGAAAGCAATGCGCTGAACAATTGCAGCCGCGACAGCATCGTCAATGGCTACGACAACACTTTGCTGTACACCGATCATGTGTTGTCGATGCTGATCGACTTGCTGCGCAGCAATCAGGAGAAAGTCGACACCGCGATGCTCTACCTGTCCGATCACGGCGAATCCCTGGGCGAATACAACCTGTACCTGCACGGGACGCCCTACATGCTGGCGCCGGAACAACAGAAGCACGTGGCGATGTTCGCCTGGTTCTCCGACAGCTATCAAAAGGCGTTTTCGCTCGATACCCAGTGTTTGCAGCGTAACCGCAACAAGCCGTTGAGCCAGGACAACCTGTTTCACTCGATGCTGGGGCTGCTGAAAATCAACAGCAGTGTGTACAACGTTCGCCAGGACCTTTTTGCCGTGTGCCCGGGCAGTTCGGCTGACGGCGTGCTGGCCGCTCAGTGAAATCGATGCCGTTTTCGACCTTTTTTTCACGCGCCAGTCGTTAACCTGTCGCCAGTAGTTACTTCCAACAAGAGCCGCCCGCCATGTCAGCCCAACCACCCTCAGCCGTCGAACTCGAGTTCGCCCGGCGCTACGACCAGGAGCATGCCAGAGTCTGCCTCCAGCCGCGGCCTCGTGGCTTGGCGGCGCGGTTGTCGCAGTGGCGTGGCGAGCAACTGATGCGCCATGCGCTCAAGGTGGCGGGCGAACCCGGGCTGGTGCTGGACGTGGCCTGTGGGGCCGGGAGCTTCTGGCCGGTACTGGCCGAGCACGGTAACCGGGTGATCCTGGCGGCCGATCAATCCCAGGACATGCTCAACCACGCCCAGACCCACCACCCGGCGGCGCTGCTCAAACGGGTCAAGACCTTCCAGAGTTCGGCCTTCAGCATCGGCCTCTCGGAAAATGCCGTGGACTGCATTTTCTGCATGCGTTTGTTTCAGCATGTCGACAGCAGTGAACACCGGCTGGCCATGCTGCAGGAGTTTCACCGGGTCAGCCGTGACACGGTGATTGTCTCGGTACGCCTTGAGCGATCGATCAAGGTGGGGCCGCGCCTGGAAGCCGACAACCTGTCGTTTGTGGGGGCTCAAGCCCCGCGGGCGACGAGCAAATCCCAGGTGGAAGCCGAGTTCCGCGAGGCCGGATTCGAGGTGCTCAACCATCGGGACTTCGTGCCCGGTTTTGCCCTGACGCGGGTTTATGTGCTGCGAAAAACCAGCTAACCCGGTCAACCGTCACTATTTCTTTCATTCTGGTGATGATTTCGCCCTCGCTCTCGCTCAGTGGACGCTCGAAAATCGCGGGGGCGATATATACTGCGCGCCATTCTTCAAGGGAGAGCCGTGTGGCCATCGATATTCACTGGATTCGCGACAACGATAGCCTCGGTCAGTTTTGCGCCCAATGGCAGCAGTTGCCCTTCGTCGCCCTCGACACCGAATTCATGCGGGTCGACACCTTTTACCCGATAGCCGGCCTGTTGCAGATTGGCGATGGCGTACGCGCTTACCTGATTGATCCTTTGACGATCGACAACTGGCAACCCCTGGCCGCGTTGCTGGAAAACCCGGCCGTGGTCAAAGTCGTGCATGCCTGCAGCGAAGACCTCGAAGTGTTGTTGCGCCTGACCGGCAGCCTGCCCGTGCCGTTGTTCGACACCCAACTGGCCGCCGCCTACCTGAACCTGGGTTTCTCCATGGGTTACTCGCGTCTGGTGCAGGAAGTGCTCGGCATCGACCTGCCCAAGGGCGAAACCCGCTCGGACTGGCTGCAACGCCCGCTCTCGGACACCCAGATCAGCTACGCCGCCGAAGATGCGCTGCACCTGGCGGAAGTCTTCGTACGCCTGCGGCCGAAACTGTCGGACGACAAGTACGCCTGGGTCCTGGAGGATGGCGCCGAACTGGTGGCCAACCTGCGCCGCGAAGTCGACCCGTACGAGGTGTACCGCGAGGCCAAGCTGGCCTGGAAACTGTCCCGTGCCCAACTCGCCGTGCTGCGTGAACTGTGCGCCTGGCGCGAACATGAGGCCCGTGCCCGTGACCTGCCGCGCAACCGTATCGTGCGCGAGCATTCCCTGTGGCCGCTGGCCCGCACCCAGCCGGACAACCTCGGCGCACTGGCAAAAATCGAAGACATGCACCCGCGTACCGTGCGTCAGGACGGCGAGTTTCTGCTCGACCTGATCAAGCGCGCCGGCAGTGTGTCGCCCGACCAATGGCCGTCGGCCGTGCCGGAGCCGTTGCCGGTGGACGCGGCGGGGCTGATCAAGCGCCTGCGTGCGCTCGGCCAGGCCGAAGCCGAGCGACTGAATATCGCCCCGGAATTGATGCTGCGCAAGAAAACCCTGGAAGCCCTGCTCAAGAGCGGCTTCCCCAATGGTCCCTACCAATTGCCTGAGTCGCTGCGTGGCTGGCGCCGCGAGTTGATGGGCCAGGCGCTGCTCGACAGCCTGGCCACCGCCGGAGAACAGCCTTGAAACGTATTTGCTCGATCTACCGAAGCCTGAAGAAAAACGAGATGTACCTCTACGTGCTCAAAAGCGATGCACTGGAGCGCGTTCCGGAAAACCTGCTGCTGGCCTTCGGCAAACCGCACCACGCCTTCGACCTGGTGCTGAGCCCCGAGCGCAAGCTCTCGCGCGAAGACATCACCGTCGTGTTGGAAAACCTCGACAAGCAGGGCTATCACCTGCAAATGCCGCCCGCTGAAGACGAGTACATCGAGCACTTGCCTGAAGAGCTGCTGCGACGTAATGATCCGATCTGACGGATACCCGCCGGTGCTCTGTCCAGAGCACCGTTGAAACAATGGATTTGAATATTTTGGCGATGGCCGCGAACGAGGGAGTCACACTCCTTCGGCGGTCTTCTGCACAGTTTTTTGAAGGTTTGAACCATGCGCGTTCTGATTGCCGAGCACGACCACGCTCACTACGCCCAACTGCTGCGCCAGGCTGCACCTGATTTGCAGGTCATGACCAGCGGCGACTCCGCGGAACTGGCCAGCCTGGCCGCCGACTGCCCGGTCTGGCTTGGCCAGCCGGATTTGCTCGCAACCCTGCTGCGTCAGGGCCACCAGCCACAATGGCTGCAATCGACGTGGGCGGGCATCACGCCGCTGCTCGCCGAGGGGTTGACCCGCAACTACCGGTTGACCCGCGCCGTGGGTATTTTCGGTCAGGTGATGGCCGAATACGTACTGACTTACCTGCTCGGCCACGAGCGCGAAGTGCTGGCGCGGCTGGTCAGCCAGGTCGAGCGCAAGTGGGACAACCGCCTGGGCCAGAGCCTGGCCGGGCGCAAGGTGCTGATCGTCGGTGCCGGTGACATCGGCCAGAGCGTGGCGCAGTTTCTGCTGCCGTTTGGCGTTCACCTGTACGGTATTGCCAGCGAAGCGCGGGAGCAGGCGCCGTTCATTGAAGTCGCGCCGCTGAGCGAGTTGGGTCGGCTGGTGGGCGAGGTCGATTACGTGGTCAACCTGTTGCCGAACACGCCGGTAACGCATGACCTGTACAACGCCGCGCTGTTCAAGCAGTTCAAGTCGACCGGTCTGTTCATCAACGTCGGCCGCGGCGTGGCAGTGGTCGATGCGGACTTGGTGCAAGCACTCAAGGACGGGCATTTGGCAGGCGCGGTCATCGACGTCTGCCGTCAGGAACCGTTGCCGCAACGTCATCCGTTCTGGACCGCCTGGGGCCTGCTGCTGACCGGCCACAGCTCGGCACCGACGTCGCCGTCGATGATGGTGCAGCTGTTTGTCGAAAACCTGCGGGCGTATCAGGCAGGTGGGGCATTGCGCGGGGAAGTGGACTTCAATCGCGGTTATTGAAACCACACAGAACAACTGTGGGAGCGGGCTTATTGTGGCGAGGGAGCTTGCTCCCGCTCGGCCGCGAAGCAGTCGTAAACCCGCGGATGCGTTTTTTCAAATTAACGCGGTCGCGAATCTTGGGATTGCTTCGCAACCCAGCGGGAGCAAGCTCCCTCGCCACAGGGATTTCAGTGTGGCTTAGAGGCTGAAATCACCTTCCGCCGCCAGTTCGCTCAACGGGCGGCGCGGGCTCGGTTCTTCTCGGGCTTGCAGGTAGTCCGCCAGCGTGGCCTTGTCGCCCAGTTTGCCGACGGCAATAGCTGCGTGCAGTGCATAACCTTCAGGGATGTTCAGTTCCTTGCGGGTCAGTTCCTGATCGAAACCGGCCATGCCGTGGGTGTGCCAGCCGCTGATGGATGCTTGCAGGGCCAGATGGCCCCAGGCCGAGCCGGTGTCGAAGGTGTGCCACAGGGCCGGGGTTTCTTCTTCGGCGCCGGGGACGGCAAAGGTGGTTTTCGAAATCACGATCACCAGTGCCGACGCGTGTTGCGCCCAGCCACGGTTGAACTCATTCAGCAGGCCCAGGAAACGCTCCCAGTTCGGCGTGTCACGGCGTGCATAGAGAAAACGCCACGGCTGCGAGTTGTAGGCCGACGGCGCCCAGCGTGCTGCTTCGAAAAAGCTCAGCAGGGTTTCTTCGGGGATGCTTTCGCCCGTGAACGCCCGCGGCGACCAGCGGTCGGTGAACTGAGGGTGGATGGCATATTCGGCAACGCGGGGATTGGCGCTCATGGAGAGATTCCTGACGACGTTTGATGAATGAACGGTTGAATGAAAGCCTGCGGGCGCAGTAGGGCTGAGCGGTGAGGGTTTTCCGACCTTCACCTGAATGCAACGCGGTTGCGCGTTAATGGCATGCAGCAGGGCCCATTGCGACCCGCCACGCTACTGTGCGCCGTGATAACTGACAAGTCCTGTTACACCGGCAGTCGCCAGCGCTTGGCCCACGGGGCCTGGGGCACTAGACTGGCGGCCTTTTCACTTCCTGATGTTGATGCTGGAACCATGGCCGCCAAAGTTGAACCCTTCTGGATACGCAAAACCCTCGACCAACTCGACCAACAGGAGTGGGAGTCGTTGTGCGATGGCTGTGGCCTGTGCTGCCTGCAAAAGCTCGAGGATGAAGAGGACAACAGCGTTTACTACACGCGCATCGCCTGCAAACTGCTGGACCTGAAAACCTGCCAGTGCACCGATTATCCGAATCGCCGCGACTCGGTCCCGGACTGCATCCAGCTCACGCCGGGCAAGGCTGACCAGTTCAAATGGCTGCCGCCGACCTGTGGCTATCGCCTGGTCAGCGAGAGCAAGGACTTGCCGCTCTGGCACCACCTGGTCTGCGGTGACCGGGATGCGGTGCACCATGAGCGGATTTCCCAATCCGGGCGCATGCTGGCCGAAGGCAGCGTGGCCGAGGATGACTGGGAAGATCATCTGATTTTTCGCGCGGGTTAAGCGCGCATACGCAGTGTTGTAGAAAACGAATCACGAAGGAGTGTGTATGGCTGTGGGGTTGAGGCTGCCGTTGGCCGTTTGGCTGTTGGCGCTGAGTTCGCCCGTGTGGGCGGCGAAAAAAGTCGATCTGGATTACCACGTGCGTCTGTTGCCGCAAAGTGATCAGGCCGAAGTCCGCCTGACGCTGGCGCAAGGCACGGCGGTGCGCAGCCTGGATTTCGATCTGGGTGACGGCAGCCATTACAGCGACTTCAAGGCCGACGGCCAGTGGCAACTCACGCCGGGCAAGGCAGCACGCGGTGTCTGGCGCCCGGCCGCCGACAAGGCGAGCCTGACTTACCGCGTACGCATCAGCCATTCCCCGAAAAACGGCAGCTTCAATACGCGCATGACCCCGAACTGGGCGTTGATGCGCGGCGATGATCTGGTGCCGTCGGCGCGCCTGGATCAGCAGGATGGCACTGAACTGGTGTCGCGCCTGGAATTCGAATTACCGGCCGGCTGGAAAAGCGTCGAAACGGCGTGGCCGCGCATCGGCAAGAACCGTTTTCGCATCGACAACGTGTCGCGACTGTTCGACCGGCCAACCGGCTGGATGCTCGCCGGGAACCTGGGCAGCCGTCGCACGCGTCTGGGGGAAACAGAAGTCACGGTCGCTTCGCCGCAAGGGCAGGGCATGCACCGCATGGACGTGCTGACGCTGCTGACGTTTGTCTGGCCGCAAATGCAGGCGGTTTTTCCTCGTCATCCGAACAAGCTACTGATTGTCGGGGCGGGCGACCCGATGTGGCGTGGCAGCCTGGCGGGGCACGAATCGATTTACCTGCACAGCCGTTTGCCGCTGGTCAGCGAAAGCGGCAGCAGCCCGTTGTTGCGCGAGCTGGCCCAGGTGTTCGGGCGCATCAATGACCGTGACCGCAGCGACTGGATCAGCGAAGGGTTTGCCGAGTATTACGCCATTGAACTACTGCGCCGTGCCGGTGGCATGAGCGACGAACGCTATCAGACCCTGGAAAGCAAACTGGCCAAGGTCAGCCAAAAGGTCAGCACCTTGCGCGGTGACACGTTAAGCCCGGCCGCCGTGGCCAAAGCGGTGTTGCTGTTGCAGGAACTGGACCGCGAGATTCGCCTGAAGACCCGCAACAAGCGTTCGCTCGATGATATGTTGCGCGGCGCGATGCACCTGGAGCAGGTCAGCACGAAGGAGTTCGTGGCCCTGGCCGAGAGCATCATTGGCGAGCCGTCCAAGGTCCTCGATACCGGGTTGCTTCGCTAACACCAGCTTCGCGAGTAAACCCGCTCCCACACGTGATCCCGGTCGTTCACAAGGTTTGTGTACGCAGATGATCTAGTGTGGGAGCGGGCTTGCTCGCGAAGGCGATCCGACGAAGAGGCCGTTAGCCTCACCACTTCTTCCGAATCAAACCTCGGTCTTGGTCGAACTCAGTGAATCATTGCCCGTCACTGTCGCGGTACGTGTAGCCGCTTCGGCATTGGCCTTGAGGTCTTTGAGTTCTTGCCCGGCCCGTTCGATTCTCGAACGCACGTTGTCCATGTCCCGACGACTCTTCTCCAGGAAGCTTTTCGCCGAGCTATGGCCAGTAATGCCACGGGCCAGGGCTGCGCCACCCAGCGCCACCTGAATCAAACCGAACACGCCGCCACGGCGCAGGCCCTTGCCCACCATCACCACGCCACCGGCCAGTGAGCCGATGCGTTCCCAACCCTCGACGTTCTGTGTCGCGTGTGTCTGAAACGGCGTGGCGTCGATGGGTTCTACGCGTTTGATCTCGCTCATGATCTGTTTCCTCAGGGGGCAATGGATAGAAGGCTGACTGCGCAGGCGGCCGACTTGTTCCATCCGGTGTTCAGCGTATCAGCGGAATTTGGGGCCGGAGCGGGTGTTGTTGCCCTTGGCCATGCGGTCGTAAAGCACCACGTTGACGGTGGCGGCGAGGTTCATGCAGCCGGTGGTCGGGATGTACACCACGTCCTCGCACCAGTCGCGGATCTCTTTGTCGAGCGAGCCGTCTTCCGGGCCGAAGATGTACAGCGCGCGGTCCGGGTGTGTGTATTCCGGCAGAGAGCGGGCGCCGTCGACCAGTTCCACGGCGACCGGGACGCAACCCAGGGGCAGGATTTTCTTCAGGTCGTCGATGCCGATCAGCGGAATGTCGCAGTGGACTTTCTTGGTGTCGGTGACGAAGTCGGCGGCGCGTTCATAACGCTTGCCGGTATAGAACACGGACGCCACGCCATAACAGCCAGCGGCGCGCATCACCGAACCAACGTTCTCGGGTGATTTGGGGTTATACAAACCAATGCAGCTGTACCGTTTATCTGCCACGAGCGGGGTGCCTTCGGAAAAAAGCGCGATTATACGGGTTTGTTGGCATGCCGGTCAGATAAGGGCAATTTGGTGTGGTGGGCTGTTGTGGCGAGGGAGCTTGCTCCCGCTCGGCTGCGAAGCAGTCGTAAGACGGCTGACGCGTGTTATCTGACAAACCGCGGTTGCAGGTTTTGGGGCCGCTTCGCAGCCCAGCGGGAGCAAGCTCCCTCGCCACAGGGGCCAGGGCGAGGCCTTACTCGTCTTTTTTCATCAGGCCAGCCAACGCCGCAAACGGGTTGTGGGTGGCCTTGGCGATGGTCGGGGTGCTCAGGGAGCCATCGCCGAAATATTGCTGGTCGGTGTAGCGCGAGTGTTCGTTGTCGTGACAATACAGGCACAACAGCTCCCAGTTGGAACCGTCCTGCGGGTTGTTGTCGTGGTTGTGGTCGCGGTGGTGCACGGTCAACTCGCTCAGGCGTTTGCCGGCGAACTCACGGGCACAGCGCCCGCACACGTGCGGGTACATTTTCAGGGCTTTGTCGCGGTAGCCCATTTCGCGGTCGCGCTGGGCGTCGGCGAGGATGCGGTCCAGTTTGGCGGTGTTGGACGGCGGTGTTGACGAACTCATGGGTTCACCTTTGTAAAAGACTAATGACGGTTATAAACGCAGTTTAGCTCAGCCCTTGAGCTTCTCGGCAATCCAGATCGTGTGGCGGGTGCCCTTGTTTCCGTGGGCGAAGACCTGCACTTCCTCGGCCTTGAAACCGGCCTTCTTCAATTTGTCGGAGAACTGACGGTCGGCGCTGGCCGACCATACCGCCAGCACGCCTTTGGGGCGCAGGGCCTTGGCGCATGCACTCAAGCCACCGGCGGAATACAGCCAGCTGTTGGCCTTCTGGGTCAGGCCTTCGGGGCCGTTGTCGACATCCAGCATGATCGCGTCAAAGCCTTGCGGTTCGGCTTGCAGGACCTTGGCCACGTCTTCCATGCGGATCACCGTGCGTGGGTCGAGCAGTGGGTTTCCGGCTTTCTCTCCCAGCGGCCCACGGTTCCATTCGACGACCCCTGGCACCAGTTCGGCAACCACCACTTCGGCGGTCTTGCCCAGATGCTTGAGTGCCGAAGCGAGGGTGAACCCCATGCCCAGGCCACCGATCAGCACCCGGGAGTTCGGCCGGCCGGCGACCTTGCGGCAGGGAATCTCGGCCAAGGCATCCTCGGAGCCATGCATGCGGGTGTTCATCAGTTGCCCGCCGTCACCGCCCTGGATTTTGATGACGAAGTCTTCGCCGTACTCGAACAGGCACAAGGCACCGCCGTTTTCCGGGATCGGGGTGGTGTCGAGCAGAACGAAACGTTTCATGGAAATCTCAATGGGGGAGGGCAAAGCGCCGCGGTTGGAGTAGCCTGAGGCCTGATAACTGCCACGGAGCCATAGATGAAGCGCACCATTCTAACGGTCATTGTGCTGGGCGTGTTCTCGATCGGCATGGCGCAGGCCGAGGACTTGCTCAGCGTGCCGGTCACCCCCACGCCCGCCATCGGCTCGCCGGGCACCGCAACGCCTACGCCTTACCCGCAAGTGACACCCACCGCCGTGCCCAAGGCGGGCAATGGCAACGGCAGCGTCCCGCTGTTGCCGCCCATCGAAATGCCCAGCCCGCCGAAGGATCAAACATTGCCGGCGCTGGAAAAGGCCAAGACGCCGGGCGGTTAAACCTGCTGCGAGAGCAGTTGGCCGTCAGCCATGCGCAGGCGCCTGGAGAGCGAAACCGCGATGGCACGGATGATCTTGGCGGCGATTTTCGGCGCGTCGTTGAGCATTTTTTCCAGGGAATCCTTGCCCAGGTTCAGGAGCTGGCAATGAGTTGCTGCCACGCAACTGGCTGAACGCCGTTCGCCATCAAGCACGGCCATCTCACCGAACGCCCGGCCACTGCGCAGGGTGGCGATGGTCACGCGCTGGCCGTCGCTGTTGGTTTTTTGCACGGCTACCTGGCCGGTGTGGATGATGCACATGAAACTGCCGGCATCGCCCTCGTGGAAAATTTCTTCGCCCCCGGCGATGGTGCTGAGGCTGAAATAACCGGCAGCCGCCGCGAAGTCGGCCAGTTGCAGTTGGTCGAACAGGCCGCAGTCCATCAACCAGTCGCGGATTTCATTGTTCAATAAGGTCGGTTCTGACATGTCGTTACGGTCTTTTTCTTGTGGCGGTTGCGGGTTCGAAATTGAAGCCACCGCAAATCCCGTGAAAGGGAAATGGTCTTGTGTCCGACCCGGTGTCAGGTGTTAAGACCCGACCACCGGACCAAGTTCCTCAGGCAATGCCCAATACGTTCAAAACAAATGCGTATTCGAGGGCTACGTCACGCAATCCCTGATAACGACCGCTCATGCCGCCATGCCCGGCACCGAGTTCGGTCTTGAGCAGCAGCAGGTTGTTGTCGGATTTGGTCGCCCGCAGCTTCGCCACCCATTTGGCCGCTTCCCAGTACTGCACGCGGCTGTCGTTGTAGCCGGCGATCACCAGCGTCGCCGGGTACGCCTGGGCGCTGACGTTTTCATACGGCGCATAAGCCTTGATTCGCTCATACACCTCAAGTTCTTCAGGGTTGCCCCACTCGTCGTATTCGGTGACGGTCAGTGGCAGGTCCGGGTCGAGCATGGTGTTGAGCACGTCAACGAACGGCACTTCGGCAATCGCTGCCTTGAACAGGTCCGGGCGCTGGTTGAGGACTGCGCCCATCAGCAAACCACCGGCGCTGCCACCACTGATTGCCAGTTGATTGGCGCTGGTGAAACCGTTGGCGATCAAGTGTTCGGCGCAGCTGATGAAGTCGCTGAACGTGTTTTGCTTGTGCTCCTGCTTGCCGGCGCGGTACCAGGCTTCGCCCAGTTCGCCGCCGCCGCGTACATGAGCGATAGCGAACGCCACGCCACGGTCGAGCAGGCTCAGGCGCGCATGGGAGAACCACGGGTCGAGGCTTTCGCCATAGGCGCCGTAGCCGTAGAGGTACAGCGGGGTCGGCTGGCCGAGGTTTTCGCGTTTGATCACCAGGCTGATCGGCACCTGTGTACCGTCGGCTGCGGTGGCCCACAGGCGCTGGCTGACGTAGGCGTCCGGGTCGAACGGGCCAAGCACGGGCGTTTCCTTGAGGACTTTTTGCGTGCCGGTGGCCAGTTCCAGCTGACGGATTTGTGCCGGGCGGTTCAGTGCTTCGTAACGCAGGCGAATCTTGTCGCTGGCGAACTCCAGGCTGTTTTGCACATGCAGGCTGTAGGCCGCGTCCGGCAATTGCACCCGGTAAGCGGGCAGGCCTTGCGGGTGGACTTCAATGATCGGCAACCCGCCTTCGCGCAGGCTCAGGGTCATGGCCTGCGCATTCAGGCTCATGCCTTCGAGCATTACCGTGTCGCTGTGGGGAATCAGGTTTTGCCAATCGGCTTCGCTCGGCACCGCTCCGGTATCCGCCGCACCGTACAGCGCGAAGTTGATGCCATCGCGGTTGCTGCGGATCAGCCAGGTCCATTGATCGTCGAGCTTGCCGTGATCGACATCGTACTCATGGTCTTCGACCCGTGCCGCGATACACGTGAAGGGCTGCTGCGGTGTTGAGGCGTTGAGCACCCAGACTTCGCTGGTGGTCTTGCTGCCCAGCGACAGTACCAGTTGCCGCTCGGAGCTTGAGCGGTAGCAATGCAGGAAGAAGCGGCCGTCCGTCTCGTGGAAGACTTCTTCGGCGGCGGTGCCATCCAGGCGATAGCGAAACAGCCTGTGCGGGCGATGGGTCTCGTCCAGCTCGCCGAAAAACAGCGTCAGGCTGTCGTTGGCCCAGGTCATGCTGCCGTCGCAGTTCTCGAACGCGAGTTCGCTGACCCGCCCGTCAGACAGTTCCTTGACGAACAGCGTGTAAACCTCTTCGCCGCTGGTGTCCAGGCTGTAGGCCAGGCGTTGGTGGTCCGGGCTGATGCTGAACGCACCGAGGGAGAAGAAACCGCCGTTGGCGAGCACGTTCGGGTCGAGCAGCAGTTCTTCGGCGCTCTCGTCGACGTGTTGGCTGTCATCGGCCGGACGCGGGCAGCGGTAGTGCCGGGCGTATTCGTCACCGGCCGTGGTGCGGGTGTAATACAGGTACGGGCCCCAAGGTGAGGGCAGCGACAGGTCGGTTTCTAGAATCCGGCCCTTGATCTCTTCGAACAGGGTTTCGCGCAGTTCGGCCTGGTCGGCCAGTTGCGCTTCCTGGTAGCGGTTTTCGGCCTTGAGGTAGTCGAGCACCTGCGCGCTGTCGCGCTCCTGCAGCCAGGCGTACGGGTCGTCGCCTTCGGCCTTGTGGGCAATCGGGGCGCTGCAAACGTGGGCGGATAGGGGCATGAGGTACTCTCGGGCGTTGTACAAAAAAGGCTTCGCAGACAGCGGGGCAGCTTGATGTGCGAAAAGTCGTTATCATAAGCGCCTCTTTGCCTGCCTTGCCATGGACACCATGACCGAGAACGACTATCTGATCGCCTGGGGCCTCTACGCCTTTGCCGCCATAGGCTGCCTGTTGGTGTGGATGCGCATGACCCGCTGGATGTGGCGCTGGCTGCGTGAGCCGCTGCGTCTGCTGATGGCGGTGCTGCTGTTTACGCCGACGATCATCGACCTGGCGAAGGAAAAATATGCCCCGGCGGTGGCCATGGTGGCGTTGGACCTGCTGTTCAAGGTTGGCGACAACATCTGGCGTGCGGTCTCCGACCTGTTCATGTACAGCATGATCGCCTTTGGCATTTATGTGATTTTCGCGTTGATCCGCTGGCCAATCGAGCGTGCTTCTGCCGCACGCAAGGAACGTGCTGAAGCGGCGAAGGCAGCGGCCAAGGCTGCCGAGCCTGACGACGATCAGTCCTTCGGCGGCGCTGGCGATGACCGTTACGGTCGCCCACCGGTCCCCAGCAACCCCCAGCGTTCGCGAGTCGAACCGCGTCTTTGACGTTATCCGCACATTGAAGCGAGAGTCCCGGCATGTGTGAGTTATTGGGCATGAGCGCCAATGTACCGACCGATATCGTGTTCAGCTTTACCGGGTTGATGCAGCGCGGCGGTCGGACCGGCCCGCACCGCGACGGTTGGGGCATTGCGTTTTATGAAGGCCGTGGCCTGCGTTTGTTCCAGGACCCGGCGGCGAGCTGCGAGTCCGAGGTCGCGAACCTGGTTCAGCGTTACCCCATCAAAAGCGAAGTGGTGATCGGCCACATCCGCCAGGCCAACGTCGGCAAGGTCTGCCTGTCCAACACGCACCCGTTCGTGCGTGAACTGTGGGGGCGCAACTGGTGTTTCGCCCACAACGGCCAACTCGCGGACTTCCAGCCTGCCGCCAGTTTTTACCGGCCCATTGGCGACACGGACAGTGAAGCGGCGTTCTGTGATGTGCTCAACCGCGTGCGGTCGGCTTTCCCGGAGCCGGTAGACGTGGAGGCGTTGCTGCCGGACCTGGTGGCGGCGTGCGCCGAGTACCGCAGCAAGGGCGTGTTCAATTGCCTGCTCAGCGACGGTGACTGGCTGTTCTGCTATTGCTCGACCAAACTGGCACACATCACCCGTCGTGCTCCGTTCGGCCCGGCCCGCTTGAAGGATGTGGACGTGATTGTCGACTTCCAGGCCGAAACCACGCCCAACGACGTGGTCACGGTGATCGCCACTGAACCTCTGACCGAAAACGAAACCTGGACCCGCTACGAACCGGGCCAATGGAGCCTGTGGCGCCGCGGTGAATGCGTGCGCCAGGGCAAGACCGAATAAGGAACACCCTCTATGTTGCTCAGTTATTTGCGGCTGGTGTTGTTTGCAATCGGCCTGTTGGTCGGTGTGCAGGTGCCAGGTTTCATCAATGATTATGGCAAGCGGGTCGAGGCGCACCTGATCGAGGCGCAGACCGGCCTTCAAGGGTTCCAGAACACCGCGCAGCAGTTCTTCAAGGGCGACTTGCAGGCGTTGGTTGCCCATTACCGCGCCAGCGAAGACCCGGTGTTTCGCAGTGATGCCGACAGCCTGAGCACTTTGCTCACGCGCCAACTGGCACTGGATAAACAGTTCCAGGCCATGCAAGGCCCGTGGTACATCCGCGTGCTGCAAGTGGCGCTGGCCGCCGACCCGGACATCCGCAAGGAAACCTGGAACGGCTACAGCTACCAGCTCCTGCTGACCCCCGAAGCCATGGGCTGGGGACTGGGCGGGGCGATGCTGCTGTCGTTTGGCCTGGAATGCCTGTTCCGTCTGATCGACTGGGTGGTACTGGGCGGCAAACGCCTGCGCCAGAGCCGGCCGATTGAAGAGCGCGATTTGCGCGGCTTGTAGACGCCAGGTACTGAGTATCGCGGCAAGCGGGCAACCCGCTTGCCGGTTTCATCGGCACGCCAGAACGGCGCGCTCACCTCACTTTACCAGTCGATCGAGTAGCTCATGCTCAACGTGCGGCCCTGGGCATTGGCGTACGGCGCTTTTGCGTTGGCCTGAGCGAACAGGTTTACGTACGTGCGATTGGTCAGGTTGTACACCCCGCCTTCAAGACGACCGACCGGCAGTTGCACGGAGCCGAGCAGGTCCACCAGCGTATAGCCTTCGATGTCACGCCCGTTGTTGTCCTTGGCGGCGGCGTCGTAACTGGCCAGCCGCATTCCTTGCAGGCGCAGGGTGTAGTCATCCTCGGTGTAGCCGACGAACAGTGTGGTTTTGGCCGGTGAGATACGTGTCGCCGGCAAGTCGATCCATTTGCCCTTCTGCTCGGTCTCACCCTTGGCCCAGGCGTAAGTGCCACCGACCGACCAGTGATCGGTCGCGCGGTAGGTCAGGCTGTTTTCGATGCCGCGCACTCGCTCTTTCTGATTGATCAGGCGCAAGACACGGTCATTGGCATCGTAGAACTGAGTCACGTCCGAAGTGTTTTCATACACGGTGACGTCAGCCTGCCACTGGTCCCAGTTACCACGCCAGCCCAGCTCGTAGCTGTCGACCTTGATGGCCTGGGCATTGAGGCTCTGGATGTCGAAGGTGCTGTTTACGTCACGCAGGAAACGCTGGATATCCGGCAGCGAAAAGCCCTGGCTGTAGTTGGCGAAAATGTCCTGGTTCTCACTCAGGTGATAGACCGCGCCGAGGTTATAGAGTGTGGCGTCGTATTTGAGGGTATCGCCAGGAAGCGTTGCGCGGACACCGGTCTGGACGATCTGACCATAGGCGATGCTGTCGGAGACGTCACTTTCGATCCACTCGCGGCGCACACCGCCACGCAAGGTCCAGTCACCGATGTCCCAGGACATCTGCCCGAACAATGCCTTGGTGGTGGTTTCGATATCCGGGCCCATCTCGTAGGTGGTCCCTGTCTTGGTGTAGGTCAGGCCCTTGAGGGTATACCGGTCACCGCGCTGGCGAGAGCGCTCGTGATCATAATCGGCGCCCCAGACAAGGTTACCCGTGGCACTGCCGATGGCTGGCAACGGCGTGTCGATGGCCGCGCGCAGGCCATACACATCCTGCACGCTATTGTTGTCGGCAATCCCGGCCTTGCCCCGCGACAGATCGGGAAAGAACAGTGCATCGGCGCGGCGCCAGTAGCTTTCCAGTTGCAGGCCCTGGCCGTAGAAGTCCTTGTCGGCGTAGTTGAGGTTGGCAGCCTGGTTGTGGGTGTAGGGCTGGTCGTCGAGCTTCAGGCCCTTGACCGCCACCGCGTGCTGCAAGTTTTTCGGGTTCTTGGTGTAGTCGGTGTCCTGCTGGTCCTTGTAGTCCTGCAGCGACAGGCTGAGCTTTTTGTCGGCATCGAGTTCGTAACCGAAACGACCTTGCAGGTCATAGGTTTCGGTGTCCATGTTGCTGCCTTGGGACGTGTCCTGGGGGATGCGGTTGCCGTTGCCATCGAACTGGTCGTTGCGCTGGGTCAGGTCGGCTGACACATACCAGTCCAGGGCGTCCTTGCGACCGGTTGCACTCTGGAAGACCTCGTAGGCAAAGCCTTTGCTGTCGAGGTTGTTGCCGCTGCCCAGGCCCAGTTTGCTGCTGTAGGCAATGTCCTGGCCCAGGTTGCGCTTGGTGATGATGTTGATGATGCCGCCCGAAGCACCGGCACCGTAAATACTGCTGGCGCCGGAAATCACTTCGATACGCTCGATACTGGCCGGCGCGATACTGTTGAGTTGGCGGAAGTTGTCTCGGGTGGCGTTCTGCGACACGCCGTCGATCAACACCAGCATGTTGCGGCCGCGCAAGGTCTGGCCGAAGTTGCTCATCCCGCCGCTGGAGGGCGCCAGGCCAGGCACCAGTTGCCCGAGGATATCGGAGACGCGTCGACCGGCGCCGCTTTGTTCGCGGACCTGCTGTTCGTCGATCACCTGGACCGAGCCTGGAATCGAAGCAATGCTGGCTTCGCTGCGAGTCGCGGAGACGACGGTGGCTTGCATGTTCAACGTGCCGGGTTGCTGATCGGTGTCCTTGGCCCAGGCCTGGGCACTGATGGAACCGAGCAGCGGAATCAGCAGGGAGAGTTTGGTTCGGGTCATGACGGGGTCTTTTTCTAGTTGTGATAAGTGTGGGTAGATAGGGTCGAGGGGCCGGGCGTGGAGGTGAATGACCGCACCCAGCGGATCCCGATGGCGGCCAGTGCGTAGGTCAACGCCACCAGCCAGAAACTGTGGGCCAGGCCGACCAGCCCCATGCCGATCCCGCCGAACACGGCACCGAGCAGAGCGCCAGCCTTGGCCGCGCTATTGCCCAGGCCAAGGGCAAAACCTTGCTGGCGGGTGGAAACAGTGTTGGCGATCAGTGCATAGGCAACGGGCAGCAGGGCACCTTGCCAGATCCCCCAGACCAGCCGGCTGGCGAGAAACCCCAGCCATTCGTTGGCCAATGCCGTGGCCGCCAGGGTCAGGGCGCACAGCCAGGCCACGCCTTCGATGACGCGCAAGGTGTGGGCGGGTTGCCAGCGGTCGAACATCCGCCCCCAGAGTGGCGCGGACATGGCCAGGGTGGCGGCGCTCGCCGCATAGGTGGCGCCAATCAGCCAACTCGGGGCGTGCAGGATGTTGGCGACGTACAGCGCATAGAACGGCTGCGGCATCATTTTCGCGGCCTGAATCAATACGATCACCAGCAGGATTGCGCCGAGCCAGCCTTTGGGCAGGACCACCGGTGCAGCAGGTTTTCTCTTCGAGGCTCGAGCCTTGTCGGCTGGCAGGCCAAAACTTCCCAGTGCGCACAGCAGGCAAATCGCTGTCGCGCCATAACAGAGCAGCGCGAACCCCGAGACATCCATCAGCCAGCCGCCCAGCACCGGGCCGATCAATGAGCCGATGGCGGTTGCCGATTGCAGGCGGGCGAGGGTGTGACCGCCACGTGAGCGGTCGCAACAGGCCAGGGCATAGGCTTGAGCCGCTGCGAGGAAGCCGGCCAGCGCGCCTTGCATCACCCGGATGGTCACCAGCAACCACGGATCGAGGGTGATGGCCGCCAGCCCTTGGCACAGCGCCAGTGCCAGCAGCGCCCGAACGATCATCGGCTTGTGCCCGGTTCGATCGCCCAATCGGCCCCAGAGTGGTGTCAGCAGCATGGCGGTGAGCATTGGACCGGCATAGACCATTGTCGACAACAACCCGATGTAACCAGCACCTTCTGGTCCAAGCAGGCGCTGAATCTGCAACGGCCAGAAAGGTCCGCTCATCTCCATGGCACCCATGGAGAGGAACTGAATCAGGACTAACAGCCGCAGTGCGCGGTCAGCAGGTAATGGCTGTTGTTTGTGTGGCTGAGCGCGCATCACGTCCGATTCCCTGTGGACCGTTGACGGGTGGAAACGCGCCGAGATTACCGGCTAAAAAAAATCATGCAAATGATAAATGTTCTCACGACCAGCATGGGCAATGTCTTTTGCGCATTTTTGATAAATCAGGAGGCTGAATCGTACAAGTCGGACAGAATCCTCGGATCTCTACCGACGTTGTCCGACCGTTTTGTGGGAAAAAGTCGGGTCAAATCACATCAGCCCGGGGCGGGCTGATGATTCGGGATCAGGTGATGCAGGTTTCAGGCTGTCAGGTGGGTGGGAAATGGATTTCAGCTTTTGGCTGAGGGCCGACTCAGCACCATGTAGGCCTCACCCACTTTCTGCGCGTACTCTTCAACCACCTTCTGACACAGCGCCACCACTTCCTCGACCCACTCCACACCCACTCGCCATGACACCACCACTTGCAGGTTCGGCAGGCGCTGCTCAATGTTCAGCAGGATCAGTTCGCCACTCGCCAGTTCTTCGCTGACCAGCACCGGCGGCAGGGCGCCAATGCCAAACCCGTCACGCAGCAAACGGGTGATCGCCGACACCGAGTTCACGCAGTTGAGCCTAGGCGCGAGTGCGTCGTTGGCCTGCATCAGGCTCAGTACGTCCTGATGGGGGTGGGAGTTTTTCGAGTAGGTGATGATCCGTTCCCGGGCGAGGTCGGCGACGCTTGCATAGTCGCGGTTGTAAATCGACTGGCTGGCGACGATCCAGCCCATGGGGTGGCTGGCCAATTCCAGGCTGCGCACGCTTTCCTGGCGCAGCAGGTCAGTTTGCAGAATCAGATCGAGAAAGCCTTTTTGCAGTTGATCGCAGAGGTTAAGCGCCGTATCGGCCACCAGCTCGATTTCTACCAGCGGGTAACAATCCATCATCTGTGCCACCAGCGAGCTGAGCCAGGTGTGGATCACCGTGTCCATCACGCCGATGCGTATGCGTCCGACCTTGCTGGAACGGGTTTCGATCGACTGCTTGAGCGCCTGCATGGTGTCCATCATTTGCTCGGCGTAATCGAGCACCTTCAACCCTTCGGGTGTCAGGCTCACGCCACGGGAGTCGCGCAAAAACAGCTTCACCCCCAATTCGCTTTCGAGCACCGCGATGCGGCTGGAGATCGAGGCCTGGGTGGTGAAGAGTTTGTCGGCGGTCAGGCGAAAGCTTTTCAGCCGGGCGACCCAGACAAAGGTTTCAAGAAACTTGAGGTTCATGGGATCAACTTTTTCTTATGCGTTGGCAGGGCTTTTATTAGTTGGACGGGCAGGGTGCTGTCGTCGAAAAATGCATCCATCGCCACGATAGGCATCGTCGTGGTTCAGAACAATACCAATAAAATACATGCGGAGATTGCCATGAGTACGCCCGACCTCTTCGACGTTGCCAAACGCTGCCCCGTTCCTTTGCCCTGGGGCGCTTGCTCGCGCCACATGCCCGTGGCACATAACGCGAAGCGCGGTAACTGATAGTCTGCGGGCATGTGTCCCACAGCTGAAATGATCAACGCCCACAGGAGTACTCACCGTGAGCCGCCTGTTATTGAACTGTGACATCGGCGAAAGCTTTGGCAACTGGACCCTGGGTCTGGACGCCGAGGTGATGCCGTTCATTGATTGCGCCAACGTTGCCTGCGGTTTCCATGCCGGTGACCCGAGCATCATGCGCAAGACGGTCAGCCTGGCGCTCAGCCATGGCGTGAAGATCGGCGCGCATCCGGCTTATCAGGACCTGGCCGGGTTTGGCCGTCGCTCCATGGCCTACACCGCGCAAGAGCTTGAGGATCTTCTGCACTATCAGATCGGCGCGCTGGACGGTATTTGCCGCGCTCAGGGCACCCATGTGAGTTACGTCAAACCTCACGGCGCGATGTACAACGACATGATGGCCAACCCCGCGCAGCTACGGGCGGTGATTCAAGCCGTTGCGGCGTATGACCGGCAACTGCCGTTGATGCTGATGGCGACCCGCGACAACAGTGCCGCCCGGCTCATGGGCGAGGAATATGGCGTGACGCTGTGGTTTGAAGCGTTCGCCGACCGCGCCTACGACAGCGCCGGGCACTTGGTGTCGCGGCAGTTGCCGGGCGCGGTGCATCACGATCCGGAAAAAATCATTGAGCAGGCGCTGACCATCGCCCGTGGCGGCAACCTGGTCGCCAGTGACGGCAGCGCCCTGCATTTGCAGGCCGATACCTTGTGCGTGCATGGTGACAATGCGAGTTCGGTGGCGGCCGTGCAGCGTATCCGCGAGGCCTTGAACCAGCAGAGTGCACCATGAAGCCACGGGTTGAAGTGGTTGCGATTGATTGCCTGATGGTGCGTCTGTTCGATGAAATTGCCGAAGCCAACATGCCGTGGATGCTCGCCGCCAGCGAGCGCTTGCGCGCAGGGTTCGCCGGGCACTTGATTGACCTCGTGCCGTCATACACGACGCTGATGGTGCATTACGATTTGCAGGTGTTGAACCCGGCTCAGGCGCGGGAACTGATCGCCGAAGCCTTGGCCGACCTGACACCCAATCCGCAAACCCGTGGCCAGTGCCATGTGTTGCCGGTGTGGTACGACCTGAGTGTCGGCCCGGAGCTGAGCCTGTTGTCGCAACGCAGCGGCCTGACGGTGGAGGAGGTGATCCGCCGCCACAGCGAGCGCGAGTATCAGGTGTTCGCCCTGGGGTTTGCGCCGGGGTTTGCTTTTATGGGGCTGGTTGAAGAAGTGCTGGCCGCGCCTCGGTTGAGCACGCCGCGCAAGCGCGTGGCGGCCGGCAGTGTCGGCATCGCCGAGCGGCAAACCGCCGCTTACCCAGTGGTGTCGCCGGGCGGCTGGAACCTGATCGGCCGCACGCCCGCCAAACTGTTCGACCGCGAGCGTGATGGCTACAGCCTGATGCAACCGGGCGACACGGTGCGCTTTGCCGCGATCGGCCATGCCGAATTCATCAATCTGGGCGGTGATGACACGCCATTGGGGGCGCAATCATGAGCCGTTTGACGATTGAGGCCAGCACGCCGTTGTGCCTGTTGCAGGATGCCGGGCGGTTTGGCGTGCGGCACTTGGGCGTGACCCAGGGCGGGGCGGCGGACTGGCTGTCGATGTCCTGGGCCAATTGGCTGCTGGGCAATGACCTGGACGCGGCAGTCATCGAAGTGACCCTGGGTGGTTTGATTCTGGAAGCGCGGGACGATGGTTGTCTGGCGTTGGCGGGTGCCGACCTGGGGGCGCTGCTGGACGGTCAGCCCTTGGCGCCGTGGCGCAGTTTCAGTTTCAGAAAGGGCCAGCGCCTGCAATTCACTCAGCCTGTACTCGGTGCTCGCACTTATCTGGCGGCACCGGGTGGTTTCAATGCCCCCGAGGTGCTGGGCAGTTGTGCGACGGTGGTGCGTGAAGAACTCGGTGGGTTGGACGGTTTTGGCCGGGCCTTGGCCAGAGGCGCTGAACTGACGTTTTCCGGGGTGGTAAGTGCCGTGCGGGAACTGTCTCGGGAGCAGGTGCCGGACTTCAAACAGAACCTGCCGTTGGACCTGGTGCTGGGCGCGCAACATGGCGAGTTCAGCGGGCAGAGTCTGTTTGATGTGTTCAACTGTGCCTGGACCCTCGACACCCGCGCCGACCGCATGGGTATCCGCTTGCTGGGGCCGGCGTTGCAGTACCAAGGCCAACCGATGATTTCCGAAGGCATCCCGCTGGGCGCGGTGCAGGTGCCACCGGACGGGCAGCCGATCGTGTTGCTCAATGACCGGCAAACCATTGGCGGCTATCCACGGCTGGGGGCGTTGACACCGTTGGCGCTGGCACGTCTGGCGCAGTGTTTGCCAGGGCAGCAGATTCGTTTGGCGCCGGTGGTGCAGGAGACGGCGCACCGGCAGCAGGTTGAGTATTTACAGCGATTCATCAACCGCTAAAAGCATCGCGAGCAAGCTCGCTCCCACAGTGGATCATAGTCGTACACAGATAATATGTCCGCTGGAGATCAAATGTGGGAGCGAGCTTGCTCGCGATAGGGCCCTAACAGCCTGCGAAGATTACTTGGAAAGAAACCGCATCCCTTCTTCCAGCCCGAGCAAGGTCAGCGGGAACATCTGGTCATCGATCAGATCGCGCACAATGTTGGTCGATGAGGTGTAGCCCCAGGTGTCTTTCGGGTACGGGTTGATCCAGATGAGCTTCTTGTATTTCTCCATGAAGCGCTGCATCCACACGTAACCGGCCTCTTCGTTCCAGTGCTCGACGCTGCCGCCCGGCTGGGTGATTTCGTAAGGCGCCATGGCGGCGTCACCGACGAAGATCACTTTGTAGTCGGCACCGTACTTGTGCAGCAGGTCCTGGGTGGAGGTTCGTTCCGAGCCACGGCGCATGTTGTTCTTCCACACCGATTCATAAATGAAGTTGTGGAAGTAGAAGTACTCCAGGTGCTTGAACTCGGTCTTGCAGGCCGAGAACAGTTCTTCGCAGATCTTCACATGGGCGTCCATCGAACCGCCGATGTCGAACAGCAGCAGCAGCTTGATGTTGTTGCGGCGCTCCGGGCGCATCTGGATGTTCAGCAGGCCGGCGTCACGGGCGGTGTGATCGATGGTGCCGTCGATGTCCAGCTCTTCCGCCGCACCCTGGCGCGCAAATTTGCGCAGGCGCCGCAGGGCAACCTTGATGTTGCGCGTGCCCAGCTCGACCTGATCGTCGAGGTTCTTGTACTCGCGCTGGTCCCAGACCTTGACCGCTTTGCCCTGGCGTTTGCCGGCATCGCCGACCCGAATGCCTTCCGGGTTGAAACCGCCGGAGCCGAACGGGCTGGTGCCACCGGTGCCGATCCATTTATTGCCGCCGGCATGGCGTTCTTTCTGTTCTTCCAGGCGTTTCTTGAACTCTTCGATCAGCTTGTCGAGGCCACCCAGGGACTGGATCTGCGCCCGCTCTTCGTCGCTCAGCGAGCGCTCGAACTCCTTGCGCAGCCAGTCTTCGGGAATCAGCGCCTGAAGGTGATCGTCGAGTTTTTCCAGGCCATTGAAGTAGGCCCCGAACGCACGGTCGAATTTGTCGAAGTGCCGTTCATCCTTCACCAGGATCGCCCGCGACAAGTAGTAAAACTCGTCCATGTCGGCGAAGGTCACGCGCTGTTTCAGCGCGTTGATCAGGTCCAGCAGCTCGCGCACCGAGACCGGCACCTTGGCGGCGCGCATTTCATTGAACAGGTTGAGCAGCATGGCTATCGCCCTTAAGTAATCTTTGGGTCTGTTCGAAAGCTCGCCGAGCTGCGATCAGGCAAGGCAAAAACAGGCGAGGCAGCGGAGTTTAGTTTACTAAATGAGCATTCCGAGCCTGTTTTTAACGAAGTCTGATCGATGCGCAGGCAGTTTTCGTACAGAGCCTAGCGAGTGCCGCGACGGCTCATGAACGCCAGGCGTTCGAGCAACTGCACGTCCTGCTCGTTCTTCACCAGGGCGCCGGCCAGTGGCGGGATGGCCTTGGTTGGATCGCGTTCACGCAGCACGGCTTCACCGATATTGTCGGCCATCAGCAGCTTGAGCCAGTCCACCAGTTCGGAGGTGGACGGTTTTTTCTTCAGGCCCGGGACTTTGCGCACGTCGAAGAACACGTCCAGCGCTTCGCTGACCAGGTCTTTCTTGATGTTCGGGTAGTGCACGTCGACGATTTTCTGCAGGGTGGTGCGGTCCGGGAAAGCGATGTAGTGGAAGAAGCAGCGGCGCAGGAAGGCGTCCGGCAGCTCTTTCTCGTTGTTGGAGGTAATGATGATGATCGGCCGTTGCTTGGCCTTGATGGTCTCGTCGATCTCGTAGACGTAGAACTCCATCTTGTCGAGTTCTTGCAGCAGGTCGTTCGGGAACTCGATGTCGGCCTTGTCGATTTCGTCGATCAGCAGAATCACCCGTTCATCCGACTCGAAGGCTTCCCACAGCTTGCCTTTCTTCAGGTAGTTGCGGATGTCGTGGACCTTCTCGTTACCCAGTTGCGAGTCACGCAGGCGGCTGACGGCGTCGTACTCATAGAGGCCCTGATGGGCCTTGGTGGTGGATTTGATGTGCCAGGTAATCAGGCGTGCGCCAAAGGACTCGGCCAGTTGTTCGGCGAGCATGGTCTTGCCGGTGCCCGGTTCGCCCTTGACCAGCAATGGCCGCTCCAGGGTGATGGCGGCGTTGACCGCCAGCTTCAGGTCATCGGTGGCGACATAAGCGCTGGTGCCTTCAAACTTCATCTGCAAATCCTCGAACGGTAACGCCGACCTGCGCGGGGCAGGGCGGGCGAGATAAATGTCATGCCCGACTATAACGCGGCGCCCGGTCGACTGTGAACGCAGACGCCCCATTCAGTCTCTGAATGGGGCGTCACAGGGTGACCCGGTCAGCCGCAGGGCGTGGCCGTACTGGACGCCCACGGGTGCGAGGCATACCCTTGAAGGCTTCATCAACGCTGCATAAGGACCCAGCCATGAGCCGCATTTTTGCTGACAACGCCCATTCCATCGGCAATACACCGCTGGTGAAGATCAACCGCATCGGCCCGCGCGGCGTGACCATCCTGGCCAAGATCGAAGGGCGCAACCCCGGTTATTCGGTCAAATGCCGGATCGGCGCGAGCATGATCTGGGACGCCGAAAGCAGCGGCAAACTCAAGCCGGGCATGACCATCATCGAGCCGACGTCCGGCAATACCGGGATCGGCCCTGGCGTTCGTGGCCGCTGCGCGTGGCTACAAGCTGATGCTGACCATGCCGGCGTCCATGAGCATCGAGCGGCGCAAGGTGCTGAAAGCGCTGGGGGCCGAACTGGTGTTGACCGAACCGGCCAAGGGCATGAAAGGCGCGATCGAGAAAGCTGCCGAAATACTTGCCAGCGACCCGGCCACGTACTTTATGCCGTCGCAGTTCGACAACCCGGCCAACCCGGCCATCCATGAAAAAACCACTGGTCCGGAAATCTGGAACGACACCGACGGCGCAATCGATGTGCTGGTGGCGGGTGTCGGCACCGGCGGCACCATCACGGGCGTGTCGCGCTACATCAAGAACACCCGGGGCAAGCCGATTCTGTCGGTGGCCGTTGAGCCAGTGTCTTCGCCGGTGATCACCCAGGCGCGGGCTGGCGAAGAAATCAAGCCGAGCCCACACAAGATCCAGGGCATCGGCGCCGGTTTTGTGCCGAAGAACCTCGATCTGTCGATGGTCGACCGGGTTGAGCTGGTTTCCGATGAGGAATCCAAGGCCATGGCCCTGCGGCTGATGCAGGAAGAAGGGATTCTTTCCGGAATTTCCTGCGGCGCGGCCATGGCGGTTGCCGTTCGACTGGCCGAGACCCCGGAAATGCAGGGCAAGACCATCGTCGTGATCCTCCCGGACTCCGGTGAGCGTTATCTGTCGAGCATGTTGTTCAGCGACCTGTTCACCGACCAGGAAACCCAGCAGTAACGCTTGGCGTGTGTGGCGTCTGTTCCGACGCCATCGCGGGCAGGAGCCGGGGCGCCAGGTTCTTGCCCGTGATAGACCGCGCGGCAGTCTCGATGATCGATAGGCTGACTCAGATCAGCCAGCGTTCAGGCGCCTTATGTTAATTAATGCTTTGTTGCGCAATCCTTAATACTGATTGTTGTCTCATGCGGGTTTTTCCCAAGGCCTTGAGTGTTTATCATGGCCGGCTGCCACGTCGGGTAAATGACGTGCAGCGTTGCCTATTTTCAAGGAGTTGCTCAATGACCTTTTCCTTTGCCGCCAAGGCGTCGCTGTTGCTGCTGTTCATCGGCAGCACGTTGTATGTGCATTTGCGCGGCAAGGCGCGTTTGCCGGTCTTGCGCCAGTTCGTCAACCATTCGGCGCTGTTCGCGCCCTACAACGCGCTGATGTACCTGTTCTCGGGCGTGCCGTCCAAGCCGTACCTGGACCGCAGCAAGTTCCCGGAGCTGGATGTGCTCAAGGACAACTGGGAAGTCATTCGCGACGAAGCCATGCACCTGTTCGACGAGGGCTACATCCGCGCCGCCGAGAAGAACAACGACGCCGGTTTCGGTTCGTTCTTCAAGAAAGGCTGGAAGCGCTTCTACCTCAAGTGGTACGACAAGCCGCTGCCTTCGGCCGAGGCCCTGTGCCCGAAGACCGTGGCACTGGTGAGCAGCATTCCCAATGTCAAAGGTGCGATGTTCGCCCTGTTGCCGGGCGGTAGCCATCTGAACCCGCACCGCGACCCGTTTGCCGGTTCCCTGCGTTATCACCTGGGCCTGTCGACGCCGAACTCGGATGATTGCCGCATCTTCGTCGACGGTCAGGTTTACGCCTGGCGTGATGGCGAAGACGTGATGTTCGATGAAACCTATGTGCACTGGGTCAAGAACGAAACCGAAAAGACCCGGGTGATTCTGTTCTGCGACGTCGAACGCCCGCTGACCAATCGCCTGATGACCCGCATCAACCGTTGGGTCAGTCGCCTGCTGGGCCGCGCCACTGCGCCGCAGAACCTCGACGACGAGCGTGTGGGCGGGATCAACCGGGCTTATGCCTGGAGCAAGAGCTTCAGCGATAGATTCAGCGGCGTGATCAAACAGTGGAAACGCCGCAACCCCAAGGCCTACCGCGTCCTGCGCCCGGTGCTGGCGGTGGTGGTGTTGGTATTGCTGTGGCGTTGGTTGTTCTGAGGCTGACGCTTGAATGAAAAAACCGCTCCTTGTGAGCGGTTTTTTTGAGCGGTTGAAAGGTTGCCGACGCCCAGCGAGGACGTTTGGTTCTTCAGTCTGGGTACCCAGCAGGGTGGCTTCGATAAATTGACAGCCGATGATCCGGGCATGCTGCTGATCAGCATCGGGCTGGCGTTTGTGTTCCGTAGCAGCCGTTAGTTGCTGGCCGTTGACGCCTTCGGCATCGCCGTGGGCTTCAACACCAGCCACAACGCCGCCGCAATCAGCACGCCGCCATAGATGTGCGCCATGGACAGCGGCTCGTCGAGAAACAACGCGCCCCACAACACACCGAACGGCGGAATCATGAAGGTCACGGTCATCGATTTGACCGGGCCGATGGAGCTGAGCAGGCGGAAGTACAGAATGTAGGCAAACGCAGTGCACGCCAGCCCCAACCCCAGTAACGACAACCAGACATTCCAGCCACCCCAACTGGCGGGTGGATGAGTGAGTGCGCTGTAGCCAAACAGCGGCAGCAGAAACAGCGTCGCGCCGAGCATGCTGCCCAGTGCCGAGAGGCGACTGTCCAGGCCGCCTTGCTGGTCCAGCCAGCGGCGTGCCAGGAACCCGGCAAAACCGTAGCAGGTGGTCGCCAGCAGGCAAGAGACAGCGCCCATCAGCAATTCCATGTCGAAGGCCACAGGGCCGGCGCGGGTCAGGACGCCCACGCCAAACAGGCCGAGGAACACTCCGCCGAGCTTGGCGCCGGTGAGCTTTTCACTGAAGAACAGGCCGCCGATCAACACGCCCATCAGCGGCGTGGTGGCGTTGAAAATCGCCGAGTAACCGGCCGGCAGCACTTGGGCGGCCACCGAATACAGGGTCGCCGGAATCCCGGAATTGATCACCCCCAGCAGCATCACGGTTTTGAGCTTGCCTTTGAAATCCCAACTGATGCGCATCAGTCCAAGAATCACCAGCAAGCCGACAGCCGCAATCGACACGCGAAAAAAAGCAGTGGGGATTGTGCCAATCACTGGGGCGATGATGCGCATGAACAGAAAGCTCGCACCCCAAATGGCGGCCAATGACAACAAACGCAGAATATCGACGGGGTTCACGGCTCGTTCCTTCCTTAATCAGGGCGCAAGTGTCGCCGTCTCCCGGGCCCAAGGCAATGGTTGCGTTGCGTAACAATTGGCCTCTAAGCTCAGGCTCCAACGACAAGAACCATCCCTAGAGGTCTTCACATGCCGCAGCCATGGCCCGCCGCCGAAATCGCTCGAACGATCCTCGATGGCTTCGACGATTACCGCGAGCATTTCCGCCAGATCACCGATGGCGCACGGGGGCGCTTCGAGCAGGCGCAGTGGCAGCAGGCACAGGTGGCGTCGGCGGCGCGGATCAACCTCTACGAAGAAAAGGTCAGTGAAGTGGTGGGCCGGTTGCGCGAAACCTTCGCCGCCGATGCGTTGCTGGATGTCTCGTTCTGGCCGCTGGTCAAAAGCGCCTACATCAGCCTGATCGACCTGCGTTTCGACGATGAATTGTCCGAGACCTGGTACAACTCGACGTTCTGCGGGTTGTTCAGCCATGACCTGATCAGCGACGGCAGCATGTTCATCCACACCACTCGCCCGAGCCTGCGCCGCGCCCGTGCCGCTCAAACCCGGATCTACAAGCCGCAGGGCCAGTTGCCGGACATGCTGGCGAGCATTTTTGCCGACTACCGCTTCAGCGAAGACTACGCGGACCTCGCCGGCGACCTGCGGCGCCTCGAGGCACAACTGCGCGAGAACCTGCCGGACTGGGTCTGCAAGGACCCGGCGCTGAGTGTCGAACTGTTCTCCTCGGTGCTCTACCGCAACAAGGGCGCCTACCTGGTCGGGCGCATTTTTACCGCCGACGAACAGTGGCCGCTGGTGATCCCGCTGCTGCATCGCGAGGGCCGGGGGATTCAGATCGATGCGCTGATCACCGACGAGGCAGAGGTGTCGATCATCTTCTCGTTCACCCGATCGTATTTCATGGTCGACGTGCCGGTGCCGGCCGAGTTCATCGGTTTTCTCAAGCGCATCCTGCCGGGCAAGCACATCGCCGAGCTGTACACCTCGATCGGTTTCTACAAGCATGGCAAGTCCGAGTTCTACCGGGCGCTGATCAATCACCTGGCCAACACCGACGACCAATTCATCATGGCCCCCGGCGTGCGCGGGATGGTCATGAGCGTGTTTACCCTGCCGGGTTTCAACACCGTGTTCAAAATCATCAAGGACCGATTCTCGCCTTCGAAAAACGTCGACCGCGCCACGGTGATCGAGAAGTACCGGTTGGTGAAAAGTGTCGACCGGGTCGGGCGCATGGCCGACACCCAGGAGTTCGCCGATTTTCGTTTTCCCTTGAGCAAGTTCGAACCGGCGTGCCTGGCCGAACTGCTGGAGGTGGCCGCGTCCACGGTCTCGGTGGAAGGGGACACGGTGCTGATCCGCCACTGCTGGACCGAGCGCCGGATGACGCCCCTGAACCTCTACCTGGAAAACGCCAACGAAGCACAGGTCCGCGAGGCGCTGGAAGACTATGGGCTGGCGATCAAGCAACTGGCGGCGGCGAATATTTTCCCCGGTGACATGCTGCTGAAAAACTTCGGCGTCACCCGTCACGGCCGTGTGGTGTTCTACGATTACGACGAAATCTGCTATCTCACCGAAGCCAACTTCCGGCACATCCCGCAGCCGCGCACCCCGGAAGATGAAATGGCCTCCGAGCCCTGGTATTCGATTGGACCGCTGGATGTGTTCCCCGAGGAATTCCCGCCGTTCCTGTTCGCCGATTCGGGGCAGCGCAAGTTGTTCGATCAACTGCATGGCGAGCTGTACAACGCCGACTACTGGAAGAGCCTGCAAGCAGCGATTCGGGCGGGGAAGGTGATTGATGTGTTTCCGTATCGGCGCAAGGGCCTCGACAACGAATGAGGTTCCTGAGTAAACACCTGTGGCGAGGGAGCTTGCTCCCGCTGGAGTGCGAGGCACTCCCAGATCGGCGTGCGCAGTTTGTCTGAATAACCGCAGTAGCCGCCTTGCGACTGCTTCGCAACCGAGCAGGAGCAGCTCCCTCGCCACAAAAGCGCGTCACTCGGCAGCCCAAATCTGCGACAATCCGTCCCCTGCGCCACTAGACGACCTTTGCGTACCTGATGACTGACGAATCGCCTTCCATCGACAAACTGCTGAAAAACCTCGATCACGCCATGCTCGCCGACCGCCACCGGCTGCGGCGCCAGTTGCTTGAGCTGCGCAAGAAACCTGACGAAGCCAAGCTGGCCGTGTGGGTGACGCGCATGCAGGCGTCCTGCGATCAGGTGTTGGCGCGGCGCGCCAGCCTGCCGGTGATTCGTTACGACGACAGCCTGCCCATCGCCGCCAAGCGTGACGAAATCAAGGACGCGCTGCTCAAGCATCAGGTGCTGATCATCGCGGGCGAAACCGGTTCGGGTAAAACCACCCAGTTGCCGAAAATCTGTCTGGAAATCGGTCGTGGCCAGCATGGCCTGATCGGCCACACCCAGCCGCGCCGGATCGCCGCGCGCAGTGTCGCCAGCAGGGTGGCCGAAGAACTGGCCACACCGCTGGGTGCACTGGTCGGCTATCAGGTGCGGTTCGAGGACCAGAGTGACTCCAACACCCTGATCAAACTGATGACCGACGGCATTCTGCTGGCGGAAACCCAGAACGACCGCTACCTCGAACGCTACGACACGATCATCGTCGACGAAGCCCATGAACGCAGCCTGAACATCGACTTCCTGCTCGGCTACCTGAAAACCCTGCTGCCGCGTCGCCCGGACCTGAAAGTCATCATCACGTCGGCGACCATCGACCTGGAGCGTTTTTCGAAGCACTTCGATGATGCGCCGATTGTCGAGGTCTCCGGCCGGACCTTCCCGGTGGACACTTGGTATCGCCCGCTGACCCTGGAACAGGACGAAGAGGGCAACCGCGTCGAGGACGACCTGACCGTGGATCAGGCGATTATCGCGACCCTCGATGAAATCGCCGCGTTTGAACGCAGCGAGCGCCGCAGTCCGGGTGACGTGCTGGTGTTCTTGCCGGGAGAGCGCGAGATTCGCGACGCGGCGGACATGCTGCGCAAGGCCCAGCTCAAGCACACCGAAATTCTGCCGCTGTACGCACGCCTTTCACCGGCCGAACAGCAGCGGATTTTCCAGTCCCATCCGGGGCGTCGCGTGGTGCTGGCGACCAACGTCGCGGAAACCTCGCTGACCGTGCCGGGCATTCGCTACGTGATCGACAGCGGCACCGCGCGCATCAGCCGCTACAGCTACCGCGCCAAGGTTCAGCGTTTGCCGATCGAGGCAATCTCCCAGGCCAGCGCCAACCAGCGTAAAGGTCGTTGCGGGCGGGTCGAGCCGGGCATTTGCATTCGCTTGTACAGCGAAGAAGATTTTATCGGACGGCCGGAATTTACCGACCCGGAAATCCTGCGCACCAACCTTGCGGCGGTGATTTTGCAGATGCTCCATCTGCGCCTCGGCGAAATCACCGATTTCCCGTTTATCGAGCCGCCGGATGGCAAGGCCATCAGCGACGGTTTCAACCTGCTGCAAGAACTCTCTGCGGTGGACCGCAACAGTCAGCTGACGCCGCTGGGCCGGCAACTGGCGCGGTTGCCGGTGGACCCGCGCATGGGCCGGATGTTGCTGGAAGCGGCGAAACTCGGCAGCTTGCAGGAAGTGCTGATCGTCGCCAGTGCCATGTCGATCCAGGACCCGCGCGAGCGTCCGCCGGAGCGCCAGCAAGCGGCCGATCAGGCCCACGCCCAATGGAAAGACGTGGACTCGGATTTCGCCGGGCTGGTCAATCTGTGGCGTGGTTTTGAAGAACAGCGCCAGGCCCTGACCGCCAGCCCGCTGCGTAACTGGTGCCGCAAGAATTTCCTGAATTACCTGCGTCTGCGTGAGTGGCGTGACTCCCATCGCCAGTTGAGCCTGATCTGCCGCGACATGCAGTTGAGCCTGAACAAGGAGCCTGCGGATTACCCGAAACTGCACAAAGCCGTGCTGTCCGGGTTGCTCAGCCAGATCGGTCAGAAAACCGAGGATGGCGACTACCTGGGCGCGCGTCAGCGGCGTTTCTGGATTCATCCGTCATCGGGCCTGGGCAAGAAGCGTCCGCAATGGCTGATGACCGCCGAGCTGGTGGAAACCACCAAGCTCTATGCGCGCATGGTGGCCAAGATCGAACCGGACTGGATCGAACCGTTGGCCGGGCACCTGATCAAGAAAAACCACTTCGAACCCCATTGGGAGAAGAAGCGCGGGCAGGTCGTGGCCTACGAGCAGATCACCCTGTTCGGGCTGATTGTGGTCGGTCGTCGACCGGTGCATTACGGGCCCATCGACCCCACCACTTCCCGCGAGCTGTTTATCCGCGAAGCGCTGGTGCGCGGCGAGATTCAATCCAAAGCCAAGTGCCTGACGGCCAATACGCAGTTGCTGGAACAACTCGACGAACTGGAGGCCAAGGCCCGCCGTCGGGACATTCTGGCGGACGAAGAAACCCTGTTCGCCTTCTACGATGCGCGACTGCCGGCCGAGATTCATCAGACCGCGACCTTCGACAGCTGGTATCGGGTCAACAGTCAGAAAGACCCGCAGTTGCTGATCATGCGCGAGGAAGACGTGCTGGCCCGCGAGGCCAGTGAAGTCACCGCCGCACATTACCCGGACACCCTGCGCCTGGGCGACCTGACCCTGCCGTTGAGTTACCACTTCGAACCCAACCATCCCCGCGATGGCGTGACCCTGCGCGTACCGGCGCCGTTGTTGCCGGCATTGCCGGCCGAGCGTCTGGAATGGCTGGTGCCGGGGGTGATCGAGGCCAAGTGCATCGCGCTGGTGCGTAACCTGCCCAAGGCCCTGCGCAAGAATTTCGTGCCGGTGCCGGACTTCGTCAAAGCCGCGTTGCAACGCATCACGTTCGCCGAGGGCTCGTTGCCTCAGGCGTTGGGCCGTGAGTTGCTGCGCATGACCGGCGCGCGGGTCAGCGACGAGGCTTGGGCCGAAGCTTCGCAGCAGGTCGAAAGTCACCTGCGGATGAACCTGGAAATCGTCGATGGCCAGGGCAAGTTTCTTGGCGAAGGGCGTGATCTAGCCGAATTGACTGCTCGCTTTGCCGAGGCCAGCCAAGCGGCATTGGCCGTGCCGCAAACCGCGAAAAACCAGCAACCGGTGGAGCCGAAAGTCTTTGCGGCCGTTGCTGAAAAAACCCAGCAGAAGATTGCCGGGCTGTCGATGACGGTCTATCCGGCGTTGGTGGAAGAGGCGGGCACGGTCAAGGAAGGGCGTTTTTCGACGCTGGCCGAGGCCGAGTTCCAGCACCGTCGGGCCTTGCAGCGGTTGCTCATGCAGCAACTGGCGGAACCGGCGAAATTCCTGCGCGGCAAGTTACCGGGGCTTACCGAGCTGGGCCTGATGTACCGCGAACTGGGGCGCATCGAGAGTCTGGTGGAAGACATTCTGCTGGCCAGCCTCGACAGCTGCATCCTCGACGGCGAAGCCAGTCTGCCCCGCGATGGCGCCGGGCTGGCCTCGTTGGCCGAGCGCAAGCGCGGGGCGTGGACGGAACATGCCGAGCGCCTGGCGAAACTGACGCTGGAGATTCTCAAGTTCTGGCACGGTTTGCAGAAACGCTTCAAGGGCAAGATCGACCTGGCGCAAGCCGTGGCCTTGAACGACATCAAGCAGCAGCTCAGCCACTTGGTTTATCCGGGTTTTGTCCGTGAAACCCCGATGCAATGGCTCAAGGAGTTGCCGCGTTATCTGAAAGCGGTCGAGCAACGCTTCGAGAAAATCGGCGCTCAGGTGCAGCGGGATCGGGTCTGGAGCGGCGAATTGTCCGGCCTCTGGACGCAATACCAGACCCGCGCCAACAAACACGCCCAGGAAGGCAAGCGCGATCCGCAGTTGGAACTCTATCGTTGGTGGCTGGAGGAATACCGGGTCTCGCTGTTCGCGCAGCAATTGGGGACCAAGGTGCCGATCTCCGACAAGCGCCTGAACAAGCAGTGGACCCAAGTCGAACCCTGACCCCTGTGGGAGCGGGCATGTGTTTGATCCAGCAAATAGGGCCAAACGCCAATGTTTATGGCAAACTTCGCGGTTATAAACATCGGCCCCGCAGATTAGAGCCTTAGCGGCCTGGGCGGATCGGAACAAAGCGATGCCTGGTCGGTTTCCCTGACGGAATAAGACCCTTTATGTGTTGGTACTACGGTGCCAGCGCTTTCTGCCTGAACAGATTAGAGAAACGACCATGCATAACGTCGTCATCAGCGGCACCGGCCTGTACACCCCGGCCAACAGCATCTCCAACGAAGAGCTGGTGCAGTCTTTCAATGCTTACGTCGGCCAGTTCAATGCCGACAACGCCGACGCTATCGAGCGCGGCGACGTGCAGGCGCTGACCGAGTCCAGCGCAGCCTTCATCGAAAAGGCGTCCGGGATCAAAAGCCGCTTTGTCATGGACAAGAAGGGCATCCTCGACCCGCAACGCATGGCGCCACGCCTGCCGGAGCGTTCGAACGACGAATGGTCGGTGCTGTGCCAGATGGCCATCGGTGCGGCCGAACAAGCCCTGCAACGCGCCGGCAAGACCGCAGCGGACATCGACGGTGTGATCGTCGCCTGCTCCAACCTGCAACGCGCCTATCCGGCCATCGCCATCGAAGTCCAGGAAGCCCTGGGCATCGCAGGTTTCGGTTTTGACATGAACGTTGCCTGCTCCTCGGCGACGTTTGGTATTCAGGCCGCCTCCAACAGCGTGCAACTGGGCCAGGGCCCGGGCCATCCTGATGGTCAACCCGGAAGTCTGCACCGGGCACCTGAACTTCCGCGACCGCGACAGCCACTTCATCTTCGGCGACGCCGCGACTGCGGTGATCATCGAACGTGCCGACCTGGCAACGTCCCAGCACCAGTTCGACATCGTCAGCACCAAACTGCTGACCAAGTTCTCCAACAACATCCGCAACAACTTCGGCTTCCTCAACCGTGCTGCAGAAGAGGGCATCGGTGCCCGTGACAAACTGTTCGTCCAGGAAGGCCGCAAAGTGTTCCGTGACGTCTGCCCGATGGTTGCAGAACTGATCGGCACGCACCTGGAAGAAAACGCGCTCAACGTCAGCGACGTGAAGCGTTTCTGGCTGCACCAGGCCAACCTCAGCATGAACCACCTGATCGTCAAGAAACTGCTGGGCCGCGAAGCTACCGAAGAAGAAGCCCCGGTGATTCTCGACACTTACGCCAACACCAGTTCGGCCGGTTCGGTGATCGCGTTTCACAAAAATCAGGACGATTTGCCCTCTGGCGCGCTGGCGGTACTCAGCTCCTTTGGGGCCGGGTATTCGATTGGCAGCGTGATCCTGCGCAAACGTTGATCGCAGTGTGAATCCCTTGTGGCGAGGGAGCTTGCTCCCGCTCGGCTGCGCAGCAGTCGTACAGGGTCGCAGTGTTCTACCTGATAAACCGCGGTTGCCGATTTTGGGACCGCTTCGCGCTCCAGCGCGAGCAAGCTCGCTCGCCACAGGAAATCAGTGTTGATGACTGACGACATGCAATTGCTCGAACGCCTGTTGGCGGGCGAGCAACGGGCTTACAAGGAATTGGTCAGTACCTACCAGAGCGCCATGCGGGCGGTGGCGTATGCCATCGTCGGCAGCCGCAACGCCGATGAAGTGGTGCAGGATGCCTGGCTTTCAGTGGTGCGCAATCTGGCGGGCTTTCAGGGGCGTTCGAGCCTCAAGACCTGGCTGTTGACCATCACCGCCAACGCGGCGAAAAACCGCTACAAGCAAAACCGTCGGGAAGTGCTGATGGACGACTTGCCGTCGCCCCACGGGACCATCGATGACGATCGTTTCTCGCCCGGCGATGGTCACTGGCTGGTAGCGCCGTTTGCCTGGCACCAGGACACGCCTGACGCCTTGCTGACCGAGGATGAACTGCGCGAATGCCTGGAAAAAACCCTGCTCAGCCTGCCCGAGTTGCAAAGCAGTGTGCTGGTATTACGTGACCGCCAGGGACTGGAGCTGGAAGAGATCTGTAACCTTCTGGAGATCTCGCTCTCCAATGTTCGGGTGCTGCTGCACAGGGCACGGCTGAAGGTCTTCGCGACCGTCGAGCACTTTGAGGAGTCCGGTCAATGCTGACGTGTAAGGAACAGGTGGCGCGCTCCAGTGATTACCTCGATGGCCAATTGAGCTTTCGGGAGCGGCTGATGGTGCGGCATCACTTGATGTTTTGCCCCAATTGCCGTCGTTTCATCCGGCAAATGCGCCTGATGCAGGCGACCTTGCGCGCCCTGCCCGACAAGTCGGTGCCTAACCTCGATGAGCTTGCTGAGCGTTTGGCTACCGAACGCCAGAAGAGCCGCGATTAGCCTCAAACCACACGTCACCCGAAATAACGCAGTCGCTCTGGCTTGAGGCTTTCAGCCTGAAGCTTGCGGCTGCTTCCCTCTTATTTCCATTCGAAGTAAAAAGTTCCGCTGTCATAAAATCTTTATCTGACAGCAACCCCTCTGAAATAACCCGTCGCCAAGATTCCCTCCCAACACCAGCGGGCCAGCCCCGCGTGTTTTGAACGCTACAGACCACCAATTAGGGGAACTCTTCGATGATCCGTAAGCACTTCGCCGGTTTTGTTGCCAGCGCACTGGCAATGGCAGTGACCGCCCAGGCTTTCGCTGGCACCGTCACCACTGATGGCGCCGATATCGTAGTCAAAACCAAGGGCGGCCTCGAAGTCGCAACCACCGACAAAGAATTCAGCTTCAAACTGGGTGGTCGCTTGCAGGCGGACTACAGCCAGTTCGATGGTGTCTACACCAAGAATGGCGATACCGCTGACGCCGCTTACTTCCGTCGTGCGTTCCTGGAATTGTCCGGCGTGCTGTACACGGATTGGGCCTACACCATCAACTACGACTTCTCCCACAACACTGGCGACTCCGACAACGGCTACTTCGACGAAGCGTCGCTGGCCTACAACGGTTTCAAACCGGTATCGATCAAGGTCGGTCGTTTCGACCCGGACTTCGGCCTGGAAAAAGCCACCAGTTCCAAGTGGGTCACCGCGCCGGAACGTAACATGGCCTACGACATGGTCGACTGGGCCAACAGTCACCAGAACGGTCTGGGCTTGCAGGCTTCCGGCACGTTCGCGGACTCGTTCTATGCTTCCGCAGGCGTGTTCAGCAAGGACACCGACGACACCGATGGCAACAGCGTCAAGCAGGTCAACGGCCGCTTCGTCTTCGCCCCGATGCACGATGCCGGCAACGTCCTGCACTTTGGTGTGAACGTCGCTTCCCGCGATGTGTCCGACACGGCGTTCGACTCGCGTTACCGCACCCGGATGGGCATGCGCGGCGTCGACACCCTGGGCGGCAACGATGCTGGCACCAACGGCAACCGCCCGGTGCTGGGCGGCAGCTCTGCCTCGCCGGCAGGTTCCTATGACCGTGACACGGCGTTGGGCCTGGAGGCGGCATTCGCCATGGGCCCGGCTTCGATCCAGGGTGAGTACATCACTCGCACCACCAAGGCAGACGCCAAGAATGTGGACGATATCAAAGGCCACGGCTTCTACGTTCAAGGCGCTTACACCCTGACCGGCGAATCGCGCGGCTACAAAGTCGGCAAGTTCGACGCCATCAAGCCGGCCAACAAAGCCCTTGGCGCCTGGGAGCTGTTTTACCGTTACGACAGCCTGACGGTCGAAGACGACAACATCACCACCGCCAGCCTGACCCGTGATGTCGGCGATGCCGAAGCCAAGGTCCACACCCTGGGCGTCAACTGGTATGCCAACGAAGCGGTGAAAATCTCCGCGGCGTACCTCAAGGCCAAGACTGACAACGTGACCAACGCCACGGCAGCGAGCGGTACCACTCCGGCGCGTCGCACCGGTGATGACAGCGGTGACGGTTTCGTCGTCCGCGCTCAGTACGTGTTCTAAGCACCGCGTTAAAGCACCAAGAGCTCTTTCTTCATCCGTTAAAGCTCCCTCGTTTTTGACCCCGCCCCGGCGGGGTTTTTTTATTTCGGCAAGGCCTGAGGATCGGCGATACTCGGCGGGTCTGTGGGCAACAACCGTCGAGGATCACGATGCCGCTACACGTTCTGGACAGTCTGTCCGCCATCGCGCCTCATGAATGGGATGCATTGGTGCCCCAGGCTCAGCCGTTTCTACGCCATGCGTTCCTGAGTGCGCTGGAAGACAGTGGCAGCCTGGGCGCACATTCCGGCTGGCGGCCCGAGCACCTGCTGCATATTGAAAACGGTCAAGTGCTGGCGGCATTGCCCAGCTACCGCAAATGGCATTCCTATGGTGAGTACGTCTTCGACCATGCCTGGGCCGATGCCTGTGAGCGTGCCGGGATCGACTATTACCCCAAGCTGCTGAGCGCCGTGCCGTTCAGTCCCGTCAGCGGGCCGCGCTTGTTGGTGGCAGCGGGGCAGGACGGGATGGAACTGCTCAAGAGTGTGCCCGGATACCTGGAGATCGAAGGGCTGTCCAGCGCCCACGTCAACTTCACCGACCCGTTCACCGATGCCGCGTTGGCCGGGCAACCGGGGTGGCTGCAACGTGTCGGTTGCCAGTATCACTGGCAGAATCGCGGTTACCGGGATTTTCAGGACTTCCTCGATGCCTTGAGTTCGCGCAAGCGCAAGCAGATGCGCAAGGAGCGTGAGCAAGTGATGGGACAGGGCATCGACTTCGAATGGCTTGAGGGGCATCAACTTGATCAGGCGCAGTGGGATTTTGTCTACGCCTGCTACGCCAATACCTACGCGGTGCGCAGGCAAACGCCGTACCTGACGCGGGAATTTTTCAGCCTGTTGGCCGAGCGCATGCCGGAAGCGATTCGGGTGGTCCTGGCCAAACAAGGTTCACGCCCGGTGGCCATGGCCTTCAGCCTGGTGGGAGGCGAGTGTTTTTACGGGCGCTACTGGGGCTGTGTGGCGGAGTTCGATCGCCTGCATTTCGAAACCTGTTTTTACCAGGGCATGGACTACGCCATCGCCAACGACTTCCAGCGTTTCGATGCCGGTGCCCAGGGCGAACACAAGTTGATCCGTGGTTTTGAGCCGGTGATCACCCATTCCTGGCACTACTTGCGGCATGCCGGGCTGAAGGCGGCGGTGAATGACTTTCTCACCCAGGAGCGTGCCGGGGTGCTGGCGTACGCCGAAGAAGCGAGGACCGCCTTGCCGTATCGGCAGGACTGATCCTCGCCGCCTCAGGCTTTAGCTGTCTTCCTTGCCCAGCCAGCGGTAGGTGATCCCGCCGATGACTGCTCCGAGAATCGGCGCGAGCCAGAACAGCCACAATTGCTGGATCGCCCACCCACCGACGATCAGCGCCGGGCCGGTGCTGCGGGCCGGGTTGACCGAGGTGTTGGTGACCGGAATCGAGATCAGGTGGATCAGCGTCAGCGTCAGGCCAATGGCAATCGGCGCCAGGCCGGCCGGCGCACGTTTGTCGGTGGCCCCGAGGATGATCAGGATGAACATCGCAGTCATCACCAACTCAGTGACAAACCCCGCCGCCATCGAGTAGCCGCCGGGCGAGTGTTCGCCGTAGCCGTTGGACGCCAGCCCACCGGCCAGTGCGAAGCCGGGTTTTTCACTGGCGATGAAGTACAGCAGCGCGGCAGCAATCACCCCGCCCAGCACTTGGGCGACGATGTAGGCCGGCAACTCCTTGGCCGGGAACCGTCCGCCGACCACCAACCCGACCGAAACCGCCGGGTTGAGATGGCAGCCCGAGATGTGGCCAATGGCGAAGGCCATGGTCAGCACCGTCAGGCCGAAGGCCAGGGACACCCCGAGCAGGCCGATCCCCACATTGGGGAACGCCGCCGCCAGCACCGCACTGCCGCAACCGCCCAACACCAGCCAAAACGTGCCCAACAATTCTGTAGCCGAACGTTTGAATAAAGACATGAACGTGTCCTGTCAAGTTAACGCTGCCGTTGTGCATCCAGCAGATGGACTACAGAACCATCTCCAGAACCTAGCCTGAGTACAGCAGGGATTTTCTGGAATTCCAGTCGAACAAAAACGCCAGAGCCCCTGATCAAGAGGCTCTGGCGTGTATCGCTGATCTAATGAGGGAGTGGTGTTGATCAATCGATCCCGACAAATCCTCCGGTCTGGTGTTGCCACAGTCGTGCATACAAACCGCCATGGGCCAGCAGTTCGGCGTGGCTGCCGCTTTCGGCAATCCGGCCTTTCTCCAGCACGACCAGGCGATCCATGCGGGCGATGGTCGAGAGCCGGTGCGCGATGGCGATCACGGTCTTGCCTTGCATCAGGGTTTCCAGGCTTTCCTGGATCGCGGCTTCGACTTCCGAGTCCAGCGCCGAGGTGGCTTCGTCCATGATCAGGATCGGCGCGTCCTTGAGCAGCACCCGGGCGATAGCGATCCGCTGGCGCTGGCCGCCGGAGAGCTTCACGCCGCGTTCACCGACATGGGCGTCGAAACCGGTGCGGCCCTGGGCGTCCGACAGCTGCGGGATGAACTCGTCGGCGCGGGCCTTGCGCACCGCCTCCCAAAGCTCTTCATCGGAGGCGTCGGGCTTGCCGTAAAGCAGGTTGTCACGGATCGAGCGGTGCAGCAGCGAGGTGTCCTGGGTGATCATGCCGATGCGCTCGCGCAGGCTTTCCTGGGCCACCTCGGCGATGTTCTGGCCATCGATCAGGATCTGCCCTTCCTGCACGTCATAGAGGCGCAGCAGCAGGTTGACCAGGGTCGATTTGCCTGCGCCCGACGGACCGATCAAGCCAATCTTTTCACCGGCTTTGATGGTCAGGTTGAGGTCGCTGATGATTCCGCTTTTCTTGCCGTAGTGGAACGCCACGTGCTCGAAGCGCACTTCGCCACGAGGTACTTGCAGGCGCGGTGCCTGTTCGAGGTCGGTGACGCTGACCGGTTGGGCAATGGTTTGCAGGCCGTCCTGGACCATGCCGATGTTTTCGAAAATGCCGTTCACCACCCACATGATCCAGCCCGACATGTTGACGATGCGGATCACCAGGCCGGTCGCCAGCGCTATCGCGCCGACTGAGATCAGCGACTGGCTCCACAGCCACAGGGCGAGGGCCGTGGTGGCGACGATCAGCAAGCCGTTCATGCTGGTGATGACCACGTCCATGCTGGTGACGACGCGGCCGGCCAGTTGGGTCTTCTCGGTCTGTTCTTCGATGGCTTCGCGGGCGTACTGCTGCTCGTAGTGGGTGTGGGCGAACAACTTCAGCGTGGTGATGTTGGTGTAGCCGTCGACGATGCGCCCCATCAGTTTGGAGCGCGCATCGGAAGACACCACCGAGCGTTCCTTGACCCTGGGCACGAAGTAGCTCAAGGCGCCGATGTAGCAGGCGATCCAGACCAGCAGCGGGATCATCAGGCGCCAGTCGGCTTCGGCGAACAGCACCAGCGAACTGATGGCATAGATCACCACGTGCCACAGCGCGTCGACCGCTTGTACCGCGGAATCGCGCAGGGAGTTGCCAGTTTGCATGATGCGCTGGGCGATGCGCCCGGCGAAATCATTCTGGAAGAAATTGAGGCTCTGTTTGAGCACGTAACTGTGGTTTTGCCAGCGAATCATGCTGGTCATGCCGGGGCTCAATGTTTGATGCACCAGCAGGTCATGCAGGCCGAAGAACACTGGCCGCAGGATCAACGCCACCACGGCCATCCACGCCAGTTCGACGGCATGGACCTTGAAAAAATCGGGATTGGGCGTGCCCTGTGCGAGGTCGATGATGCGGCTCAGGTAGCTGAACAGCGCCACTTCAATGAGGGCGGCAAACAGCCCGACCACCAGCAGGGCGGCAAAGCTTGGCCAGACCTGGCGCAGGTAGTAGGTATAGAAAGGAAGAACCCGATCCGGCGGAGCGGCGGTCGGGGCGTCACGGAAAATATCGATCAGTTTTTCGAAACGACGATAGAGCATCAGATAAACGCCCGTGTACGGGCTCTCCTTATGGATGTGAGCGACGTCCGAACGCGGCGTCGCTCAAAACTACCCACGCATTAGTCGATGCGCTTGGCCGACTTTATCAGCACCGGGTCGACAGGCACATTCTGCATGCCTTGTTTGGTGGTGGTCTGGGAGTTGACGATGATGTCCACCACGTCCATGCCTTTGACCACTTTGGCGAATACTGCGTAACCGGCATCACGACCCGGGTCGAGGAACGCGTTGTCCGCTACGTTGATGAAGAACTGGCTGGTGGCCGAGTCCGGGTTCGAGGTACGGGCCATCGACAGGGTGCCGCGTACGTTATGCAGACCGTTGCTGGCTTCGTTCTTGATCGGTGGGTTGGTGTCTTTTTGCTGCATTTGCTGGGTGAAACCACCGCCCTGAACCATGAACCCCGGGATCACACGGTGGAAAATGGTGTTGGTGTAAAAGCCCTTGTCGACGTACTCAAGGAAGTTTTTGGTACTGATCGGCGCCTTGACCGGGTCCAGTTCGATTTCGATCTGGCCATTGGTGGTGTCCAGCAACACGTGTGGCGCCTTGGCGGGCGTGGCAGCCATCAGGTTGGTGGCGAACAGGACTGCGCCTGTGACGAGGGCGATTTTTTTCAGCATGGTTCAGTGATCCTGGGTAGTAGTGTCGACTGTGGTTAGAAAGTGCAGCAGGGTTTGGTTGAAGCGGTGCGGCTGATCCAGCGGGGTGGCGTGACGCGAATCGTCGATCACCACCAGCCGCGCATCGGGCAGCAGTTTTACATAGGTTTCTTTCAGCGCGACGGGCGTGTAGTCACGGTCGGCGCTGATGATCAGGGTTGGACAGGTGACCCGTGAAAGTCGTTCCTGAACCCCCCAGCCAACGATGGCATCGAAGCTGGCGAGATAAGCACGTTTGTCGTTTTTTGCCCAGCGTTCGGCCATTTTTTGCCGCAGGTCAGTCTGCTCCGGTTTGGGGAACAGCCTGGCGCCCAGTGCCTTGCCAATGGTGGCGAGGCTGAGCAGGCGCATCAGGCTCCAGCGCTTGAACCATTGCCAGGCATCATTGGCGGTGCGCACTTTGACTTCCGGGGCGCTGTTGACGATGCACAGGCTCTTGAGCAGCGCCGGCTGATCGACCGCCAGTTGAAAGCCGATCATGCCGCCCATCGACAGGCCGACCACGTGTACCGGCCCCAGTTTCAAATGCTCGATCAGCGCGATCAGGTCGGCGCTGAAACTGGCGATGCTGTAGCGTTCGCGGGGTTTGTCGGAGCGGCCATGGCCGCGCACATCGGGAAGGATCAGCCGATAACGCGCCGATAAATCGGCAATCTGCATTTCCCAATCCAGTGTGCTGGAGCCCAGGCCATGCACCAGAATCAGCGGGGTGCCGTGACCATATTCTTCGTAGTGCAGGGTGCAACCTTCATGTTCGAAATAGGCCATGGCTGAACTCCTTTCAGGCCGGTGGTGTCAGGCTTGCTGGGGCGCGGCGAAAGGCGCATCCAGCGGCGCGGTGTCAAAGGTACGCAACAGCTCGACAAGAATTTGCGTGGCCGGGCCGAGCGGTTTGTCCTTGTTCGAATACAGATAAAACGTCGGGTGCCGGCTCCCGCCCTGGTCCAACGGTAGCAGCTTGAGCACGCCTTCCTTGAGTTCGCGTTCAATCATGTGCCGGGGCAGCCAGGCAAACCCCAGGCCGCTGCCGACGAAAGTCGCGGCGGTGGCCAGGCTGCCGACGGTCCAGCGTTGTTCCGCGCCGAGCCAGCCGACATCCCGTGGCTGTTGGCGGCCGGAGTCGCGGATCACCACTTGCAGTTGGCTTTCGAGGTCCTGGAAGTTCAGCTCCCGGTTGAGCCGGTGCAGGGCATGTTCGGGGTGGGCGACCGCGACGAATTCGACATCGCTCAACTCGGCACCCAGGTAACCCGGAATGCTGAAACCGCTGATGGCCAGGTCGGCCACGCCTTCGAGCAGCACTTCCTCGACGCCCGACAGCACTTCTTCGCGCAGGCGCACGCGGCAGCCACGGCTCTGCGGCATGAACGCGGTCAAGGCGCGCACCAGCCGGGCGTTGGGGTACGCGGCATCGACCACCAGCCGCACTTCGGCTTCCCAGCCTTGTTCCATGTGGTGCGCGAGGTCTTCGAGCTGGCTGGCCTGTTTCACCAGTTGCCGGGAGCGGCGCAGCAGCACGCCGCCCGCCTCGGTGAGCACAGCCTTGCGCCCGTCGATGCGCAGCAACGGCACGCCGAGCTGGTCCTGCATGCGGGCCACGGTGTAGCTCACGGAGGACTGGGAGCGGTGCAGCGCTTCGGCTGCCTGGGCAAAACCGCCATGGTCGACCACCGCTTGCAGCGTTCGCCATTGATCCAGGGTCACGCGGGGCGCTTTCATGATGAGCTCCTCTTGTCCTAAGCTGGCAGTTCTTATTGGAGACTGCCGAATGAAAAAACTGTGTTGTGTGATGGCGGGTTGTGCGGTGCTGGCGATGTTGCCGTTGACGGCGTTTGCCTATCCGATTGAGGTTCACAAAGAGCTCAACGGGCTGAAGGTCGACTACAACGCGTATGACACCGATAACGACATCGGCTCCCTTCAGGTGAACAACTACGGCCCCGTCGATGTGGCGTGCAAGGTGGTGTTCAATAACGGCCCGGAAGCACCGCGTACCCGCAAGCTCGACATACCCGCCGGCACGCACAAAAGTGCTACCGCCAAGTTCACCCGCACTATTATCAAGCTGCGTATCAACCTGAGCTGCACCCCGAAATAGCATCAAGCTCCTGTGGGAGCGAGCAAGTCGGATCGCCGCATCGCCGCTCCCACAGGACATGCTCCGCTTATAAACGAATTTATTGATGGTTTATAGCAGTTATTTGCGCTTTTTCATCGATATGACTCTGTTTAACCTTCACTCCATCGACTTACAGCATTCACCGATGGAGGCTACATCCCATGTCCCGCGTTCTGATCATCGAAAGCAGCGCCCGCCAGCAAGACTCGGTATCGCGTCAACTGACCCAGACCTTCATCAACCAGTGGAAAGCCGCTCACCCGGCCGACCAGATCACCGTCCGTGACCTGGCCACCGACCCGGTGCCGCACCTGGATGCCAACTTGCTGGGCGGCTGGATGAAACCCGCCGAGCAGCGCAACGAAACCGAACAGGCATCGCTGGCACGTTCCAACCAGTTGACCGATGAATTGCTGGCCGCCGATGTGCTGGTCATGGCCGCGCCGATGTACAACTTCGCGATCCCGAGCACCCTCAAGGCCTGGCTCGACCACGTACTGCGTGCCGGTGTGACCTTCAAGTACACCGACACCGGCCCGCAAGGTTTGCTCAGTGGCAAACGTGCCTATGTGCTGACCGCTCGCGGTGGCATCTATGCCGGCAGCACTTCCGATCATCAGGAACCGTACCTGCGTCAGGTCATGGCGTTCATCGGTATCCATGACGTCACGTTCATTCACGCCGAAGGCATGAACCTGGGCGGGGACTTCCACGAGAAGGGCCTGAACCAGGCCAACGCCAAGCTGGCGCAAGTGGCCTGAGCCGTTAATCGCCAGATAATCACCTGATGATTAAGTAGCGCCTGCGCACCCCCTTCAAGCCGGTTCGCGCATCGAACCTCCCTTTGCACTTGTTGCTCCTGAGTGCTGTAGCCCGATTGAACGCTTTAGCGAGATCGGGCTTTTTTTTGCCTGGGATTTTGTGGCCGGGTACGGACCAGTGGGAGCGAGCTTGCTCGCGATAGCGGTGCGTCATTCAACAATGATGTCGACTGACACTCCCTCTTCGCGAGCAAGCCCGCTCCCACAGGTGTTGGCTGACTGTTCGCGATAACGGGCAAAACCCGCTATCGTCGCCGCCATTCAAGACGAGGCGAGCATGGGCTATCTACTATTTGTCACGCTGATCCAGGCGTTTTCCTTCAGTTTGATCGGCGAGTACCTGGCCGGGCATGTCGACAGCTATTTTGCGGTGCTGGTGCGGGTGGTGCTGGCGGGGCTGGTGTTCATTCCGCTGACCCGCTGGCGTCAGGTCGAGCCGGCGTTCATGCGTGGCATGTTGCTGATCGGCGCGTTGCAGTTTGGCGTGACCTATGTCTGCCTGTACCTGAGCTTCCGGGTGCTGACGGTGCCGGAGGTCTTGTTGTTCACCATCCTTACGCCGCTGCACGTGACGTTGATCGAAGACGCTCTGAATCGGCGTTTCAATCCTTGGGCACTGGTGGCGGCATTGGTCGCCGTGCTGGGGGCGGCGGTGATTCGTTATGACCGCATCAGCCCGGATTTCTTCATGGGCTTTGTGCTGCTGCAACTGGCCAACTTCACCTATGCCGCCGGGCAGGTGTTGTACAAACACCTGGTGGCGAAGCACCCGAGTGACCTGCCGCATTACCGGCGTTTCGGCTATTTCTACCTGGGGGCGCTGGCAGTGGCGTTGCCGGCGTTTCTGCTGTTCGGCAAACAGAACTTCTTGCCTGAAGCGCCGTTGCAGTGGGGCGTGCTGGTGTTCCTCGGGCTGGTCTCCACGGCGTTGGGTTTGTACTGGTGGAACAAGGGCGCGTGCCTGGTGAATGGCGGGACACTGGCGGTGATGAACAACCTGCATGTGCCGGTGGGGCTGCTGCTCAACCTGCTGATCTGGAATCAGCATGAAGAACTGGGACGGCTGATGTTTGGAGGGATGGTGATTCTGGCGGCAGTGTGGATCAGCCGGTTGGGTGTGCGCTCACCCGCGGTTGCACACTAAACTCCTGTGGGAGCAGGCTCGCACCCACAGGGGGATGGGGTGTCAGAGGGCGCGTTTTTCCTGTTCGGGAAGATGGCTGGCGCCCAGTAGCGCAGGCAACATCCCCGAGCGCAGATCATTGCCGCTCGGCTGCTGATACAGGATCAAACCGAACTCCGGCAACACCGCCAGCAGGTAATCGAAGATATCGCCCTGAATCCGCTCGTAATCGGCCCACGCGGTGGTGCGGGTGAAGCAGTAGATTTCCAGCGGCACGCCCTGAGCGGTGGTCTGCATCTGGCGGACCATGCAGGTCATGTTCGGCTGGATCTCTGCGTGACTCTTCAGATACGCCAGGGCATAGGCACGAAAGGTCCCGATGTTGGTCATCCGGCGACGGTTGGCCGACATCGCCGCGACGTTGCCCTGAGCCTCGTTCCAGGCCTTGAGTTCAGCCTGCTTGCGGTTGATGTAATCGGTCAGCAGGTGCACTTGCGACAGCTTCAGTTCTTCGTCATCGCGGATGAACCGCACGCCGCTGGCGTCGATAAACAGGCTGCGCTTGATCCGTCGCCCGCCCGATTGCTGCATGCCGCGCCAGTTCTTGAAGGATTCGGACATCAGCCGCCAGGTCGGAATCGAGACGATGGTCTTGTCAAAGTTCTGCACCTTGACCGTGTGCAGGGTGATGTCCACCACATCACCGTCGGCGCCCACTTGCGGCATTTCGATCCAGTCGCCAACCCGCAGCATGTCGTTGCTGGTCAGCTGCACGCTGGCGACGAATGACAGCAGGGTGTCCTTGTAGACCAACAAGATCACCGCCGACATGGCGCCCAGACCCGAGAGCAGCAACAGCGGCGAACGGTCGATCAGGGTCGCGACGATGATGATCGCGCCGAACACGAACAACACCATCTTCGCCAGTTGCACATAGCCTTTGATCGAGCGGGTGCGGGCGTGTTCGGTGCGCGCGTAGATGTCCAGCAAGGCATTGAGCAGGGCGCTCAGGGCCAGCACCAGGAACAGAATGCTGAAGGCCAGCGCGACATTGCCCAGGAACACCAGGCTGGTCTTGCTCAGGTCCGGCACCAGGTTCAGGCCGAACTGAATCACCAGCGACGGCGTCATCTGCGCCAGGCGATGAAACACCTTGTTGTGTCGCAAATCCTTGATCCAGTGCAGCGCCGGTTGTCGGCCGAGCAACTTGGCGGTGTGCAGCACCAGGTAGCGTGCCACTCGTCCGAGGACCAGTGCGACGCCCAGCAGCAGCAACAGCGCGAGGCTCGAATGCAGCAGCGGATGCTGATCGAGCGCACCCCAGAGGTCTTGGAGGTTGAGCCAGAGCTGTTTGAGATCCATGGGCTAAAACGATTCTTCTGTAGGACGAATGGGGGTGATTAGAGCATTCAAGACACCTTAGGTCAGTCTTGAAGACAAATCAGCTAACAAAAAAGCCACTGTTTGCGCCCGATTGCATAAAGAAACTCGGCCTCGGCGCTCGAAACCGTTACCCTATGCAGCTGATTTTTTGTATTTCTTCGAGGTAGCACCCGTGTTTTCCCAATTCGCCCTGCACGAACGCCTGCTCAAAGCCGTGGCCGAGCTTAAATTTGTCGAGCCAACGCCAGTGCAAGCAGCGGCTATCCCGCTCGCGCTCCAAGGGCGTGACCTGCGGGTGACTGCGCAAACCGGTAGCGGCAAAACCGCTGCCTTCGTTTTGCCGATTCTCCACCGTCTGATCGGCCCGGCCAAAGTCCGCGTCAGCATCAAGACCCTGATCTTGCTGCCGACCCGCGAACTGGCCCAGCAGACCATCAAGGAAGTTGAACGCTTTGCGCAGTTCACCTTCATCAAGTCCGGCCTGATCACCGGCGGTGAAGACTTCAAGGTCCAGGCGGCCATGCTGCGCAAGGTGCCGGACATCCTGATCGGTACGCCAGGGCGGATGATCGAGCAACTGAACGCCGGCAACCTCGACTTGAAAGAAGTTGAAGTGCTGGTACTCGACGAAGCCGACCGCATGCTCGACATGGGCTTTGCCGAAGACGTTCAGCGTCTGGTCGACGAGTGCACCAACCGTCAGCAAACCATGCTGTTCTCTGCCACCACCGGCGGTTCGGGCTTGCGCGAGATGGTCGCCAAGGTCCTGAACAACCCTGAGCACTTGCAGCTCAACAACGTCAGCGACCTGAACGCCACCACCCGTCAGCAAATCATCACCGCTGACCACAACCAGCATAAAGAGCAGATCGTTAACTGGTTGCTGGCCAACGAGACCTACCAGAAGGCCATCGTCTTCACCAACACCCGTGCCATGGCCGACCGTATCTACGGCCGCTTGGTGGCGCAGGAGTACAAGGCGTTTGTCTTGCACGGTGAGAAAGACCAGAAGGACCGCAAACTGGCCATCGACCGTCTGAAGCAGGGCGGCGTGAAGATCCTGGTGGCCACCGACGTCGCCGCTCGCGGCCTGGACGTGGAAGGCCTGGACCTGGTGATCAACTTCGACATGCCGCGCAGCGGCGACGAATACGTTCACCGCATCGGTCGTACCGGCCGTGCCGGCAACGATGGCCTGGCGATCTCGCTGATCTGCCACGGTGACTGGAACCTGATGTCGAGCATCGAGCGCTACCTCAAGCAGAGCTTCGAGCGTCGCACCATCAAGGAAGTCAAAGGCACCTACGGCGGACCGAAAAAGGTCAAGGCTTCGGGCAAAGCCGTAGGCGTGAAGAAGAAAAAAACCGACGCCAAGGGCGACAAGAAAAAAACCGGCGCCAAGGCACCGACCAAGCGCAAGATCGCCAACCGCCCGAAGACCGACGCCCTGTCGCTGGTCAGCAAGGACGGCATGGCCCCGCTCAAGCGCCGCAAGCCAGAAGCCCCGGCTGCTGAATAACGCGCCGTAGCGATCCCATGAAAAAACCCGGACAGTGTCCGGGTTTTTTTATTTCAGCGGTGTCAATTCCCCGACAGGCCGCGGGTGTCCGCATCAAACAGCGCTTTAGCCTGTTGGGCGGCAGGAGTCAGCAAGGCGAAGATCTTTGCCGCACTGTACAACTGCGTGCTTGCCAGGCTCTTGGGCGTCGGTTCGATCGGGATAATGACGTCCTCATCGGCGGCATCGACAGCATGCAGCCAGATCCCTACAAAATGCAGTGCTGACACAAACAGCACGCGCAGCTCATAGGTTTTGCCCTTCAGGCTCGCTGCGTTTTCCGCCAGTTTCAGCGCGCTGGCCGTGGCGGCGGCCATGACGCCATGGTTCAGCGCCGAGAACTCTACGTTGCCGGGCACTTCGGCCAGTTCCGCATCGGCAATGGTCTTGCCGTTTGAAACGACCAGGTAATGCCAGTTACCCAGGGCCGCATGGTTCAGGCCTTTACCTTGGGTCAGGTCCTCCAGGCTCAGTGAATAACCCCGATAAGGTCTGGAGAGACTGACGTTGCTGGCAGTCGCCTTGGCAAACTGGCTATTGATACCGAAGCCTTTGGTTTGCAGGGCTGCTTGAAGTGCAGGACGCAGTGTGTGCACGCCATGGGAAGGCGCCATAGGGTAAGTAAGTTGCATGATGCCCTCCTAGTTTTTCCGGGTGAAGTAAGTGGTTGTCCAGTTGCCACCGCCGTTGTACGAACCGGGGAAGGAATTAAGTGCCCGTGTGGAGTAGCCATAGATGGAATCTGCCACGGAAACATAGTTGCCATTAGTGCCATAAAACGTCAGGAAGTGAGCGCCGCCGCCATACCAGGCCACGCGCACACCAATGGGCTTGCCCTGGTTGATCTGGTTCTCGATCGCCGACAGTTGGAGGGTCCCCTGGCTCATGCTGGCAAAGCTGCGAGTGGTCCTGAGGGACGAATCCAGATAGCCATAATTATTGCAGGGACCTGGCTGGTTGCAGCACGAGTTTCGACCCTGTTCCGCATTGGCGACACCGCACTGAGTCCACGACCCGGTGCCGTAATAGTTGCCGACAGACGCCGAAACAGCCGCCCAGCACCAGTTGGTTTGCGTTTGCTTTTGCATGGTGAAGTTGAGATTGGCAGAGGCAAAACTTGCCTGTTCTACCGAGCTGTCAACGTCATCAAGTTCAAGGGTTACAAGATCACTGGACAAGCAATGCGGGAGTGCTTCACCAGTGGCCGTACTGCCAAGTTGTGTTTCTTCTGTGTTTAACATGTTCATCTTCCCTGAGTGAAAGTCAGTAGTGCGTTTGAATACGTGCAGCCTGTTGTCATAACGCGTTTGCATTGGGTGAGAGATCGGCTTATGCGGGTTGCCCTGTTAGAGGGCGGGCTCCGATCGGGTCTCGATGTAACCTTAGGAGTTGATATGCGTTAGCGCAAATAAATAAATGCATTTATGCAATATTGTGAAAATTTCAGCCGGATACGCATACGCAAACCTGATTTTCAGGGCCGCGATGTCTTTGGGTTGAGGGGCGAACGTCTGGAAAAGATCAACCTATGGCCGCAAACGTGCGGTCTAGAGCCATCGCTGAAAAAGTCAAAATCAGCTTGTTGACGCCAGAATGATGGCGCCTTAGCATCAAGCCATCATATTGATATCAGTTGTCGTTTCGAAGGATCGAACTCACCCCCATGGCCAACGTGCGCCGGGGTGTTTGTCACTGATGGGCCGCGCATTTGGGCCGCTTCCTGGCCTCGCTCTTGCGTCGTTTCGCACCCCACTCCTTTGAAGTATTACGCCCTGCTGATGCCCTGTGTGCTTCCAGTAGCCCGACCGTTTTTGCCTTGGATTTTTCTATTTAACTAATTCGCACTCTTGCCAACGAGATCCCCCGACATGGATGTCCGCCAACTTGCCTTACTGGCTCGCCAGCCTTCTATTGCCCTCATTTCCCGGGAACACTTCCTGGGCTTGCCGAAACGGGGGGTGGCATTCTTGCTGGCCAACGTCATGTTCTGGCAGCCAATGTGGGCCCAGGCGGACGGGATCGTGGTGAGTGCGCCGGGGACCACGCTGGATCACGCGGGCAACGGTGTGCCGATCGTCAACATCGCGACGCCCAACGCCAGCGGGCTGTCCCACAACAAATTTCATGACTACAACGTCGGCACCAACGGGATCATCCTCAACAACGCCGCGACCCAGACTGTCGCCACCCAGTTGGGCGCGAACATCGTCGGCAACCCGCACCTGAAGGCCAGTGGCTCGGCGCAAACCATCCTCAACGAGGTCAACGGCGGCAGCCCCAGCCAGTTGCGCGGCTACACCGAAGTGGCGGGGCAGTCGGCCCGCGTCATCGTCGCCAACCCGTACGGCATCAGTTGCAACGGCTGCGGCTTCATCAATACGCCACGTGTGACGCTGACCACCGGCAAACCGATTGTGGACGGCGGCCGGCTCGAGCGTTTTCAGGTTGACCAGGGCAGCGTGTCCATCGACGGCGCCGGGTTGAATGCGACCAACGTCGAGCGTTTCGAAATCATCACCCGCAGCGCGAAAATCAACGCCGAGATCCAGGCGAAAAACCTGACCCTCGTTGCCGGTCGCAACGACGTCGATGCACACACACTCAATGCCACTGCACGGGCCAATGACAGCAGCGCGAAACCGGAACTGGCCATCGACTCTTCGGTGCTGGGCGGCATGTACGCCGGCGCGATCCGGCTGGTGGGCACCGAGGCCGGCGTGGGCGTGAAGCTCGACGGCAAACTGATCGCCAGCGGTGGCGATATCCAGCTCGATGCCAACGGTCATCTGCGCATGGCCGACACCTCGGCCAGTGGCGCCGTCAACATCGCCGCCAACAGCCTGGAGGCCCAGGGACCGGTCTACGGCACGGCGCTGAACGTCAACACCCAAGGCGCGTTGACCAACCAGAAGACCCTCGCGGCCCGTGACAGCATCACGCTGAGCAGCGGCGGACAACTGACCAACAACGGCGTCATCGAGGCAGGTGTCAACGCCGACACCAGCCGCAACGCCAGCGGCGATGTCAGCCTCGGCGCGCAGAACCTGAGCAACCGCAACAGCGTGATTGCCAGCCGCAACCTGACGGTCAACACCGCGCAAACCCTGGACAACCAGGGCGGAACCCTCAATGCGCAGCAGAGCCTCAACCTCACGGTCGCAACCCTCGACAACCAAAACAAGGGCCGGGTGCTCAGCGCTGGCGGTCTGGCGATCAATGCCAATCAACTGCTCAACAGCCAGGGCCAGATCACCAGCAACGGCGCACTCAATGCGACCCTCGGCCATTTGAACAACACCCGTGGTGAACTCAACAGCCTGACTACCGCCACGTTGCGCGTGGCCTCGCTGGATAACGTCGCGGGTCTGATCAGTGCCGGTGAACGGCTGGACATCAACGCCAGCGGCGCACTGAATAACCAGAGCGGCCGCCTGGCCGCCGCGCGGCAAATCACCCTCGGCGCCGCCAGCCTGGACAACAGCCAGCAAGGTTCGATCGTCAGTCAGGGCACGCTGGACGTGACCGTCAGCGGCAAACTGGCCAACCAGCAACAAGGCAAGATCGAAGCCAACGGTGCGGCACGCCTGACCGTCGGCAGCCTCGACAATCAACAAGGGGCGAGCCTCACCAGCAGCAACACCCTGAACCTTACAGCGGGCCAGGTGAACAACAGCGAGGGCGGCAAAATTGCCAGCGCCCAGACACTGACCGCCAGCGTCACTGGCCTCGATCAACACGACAAAGGCCAGCTCTACAGCAACACCGACCTGAGCCTGGACCTCAATCATGGTCAGTTGAACAACCAGAACGCCTTGATCAACGCCCCCGGCCAGTTGGTGTTGAAAAATCTCAACGGCGTCGCCAACCAGGGCGGCGAGATTTCCAGCCTGCACGCCTTCACGCTCGCGGCCATCAGCCTGGATAACAGCGCTGGCAAGGTCCTGAGCCAGCAAGCGCTGACCCTGCGCATCACGCAGGACCTGAACAACCACAATGGCCGGATTTCCGCGCTCGGCGTGGATGCGCAGGTCGGCAGCCTCAACAACACCGACGGCACGTTAAGCAGTGACGCCGACCTGACGCTTCGCGCCGACGGTGTGGTGACCAACACCGACGGCGAAATCTCCAGCGCCGCCAACACTCGCCTGACCGCTGCCAGCCTGGTCAACCGCAACGCCGAAGTGCTGGGTGACAAGGCGTTGAACATCGACCTCACGGGCGCACTGGATAACCGCAACGGCGTGCTCGGTTCGGGCAAGCAGGTGGACATCAACGCCGCCAGCCTCGACAACCGCGACGCCGGCAGTCTGGTCAGTGACGGCAGCCTGACGGCCCGCATCACCGGTTTGCTGGACAACCAGCATGAGGGCGAACTGCTCGCCAAAGGCCTCATCGACCTGAGCACCGGCAGCCTGGATAACCGTGGCGGTCGGGTGACCGGCCAGGACCTGCTGACCTTGCGCAGCGATTCGGCGGACAACCGTGGCGGCCTGATGCGTGCCGACAAGGACCTGAAACTGGCCATCGGGCAACTGGATAACCGCGACAAAGGCGTGATCAACGGCAAGGCCGCCATCGACCTCAAGGGCACCGGTTTCGACAACCGTGGCGGCTTGCTCACGGGCGTCGGCCCACTGACGTTGCAGGCCAAAGAGGTGCAGAACGCATTAGGCCGGATCGCCAGCCAGAGTGACCTCACGGCCAGCATCGACACCTTGCGGCAACAGGGTGGCGCGCTGGTTGCCCAGGGCAACCTGAGCCTGACCGGTAGCCACCTCGACAACCGTGATAGTGGCCTGGTGGGCACGACCAAAGCGCTGACGCTGAACGTCGGCGAGATCGACAACCGTGCGGGCGAACTGTCCGCCAGCGAAGGCGTGAGTGTCACCGGCCAGCGCCTGGATAACAGCGAGGGCGGCAAGTTGCTGGCCGGCGCTGACCTGTCCTTGCAGGTTGCGCGACTGATCAATCAGAACAAGGGCCTGATTCAGGCCAAGGGCAACACCACGCTGACCGGCAGTCGTCTGGACAACGCCCAAGGCACCCTCGACAGCCTGAAAGGGTTGGACATCACCCTCGACGACGCGCTGGACAACGGCAAAGGCTTGATCAGCAGCGAAGGCCGCTTGAACGTCAACGTCGGCAGCCTCGACAACACCGGTGGCAACCTTGGCAGCGCCGATAACCTGGCGCTGACCAGCCGTGGCGCGGTGCTCAATCAGGGCGGGTCGATCAGCACCGACGGCACGCTGACCCTCAACAGTGCCAGCCTGGACAACAGCCAAAAAGGCCAGGTGTCCGGTAAAGGCGCGACACAAGTCACGACCGCTCTGGTCGACAACAGCCAGGGCGGGCACTTGATCAGCGGCAGCACCCTGGCGCTCACGGCGACTCAGGTCAACAACGCCAAGGGCCGCATCGCCAGCGATCAGGCGTTGACCGCGAAGGTCACCGGTCTCGACCAGCAGGGCGGTGAGCTGTTCAGCAAAACCAGCCTGAGCCTGGACCTCAATCACGGCCAGTTGAACAACCAGGGCGGTTTGATCAACGCCCCCGGTGCCTTGTTGCTGAAAAACCTCAACGGCGTGAACAACCAGAAGGGTGAGATTTCCAGTCAGCAAGCCTTCACCGTGGCCGCGCGCGAGTTTGACAACAGTGGCGGCAAACTGCTGAGCAATCAGGGCCTGACCCTGCGCATCGCGCAGGCATTGAACAACATCAAGGGCTTGGTTTCCGCCGCCTCTGTCGATAGCCGCAGCCAGATGCTGGACAACAGCGACGGCCTGCTCAGCAGTCGCGGTCGTCTCGATCTGCTGGTCGACAGCACCCTTACCAACCAGCGTGGCAGTGTGATCGCCGACGGCGCGTTGCTGCTGACCGCCGACACCCTCGACAACCACAGCGGTGAAATCGCCGGCAAGGCTGACGTCACCGCGACGCTCAAACAACTGGATAACCAGCAAGGCAAACTCATCAGCACCGAGACCCTCAGCCTGAGCGCGAACAGCGTGGACAACCGCCAGAGCGGTTTGCTGGGTTCCAGCAAAGCCCTGAATCTGAACGTCGGCGCGCTCGACAATCGGGGCGGTGAATTGACCACCAACACCGACCTGACGCTGGTCGGCAACTCACTCGACAACAGCGACGGCGGCCAGGTGTTTGCCGGCAAGGCGTTGAGCCTGACGCTGGACCAGTTGCTCAACCGCAACAAAGGCCTGATCGATGCCCGCACCATACTGGGTGTCGATGCGCGACGGCTCGACAACAGTGGCGGTAACCTCGTCAGCCTACAGGGCACGCGGCTCAACCTGACCGGTGCGTTCGACAACCGCGCCGGCAAGGTCAGCAGCGAAGGCGCACTGAGTGTTAAAACCACTGAACTGAACAACACCAAGGGCAGCCTCTCCAGTGCCGGCAACCTGACACTTGCCAGCGATGGCCGCCTCGACAACCAGGGCGGTGAACTGCTCACCGATGGCGCCTTGAAACTCGACAGCGCCAGCCTCGACAACCGCGAGCAGGGCAGCATCAGCGGCAAAGGTCCGGTGACTGTCAGCACCGGTGCGTTCGACAACAGCCAGAACGGCCGCCTCAACAGTGGCAGCACCCTGAACCTCAACGCTGGTCAGGTGACGAACCAGGAGGGCGGGCGGATCGGCAGCGTGGGTGCGTTGACCGCGAAGGTTTCCGGTCTCGATCAGCAGGGTGGCAAGCTGTTCAGCAACAGCACCCTGAGCCTGGATTTGAATCACGGCCAACTGAACAACCAGGACGGTTTGATCAACGCTCCCGGCAGCCTGCTGCTGACCAACCTCAAGGGCGTGGACAACCAGGGCGGTGAAATCTCCAGCGCCCAGGCGTTCACGCTATTGGCGCAAAGCCTCAATAACACCCGCGGCAAACTGCTGAGCAATCAGGGCCTGACCCTGCGCGTCGCGGAGCTGCTGGACAACACCCAAGGCATGATTGGCGCGACGCACCTCGATGTTCACGCCGATAACCTGAACAACAACGGCGGCACGCTGACCAGCAGCGGTGACCTTGAATTGCAGGTTGACCGCCAGTTGAACAACCAGGATCAGGGCCTGATCCGAGCGACGCACAATCTCACGCTCAACACCGTTTTGCTCAACAACCAGAACAGCAGCCTGCTCGCAGGCAACGCCATGACCCTGAACGCGATGGCCATCGGCAACAACGCCAAGGGCCTGATCAACAGTCAGGGCGATTTGAGCATTACCTCCGACCGACTGAATTCCAACGACGGCGGCGAAGTCTCGGCCAAGGGCGACATCAGCCTCAATCTGAAAGCGTTTCTGCAAGAAGGCGGGCGCCTGCTCGGTGACAAAGCCGTGACCCTGAACCTGGCCGATGGCGACTTTGATAACCGTAAGGGGGTGCTCAATACCAAAGGCCCGTTGACCTTCAACAACCTGCGTGACCTGAACAACCGTGGCGGCGAGATTTCCAGCGACCAGGGTTTCACCCTCAACGGCCGAACCCTGGACAACAACGGCGGCAACCTCATCAGCCGTCAGCAACTGAGCCTCAACGGTGCAGAGTTGACCAACCTCGGCGGGCTGATGTCCGGTTGGGAAGGTTTGAACGTGACCGGCGCCAGCCTCGACAACCGCTTCAGCGGTACGCTGTCCAGCCGTAACGGCAACCTTGGTGTGAGCCTGAGCGGCAACCTGCTCAACAACGACAACGGCGCACTGGTCAGCCAGGGCAACCTCAGCGTCACCGGCCAGTTCCTCGACAACGGCAACAAAGGCATCATCAGCAGCGGCGGCGGGCAGAAGCTCGACCTGAGCACGAGTATCAACAACAGCCAGGAAGGCCTGATCGACAGCGGCGCGGGGCTGGTGATCAACACCAACACCCTGGCCAACTCCAACGCCACGATCAATGCCCAGCAGGCGATCACCCTCAATGCCGGCGACCTGTACAACAGCCTCGGCAAACTGGCAGGTAATGGCGCGCTGACCGTCAACCTCAAGGGTGTGCTCGAGAACAGCGACGGCAAACTGGCCAGCGCCGGGCCGTTGCTGGTCAAGGACGCGACCGAGATTCAGAACCAGCGCGGGCAGATCGTCAGTCAGGATCAGTTGACGCTGCTGACCGGTGAACTGGACAACAGCAATGGCGGCACTATTGCCGCTAAAGAGACGCTGCGGGTCAACGCCACGGGCACGCTGAACAACGCCGGCACCGGGCTGATTCATAGCCAGAACGGTGACGTGCAACTGCGCGCCGCCAACCTCGCCAACCGCAACGGTGCGATCCAGGCCCAGAACGCGATGCTGCTGGCCATTGCCGGTGAATTCGATAACCAGAACGGCAAGATCATCGCGCAGACCGGCGACGTTAGCGTCTCTGCCGCGAACATCGACAACCGTGGCGGGGTGCTCGCCAGCCTCAAGGGCGCCCTTGAAGCGCGTGCCGTGGGCGTTCTGCGTAATGGCTATGACCTGAACAACAAGGGCGGCATCCTTCAAGGTCAACGCCTGAACCTGCAAGCGCTGGGCGGTTTCGGTAACAACGGCGGGCGAGTCTCGGCGCAAAGTGGCGACGCGATCATCCGCACCACCGACCTGGACAACCGCAATGGCGGCCTCTATGCCAAAGGGCTGGTCAGCGTCAGCGGTAATGCGTTCGATAACAGCACCGGGCAGGTCGCCGCCCATCGCATCGACTTCAGCCTCGGCGGCGCGCTTAATAACCGCAGCGGCATTCTTGAAAGCGACAGCACGTTGGCGGTCAGGGCGGCGAGCCTCGACAACCAGGGCGGCAGACTTCGTGCTCTGGGCGGCAGCGGCAAAACCGACTTCCAGATCGGCGGCCTGCTCGACAACCGCAACGGCATTCTGGAAACCGGCAACAGCGACCTGACCCTGGCGGTCGGCGGTTTCCTCAATGCCGGCGGGCAACTGCTGCACCTGGGCGACGGCACCTTCGACATTGCCACCGCCAACGTCACCGGCGCGGGCGGCAGCATCGTCACCCGTGGCGGCCTTACGCTCAACGCCGACAGCTGGACCAACACCAGCGTGATTCAGGCCGGGCGTCTGTACGTCAACGTCAACAATTTCAGTCAGGCCGCGGGCGGCCAACTCCTGGCGTCGACACGCCTGGAAGGGCGCGGCGGCCATTGGGCCAACGAAGGCCTGATCGCCAGTGACGGCAGCATGGACGTGCAATTGTGGGGCGGTTACAGCGGCAATGGCCGGGTCAGCAGCATTGGCGATCTCACGTTCGGTGCGGCGCAGATGACCATCAACGAGGCCGGTAGCGTCGCGGGCGGCGGCCTGACCAAGGTCAACGTCGGTGGGCAGTTGACCAACCTTGGGCGCCTGACGTCCAACAGTGGTCTTGAGGTCAATGCCGGTGTACTGAACAACTTCGGCACACTGGCCAGCGCCCAGAACATGCTGATCAATGCGCAGGCAATGACCAACAACCGGATTCGCCTGAATCAGGGCGCGTTGCTGTTCAGTGGCGGCGACATGAAATTCCAGGTCGGCACGCTGAACAACACCTACAGCGACATCTACAGCCTGGGCGGCATCAGCGTCCTGGGCTACAACGGTGCCGATCGGGCCAACCGCGTGGACAACCTCTCGGGCACTATCGAGTCCACCGGGGACATGTCGCTGAAATCGGCGGTGGTCAGCAACAAAATGGAGAACTTCAAGGTCAAGACCACCGCCGTGAGCTCGGCGGCCATTGGCGTGCGCTGCTTCAACTGCGACACGGCCAGGCCCAAGCGTCTGGACAGAGTCAATTCACACCTGGTGTGGCAGCAGACCTTCGATGTGGCTGTCGACGGTGATGCAGACGCCTCCAACATCATTGCCGGCAAGAACCTGAGCGTGACCGGTTCGGAGTTCGCCAACTCCAACTCCACCGTGTCGGCGGCGGGCAACATCACCATCAATGTGGACTCGTTCAACAACACCGGGACCGCATTGGGCGGTTACTCCAGCCTCAAATACATCAACGCCACGCCGTCGCTGGAGGTCTGGGCGCAGATCATGGAGTACAACCGCTACAACGACGCGGCGTACAACAAAAACCTGCACTTCTGGAACGCCGGCGGGCAGGAGTCGATGGAGACGCCCTGGACCAAGTCCAACCCTCACGTCGGTGAAATCTGGGAACAGATGATGGGCACCTACATCCTGAACACCGGGCAGGGCGGGTATATGAAATTTGGTGAATCCCAATACGCAACGGGGATTCGCACCCAGGCTCCGGCCGTCGTCCTGAACGCGACACCGTTCGACGAGAAAATCGTTGCCGCAGCGGCCAGCCGTTTTGTGCCGGCCATCGTGCAGGCGGGCGGTAACGTCACGATCACCGCGACCAGCAAAATCACCAACGGCGTCGAACGTTCCTTCAGTCCGGCCGCCACCGGAGCGCCGCGTGGGGCCGACACCCGCGCCACGGCGTCGGCCAAGCCGACCATCATCAACCTCAATCGCCAACTGCCGCCGGACCTCGCGCAGCAGCAGGTCAACCCGTTGGCCTTGCCGGGCTTCAGCCTGCCGAGTGGGCAGAATGGCCTATTCCGCCTCAGCGGCCAGGGCACCAGTTCGGGGGGCATGACGCCGGCCACCAGTGGCCCGCAAAGCTGGACGCTGGGCGGTGCGACGGTCAGCCCGTTGCAGCGTCAGGTGGACGTGCCGGGCATTGGCGGGCGGACAATTGAAGTGGCGCCAGTCGATTTGGTTGTCGGCACGGACCGTCAGCTGACGCAGCAAGCGCGTCAGGGCAGCGGTGTCGACGCCAGCGCCTCGGCCATCAATGTCGGTGCGCCGGCAGACGTTGGCTCGGGCGTTCAATTGCCTGGTCATAACAGCGCGACCGGTTCTATCGCCGCCAAACCTGCGGTCAGCGTTGCGCCGTCGACGTCGGTGCCGGGCAGTGTGCCGCCCGTGCAAACCCTGACTCGCGTGCAAGGCCTGCCCGACAGCAGCGTGCGCTCCAATCCGCACAAGTACCTGATCGAAACCAACCCGGTGCTGACCGACCTCAAGCAGTTCATGAGTTCGGATTACCTGTTGGGCAAACTCGGTTACGACCCGGACAAGGCCACCAAACGCCTGGGCGATGGCTTCTATGAGCAGCGCCTGATTCAGCAAGCCGTGGTCGAACGCACCGGCAAGCGCTTCATTGACGGCCAGACCTCCAATGAGGACCTGTTCAAGCACCTGATGAACAACGCCATCGCCAGCAAGGACTCGCTCAATTTGTCCGTTGGCGTGACCTTGAGCGCGCAGCAAGTCGCGGCGCTGACGCACGACATCGTCTGGCTTGAAGAGCACGAAGTGAACGGCGAGAAAGTGCTGGTGCCGGTGTTGTACCTGGCCCAGACCAACAACCGCCTGGCCCCCAACGGCGCATTGATCGAGGGCACCGACGTCAAGTTGATCGCCGGCGAAGACCTGCAGAACGCCGGCACCCTGCGTGCCAGCAACAACCTCACGGCGGCCGCGGGCAACAACCTGGTCAACAGTGGCCTGATCGAAGCGGGTAACCGCCTCGACTTGCTGGCCGGCAATGACATCGTCAACAAGTCGGGCGGGATCATCAGCGGGCGCGATGTGTACCTGGTGTCGGTCAACGGTGACATTCGTAATGAACGCACGGTCACCGAGGGCGGCTTCTCCAATCGTGGCTATACCCAGAGCCGTGAATACCTGGACAGCGCGTCACGCATCGAGGCCAGCAAGGAGTTGGGCTTCGATGCTGGACGCGACTTCAAAAACATTGGCAGCGTGCTGACCAGTGGCACCGACATGCGCATCGAAGCCGGACGCGATGCGAGCATCGTGGCGGTGGAGCAACACAACGCCGATTTCAACGGCACTCGCAGCAACAGCGTGGTCCAGGGCGGGTCGACCGTGACGTCGGGGCGCGATTTCGTGGTCAATGCCGGGCGCGACGTGACCGTCGTGGCCAGCCAGATCGACGCCCGGCGCAACGTGGAAATGAGCGCGACACAGGATCTGCTCATTTCCTCCGGCGCCGATGAAAGCCACTCCTACTACAAGTCGAAGAAAGTCACGGCCCAGGAAGATCACATCAAGCAGGTCGGCAGTTCGATCACCGCAGGCGGCAAGGCCGGGTTCACCTCGGGCAACGATCTGACGGTGGTGTCGAGCCGTATCAGTGCGGGCGATGAAGCCTATCTGGTGGCAGGCGATGACCTGAACGTACTGGCGGCCGAAGACTATGACTACTCACTCTACGACAAGAAGAAAAAGGGCAGCCTGGGGCGCAAGGAAACCCGTCGCGACGAGGTCACCAAAATCACCCACATCGGCAGCAGCATCAGCAGTGGCGGCGACCTGACGCTGGTCAGCGGGGGTGATCAGCGTTATCAGGTCGCCAACCTCAACGCCGGCAAGGACCTGACCATCAGCAGCGGTGGCGACCTGACGTTTGAAAGCGTCACCGACCTGCGTCAGGAAAGCCACGAGAAGAGCAAAAGCAGCCTGGCCTGGAATGAGGCCAAGGGCGCTGGCACGACCGATGAGACCGTGCGCCAGAGTCATCTGGTGGCAGCGGGCGACATGGTCATCAAGGCCGCCGGCAAGATTCAGATCGACGTGAAGGAGGTCAATCAGCAAACGGTCGCCCAGAGCATTGATGCCATGGTCAAGGCCGACCCGCAACTGGCGTGGCTCAAGGACATGCAGGCCAGGGGCGACATCGACTGGCGCATGGTCAAGGAGGTGCATGACCAGTTCAACTATGAAAGCTCTGGCATGGGGATGGGCGCGGCGATTGTAGTGGCGGTTGTCGTCACGGTGTTGACTGCGGGTGCCGCGAGCGCGTGGGTGGGTGGCATGGCGAGCGCGACGGCAGGCTCGGGTTCGGCGATGGCGGCAGCCGGAGTCGCAGGCACGGCAACGGCCGGGGTGAGCGCCGGCTTCGCTAACCTGGCGCTCACCGCAGCGATCACGTCCATGGCCAGTACCGCAGCGGTCAGCGCGATCAACAACAAAGGCAACCTGGGCGATGTGCTCAAGGAGGTTCTCTCCCCGGAAAACCTCAAGGGCTACATCACCTCGGCGGTTCTTGCTGGCGCCGGTTCCTACACCAGCGACTGGGGCCGGACCCTGACGGCGGAAGGCAATTGGGTCACTACCAGCGTCAACGACCGACTCAAGGCCTACGCGGTCAACACCGCCCTCAAGGGGTTGCTCACGGGTGATGACGGCGCCAAGTCGTGGCTGACCATCGCGGGTACCGGTGCGCTGGGGGAATTCTATGAGTACTCGACGGGGCGCGGTCCGGACATTCGGCCGGGTGTGGACCGTGCGGGTGGTGCTGAGTTTACCGAACTTCTTGGCGGGTTGGTCCCCAGGGAATGGATTGACGGTGTGCTGCGCGAGGGCAAGAACATTGGCCTGAACAAAGTCTGCGAAGCGATGCTGGCGGTGTGTCACGGGACGTTGATCAGCGATATCGCCAACCAGGTGCCAGGCATGAACGCTTTTGCCACGCTGCATGACACCTGGATGAACAAGGTCATTCTCAACAAGTTGGTGGAATGGAAGGCTGCAGGTTCTATTGGTCTGAAGCCCGACATGACCCTGTTCGAAAACCTCGGCACCATGCCGCCGGCGCTGGTGGTCAACTACGGTGCGCTGTATGACAAGTTCCGGCCACTGATCGAACAGACCAAACGCGAAGCGAGAAACTGACGGCGACTCACGCTCCTGCTCAAGACCCCTTGAGCGGGAGCGTGGGGGTGTCACCTCGGCCGGTTCTCAACTTTCAGGAAAACCTGTTCGTTTCCGAACAAAACCACACTCAAAGATTGACGTCAGAATAGTGGCAACTTAATATTGCGCCACTATTTTGATATCACCTCCTGCCTCTCGTGCTGTCGTACGACTCTGGCCCTTCCCTGGCCGCCAGCGTGCCCTATGCCATTACCTGAAAGACCGGACGTGCTGACCGCGCAGGCTTAGCAGCCCTTTGCTCGTGCGCGGATTTTTTCTTCTGATTTCCGCGATTTCGAGACCTTGAACATGGATGTGCGCCACCTGACCTTTCTGGCCGGTCAACCTGCTGCGGCCGTGAAAAACCGTGAACGCTTTCTGGGCATGCCCAAGCGGGGGCTGGCATTCTTGCTGGCCAACGTCATGTTCTGGCAGCCGACATGGGCCCAGGCGGGCGGAATCGTGGTCAGCGCGCCGGGGACCAGCGTGGGGCAGTCGGGCAACGGCGTGCCGATCGTCAACATCGCCACACCGAATGCCAGTGGTCTTTCGCACAACAAGTTCCATGACTACAACGTTGGCGCCAACGGGCTCATTCTCAACAACGCCTCGACCCAGACCCAGTCAACCCAACTGGGCGGAATCATCGTTGGCAACCCGAACCTCAAGCATAGCGGCGCGGCGCAAACCATCCTCAACGAAGTCAACGGCGGCAGCCCCAGCCAGTTGCGCGGCTACACCGAAGTAGCCGGGAAATCGGCCCGCGTCATCGTCGCCAACCCGTACGGTATCAGCTGCAACGGTTGCGGTTTCATCAACACCCCGCGCGTCACGCTGACCACCGGCAAACCGGTGCTGGACGGCGGCCGCCTCGATCATTTCCAGGTCGATCAGGGCAGTGTCACCGTTGATGGTCCGATGCTGAACGCCACCAATGTCGACCGTTTTGAAATCATCACCCGCAGCGCCAAAATCAACGCCGAGATCCAGGCCAAAGACCTGAGCATCATTGCCGGTCGCAACGACGTCGATGACCAAACCCTCAAGGCGACGGCGCGGGCCAATGACGGCAGCGCGAAACCGCAACTGGCCATCGACTCCTCGGCACTGGGTGGCATGTACGCGGGGGCGATCAAACTGGTCGGCACCGAGGCCGGCGTGGGCGTGAAGCTCGACGGCAAATTGATCGCCAGCGGCGGTGACATCCAGCTCGATGCCAACGGTCACTTGCGCATGGCCGACACCTCGGCCAGCGCGGCGGTCAAGGTGAACGCCGCCAGCCTTGAGGTTAAGGGACGGGTCTACGGCACCGCGCTGGACGTCACGGCCCACGGCGATGTGACCAACCACAACACCCTCGCGGCCCGTGACAGCATCACGCTGAGCAGCGGCGGACAACTGACCAACAACGGCGTCATCGAAGCCGGTGTGAACGCCGACACCAGCCGCAACGCCAGCGGCGATGTCAGCCTCGACACGCAAAACCTGAGCAACCGCAACAGCGTGCTCGCCAGCCGCAACCTGACGGTCAACACCGCGCAAACCCTGGATAACCAGGGCGGCACCCTGAGCGCGCAAGAGCACCTCAACCTCACGGCCGCAACCCTCAACAACCAGAACAAAGGCCGGGTGCTCAGCGCCGCCGGCCTGGCGATCAACGCCAATCAACTGCTCAATAACCAGGGCCAGATCACCAGCAACGGCGCGCTCAATGCGACCCTCGGCCACTTGAACAACAACAGCGGCGAGCTCAACAGCCTGACCACTGCCACGTTGCGCGTGGCCTCGCTGGATAACGTTGCGGGTCTGATCAATGCTGGTGAGTTGCTGGACATCACCGCCAGCGGCCTGCTGAACAACCAGAGCGGACAACTGACCGCCCCGCGCATCCGGCTCAATGCCGCACACCTGGACAACCGCCAGCGAGGTTCGATCAAGAGCCAGGGCGCGCTGGACGTCACCGTCAGCGGTCACCTGAACAACCAGCAAAAGGGTCGCCTGGAAGCCAAAGGCGCGTCGCAGATCACCGCAGGCAGCCTCGACAACAGCGACGCCACGCTGGGCAGCGACACCGACCTGACGTTGAAGGTCTCAGGCGCCTTGACCAACGTCGACGGCAACATTTCCAGCGCTGGCACTACCCGGCTCACCGGCAGCACGCTGAACAACCGCGATGGCCAGGTGAGCGGCGATAACGCACTGAACATCAACCTCAGCGGCGCACTGGACAACCGCAACGGGCTGCTCGGGTCTGGCAAACAGGTGGACATCACCGCCGCCAGCCTCGACAACCGCGACGGCGCCAGCCTGGTCAGCGACAACCGCCTGACCACGCACATCAGTGGCCTGCTGGATAACCGCAACAAGGGCGAAGTGATCGCCAAGGGCGTCGTCGACCTGCACGCCGGCAGCGTCGACAACCGTGGCGGTCAATTGACCGGCAAGGACCTGCTGACCCTCACCAGCGACTCGGTGGACAACCGTGGCGGCGAGATCCGCGCCGACAAGGACTTGCACCTGGCGGTCGGGCACCTGAACAACGCTGACAAAGGTCTGGTCAGCGGCAAGGCGCGCGTCGACTTCATCGGCAAGCGTCTGGATAACCAGCAGGGGCAGTTCACCGGCGCCGGGCTGATGACCCTCAACGCGGCCGAAGTCAACAACGGCCAGGGCCGCATCTCCAGCCTGAGCGACCTGAACGCTGAAATCACCGCCCTGAAACAACAGGGCGGCTCGCTGTTTGCCAGCGGCAACCTGACGCTGACCGGCGCCAGCCTGGATAACGGCAAGGGCGGTTTGGTAGGCGCCACAAAAGCGCTGAAACTCACCGTCGGTGACATCGACAACCGGGGCGGCGAAATCTCCTCCAGCCTTGGCCTGAACGTGAAAGGCCAGCGCCTGGACAACAGCGACGGCGGCAAGGTGCTCGGCACCACCGACCTGGAGCTGAAGGTCGCGCAGGTGATCAACCAGAGCAAAGGCCTGATCCACGCCAACGGCATTGCCAGCCTCAAGGGCACCCGGCTGGACAACCTCGGCGGCAAGTTCGACAGCCTGAGTGCACTGGACATCACCCTCGACGACGCGCTGGACAACGGCCAAGGCCTGATCAGCAGCGAAGGCCTGCTGACTGTCAATGCCAGCAGCCTGAACAACAACGCCGGTCGTTTGAGCAGCGCGGGCGCGTTGTCGCTCACCAGCCGTGGCGTGGTGCTCAATCAGAGTGGTTCGATCAGCACCAATGGCGTACTGACGCTCAACAGCGCCAGCCTCGATAACCGCCAGAAAGGCCTGATCTCGGGCAAAACCGCGAATCAGGTCACCACCGGACATTTCGACAACAGCCACGAAGGGCGTCTTACCAGTACCGGGACTCTCAACCTCATCGCAGGCCAGGTCGACAACGCCACCGGCCGCATCGCCAGCGATCTGGCGTTGACGGCCTCGGTGACGGGGCTGGATCAGCAGGGTGGGGAGCTGTTCAGCAAGTCCGGGTTGAGCCTGGACTTGAACCACGGCCAGTTGAACACCCAAGGCGGTTTGATCAACGCCTCGGGCAACCTGCTGCTGAAAAACCTTAACGGTGTGAACAACCAGAAGGGTGAAATCTCCAGCCAGCAGGCCTTTACCCTGGCCGCGCAACAGCTCGACAACAGCGGTGGCACACTGCTCAGCGATCACGCCCTGACTCTGCGCATCAACCAGAAACTGGACAACCTCAAGGGTGTGATCAGCGCGGCCGCACTGGACAGTCGCAGCCAGACGCTGGACAACACGGACGGCCTGATCAGCAGCCACGGCCGCCTCGAACTGGTGGTCGACAACGCCCTCACCAACCAGCGCGGCAGCCTCATCGGCGACGGCGCCTTGCTGTTGAACACAGGCACTCTGGATAACAGTAGTGGCGATATTTCCAGCCAGGCTGACATCATCGCCACCCTCAAACACCTGGACAACCAGCACGGCAAACTTATCAGCACCGGCGCATTCAACCTGACGGCGGCTTCTGTGGACAACCGTCAGGGTGGTCTGTTGGGGGCAACCCAGGCGCTGACCCTGAACGTTGATGCGCTCGACAACCGTGGTGGTGAGCTCTCCAGCCATGCCGACCTGAACGTCATCGGCAAGACCTTCGACAACCGTGCGGGCCACCTCTCCAGCTTGAAGAACACGCGCGTTCAACTCAGTGGTGAGCTGGACAACCGTGAAGGACGGCTCAGCAGCGAAGGCACATTGAAGGTCGACGCCGCGCAACTGTTCAACGCCAAGGGCAGCCTCTCCAGCGCCGGTGACCTGACGCTCAACAGCGTGGGGCGTGTCGATAACCAGGGCGGCGAACTGGTCACCAACGGCATGTTGAAACTCGACAGCGCCAGCCTCGACAACCGTCAGCAAGGCAGCATCAGCGGCAAAGGCCCGGTCATCGTCACCACCGGCGCGTTCGACAACAGCCAGAAAGGTCAACTCAACAGCAGCAACACCCTGGACCTCAACGCCGCTCAGGTGACTAACCAGGACGGCGGGCGGATCGGCAGCGATGGCACGTTGACCGCCAAGGTTTCCGGCCTCGATCAACAGGGCGGCAAGCTGTTCAGCCTGAGCACCCTGAGCCTGGATTTGAATCATGGCCAGTTGAACAACCAGAACGGTTTGATCAACGCCCCCGGCAGCCTGCTGCTGACCAACCTCAACGGTGTGAACAACGACGGCGGTGAAATCTCCAGTGCCGAGGCCTTCACCCTGGCCGCCAAAAACTTCGACAACAGCAACGGCAAACTGCTGAACAATCAGGGCCTGACCCTGCGCATTGCCGAACTGCTGACCAACACCAAAGGCCTGATCGGCGCCGCCAAACTGGACATTCACGCCGCCAACCTGAACAACGATGGCGGCACCCTGACCAGCCGCAGCGACCTGGACGTGGGCGTCGTCCAGGAACTGAACAACCTCAATCAGGGCCAGATCAGCGCCGCGCAAGACCTCACCCTCAACGCATTGCGGCTGAACAACCACAACAGCCGCGTGCTGGCGGGCAACAACCTGACCCTGAACGCGTCCCACGTCGACAACAGCACCCAGGGCCTGATCAACAGCCTGGGCACGTTGAACATCACGGCCAATGGACTGGACTCCAGCGACCGCGGCGAAGTGTCGGCCAAGGGCGACATTCGTCTGGACCTCAAGTCGCTGGTGCAAAACGGTGGCCGCGTGCTCGGTGAAAAAGCCGTCACCCTGGACCTCGCCGACAACGACTTCGACAACCGCAACGGCCTGCTCAACGCCAAAGGCCCGCTGACCCTCAAGCGCCTGCATGACCTGCGTAATCAGGGCGGCGAAATCTCCAGCCAGCAGAGCTTCACCGTGGCTGGCCAGATGCTGGACAACACGGGCGGCTCGCTGATCAGCAACGAGCAACTGACCCTCAACGGTACGCAGTTGATCAACCGGGGCGGACTGATGTCCGGCTTGAAAGGGCTGACGGTAACCGGCGCCAGCCTCGACAACAGCTACAGCGGTTCGCTCTCCAGCCGCAACGGCAACCTGGGCGTGGACCTGAGCGGCAACCTGCTCAACAACGATGGTGGCGGCTTGGCCGCTCAAGGCAACCTCAACGTCTCTGGCGCGTTACTGGACAACAGTAACAAAGGCGTCCTGAGCAGCGGCGGTGGACAGAAGTTCGACCTGAGCACAGGCATCAACAACAGCCAGGAAGGCCTGATCAGCAGTGGCGCGGGGCTGGTCATCAACACCCACACCCTGACCAACGCCAACGCCACAATCAACGCCCAGCAGGCGATCACCCTCAATGCCGGCGACCTGGACAACAGCCTCGGCAAACTGCTCGGCAATGGCGCCATGACCCTGGCGCTGCACGGCGCGCTCGACAACAACGAAGGCAAAGTTGCCAGCGAAGGTCCGCTGCTGATCAGCGGCGCAACCGAGGTCAAAAACCGCATTGGCGAACTGGGCAGTAAAAAAGCACTGACCCTGCGCACCCTCAGCCTGGACAACAGCGGCGGCACCCTCGCGGCAAACGATGCCCTGATTCTCAAGGCCTCGGGCACTGTGCAGAACAGCGCCAAAGGCCTGATCCACAGCCAAAACGCAGACGTCAGCATCGAAGCGGCCAGCCTGCTCAACAACGGCGGCGCGATCCAGAGCCAAAGTGGCCTGACCCTCGACATCAGCGGCGACTTCAACAACCAGCTCGGCAAGGTGATCGCTCAAGCCGGCGACGTCAGCGTCAAAGCCGCCAACATCGACAACCGCGGCGGGGTGCTCACCAGCCTCAAGGGTGCCCTTGAGGCGCGCACCGTCGGCGTGTTGCGTAACGGCTATGAAACCAACACCCGCCAGGGCGGCCTCATTCAAGCCCAGCGCCTGAGCCTGCAAGCCCTGACCCGTCTGGACAACGCAGGCGGGCGCCTCTCGGCGCAGGCCGGCGACAGCGTCATCAGCAGCGCTGACGTCGACAACCGCAACGGCAGCCTCTACGCCACGGGCCTGACCAAGGTTACTGCGGGCACGTTCGACAACCGCGACGGCCAGGTCGGCGGCAACCGCATCGAACTGGGCCTGAGCGGTGCCCTCAACAACCGCAACGGCCTGATCGAAAGCGACGGCACCTTGGCGGTCAACGCGGCGAGCGTCGATAACCAGGACGGCACACTGCGTTCTCTGGGGGCGACGGGCAAAACCGAGTTTCAGATTGGTGGGGTGTTTGATAACCGGAACGGCTCGTTGGAAACGGGCAACAGCGACTTGACGCTGGCGGTGGGTGGTTTTATTAACGCAGGGGGGCAGCTGCTGCACTTGGGCGAAGGTAACTTTGGCCTTTCCCTGGCGAATGTCACGGGGGCTGGCGGCAGTATCGTCACCCGTGGTGGCCTGACCCTCAACGCCGACAGCTGGACCAACACCAGCGTCATCCAGGCCGGGCGCCTGTACGTCAACGTCGACAACTTTGTCCAGACGTCCACCGGGCAACTGCTGGCTTCGACCTTGTTCGAAGGCCGTGGCGTGAACTGGACCAACGATGGTTTGCTCGCCAGTGACGGTGACCTGCGCATCAACCTCAGCGGTGCCTATAGCGGTAACGGTCGGGTCAACAGCGTCGACAAACTGACCTTCAGCGCCGCTAGCCTGAACCTCACCAAAGACGCTGCCATTGCGGGCGGTGGCCCGAGCAGCCTCAACATCAACGGCCCGATCATCAACTACGGCCGTATCACTTCAGACGACAACCTGCAGATCACCAGCGCCTCGCTGAGCAACTTCGGCACCGTTGGCAGCGGCGAGAAACTTACTCTCAATACCCCTGAACTGCTCAATCAGAACGGCCTGATCTTCAGCGGCGCCGACATGCAGTTGAGCACCAACCGGATGACCAACCGTTTTGGCGACATATACAGTTTCGGTGGTTTAACGGTCGCTCAAAATGCAGCAGGTGCAAGGGCGGATGTAGTCGAAAACATATCCGGCACGATTGAGAGTGCCGGGGATATGCGTTTGTTGGCCACCTCGATTACCAATCGCAAGGATGTGCTGACACTGAAGGACGAGCCAGTAGACAGCTACATCGACCACCAGTGCACCCATTGCGAGGATGAGTGGAATGTTTGGTATTACATCCACGAAATTCATAGGCAGGCCGTCGACACCGATTCGCCTATCGCCTTTCTGACGGCGGGCGGCAATCTGGAGGTCAAGGGAAGTAGCTTCCTGAATCGCTACGGTTCTGTGTCTGCGGTGAAGAACATCAATGTTGCCGTCGACTCGTTCAGCAATGAGGGGGCGAACCTCCTCATGACGGAGTACGTCAATCACTACAAAAACCCGGATAATCGAGAGCCTGGTCGTATTTACCTGAACCTGACGGCTCCGGGGGGCGCGGTCTACGAGTACAACAAGTACAACTCGAAATACCTCACGCAAGAGCGCATGGCTAATGGCGAACCTTTCCATAACAATCCGGGCCTCAGGACCGGGGAGCTCAACCCGAATTACAACCCGGCGCAGATCCTTCCGGCGCCAAGAGCTGTAACCAAATATGGTTTGTTCAAGCCATACAAGTATACAGGGACCACAGGGAGCAACATCGCCGCTGTCATGCAAGCCGGTGGCAACATCAGCATTGCTGCGACAACGGTGCTCAACACGGGCCTCAAGACAGAGAAAGTCAAGATCGTCAGCCGTAACCGTCAGGTCGATGCGACGGGTGTCACCCGCGCGATAACGCCTGTTGCTTTCGTGATCAACAGCCAGCTCCCCCCTGACCGGGCCCACCAGCGCGTCGACCCCCTGACACTGCCAGGCTTCGTCATTCCGCAAGGCCAGAACGGCCTGTTCCGCCTCAGCGAAAAAACCGCCAACACCGGCTCCGCAACGGCGACCACCACGGTTCCGCAAAACTGGACCCTCGGCAGTGCAACGCTGGGCCCGATCCAGCGCCAGCAGGACCTGCCCGCCACGCTGGTGCGGCCTATCGAGATCGATAAGGTCGCAACCGTAGCGGCCAGTGATCGGCAACTGACCCCGACCATTCGTACGGCTGCCGGCATCGACGCGGCCCCGTCGGTGCTCACCCCGGTCGCGCCCGATCTGCCCTCGACCGGCCCGGTGTTGCCCACCCACCCCCGCGCTGCCGACACCACCGGCCAGCCCACTGTGGGCGTGACCCTGCCGCCGCACGATCAGAGCATCGCCCGCGTCACCGGTTTGCCCGACACTCACGTGCCGGTCAAATCCCACAACTACCTGATCGAAACCAACCCGGTCATCACCGACCTCAAGCAGTTCATGGGTTCGGACTACCTGCTGTCCAACCTCGGCTACGACCCGGACAAAGCCGTCAAACGCCTGGGCGACGGTTTCTTCGAACAGCGCCTGGTGCAACAAGCGGTGGTTGCCCGCACGGGCCAGCGTTTCCTCGACGGCATGACCAACAACGAGGACATGCTGCGGCACCTGATGGACAACGCCATCGCCAGCAAAAACGAACTCAACCTTTCGGTCGGCGTGAACCTCACTTCCCAGCAGGTCGCGGCCCTGACCCATGACATCGTCTGGCTCGAAGAAGCCGTGGTCAGCGGTGAAAAAGTCCTGGTGCCGGTGTTCTACATGGCCCAGGCCAACAACCGTTTGGGCCCGATCGGGGCACTGATTCTGGGGCAGGACGTCTCGATCATTGCCGGCAAGGACCTGAACAACTCGGGCACCCTGCGCGCCACTCGAAACCTCACCGTCAACGCGGTGAACGACGTGGTTAACACCGGGCTGATGGAAGCCGGTAACCGCCTCGACGTGCTGGCCGGCAACGACATCGTCAACCGCAATGGCGGGATCATTAACGCCGCCGACGTGAACCTGTCGGCCGTGATGGGCGACGTCGTCAACCAGCGCAATGTCACCCATGTCGACGGTAAGAACGGCAAGTGGACCTGGACCGACAGCTTTGTCGACAACGCCGCGCGCATTGAGTCCGCGAACAACCTGAACATTCAGGCCGGGCGCGACGTCAACAGCCTGGGCGGCGTGATGAGCAGCCGGGCGGACCTGACCATCAACGCCGGTCGTGACGTGAACATCGGCGCGGTTGAATCCCTGAACAGCATAACCGACGGCCGCGACCACCGCAGTTCGTCCATCGAACAGCTCAGCTCACAACTCACGGCCGGCCGCGACCTGCGCATCGACACGGCCCGCAACCTGCTGGTGGCCGCCAGCGACCTGAGCGCGGGCCTGGGCATGGACCTGTCGGCAGGCGCCAACGTGCTGATCACGGCGGCGGCCAACGAAAACCACTTCTACGAGAAAGGCCACGTCGCCAAACGCCAGACCGACCACGTCGAACAACAGGCCTCCGTGCTGCGCGCCGGCAACGGCCTGAACATCGCTGCGGGCGAAAACCTCACGCTGGTCGCCAGCAAACTGGACGCCGGCCAGGACGCCTACCTGGTCGCGGGCGAACAACTGGAACTGCTCGCTGCGCAAGACAACGACTACTCGTTGTACGATATGAAGAAAAAGGGCGGCTGGGGTGCCAAGAAAACCCAACGCGACGAAGTCACCCAGGTCACCAACGTCGGCACCGAAATCAAAACTGGCGGCGACCTGCTGCTGGCCAGCGGTGGAGACCAGAAGTACCAGGTGGCGAAACTGGAAAGCGGCAAGGACCTGACGCTGGACAGCGGTGGAGCGATCACCTTTGAAGGGGTGAAGGATCTGCATGATGAGAGCCATACCAAAAGCGATAACGACGCGTTCTGGAACTCCTCCAAAGGCAAAGGCAAGACTGACGAAACCCTGCGCCAGAGCCAGTTGGTCGCCAAGGGCAATCTGGTCATAAAAGCCGTCGATGGTTTGAACATCGACATCAAACACATCAACAAGAAAACCGTCAGCGAGACCATCGACGCGATGGTCCAGGCCGACCCACAACTGGCCTGGCTCAAAGAAGCCGAGAAACGCGGCGATGTGGATTGGCGGCAGGTGAAGGAGATTCACAAGTCCTTCAAATATCAAAACTCGGGGTTAGGGCCGGCGGCTCAGTTGATTATTGCAATCCTGATGGCGGCGTTCGTAGGCCCAGCGGCACTGGCTGCTGCGAGTGGCGGTGGGACGCTTGTCGCTGGCGCTGCTAGTGCTATAGCGACCAGTGCGGCGACGAATGCCGCCGTTAGTTTTGTTAACAATCGAGGAAATCTCGGCGCGGTTATGAAGGACGTAACGTCCAAGGAAAGCATCAAGGGCTACGTAGTCGCTGCCGCAACAGCAGGTGTCGCGCACCAGCTCAACTACAACCCGGGTAAGTTGGGTTTTGATGCAAAAAGCATTGGCACCGTGGCAGTCAAGGTCACCGCCGATGCGGCTATCAAAACTGCGGTTTACGGGGGGAGCTTTACCAGCCATCTCGCCAGCGCTGCCGTCGGGGAAGCCGTTGCAGTGGGCGGTGCCGTCGGAGCAGGAGCCATTGGCGATCTGACCATTCCGGAAGGTAGTTGGCAGAAAATCGCCCTGCATGCGGGCTTGGGAGGCTTGCTGGCTGAAGCAATGGGTGGTGATTTTCGCAGCGGAGCGCTCGCAGGCGGCGCCAATGAAGTGTTGGTCGGATTGCTGGGCGACAAACTTTTACCCCCAAACCTAGTGCCGGGCTCTGCGGAATATAACCAGGCCCAGGCTAATCTGCTCGCGCTTTCGCAAGTTGTCGGTGTATTAGGCGCAGCAGTTTCCGGTGGAGATGTCGGCGTTGGCGCTGCGGTAGCTGCGAATGCAACGCAGTATAATTACCTGACTCACCAAGCGTTTGATGAGGTCGATAATTGCCTGTCGGGCAAAACTTGCTCCACTCAGGAGCAGAAAGACGCGGCGATAGCGAAGGCGGAGGAGACCAGCGAATGGCTGGACTCGCAGATGCATAGCATCTGTGACAAAGCCCCGCAGAGTGACGGCTGCCGAGTGGCGGTTAACACAGCGATAAAATATGTTGCCATGCAGGATGCTTGGAATGTAATGCATAAGGATTTGGCGCGTTCTTCGCAAAATACGTTCAACTATCTCTACAATACGGACGGTGCGTCCGAACGTCTGGTAACCTATATGAACACCATCGACAATCGAGCCAATTTCTTCGGGGCTAGCAACATGTACGAACAAAAAATGGGTATCGGTAGCAGGTGGTTTGGTGGTGCAGAGATGGTTTCCAGAGCATTTGGGACTGGGTTGGGAGCCGACGGTAACGCGTCTTATGTATCCTTTGGTTTAGGCTGGTTCTTAGCTCCGGTTTATGACTGGCGTAAAGCTGCTGGGGATGCGCTGATTACTGGCGGTTTTAATAACTTCAAGAATCTATACAATAAGACTGTCACTGATCCTGTTGCCTGGGATATCAAACAATTGAAGGATGAACAGGCTATCTTGCAGCCCATTCATCAACAGTACTTGGAGGGGCGTCGCGGCTTTCTGTCGATTTCCAAAGTCATGACTAATGTTTCGGCTTGGCCAAATTCTATGTTTGAAAGAAAACAAGGTGTTGTTGGTGGAGTGAATGTTTTGGATTATAAGTCTAGAGTGGAGTTTGGTTGTAAGTTGCTGGGATACTCCAAAGGTCAGGGCTGTACACCATGAGTGAAATAAATTACCCACGTCGTAAAGTTTTTATGGCTTTCTTCCTTTGCCCCTTGGTGCTGGGTTTTTTTGCTGGTATTTTCAAATTCGTTACACTGATCGCCCATTTGGCGAGTAACCCACGGCTATTGGGCGAGGTAAGGGGGGCGGAACTACTGTTGATGCCGGTAGTGGCTCCGCTCATTGCACAGGTGGCGTTTTTCCTGCCATTTCTGGGGTTTGCACTGGTGGTCGCGTGGCTGAAAGTCAACAGGAGTCCGCGCAACTGTGTGGTTCTTTCCTTGGTGGGGGGCTGCCTTACCACATTGTGGGCATTGTTGTTTATTACAGTTGTAGTGCGCAGTGTGGAGGGTGCTCAGTTCTCAGATTATATTATTGAAATGTTCATGGTTTTTGTAGCATCAACCGCTACCTGCTGGTTGGCAGCGCGCTTTTTCTTGCCTGAATGAAATGTTGAAGCTGTTAGAGCGGAAAGGGACTCCCATTAGCCGATTTCGAGTACAAATTAAAAGTCTTTTCGTGCTGTAGTTTTAACTGTTCATGTAAATCTGGCAGGCTTTTTGAGTGAATAGATAAACGCTGTCACTTAATACTTAGCTTTTCTACGGTAAGGGACTTTTCGATGCGTTTCTCTTTTTTCTGGCTCCTTTTGGGCTTAGTGGCACTGCTATCAGGCTGCAATACAACCCCCTACGACAAGGCGACGATTTACTACGATCGAGCGCAGTTCCCCGCGCAAATCGTCAAAGACTATCCGTCATTGAGTGATCCCATTCTTCAGCACGGACGTTGCTCGCTGATTATTGCTACGCCCGGTTCGAACACTGGAACTTACTATTTCTGTACCTATGCGCTGACGGCGAACGGGCTTTATGTGCAGGGGTGGGATGCTAAGGCGCTGCAGTATGTCGAGATCGTGCACGTTGATTTGTCGAGGCTCAAAAAAATCTCCCTTTACTCGTTCTTACGGACCAACCAGCTCCAGTTAACAGAGGATCGACGTCAGATGGCGTTGAGTGCCACCATTGATGAGGGCGGGTATGTCGATACTTCGGCCACTGAGCGTTTGTTCGACGCGATCAAGCGCAAGGGGGTTCTCGTGGTAAAAAGCGAAGGCATGATGAACCCGCCCGCGCCTGCGACACCGATGATCATTCCAATCATCATTCCTAAGTGAAGGTGTGATGGGGAGTTTTAGTTGAATGTGCAATGTGAAACGGGCGACCCACAGGTCGCCCATTTTCATTCACTCCGCAGCCTGTGCCCGCAACCGCCGACCAATCACATCCATCAAATCACAGCCATCGCGCAACGGTATGACTAGCAATTTGGAGAAGTCAGAAAGCACCACCGTGTCGCAATCAATCTCGGCACGAAAGGCGATGTTCTCCAGCACTTGAGTGACCGTGCGAATGCGGTAATCCGCCATCGCTTGCAGGACGTCAAGTGGCGCTTGGGTATCAATAAGCAGAGATGCCGGGATCAGGTCGATTCCGGTGAGGGGCATGTATCTATCCATAGTTGAAGCCTCGTTTAGTTTGCTGAGACTGCCAGCAGATCGTCGCCAAACGAAATTAGGGTGGCAGCTGTACGCAGGTTGGCGAACCGGAAACGAGTAACCGGCAGACCCGAAGGTCTCCCGCGCACAGCCGCCATGATAGAAGCAGCTTTGCAGATGCGGAGGCGCCTGCAAATAAGCAGACAGCTCTCGCACTCGTTAATCAGGTCGCCAAACCCGGTCGCCATGTGGGCGACGGGCGGACTATAAGCCTCATGGTTCTAGCGGTGCAAGGCATGGTTGAGGTTCGGTTTCCTAAGTTTGCGTAGGAGCCTGCCGAACGACGGATAGTCCACATAAAGTCGCGACCTTGGCCCATCGTCTGGCTCGAAGAAGCCGTGGTCAGCGGCGAAAAAGTCCTGGTGCCGGTGTTCCGCATGGTCTAGGCCAACAACGGGTGAGGCTGGGTAATTACCGGATCTCCAGTCAGTAGTGTTCGATGAGTTGGGCAGATTTCGTTTTGCCGCGTTTGTATCAAGTACAACCACTTCCCTTCTCGCACCTCAACAACGGCCAGGTCGTGAGCCAGTGTTTGGAGGCGATGCGAGACTCATAGATGTCGCGTTTTTCCACTTCGAAGCGTGGGGTCGGTCTGAGGATCAGGTCGAACAGGTCTTCAAGGCCCAGCGGTGCGCTGACTTCACAGGTGTCTTGTGCGGTGCGCCTGACGGCGACGGCGGTGGCGGTTTCGGGCCAGTGGCGCATGGCGTCAGTGGCCGAGCGGTAGGGGGCGTTGCCGTTGCGGGTGTGCATCCTGGCCTGGTTTTTTACCGACCATTTAACTGCTGGGTGCAAGGTGTGGAGGATGGCTTCGAGTCGGCGGTCTTCGTCGGGGGTGGCTCGGGCGGGATCAAACCACAGGACATCGACGTCGCCCGTCAGCGGCGACACCGCGCGGCCATGCAGGTGGTCCCACACGGCGTTCCTGACAAACCCGGCACCGACCCAGCAATCGGGGAGGTTCAAGGCGCGGACCACCTCCAGAAGGGGCCACCTCACCGGGTCAATCAAGAGAAGGGCCTGGATGCGTGAAATCTCGTTCATCCCTCATTCTAAGAGCCCGGGTGCTTAAGGCAACAGGCCTGATGGGGGGCGACTGATGCCAGGGCATCGTTTCAGGCGGTTGTTTTGTCTCATGTACGGCTTGGCCAACTTGCCGTAAACCCCGCCCCAGAGCCTTCCATCCCCCGGCGCCAAAACAGCTTATTGACGCCAATATGACGGCAACATACCATCGCGCCACTATATTGATATCACTTGTCGTCTCGAGGGATCGAACATGTATTTACTCACCCTCGGGAAGAGGCTGTGTGTCGCTTTACCCTGTCTGTTGCTTGCCTTGCAGGCCTACGCCGCACCGACGCCTGGCGAGCAGGATCTGATTCGTGACCGCCAGGACCGCTTGCTCGAAGAGCAGCGTCGACGGCTCGAAGAACTCAAGGAATTGCCTGGCAAACAGGCGGTGCCCACGGAGCCTGCGGGGCCTGCCGATACGCGTTGTTTTCCGATCACGGACATCGAACTCAAGGGTGCCGACAGCTTGTCGGCCGGTGAGCGCGAGCGGCTGATCAAGCCTTACATCGGTCAGTGCCTGGGCGTGACCCAGCTCAATGATTTGCTCAAGGTCATCACCGATTACTACCTCGAAAAGGGCCTGGTCACCAGCCGTGCGTACTTGCCACAGCAGGACCTGTCCTCGGGGCATTTGAGTGTGATGGTGGTCGAGGGCAAGCTCGAAGGCCTTAAGGGTGTCGAGGGCAGCAAGCTCTCGGACCGGGAGTTGGCCATGGCGTTTCCCGGCAAAACCGGTGAGTTGGTCAACCTGCGGGAAATCGAGCAGCTTGTGGACCAGTTGAACCGCTTGCCGTCCAATCAGGCGCAGATGGAGTTGTCGCCGGGCAAGAATGTGGGTGGCAGCGAAGTGCTGGTCAAGAACACCCCGCAAAAGCCCTGGCGCGCCAGCCTGTCGCGCAACAACGATGGCCAGCGCAGCACCGGCGAGCAGCAGTGGGGCACCACCCTGGACTGGGACAGCCCGTTGGGGCTGGCGGATCAGTTGTCGCTGCGCGGCGGTCACGATGCGATGACCGATCACCAGCACACCTCCAACAACGCGATGCTCGCCTACAACGTGCCGTGGGGCTGGTGGAATTTCAGTTACAGCTACAACCAGAGCGAATACCGCTCCCAGACGCCGTCCAACGGTTACAACTTCAAGCTGACCGGCGACAGCGAAATCCATTCGTTACGTGCCGAGCGGGTCATCCACCGCGATGCTGTCAGCAAGACGTCGTTGAGCACCGGCCTGACGTACCTGCGCACCAACAACTTTGTCGAAGACAGCAAGCTCGACCTGAGCAGCAACCGGCTGAGTGAATCGCAGTTCGGCATTAACCACGGGCGACGCATCGGCGGGGCGTTCGTCAACCTTGATCTTGGCACGCAGAACGGCATTGGCGCGTTCGATGCTCAGGGCAACGGTCATCCAAAACCTGGCAAATCCGACGCACGCTACCGCAAATACACGGCCACCCTCAGCTACTTGCAGCCGTTCAAGCTGTGGGGCGAGTCCTTGAGTTTCAGCAGCCTGATGACCGGTCAGCGCAGCGAGGACGTGTTGTTCAGTCCGCAGCGCATGAGCCTCGGCGGGCAGTCGTCGATTCGGGGTTACAAGGATCAGTCGCTGTCGGGTGACAGCGGTGGATACTGGCGCAACGATCTGCGCTGGAGCCGTCCGGTGACCCTGGAATGGCTGCGCCCGGTGTTCGCGGAATATGGCACCAGCCTGGGTTACGACCAAGGCGTGATTCGTAACAACCGCTACAACGATGATCAACATGGGCGCGTCTCCAGCAACTCGCTGGAGCTGTTTGCCCGTGGCGAGCACGTGACCGCCAGTGTGACGTTTGCTCATTCTCTGGAGCGCCCGGATGCGCTGCCCGAGCGCGAAACCCCGATCTACTTCCGTCTGGATCTGCTGATCTAGGTTGCGAACAAAAAAAGGCCAGCCCTCGATGATTTATCGAGGGCTGGCCTTTTGCGTTAAAGCACTTTCACGGTGTGCCTCATTCACAGCCGCATTGTTTGTCAGCCGGTTGGGCGTCGTAGCGGTCGTGGTGCCGCACCCATTCCATGATCTGTTCTTCGTTGCGGCCCTTGGGCGTCAGGTCCAGGAAGTTATAGGCGCCGACCAGCAGGTCCAGGCCTCGGGCGTACGTGGAATAAGTGTGGAAAATTTCGCCGGCAGGGTTGCGAGAAAACACGCTGAGGCCGGGGAGTTCTTCTTCGGCGCCGTCGGTTTTTTCGTAGTTGTAGGTGGCGGTGCCGGCGGCGACTTCAGCCGCCGAGGCCAGCACGCCGAAGTCGTGGTTGAAGTCGTCCCCGGCCGATGACACCCATTCAAACTGCCAGCCCATGCGCCGTTTGAAGGCCTGGAACTGTTCGAACGGCGCGTGGGAAACCGCCACCAGCGCGATGTCGTGATGGGCCAGATGCTGGTTGGCGCCGTCGATGTGGTCGGACAGGAATGAGCAGCCAGGGCAGCCTTCGTCCCAGCCTTCACCAAACATGAAGTGATAGACGATCAGTTGGCTGTTGCCGCCAAACAGGTCGGCCAGCGACAACACACCGTTCGGGCCCTGGAAGCGGTAGGGCTTGTCGATTTTTACCCAGGGCAATGCGCGACGTTCGGCGCTGAGTTTGTCCCGTTCCCGGGTGAAGGCCTTTTCGTGGAGCAAATGCTGCTGGCGGGCCGCGAGCCATTCCTCTCGGGACACGACCGGGTGCTGTTCGGCGCTGTTCATGATGTTCCCTCCTGCGATGGTTGCCATGAGTGTCTACACAGCCTAGTCGTTTGGCCGGGCGGCCAATCGACACGCCGCTGGTCGGTCACGGCGCCCCCGAAAACTTCGCTGAACGCCTGTCCACAGTCCCTGTCACACCCTATGAAGGCATCTCATTCTGTGTGGAGGTTGAATCAGGATGACGACTTACAACTGGGATTTGATTGAGCGACTGCTGCACGAAGTGCAGAACGGCGCCGGTCACAGCTTTACCCCGCGTCCCTATGCCGAGCAACACGCGGCGGCGATGGCGGCTGAGGGTGAACCGATCGGCAATCTGGACGACTTGAAAGTCACGGCCACCGAGTACGAAAAGCTTTTGCTGGACCGTGGTTTCATTGCCCCGCGACCCGAGGATGAGGGCGGCAATGGCGAGAATTTTGTCCTGACGCCCCGTGGGGCCAGTTTGCTGAGCCTGCTGGACAGCAGCATTCCGGGCCACGATCACCCGCGGCAAGTGCTGGACGAGCAGGTGGATGCGCTGGATGAAGCGACGTTTGATGAAGTGGCGTCGACCGTGCAGATCGCTTGAGTCGGGAGATTGATCAGGTGCGTTGGGCCGTCTTGAGGCACTTCAAGGCGCTGAAGTCGCTGCGCACTTTGTCGATTTTCTTCAGCAACCGTTGGCGCTGCACCGGCGTGCTGTCGGCCATCACGTCCACTATCAGGCTGCGAGCCTGGGTTTCGGTGTTGGCATAGGCTTGGCGATAGGCCGGCGTCCACAGGGTTTCGCGGTTCACCAGCAGGGTTTCGATGCGCTGCGGGAAGTCGCTGGCCTGGCGTTGCGCCACGGCTGCGCTGAACTGCGCCTGCCAGTGGGCGCGGTTGGCGATCCATTGCTGATTCTGGTCGCCGAGGGCGTTGGACCATGTCACCACGCGTTCGCGTTGGGATGCAGACAATGGACCCAGCCAGTCGCTCAGGCGCTTTTCCATGCGCTCACCCCGTTGCGCGATTTGCTGCGCGAGTGGCGGTTTGACGTACTGGTCCTGGCGTTCTTGCAGGTCTTTGGCAAACGCCTGGTTCATCTCATCGACTTGCTGATCGTTGAGCCCTTGCAGCAACTCGACGGTGGACGGCGTGATCTGCCGGGCGGTCTGGGCAATCGCCTGTTTGGCTTCCTGGGTGCGCAATTGCAGGGCGGCGTCGTTGATCTGGTGGGTTTCGACCATGTGCTGCAAGCGATCCAGCCAGGCGAGGTAACCGGGGAGTTGAGTGGTGCAGTGCCAACTGAGGTGTTCCTTGAGGCGGTCGTTGAACCAGCCTTTTTGCTCGCGGGTCATGTCCAGGTAGTCACTGAGCGACCACGGGATGATGACGTCGAGGTTGCGGTAGGCCAGGCCGACGCGGTTGCACGCGCACAGTGTGAGGCTGAGCGTGGCGAGGAAGACGAGGCGTTTCAACCGGCGCGACATGGACAAGTCCTTCCGAAGGCGTAGGTCCTGAATCTGAACGCAGGAAGAGCCTGACGGTTCAGACGATCTCGGTCTTGAAGGATAGGGGGCTTTTGTCGAACGTGATGCAAGAGGGTAAGCGAGGGTGGTGCGGGAGGGTTCCAGTCCTAGCGTTTCGAGGCACGAAACGCTTAGGGACCAGGGTGACGCGAGGGGTGTTACTTTTTGCCCAGCGTGATCTGCTTGGACGGGCCGAATGTCTGGCCGCTGACGCCTTTGGCAATTTGCTGGATCTCGCCGCCGGACTTGAGGAAAGCAGCAATCTGGTCGTTGATCGATTCGCTGGTTTCAACGGCTGGAGCTGGCTTTGCTTTGCTGTTGGATGCTTTTACACGCATGGCGGCCATTAACCTGTAGAAAATTAACTTGGCCAGGCATCGTACAGGAATTACTTGACAATTGCTTGGTAAATATCCCCCTGAAATTATCGGTGCGGGGGCTGGTTAATTCTGGATTGTTGTTTGAAATAACCGTCTAACCTGCTGTTTTAAATAAGAACCTGGGCATCAATAGTTTCCCGGACGGGCGAATGATCTCAGGGCAAATGCCCGGATTGGTCTGACGAGCGGGGCGCTGTGCGGTCAAAACCCACGGAAAATGAGCCTCGCAGTGGATTTTCCCGCGCCACCTGGCCGGTGACCCAACGGCGTCGGTAAAAACGGGTAGAATGCCGCCCACGCAATGAGGGTATTGGAAATGGCTTTAGTCGGGCGTTACAACAGTTTGCAAGTGGTTAAACACACTAACTTTGGTTTGTATCTGGATGGCGGTGCGGATGGCGAAATTCTGCTGCCTAACCGATATATTCCAAAAGATATTCCCAGTGAAGATGAAGACTGGCTGAACGTTTTTGTTTATTTGGACAGCGATGACAAACTCATCGCAACTACCGAAAAACCAAAAGTTCAGGTCGGTGAATTCGCCAGCCTTAAAGTCGTTGAAGTCAACAGCATCGGCGTGTTCCTCGATTGGGGCCTGCCAAAAGACCTGCTGTTGCCGTATTCCGAAGAAAAGCGCCAGATGACCGCCGGTGAATACTGCGTGGTGCACGTCTACCTCGACAAGCACACCCGCCGTATCACCGCGACCGCACGTCTGGACCGTTACCTGGACAAGACTCCGGCCAACTACAAGCCTGGCCAGGAAGTGGATTTGCTGGTGGCCGAAGCGACCGACATGGGCTTCAAGGCGATCATCAACAACAAGCACTGGGGCCTGATCCACAAGAACGAAATCTTCAAGTTCATGCGCGCCGGCAAGGAAGAGAAAGGCTTCATCAAGGAAGTGCGTGCCGACGGCAAGATCAGCCTGAGCCTGCAACCGGTGGGTGAAGAAGCGTCCTCCAGCCTGAACTCGAAGATCCTCGCCAAGTTGCGTGATAACAACGGCACCCTGCCGATCAGCGACAAGAGCGATCCGGCGCTGATCAGCAGTATGTTCGGCGTCAGTAAGGGCAACTTCAAGAAGGCCATCGGCGCGCTCTACAAGAACGGCCAGATTGTCATTCATGCCGACCGCATTGAACTGAGCTGACTTCGCTTCCCACAAGGACCGGCCGGCATGAAAAAACGCGTGTTGCCTGACATGGCTCGCGTTTTTACGGCCGGACGGTCTTTGGCTGGCGCCGACGCATCCGGCCGTATGATGATTAATCGCCACCCCTATTTTTGCCTCGTCCGGGGCTTTTTCAGGTTGTCGAGAAACTGCCATGTGTTTACCGATTCATGAGGTGTCGCCGTGAGCGCCACGCGGCGCAGCGCCGATGGTTTTGCCCTGCAAGTGATGCTCGGCCTGTGTCTGGTCTGGGGCGTGCAGCAGGTGATGATCAAGTGGGCGGCGGCGGACATCGCGCCGGTCATGCAAGCGGCGGGGCGCTCGGGTATTTCGGCGTTGCTGGTCGGCTTGCTGATCTGCTGGAAGGGCGGCTGGGGGCAGGTCGGCCACACGTGGCGCGGCGGTTTGCTGGCCGGCAGCCTGTTCGCCATCGAGTTCCTGTTTATCGCCGAGGGTCTGCAACTGACCACGGCGGCGCACATGTCGGTGTTTCTCTACACCGCGCCGATCTTCACCGCGTTGGGGGTGCATTGGCTGTTGCCGAGCGAGCGTTTGCGACCGCTGCAATGGTTGGGAATTGTCCTGGCGTTTATCGGGATCGCGACGGCGTTCGCCGGGGGCGTGTCGTGGGACAACCTAGACCGACGCATGTTGCTCGGTGATGCCTTCGGGGTGCTGGCCGGCGCGGCGTGGGGCGCGACCACGGTGGTGGTGCGTGCCTCGCGTCTGTCTGAAGCGCCGGTGACCCTGACCCTGTTTTACCAACTGATCGTCGGCTTCGTCGGGCTGCTGCTGATCGCCGCGCTGAGCGGGCAAATCACCCATGTCAGCCTGACGCCGGTCGCGGTGGCCAGCGTGCTGTTTCAAGGGCTGGTGGTGTCGTTCTGCAGTTACCTGATCTGGTTCTGGCTGCTGCGTCGCTACTTGGCGGCAAACCTGGCCGTGTTCTCCTTCATGACGCCGTTGTTCGGCGTCACGTTTGGCGTGTTGCTGCTCAATGAAACGCTGACGATCAACTTCATTGTCGGCGCGGTGCTGGTGTTGCTGGGGATCACGTTCGTCAGCGCGGAGCAGTGGCTGCGCCGTCGTTTGCGCAACGTCCTGGAGCGTTGACTGGGCGCAGCAACAGGGCACCCGCTCCCGCGAGCGTTGCATCACCAGTTGCATGCAGGCCAGGAAGGGCGTGCCGTATAGCACGCCCCCTGGATCGAGCTGCAACAGGCGGCGCACCCGGTGGCGGTGTGAATGGCCGGGTGGATTTGGTTTGATTCGGTAACAGATCATTGCTAACTCAAGCGAGCATTGAGTAGGACTTCGGACTACTATCTGTATGAAGCGTCTACAGAACCCGGTCGCTCAGCATTACCCTGAAGGGGGCACCATGAAAGAGAAACTCCAAAACTGGCTTCATGACCTCGGTGTCGCGCTTGGTTTGATCGAACCGCCTCTGCAGCCTGTGCCGATTCGCACTGACGACGAGCAGCGTCGCCGGCAGCAACGCCGTCGCTAAGCGATGACCCTGGCCGTTCATGTGTACGGCCAGGTACAACGTCTCTGGTCCATTCCCGCAGCCCGGTTGTGAACGTGTCTTTTGCCGGTGTGTTCGCCCCGACAGCACGTGCGTCATGGATGCCGAGCCATCCAAGCATCAATCATCGCCCTCAAGTATTCCCCCGAAAAACTTCCGAAATGCCCACCGTGCACCGTGCGGATCGGCAGCGTGCGCAAGCGTTGCAGGCTGGTGGCGTAATCCTCGAGGTTGGAGTGGTAGGCGTCTTCGACCAACGGCCCGTCATAGATGATGTCGCCGCTGAACAACGTCCCGGTGACCGCTTCAAACAGGCTGATGCCGCCCGGTGAATGGCCGGGTGTGTGCAGCACCTGCAACACTCGGTTACCCAGGTCGAGCACATCGCCGTCCTCGATCAGACCGGTGGCCGGTGCAGCCTTGACCCGATACTCGGCGTAGCACAGCGGGCAGTCCGGGTGGGCTTCGAACATGTCGTCGCCGACACAGGCTGCCGACAAGGTGTTGTCGCCATCAGGTTTGGCGAGGATCTGCGCTTCGGCTGGATGCACCAGCCGCACGGGGAACTCGTGATGCCCGGCAATGTGATCGAAATGGCAATGACTGGCCACCGCCAGCAACGGGCGTTCGGTGAGCCACGGCAACTGCTCGCGTAGGCTGACCAGCCCGGAACCGCTGTCCAGCAGCAGGTCCTTGTCGCGACCCTGAATGTGCCACAGGTTGCAGCGGTAGAAAGGGCGGATGTACGGTTCGTGAATCAGTCGGATGCCGTCACTCAGCTGTTTGACCTCGAACCACTGATCGCGGCTGACGATCTTCATGCAGGTTTTCTCCAGACGAAAAAAAACGGGTACGGCAACCGACGCCGCACCCGTCGAAGAAAAAGTTGAACCGTTGCGTTGAGCTTAGATCGCGCTCGCCACCGTCGTCGGGCGACGGGACAGCAGGCTGACCAGCACAAAGCTCACCAGGCCGACACCGAGGCTGTAGTAGATCGGCGTGTTGGCATCCAGGCCGTCCTTGAACATGAACACCAGCGCCGTGACGAAGCCCAGCGCCATGCTGGTGATCGCCCCGGAGGTGGTCGCCCGTTTCCAGTAAATCGCGCCGATCAGCGGGATCAGCATGCCGCCCACCAACAGGTTGTAGGCCAGCGTCAGGGCGCTGATCACGTCGTTGACCACCAGCGCGATGCCGAGCACGGCGATACCGGTGAGCAGGGTGAACAAGCGGTTGATGTTCAGGCTCGACTGTTTGCCGCCCCGCAGTTTCGGCAACAGGTCTTCGGCCAGAACGGTGGAGGCCGCGAGCAGGCCGGCGCTGGCGGTGGACATCATGGCGGCCAGCGCGGCAGCGATGACCAGGCCACGAATGCCGTCCGGCAGGGACATTTTGACGATCGCGGCGAACGCATTGTTGACGTTGGCCAAGTCCGGGATCAGCACATGGGCAGCCATGCCGATCAGGGCGCAGGCCAGGCCGTAGAGGATGCAATAGACCCCGGCGACGGTGCCCGCGTATTTGGCGACTTTTTCATCGCGAGCGGTGAACACCCGTTGCCAGATGTCCTGGCCGATCAGGATGCCGAAGAAGTAGATCATGAAGTAGGTGATGATCGTGTCCCAGCCGAGGGTGGTGAAGCTGAAGCTCGCGGCCGGCAGCTTGCTCACCAGCTCATCCCAGCCGCCCACGCGGTACAGGCAGATCGGCAGGAGGATGAACATCAGGCCGACGGTCTTGATCACGAACTGCACGATGTCGGTCAGGGTCAGCGACCACATGCCGCCGATGGTCGAGTAGACCACCACCACGCCACCGCCCAGCAGCACCGAGATCCAGAACGGCAGGCCGAACAGCACTTGCAGCACGGTGCCGATGGCCAGGATCGAGGTCACGCCGATCATCAGCGCATAGGCCAGCATGATCACCGCGCTGGCCTGGCGGGCCATGGGGTTGTAGCGCTTTTCCAGGACCTGCGTAACGGTGAAGATCTTCAGCTTCAGCAGCGGTTTGGCGAGGAACAGGTTCAGCGCAATGATGCCGAACCCCAGCGCCGCACAGAGCCAGAACCCGGAAATCCCGTGGACGTAGCCCAGGCGCACGGTGCCGACGGTGGACGCACCGCCCAGCACGGTGGCGGCCATGGTGCCCATGTACAGGGTCGGGCCGAGGTTGCGCCCGGCGACCAGATAGTCTTCATGGGTCTTGGCCCGGCGCATGCCGTAGTAGCCGAGCACCAGCATGCCGGCGGCGTAGATGAGGACGACGAATAAATCCCAAGCCATGGTGGCGTTTCTCCGATTGTCTTTTTTATGGTGAAACAAGGGTGGTTCTTTGGAGCGAAGCTTTCTGCGGGGGCGAGCCGGTTCTGGGCGGCGTACCGAGGGAAGCGGTGTGTCAGTCACATCGCTGTTGGATGTGCCGCCGTTTTTGCGAGCAGGCTCGCTCCCACTGGGAAAACAGTCTCAGGCCGGCGGCTACGGCTGCTTGAGGGTGTAGAGCTCGGCGGACGCGGCGGTTTTCAGGACCTGATCACATGCGCTCATGCTTAACCCTCAGCGGTGGGCCACGCCCGGCAATACGCAAAGCATTTCGTAAAGCAGATTGGCACCCAGCAGCGAGGTGTTGCCGGTGGTGTCGTACGGCGGCGAAACTTCTACAAGGTCGCAACCCACGAGGTCGAGGCCCTGGCAGCCACGGACGATTTCAATCGCCTGAATGGTCGTCAGGCCACCGATTTCCGGAGTGCCGGTGCCTGGCGCCCAGGCCGGGTCGATGCCGTCGATGTCAAAGCTCAGGTACACCGGGCCGCCGCCGACTTTCTCGCGCACTTGCGCCATCAGCGGCGTCAGCGACTGGTGCCAGCACTCTTCGGCCTGAACCACGCGGAACCCCTGTTTGCGGCTCCAGTTGAAATCTTCTGCTGTGTAGCCCTGCGCGCGCAGGCCAATTTGCACCACGCGGTCGCAGTCCAGAAGGCCTTCTTCGACGGCGCGACGGAAGGTGGTGCCGTGGGCGATTTTCTCGCCGAACATGTGGTCGTTCACATCGGCATGGGCGTCGATGTGCACGAGGCCAACCTTGCCGTGCTTTTTATGGATGGCCCGCAGGATCGGCAGGGTGATGGTGTGGTCGCCGCCGAGGGTCAGGGGGATCACGTCGTGTTCGAGAATCTCGTGGTACGACTCTTCGATGATCCGCACGGCGTCCAGCAAGTTGAAGGTGTTGATCGCCACGTCACCGATGTCGGCAACCGACAGCGAGTCGAACGGTGCCGCGCCGGTGGCCATGTTGTACGGGCGGATCATCACGGACTCGGCGCGAATTTCACGCGGCCCGAAGCGGGTGCCGGCCCGCAGCGAGGTGCCGATGTCCAGCGGCACGCCGACGAACGCAGCGTCCAGGCCGGCAGCGGATTGCAAATGGGGAAGTCGCATCATGGTGGCGATGCCGCCGAAGCGCGGCATTTCATTGCCGCCCAGTGGTTGGTGCAGAATCTTGTCCACGGGTAGGGCCTCATCATCATTGTTTTAGTTATGTCGGTTGCGCAGGCATCGAGAATGCACGGGCTCCGTTGGGGCCGATTCTGCGAAATGTCGTCGGCGGGAAGAATCGCTGCGGGCAAATACTTAGTTCAGATTTTTCTGAACTAATGGATTTGGCGAGGATAGACTTGCCGACATGCACAGAACCCCTGTGGCGAGGGCGCTTGCACCCGCTCGGCTGCGCAGCAGTCGTAAAACCTGCTGATGCGGTCCATCTGATACAGCAAGGTAAATGGTTTTGGGGCCGCTTTGCAGCCCAGCGGGAGCAAGCTTCCTCGCCACAAAAGCGACACACGGAGGGGCCTCATGGCCAACGCTTTACCCGACCTGAAACTGTTGCGCATCTTCGTCAGCGTGGTGCGCCATCAGGGGTTCGCCAATGCGCAGCACGAACTCAACCTGTCGACGTCGGCCATCAGCACCTACATGAGCCAGCTCGAAGCGGCGCTGGGGCTGGTGCTCTGCCATCGGGGGCGGGGTGGTTTCAGCCTGACCAGCAAGGGTGAGCTGTTCCATCAGGAGACGTTGCGCCTGCTCGCTGAACTCGAAGGCTTCGAGCAGTACGCCGCTGCCCTCAAGGGCGAACTGCGCGGCACGCTGAACCTGGGGGTGATCGACTCGACCGTCAGCGACAAGGCCCTGCCGTTCGCCGAAGCCATCGGCGCCTACAGTCAGGAACACCCGGCGGTGCATTTGCACCTGTCGGTGATGAGCCCGTACGAGCTGCAACTGGGCGTGCAGGACAACCGCCTCGACCTGGCCATCGGGGCGTTTTCCACGCGTATGAGCGGTCTGGTGTACATGCCGCTGTACCGCGAACAGCACTGGCTGTATTGCAGCAACCGTCATCCGTTGTTCAGTGAACGGCGGATCCCAGAGCAAGTCATCACCCAGCAGCGCATGGTCGGTCGTGGTTACTGGAGCCAGGCCGAACTCGCCCGTCACGGTTTCAAACACAGCGCCGCCACCGTGGAAAGTATGGAAGCCCAGCTGATTCTGGTGCTGTCCGGCGCCTACATCGGTTACTTGCCCGAGCATTACGCCCAGGCCTGGGCCGACAAGGGCGACCTGCGCGTATTGCTGCCGGCGACGTTCGGCTATCAGGCACCGTTCTCGATGATCGTGCGCCGTGGCCGCAGCCGTGAACCGCTGATCCAGACCTTCCGCGATTTGCTCAAAGCACAGCTCAATCAGGCTTAAGACCATGTCCAGAACCCAATGCCCGCGCTGCCTGCGCCCACAAACCCACTGCCTGTGTGCGCTGATCCCGAGCCTCGATAGCCGCACCCGGGTGTTGCTGTTGCAGCACCCCAGCGAAGTGAACCATGCACTGAACACGGCCCGGCTGGCGGCGTTGGGGTTGAAGAATGCCGAGTTGATCGTGGGCGAGGTGTTCGAGGATTTGCCGGCGCTGTTGAATCAGCCGGGGTATCAGGCGCGGTTGTTGTTTCCGGCGGACGATGCGCAGCCGTTGCAGGCTTACGCTGCGTCAGACGAGCCGCTGTTGCTGGTGGTGCCGGACGGCACCTGGCGCAAGGCGAAAAAAATGCTGCACCTCAACCCGCTGCTGGCGGCGTTGCCCCGCGTGACGCTGGCCGAAGGCGCGGTGTCGCGTTATCGCTTGCGCAAGGCGCCGGGGCCAGGAGCGTTGTCGACGGTGGAGGCGATTGCGCAGGCGTTGCAAACCCTTGAAGCGCCGACCTCGTTCGAGCCGTTATTGCGGCCGTTCGAGGCGCTGATCGAGGGGCAGATTGCGGCAATGGGGGAGGAGACGTACCAGAAGAATCACGGCGGATGATCACCTGTGGCGAGGGCGCTTGCTCGCGCTGGGCTGCGTAGCAGACCCAAAACCATTCGCCCCGGTGGATCAGGGGTGTCGCGTTGGCCGGTTTTGGGAGTGCTTCGCACTCCAGCGCGAGCAAGCTCCCTCGCCACAGGGGTTGAGTGAAGACTACCGCTCGCGCATCGCTTCGGTCCGGGCCTTGAGCACCGGTTTGAGCAGGTAATCCAGCACGCTTTTCTCGCCGGTGATGATGTCCACCGTGGCGACCATCCCCGGGATGATCAGCAGCGGTTTCACGTCGCCGCCCAAATGGTTTTTGTCGGTGCGCACCTGGATCAGGTAGAAGCTGTTGCCCTTGTCGTCGGTGATGGTGTCGGCGCCGATCAGCTCAAGTTTGGCGCTCAGGCCGCCGTAGATCGTGTAGTCGTAGGCGCTGAACTTGACCATGGCTTTCTGGCCCGGATGCAGGAACGCCACGTCTTGCGGACGAACCTTGGCTTCGATCAGCAGGTTGTCTTCCAGCGGCACGATTTCCACCATGTCGCTGCCCGGTTGAACCACGCCGCCGATGGTGTTGACCTTCAGCACTTTGATAATGCCGTGAACCGGCGACACCACGGTGGTGCGGGTGACCCGATCGTCGATGGCAATGCTGGACGCGGTGATCTTCGACAGGTCGGTGCGCTTCTCGTTGAGCTCCTTGGCGGCGTCCGAGCGAAAACCCTGCACTGATTCATCAATCTTGCTTTTGATCTCGTTGATCGCCGATTCCGCTCGGGGAATGGCCAGGGTGGTGGCGTCCAGCGAACCGCGAATTTCCACCGCGCTGCGTTTGAGTCGCAGGATTTCCACCGGCGACACGGCCCCGGTGCCCACCAGCGGCGCCGACATGTTCATTTCCTGATTCAGCAACGCCAGGCTTGAACTGTATTGGCCCTGTTTGGAGCGGAACTCCGCCAGTTCCTGGGTTTTTTGTCGAAGTTGCTCGGTAAGCGTTCGTTGCTCGCTGGCCAGCCGACGCTGGCGTTGTTCGTACAGTGAACGCTCGTCTTCAGCCACTTGCGGCGCCTTGGCGATGACTTCGTCGGAGAGCTTGAACGGTCGCCCTTCCGCCTCGGCGGACAGGCGTTCGACCTGGGCTGTCAAGGCGTATCGGTCTGCCTCGCTTTCCCCCTTGTTCGACAGAAACCGTGTGTCATCCAGGCGCAGCAGGGTATCGCCCTTGTTCACCATTTGCCCTTCACGCACGAAAATCTCGGTGACGATCCCGCCCTCAAGGTTCTGGATCACCTGCACCTTGCTGGACGGAATGGCCTTGCCTTCGCCCATGGTGACTTCCTGCAACACCGCGAATTTGGCCCAGAGCAGGGCGCTGATAATCAGCCCGGCGGCCAGCCACACGGTGATCCGCGACCAACGCGGCGAGTCCTGCAAGGACGCGCCGGCCGTTTCGGGCATGAATTCGCTTTCGGCACTTTTGCGAAAACTGCCGAAGTAGCCGCGCTCTTTCGTAGATGAAGCTGACATGCGGCGATACCCCTCAATCAAGAGAAACCAAGCCAACACAACCTTGTGGCGAGGGAGCTTGCTCCCGCTGGGCTGCGAAGCAGCCTCAAAGATTCTGTGGGCGCTACGCACCCAAGCGGGAGCAAGCTCCCTCGCCACAGGGTATGTGTACGCATCTAGACGGTCGCAGAGCCGACACGGCCCTTGCGCAGTGCATCGATGACCGCTTCTTTCGGCCCGTCGGCGACGATCCGTCCGTTGTCCAGCACCACCAGCCGGTCTACCAGGCTGAGCATCGAGGTGCGGTGGGTCACCAGCAGCAAGGTCTTGCCCTGGACCCAGTCATGCAGCTTCTGGCGCAGGACGTCTTCGCTGCTGTTGTCCATGGCGCTGGTGGGTTCGTCCAGCAGCATGATCGGTGGGTCGAGCAGCAAGGCGCGGGCCAGCAGCACCGCCTGACGCTGGCCGCCGGACAGCAGTTGGCCGCGTTCGCCCACTGGCCGGTCGAAGCCGTGCGGGTGCTGGCGGGCCAGTTCAGTGACACCGGTCAGTTCGGCCACTTCAAGCATGCGCGAGTCGCTGATGTAGCGTGCGCCGAGGGTCAGGTTGTCACGCAGGCTGCCGGCCAGCAGCGGCAGGTCATGGGCCACGTAACCGATCTGTTGGCGCAGGTCGGCGACATCCAGTTGCCGCAGGTCCAGGCCATCCAGCAGCAGTTGGCCTTCTTGCGGCGCGTAAAACCCCATGAGCAGTCGGGCCAGGGTGCTTTTGCCCGAGCCGCTGCGGCCGATGATGCCGATCCGCTCGCCGGGTTTCATGCTGAAACTGACGTTGGCCAGGGCCGGGGCGTTTTGCCCGGCGTAGTGGAAGGTCACGCCGCTGACGTCCAGCGCGCCCTGCAATTGGGTGCGTTCCAGCGGCCGCTGCTTGGTATCGCGCTCCTGCGGCAGGCTCATCAGGGCATCGGTGCTGCGCATGGTCAGTTGGGCTTGCTGGTAGCGCGTGATCAGCCCGGCGATTTGCCCCAGCGGCGCGAGCACGCGGCTGCCGAGCATGTAGGTCGCCACCAGCGCGCCGACGCTGAGGTTGCCGGCGATGATGCTGTAGACCCCGGCGACGATGGTTGCCATGCCGGAGAACTGCTGGATGAACAACGTGCCGTTGGTGGCCAGCGCCGAGAGGTTGCGCGCATGGCTGTCGAGGCGGGTGAGGGCGCCGTGGGTGCTTTCCCATTTGTGCTGGCGTTCGCTTTCGGCGCTACAGGCCTTGAGGGTTTCCAGGCCGCCAAGGGTTTCGATCAGCAGGGCCTGGCGTTCGGCGCCCAGGCTCAGGCTTTTTTGCACGGTATCGCGCAGGCGGATCTGGATCATCATCGCGAAGAGAATGGTGATCGGGAACGCCAGCAGCGGAATCACCACCAGCCAGCCCCCCAGCAAACCGATCACCACCAGCATCAGCGCGGCGAACGGCAGGTCGATCAGGCTGGTCAGGGTTACGGCGGTGAGAAATTCGCGCAGCCCCTGGAAGTCGTGAATGCTCTGGGCAAAACCGCCGATGGTGGCGGGGCGGGCTTTCATCGCCATGCCGGTGATGCGCTCGAACAGCGTGGCAGAGAGGATCACGTCGGTTTTCTTCCCGGCAGTGTCCAGCAAGTGCGCGCGGACCACCCGCAACACCAGCTCGAAACCGGTGCCGATCAGCAGCCCGATGGACAGCACCCACAAGGTCGAGGTGGCTTGGTTCGGCACCACCCGGTCATAGGTCTGCATCACGAACAGCGGGACCATCAGCCCCAGCAGGTTGATCAGGAAACTTGCCAGGATCGCGTCGCTGTAGAGCCAGCGCGACAGCTTCAAGGTGTCGCGAAACCACGCCTCGACGCGGGGCACCAGCGGTGAGCGCAAGTCTTCGAGTTCATGCCGTGGCCGGGCGAACAAGGCCTGGCCGCTGTATTCCTCGGCCAGTTCTTCGCGACTGACCCATTGCTCGCCGCCCTCGGCTTCGCTCGGCAGGATCAGGGCCTTGCCGTCGTCGCCCCAGCGCCGCAAGACCGCGCAGCGGCCATGCTTGAGGATCAGCATCACGGGCAGGTTGAGCGCGGAGATCGACGCCAGGTCCCGGCGCAGCACGCGTGCTTGCAGGCTGGCCCGGGCCGCTGCACGGGGCAGCAGTTCCAGGCTCAGGCGTTGTTGCGCCAGCGGTAACCCGGCGCTCAGGCTGGCGCGGCTGACGGTGCAGTCGTGCAGCTTGCAGAGGATCAACAAACCATCCAACAGCGGATCATCGAAGCTCAGGCGCGGGTCGGCGCCTGTATTGCCGGGTTCCATGCTGGTCAAATTGATCGCTCCAGTGGCCTATCTCATATCTGGCAAGCGGGCTTCGCTTTTCACCTCGGTCTGGGCGATGGCTTCGGCCGGCACGACGACTTTTTCCTTGTTCAGCAATTCACCCATGTTGGCCAGTACGCGGTACATGGAAAACTCTTCGGTGTAGCGCACTTCGGTGTAGCGGCGGTTGGCGTTGTACAGCTCGTTTTCGCTGTCCAGCAGGTCGAGCAGGGTCCGTTGGCCCAGGCCGAACTGGTCCTGGTAGGCGGCGCGTACCCGGGTGGTGGTTTCGGCGTACTCACGGGCGGTCGGGGTTTGTTTCTTGGCGTTGACCATCGCGTTCCAGGCCAGGGTGATGTTCTCGTTGAGCATGCGCAGGGCGTTGTTGCGGATGTCCATCGCCTGGTTGATCTTGTGTGCGTCCGATTGCAGGCGCGCCTTGTCGCTGCCGCCCTTGAACAGGTTGTAGTTCATGATCACGCCCACGCGCCATTCGTTGTCGTGGCCCAGGTCGCCTTGCACGTTGTCGTTGGCGCCCACCGCGGCCTCGGCGTCGAAGCGAGGGTAGAAGGGTGATTTGGCAATTTCGTACTGACTCTCGGCCGCGTTCACGTCCGCCTGGGCGGATTTCAGGTAGGGGTTGTTTTCCAGCATGCTCTGGCGGGCATCCGGCAGGCTGGGCGGCACTTCCCCCTTGATCGACGGCAGGGTTTCCAGTTCGTCGGGCATGCGGCCTACGGCGCTGAAGAAATTCGCCTCGGCATCGGCCAGATCGACCTGGGCGGTGTCGAGGTTGTTTTCGGCCAGTGCCCGGCGAGCCTTGGATTGATCGAGGTCGGCATTGCTGCCCACGCCACGCTGGGTGCGCAGGCCGATCTGATCGTTGACCCGCAAGTGCGCTTGCAGGTTATTGGTGGCCAGGGTCACCAGTTCACGGCGCTTGAGCACTTCGAGGTAGACCTCGATAGTACGCAGGGCCAGGCTTTCAGCGGTACCACGGGTGTAATAGGCCCGCGAGTTGGAAACCGATTTGGTACGCCCGACCTCGTTGGCCGTGTTGAAACCGTCGAAGAGCATTTGCCGCAGGCGCAGCTCCGATTGGGTGTACCACTGGGTTTCCGTGTGGTGATTGCCCAGCGCGCGGGTGGTGGTGTTGTCGCTGTAGCCACGGCCGTAGCCAGCATTCAAATCAAGGGTCGGATAAAAACCACCCTTGGCCACTTTCACGTCTTCATCGGCGGACAGGCGATTGTTCTGGCTTGCGCGCAACTCCGGGTGGTTATCCAGGGTGCTTTGGATTGCCTCGGTCAGCGACATGGCTTGGGCCTGTTGAGTGCAGGCCATGGCGAGCAAAATCGCGCTGCAAAGAGGGGTAAAAACGCGCATGGGTGCATCTCCCTGATTCCATAATGGTGTTTCAGCTTCGCCAATAAATTGACGATATTTATAGGTCAAACCGTTTCAGGCTTGTAACAACAGAGCTAAGAACATCCTAGGGAGAAGCTAAGAAGGATTTCTCATAAGCCTTATGCCGAAAAAAACTTATGTGCTCCGAAAAATCCAGCACATTGTTCAAACCGCAAGTCTCGATTCTATAAGCGCTAGGGCACTTTTTAGAGGCTTGGGAAAGTTCCATCAATTCTGCAACTCAGGGCGTCGAAGTGCTGGTGGGGATGGAGGCGACACGGCTTTCAGTGCGACATTTTTTTGTCACTTGGCCTGAAGTCAATACCGTGACGCTGCTTTCGCAGGTGGGCTGTCCGGGCCCGGATGAATTGATTTCATTCGGTTTTGCCACGGTGTACACAGTCAGCCTGGGAGGAACAGGCAAGGTAGGACACTTGTCAGGGAGCTGTTTATCTTGAGTAAACGAGCTGTCAGGCACAGGGCCAGCCCTGCAACCCGGTCACGCCAGAAGCACTTCTTTCGCACAACCACATGCCGACGGTTGTCGGCGGCGGAGGAATGCACATGGCTACGCTCATCGGTATCGTCAGTAAGGTCGTGGGTCAGGTTTTCGCGGTGGCGGGTGACGGTACCCGGCGCGCCCTGATCGAGGGGGACCGGTTGTTTGCCGGTGATCAACTGGTCACCGGGGCCGAAGGCGCGGTGGCGGTTCATCTGCAAAACGGCCAGGAACTGACCCTCGGGCGTGACAGCAGCCTGCACATGACCCCGCAACTGCTGGCGCACCAGGCATCCCATGTCGATACCCAGGACGCGGTGACGCCCAGCGAAGCCCAGTTGACCGATGTCGAACAACTGCAAAAAGCGATTGCCGCGGGTGCCGACCCGACCCAGACCGGCGAAGCGACTGCCGCCGGACCCACCGGCACCGGTGCGCCTGGCGCCGAAGGGGGCGGGCATTCGTTTGTGTTGCTTGAGGAAGTGGCAGGGCGTGTCGACCCGATCATCGGGTTCCCCACGGCCGGTTTCAACGGCATTCCCGAGTTTGTCCCGGAGCGCATTGCGGCCGTTCCGGATGACAACGGTAACAACACCCCCGTGCCGCCACCGGTCAACAATGTCGTGACCTTGACCGGGTTGTCGGTGGAGGGCGGTGAGCTGACCGTCAACGAGGCCAACCTGGCCCAAGGCTCGGCCAGCAACCCGGGCGCCCTGACCCAAAGCGGCACCTTCAGCGTTTCAGCACCCGATGGCTTGCTGGGCCTGAGCGTCGGCGGCATCAACGTGGTCAGTGGCGGCGTGGCCGCAGGTTTCCCACAATCCATCACTTCCGCCCTCGGCAACACCTTGACCATCACCGGGTTCAACCCGGCCACGGGCGTGGTCAGCTACAGCTACACCCTGGTGAGCAACGAAACCCATTCCGCAGGCGATGGCAGCAACAACCTGAGCGAGCACTTCACCGTTGTGGCCAACGACATCAACGGTGATTCGGCGACCAACTCGCTGGACATCAACATCACCGACGATGCGCCCAAAACCGTCGATGACAGCAACACCGGCATCGCCTCCGAGAGCACCCTGACCCTCAGCGGCAACGTGTTGACCAACGACGTGCAAGGCGCAGACCGCGTGCCGACCGGACCGATCACCGGCGGTACGTTCAACGGTACCTACGGCACGCTGGTGCTGGCTGCCGACGGCACTTACACCTACACCGTCCACACCACCGATCCGGCCTTCCTGGCCCTGCACGGCGGGGGCAGCGGCACTGACACCTTCACCTACACCCTGACCGACTCGGACGGTGACAGCAGCACCGCGAAGCTGGTGCTCAACATTCACAACAACGATGATCCGGATATCCTCCGGAGTCTGGACATTGAAGGCGGCGAAGCCACGGTCTACGAGAAAAACCTTGCGGACGGCAGCAGCCCGGATGCGTCGGTGCTGACTCAGACCGGCACCTTCAACGTGACCGCCCTCGACGGCCTGCAAACCCTGACCGTGGGCGGTATCACGGTGGTCAGCGGCGGTGCGGCCGCAGGCTTTCCGCAATCGGTGACCACGGCGCTGGGCAACACCCTGACCATCACCGGGTACAACCCGACCACGGGCGCGGTCAGTTACAGCTACACACTCAATGGCAACGACGCACACCCGACGGCTAACGGCGTCAACAGCCTGGGCGAGCATTTCAACGTCGTCGCCACCGATGTCGATGGCAGCACGGCCAGCGGCTCGCTGGACTTCAATGTGGTCGACGACTTGCCGACGGCAGTCAACGACAGCAACGCGGGCATCGCCTCGGAAAGCAACCTGACCCTGACGGGTAATGTGCTGACCAATGACGTGCAAGGTGCGGATCGTGTGCCGACTGGCCCGATCACCGCCGCAACGTTCAACGGAACTTACGGCACCCTGGTGCTGGCGGCCGACGGCACTTACACCTACACCGTTCACACCACCGATCCAGCGTTCCTGGCGCTCAAGGGTGGCGGCGATGGTACTGAAACCTTCACCTATACGTTGACCGATTCGGACGGCGACACCAGCACCGCGAACCTGGTGCTGAACGTCCACAACAATGACGACTCGGTGACCCTTAATGGCTTGAACGTCGAGGGCGGCGAACTCACCGTCTTCGAGAAAAACCTTGGCACCGGCAGTGTGCCGGACGCCACCGCGTTGACCCAAAGCGGCACGTTTACTGTGACTGCTCTCGACGGCTTGCAAACCCTCGACGTGGGCGGCATCCACGTGGTTGCGGGCGGGGTGGCCGCAGGGTTCCCGCAAACCGCCACCACCGCATTGGGCAACACTCTGACGATTACCGGTTACAACGCCAGCACCGGAGTGGTCAGCTACAGCTACACCTTGAACGGCAACGATGCTCATCCGACCGCTAACGGTGCCAACAGCCTGAGCGAACATTTCACGGTCACCGCCACGGACGTCGATGGCAGCACCGCCAGCGGTTCGCTGGACGTGAACGTGGTCGACGACTTGCCGACGGCGGTCAACGACAGCAACGCGGGGACTGCCTCGGAGAGTCAGTTGGTTCTCAACGGCAATGTCCTCACCAACGACGTGCAAGGCGCGGATCGTGTGCCCACCGGTCCTGTGACGGCGGGTACGTTTAACGGGACTTACGGCACCCTGGTGCTGGCGGCGGACGGCACTTACACCTACACGGTTCATCCTACCGATCCAGCGTTCCTCGCGTTGCACGGCGGCGGTAACGGCACGGAAAACTTCGCCTATACCATCACTGACTCGGACGGCGACACCAGCACCGCGAATCTGGTGCTGAACGTCCACAACAATGACGACTCGGTGACCCTTAATGGCTTGAACGTCGAGGGCGGCGAACTCACCGTCTTCGAGAAAAACCTTGGCACCGGCAGTGTGCCGGACGCCACCGCGTTAACCCAAAGCGGCACCTTCACCGTGACCGCGCTCGACGGTTTGCAAACCCTGAGCGTGGGTGGCATCAACGTAGTAACCGCTGGCACCGCCGCAGGATTTCCGCAATCGGTGACCACTGGTTTGGGCAACACCCTGACCATTACCGGTTACAACGCAACGACCGGCGTTGTCAGCTACAGCTACACACTCAATGGTAATGACGCGCACCCGACGGCTAACGGCGCCAACAGCCTCAGCGAACACTTCACAGTTACGGCGACTGACACCGATGGCAGCACCGCCAGCGGTTCGCTGGACGTGAACGTGGTCGATGATCTGCCGACAGCGGTCAACGACAGCAACGCCAGCACCGCGTCGGAAAGCCTGCTGACCCTGACCGGTAATGTGTTGACCAACGATGTGCAAGGCGCGGATCGTGTGCCCACCGGCCCAGTGACGGCAGGTACGTTTACCGGTACGTACGGAACGCTGGTGCTCAACGCCAACGGTACTTACACCTACACGGTTCATCCGACTGATCCAGCGTTCCTCGCCTTGCACGGCGGTGGTAACGGCACGGAAACCTTTGCCTACACCATTACTGACTCGGACGGCGACACCAGCACCGCGAATCTGGTGCTGAACGTCCACAACAATGACGACTCGGTGACCCTTAATGGCTTGAACGTCGAGGGCGGCGAACTCACCGTCTTCGAGAAAAACCTCGGCGATGGCAGTAGCCCGAATGCATCGGCCCTGACCCAGAGCGGCACCTTCACCGTGACCGCGCTCGACGGTCTGCAAACCCTGACCGTGGGCGGTATCAACGTGGTCACTGGCGGGGTGGCCGCAGGCTTCCCGCAATCGATCACCACCGCATTGGGCAGTACGCTGACCATCACCGGTTACAACGCCAGCACCGGCGTCGTCAGCTACAGCTACACCTTGGTCGATAACGAAACCCACCCCACCGGGTTGGGCATCAACAGCATTGCCGAGCACTTCAACGTGGTTGCCACCGACACCGATGGCAGCACCGCATCAGGCGTGATCGATGTGAACATTGTCGATGACGTCCCGACCGCCACTGCGGATGTGGCGACCGCCATTGAAGGCGCGACGATCAACATCAGCGTGCTGGGCAACGACGTCATCGGTGCCGATGGCGCGGCAGCAGGCGGGGCGGTGGTTGGCGTGCGCGCCGGCAGCAACACCGCGACTTCGGCGATTGGCGGCCTGGGCACCAACATCGCCGGCACTTACGGCACCTTGACCCTGGATGCGGCGGGCAACGCCGTGTACCACAGCAACCCGAACTCGGTGAGCCCACCGGGGGCCACGGACGTGTTCACCTACACCCTGCGTGATGGCGATGGCGATGAAAGCACCACGACCATCACCATCAACGTCACCGACAGCGGCCTCAAAGCCGTAGTCGATCAGGACGTGACGGTCTACGAAAAAGCCCTCGACCTGACGAAGGATGGCCAGGACCTGGCGGCGGGCACAGTCATCGGCAGCGACCCGACGTCTACCGGCGAAACCGCCACCGGCACCCTGGTCGGTTCGGTCACTGGTGGCAGCGGCGCGATCACCTACACCCTGGTCGGCAGCGCCACGGGTACGTACGGGCAAATCCTGCTCAACCCCAACGGCACGTACACCTACACCCTGACCTCGGCCCCGAAAACCTCGCCGAACGCCAACGACGGCGCCAATACCCTGAGTGAAAGTTTCACTTACAAAGCCACCGATGCACTGGGCAACTCCACCACCAGCACCCTTCAGGTCAACATCGTCGATGACGTGCCCAAAGCGGTCGCGGCCGAGCGCTCGGTGACCGCCGTGGAGATCGACTCCAACCTGCTGTTGGTGATCGACGTGTCCGGCAGCATGAATGACGCCTCCGGCGTACCCGGCCTGTCGCGGCTGCAACTGGCCAAGCAGGCTATCAACAGCTTGCTCGACAAATACGACGACCTCGGGGATGTGAAAGTCCAGATCGTCTCTTTCAGCAGCAGCGCCACCGACAGAACGCCGATCTGGGTCGACGTCGCCACTGCCAAAACCATCGTGGCCGGGCTGACGGCGGGCGGCGGCACCAACTACGATGCGGCAGTAGCGACCATGCAGACCGCTTTCAACACCAGCGGCAAGCTGACGGGTGCGCAGAACGTCGGCTACTTCTTCTCTGACGGTGCGCCAACTACCGGGCAGGAGATCGGTCCGGCAGACGAAGTGGCCCTCAAGGCGTTCCTCGATGCCAATGGCATCAACAACTACGCCATCGGCCTGGGTTCCGGCGTGAGCAATGCCAACCTCAACCCGGTGGCCTACGACGGCAGCACTCACACCGACACCAACGCCGTGGTGGTGACCGACCTCAACCAGCTCAACCTGGTGCTGTCCGGTACCGTACAAGGCGCACCGGTCACTGGCACATTGCTGGGGGATGGCGGTACATTCGGCGCCGATGGCGGTTTCATCAAATCCATCGTGGTCGACGGCACCACGTACACCTACGACCCTAAAGGCAATGCCAACGCAGGTGCGTTGACCTTCAGTGGCGGTGTCAACCACGGCACGTTCAACACGGTCGATAACAGCATCAGCATCGCCACCAACAACGGCGGCACCCTGGTGGTGAACCTCGACACCGGCGACTTCACCTACACCTCACAGAAAGCCACGGCGGTGGTCATCACCGAAAACTTCGGCTACACCGTCAGCGACAACGACGGCGACCTCGCCAGTTCCACGCTGGTGGTCAAAGTCGTGCCGAACGCGCCACCGGTCGCGCTCGACGACCACATCATCACCAACGTGCTATCGAGCACGGTCGTGGTGCCGGGTGAACTGCTGCTGGCCAACGACACCGACGCCAATGGCGACCCGCTCACGGCCTCGTCCACCTCCTTCAACACCGGGTGGGCGGCCAAGGGCGCGGAGTTCACGGCGGCCAGCCAGCAGACGATCAGCTTTGCGGGCACCGGCAATACGGCCGCCAACCAGGCCATCACTGTGGGCCGTGCTTCGTTCACCGCCAACGCTGCGGCGATGACTGCCGTGGTGGTGGTCGCCGGCTATCTGGGGGCTGTCACGAATGGCAATGCCAACGATGAGGACCGGATCACCGTCAATCTCAAGCAGGGCGAAACCCTCAACCTGGACCACAACCTGGCGGCCGGCCACATCACCATGGAGTACTCGTTCAACGGTGGCGCCTTCACGCCGATTGCCGATGGCGGGACGTTCACGGCCGCTGCCGACGGTAACTACCAGATCCACTTGACCAACGTGGCCGACACCCCTGGTGGTAGCACGGCGGCGGAAAACTACCAACTGACCATGACGGTCAACTACGCCGGCGCCAGCAACATCACCCCGGATTATCACGGCACCTACACCGCCAACGACACCCATGGCGGCAGCGACACCGCAGCCGTGACGATCAGCTATCAGGACGGTCACACCCTCACCGGCACCTCTGGCGACGATGTGTTGGTGGCAGGGGCTGGCGACAATATCCTCAACGGCGGCGATGGTAACGATGTGCTGACTGCAGGCAGTGGCAACAACACGCTGCATGGCGGTAATGGCAACGACCTGTTGTTCAGCGGGCCGGGCAATGACCTGCTCGACGGCGGGCCGGGCAACGACACCGCCAGCTATGCCCATGCGGCGGCAGGGGTGACGGTCGACCTGAGCCTGCTCGCGGCGCAAAACACGGTCGGTGCCGGGACTGACACCCTGATGGGCATCGAAAACCTGGCAGGCTCCAACTTCAACGACACCCTTACAGGTGACAACAACGCCAACGTCATCAACGGCGGGCTCGGTAATGATGTGCTCAACGGCGGTGGGGGTGACGACTTCCTGATCGGCGGGTTGGGCAACAACACCCTGACCGGTGGGCCGGGGGCCGATACCTTCCAGTGGCTGGCGGGCAACAGCGGGCACGATGTGGTCACCGACTTCACGCCGGGCACCGACAAACTCGACCTGTCGCAATTGCTGCAAGGTGAAAACGCAACCTCCGCCTCGCTGGATGACTACCTGCACTTCAAGGTCACGGGCAGTGGTGCGTCGTTGGTCACCAGCATCGACGTCAGCGCCTCGGCCGGTGCCACGCCGACCCAGACCATCGACCTCGCAGGCGTCAACCTCGCCACCCACTACGGTGTCACGCCGGGCGCGGGCGGGGTCATTGCCGGTGGTGCCGACACGGCGACCATCATCAACGGCATGCTCAACGACCACTCGTTGAAGGTGGACACCGTCTGACCTGAAACGACAAAACCCGCCATCCTTGCCAGAGGATGGCGGGTTTTGTGCTGTCTGTGATTCAGGTTCTTTGCAGGGTCTTCTGCCGTAGTATGTACGCCGTCACCAACACTGCGCTGGTCAGCATGAAACCGCGAGCCCAGGGCAGGGGCACCAGATAGCAGGAAAAACCGATACTCAGCCACATCAGGCCAATGGCGTAGACCTTGCCCTTGAGTGGAATGCCATGGCCGTCCAGGTAGTCGCGAATCCACGGACCGAGCCGGGGGTGATCGACCAGCCATTGATAGAAACGCGGGGAGCTTCGGGCGAAACAGGCCGCCGCCAACAGCAGGAAGGGCGTGGTGGGCAACACTGGCAGGAAGATACCGATCACTCCCAGCGCCACGCTCAGCCAGCCGATGGCCAGCAGAACGTAACGCAGCATCAGGGAGCGATTGCCTATGGGATCAGCCACAGGCAAGGACTCAGTGGTGACGAGGCTTGAGGATCGCCGGTTTTTCGTCAGGTGCGTTGCACAGCAGGTACAGCGCGGTCAGGGCTTCCGGGATCTGGACGATCATGTCGTCCATCAGGTTGGCGTCGGCCGCAATGTCGGAGAACTCAGGCTGCTCGTCGAACAGACCGGAACCGACCATGATCGGCAGCAGCATTTCGCTGACTTCGTCTTCGGCGGTTTCGAACCAGGCTTCTTCGCGCAGGAACACGCCTTCCATGAAACCGATGCACCAGCCGCGCAGGTCGGAGTCATCCGGCTCTTCGCCCAGGTCCAGGTCGCACGGCAGCTCGAACTCTTCATCGGACGCCAGTTGGCGAGCGATGTGAGCCTTGAGGGCCAGCAGGGTCGATTCGATTTCTTCACGCTCGGCGGCGTCGCGGTAGTGCGGCTCCTCGGCGAAAAGGGCATCGATCCACTCACGGTCGGGAACGCTCTCGGAACAGATCGACAGCGCGGTCAGGTAACCGTGGGCGGCCACGTAGTCCAGCGCCTCGTCATGCAGCTCGTCGGCGTCGAGGAAGGCTTGCAGGCGGGTTAGTTGCTCAGCGAAGGACATTAAGGGCTACCTTGGGAATAAACGATGCCCAATTCTAGGCGTTCTTGAGCGCCCAGGCCAGCCGCGTGGCAGATTTGCCAGCATCGGGTGGGCATTCGTCGCGCCACGGGCAAACGTCAACAGACCCTGGGACGGCTCGGGTATACTCGCGCGTTTTGCAAAGCCCTGCAGGTGCCGCGAGCACTCGGGACAAATCCGCTTACGGATCTGTTCGTGAACAACGCGGTTTTTTGATCCAGCCTGCACACAGGGATATTCAGCACCATTTGGAGTTTTTCATGCTCGAACAGGCTCAGCGCGTCCTCAAGGACATCTTCGGCTACGACAGTTTCCGTGGCCGTCAGGGTGCCATCATTGAGCGCGTGGCCAGTGGCGGCGATGCCCTGGTGCTGATGCCGACCGGCGGTGGCAAATCGTTGTGCTTCCAGGTGCCGGCGCTGCTGCGCGAAGGCCTGGCGGTGGTGGTCTCACCGTTGATCGCCTTGATGGACGATCAGGTCGCCACCCTTGAAGAACTTGGCGTGGCGGCGGCCGCGCTCAACTCGACACTGAGCCCCGAACAGCAGCGCGACCTGGCGGCGCGAATCAAGCGCGGCGAAGTAAAAATGCTCTACCTGGCGCCTGAACGCCTGGTCCAGCCGCGCATGCTGGCCTTCCTGCAAAGCCTCGACATCGCGCTGTTCGCCATCGACGAAGCTCACTGTGTTTCGCAATGGGGCCACGATTTCCGTCCGGAATACCTGCAACTGGGGCAACTGGCGGAAATGTTCCCCCATGTGCCGCGCATCGCCCTGACCGCCACGGCCGACAAACGTACCCGCGAAGAGATCGTCACGCGCCTGCACTTGCAGGACGCCGAGCGTTTCCTGTCGAGTTTCGACCGGCCGAACATTTTCTACCGCATCGTGCCCAAGGAGCAGCCGCGCAAGCAGTTGCTGGCGTTCCTCGCGGAGCGGCGCAGCGATGCGGGCATCGTCTACTGCCTGTCGCGCAAGAAAGTCGACGAAGTGGCGGTGTTCCTCAGCGAGCAAGGCTTCCCGGCGCTGCCGTATCACGCCGGCCTGCCCAACGAAACGCGGGCCCATAACCAGAAGCGCTTCCTCAACGAGGAGGGCCTGATCATGGTCGCCACCGTGGCGTTCGGCATGGGCATCGACAAACCCAACGTACGCTTCGTCGCGCACCTCGATTTGCCGAAATCCCTTGAGGCCTATTACCAGGAAACCGGTCGTGGCGGCCGTGACGGTCTGCCCGCCGATGCCTGGATGGCTTACGGCCTGCAAGACGTGGTGATGCTCAAGCAGATGCTGCAAAACTCCGAAGGCGACGAGCGGCACAAGCGCCTGGAGCAACACAAGCTCGACGCCATGCTCTCGCTCTGCGAAGAAACCCGCTGCCGTCGTCAGACCTTGCTGGCCTATTTCGACGAAGACATGCCCGAGCCGTGCGGCCACTGCGACAACTGCGTCGACGGCGTGCAGACCTGGGACGCCACCGAGCCGGCCCCGCCAGGCGCTCTCGGCGATCTACCGCACCGGCCAGCGCTACGGCGTCGGCCATCTGGTGGACGTGCTGCTGGGCAAGGACAACGAAAAGGTCCGCAGCTTCGGTCATCAGCACCTGTCGGTATTCGGTGTCGGCAAGGCCATGGCGGAGGGCGAATGGCGCTCCTTGTTCCGACAGCTGGTTGCCCGTGGTCTGGCAGACATCGATCTGGAAGGCTACGGCGGCTTGCGCTTGAGTGACACGTGCCGGCCACTGCTCAAGGGTGAAGTGACCCTGGAGCTGCGCCGCGACCTCAAGCCGCAAACCACCGCCAAAAGCAGCAAGAGCCAGGCGAGCCAACTGGTGCGTGGCGAAGAGCGCGAGCAGTGGGAGGCCTTGCGCGCCCTGCGTCGCAAACTTGCCGAAGAACATGGCGTGCCGCCGTACGTCATCTTCCCCGACTCGACCTTGCTCGAAATGCTCCGCAGCCAGCCGACCTCGCTGTCGCAAATGGCCGCGGTCAGCGGCGTCGGCGCACGCAAGCTGGAGCGCTACGGCGAGGCGTTCCTCGAAGTGCTGGGCGGCCAGGCCGAAGCGCCGAAAGTGGTGGCCGACCTGCGCCACGAGCTGATCACCCTGGCCCGCGCCGGGATGACGCCAATGCAGATCGCCGGCCAGCTGCAATGCTCTGAAAAGAACGTGTACACGCTGCTGGCCGAAGCCATCGGCAAACAGCAGTTGTCGCTGGAGCAGGCACTGGACTTGCCGGAAGACCTGATGGGCGAAGTTCAGGATGCGTTCCTCGACGGGGAAGGCGAGTTGCCAGCGGTTGCCGAAATCGCCGCATTGTTTGCCGGCCGGGTACCGGAGGGTGTTCTTTATTGCGTCCGCGCGGCGTTGCAGTCGGAATTCGAGATGTAGATCAATAGTTTGGCCGATGTAACGATTCAGTACAGGTCAAAACTTGCTTGATACCAAGTGTCATGCTTAGCTGACTAATAATTAGTTTCACTCTATTTCAGTCTAATCCATGAGTTTTTTATGCCGTTAACCGATCAACACCGTTTTGGCATGCAGTTGGCGCAAATGTCTCGCGGCTGGCGCGCTGAACTGGATCGCCGTCTCGCCGGGCTCGGCCTGTCCCAGGCGCGCTGGCTGGTGCTGTTGCACCTGGCACGTTTCGCGGACGCGCCCACCCAGCGTGAGCTGGCGCAAAGTGTCGGTGTCGAAGGTCCGACGCTGGCGCGGCTGCTCGACAGCCTGGAAAGCCAGGGGCTGGTGCAGCGTCAGGCGGTGCTGGAAGATCGCCGGGCGAAAAAAATCGTGCTGTGTGCTTCGGCGCGTCCCTTGATCGAACAAATTGAAACCATTGCCACGCAATTGCGCCACGAACTGTTCGTCGGCGTCGACGAAGAGGATTTGCGGGTGTGCATGCGGGTTCACGGGCATATCCTGGCCAATCTGGAAAAATCTTGAGGCATAACCTGCTGCCAGACTTTTGAGATTCAGCGTTGGGCAGACTATAAGAACTACCAGGCAATAACGTGTTCGTAAGGGAAGTGTTAACACGTCAGGTGGTTCTGGTTAGTTAAGGGATGCTCATGCTCGAGAGTCGACAGTCAGCGTTACGGTGTTCCGTCAGGGTGCTTATCGGCTGTGGCGCCCTGTGGTACTCGGCATTGGCCCCCGCGCTGGGGTTGGGGGACATCACCGTACATTCGGCGCTGAACCAGCCGTTCAGTGCCGATATTGCCCTGTTGGATGCCGCAGGCCTTGCCGAAGGCGAGCTGTCGGTACGCCTGGCGACACCCGAGGAATTCAACCGCGCGGGTGTCGAGCGGGTGTTCTTTCTCAATGACCTGCATTTCACCCCCATCGTGCGTGGCAATCGCAGTGTGATTCGGGTGGTGTCCAATAAACCGGTCAATGAACCGTTCCTGAATTTTCTGGTGCAGGCCAATCAGCCCAATGGCCAACTGCTGCGCGAATACACGGTGTTGATCGACCCACCGGGCGCTGCCGGTATCGTGCCGTCAACCGATACGGCGGCCGAACTGGCCGCACTCCGCTCGCAGGCGGCCTCGGCCTTCCCTGACGTCATTCCTGTTGAACCATCATCGCCTGCGGTGCAGGGCAAACGTTACACGTTGCTCCCCGATGCGGCAGCCAGGCCGACTTCCACGCCTCCCGTTGCCGCAGCACCGTCCAGTGCCGCACCTGCTATCACAGATACACAAGCCGAAGAGTTGGCGGCCAGCACGCTGCACAATCAGCAACTGCAAAAGAACTTGGATGAATTGCAAGCCAGGGCCCAAGCCCAGGAAAAGCAGATCGCCAGCCAGCAAAAACAGATCATCGAACTGCAAACCCTATTGGCAGAAGCCCGCACACCGCCCGTGGCTCCTGCCGCGACGGTCGTACCACCCAGCGCGGTGGCGCCGGCGAACGAAGCGTCGGGTGGTTCAAGCCTGTTGCTGACGGTCGGGTTGTCCGCGTTGGTGCTGCTGTTGCTGCTGGGTTTTTTTGTGCATCGGCGTCAGCAGCGTCAGGGGGTGCAGGAACCGCTGTCCGTGCGGCCAACGCCAGCCGTCAGTCCGGTGATTGCCCAGGTTCAGCCACGGCCGCAACCGGTGCCGGCGTATCGCGAAGTGACCCACGGCGCCGATGTGCTGGAAGGTGTCGGTGTCTATCTGGCGTACGGGCGCTTTGCGGAGGCGGTGGCCCTGCTGCGCGAAGCGCTGCACAAGGAGCCGCAGCGGTCCGACCTGAATCTGCAGTTGCTGGACGTGCTGGGCAAGCAGGGGGATGCCGAAGCCTACACGGCCCAGGAACTGAGCCTGCTGGCATCAGGCTTCAGCGCGCAGGAGCTGGCAGACATTCGTGCACGGCACCCCAAACTCTGCGACGCGGCCCCCGCTGTTGCACTGGTATCGGCGGCACCGGTCGTGCCTGACCCTGCGCCAGTACCCACCGCCGCGGCGCCGGATGAGTTTCAGTTGAACCTGGATGACATGTCGGTGGATGCCAATTGGGATCTGGTCAGCCCTTTCGAAAAACCGACATCGGCCCCGGATTCATCTGATCTCGCATCGAGTGCAAATGACTGGCCCAATGATCCAGAGGTCACCCATAAACAATCAATGGAACCGTTCGCAGCGCCTGACATCGAGTGGTCCGATGCACCGCCATCGGCGTTGGAGGGCGATGACTTTCTTGATGAGTTCAAGGATTTGGGTGACGCCTTGGCGCTTGAGCCGTTGCCGATGGACGTTGAATCACCGACGCTCGAAAAACCTTTCGCCGGCAAACTGGAACAAGCCCAGACCTGCATCGACGACGGCGATCTGGACAGCGCCAGCCGACTGTTGAACGAGTTGCTCAAGGATGGCGACGAGCCGTTGAAGCAGACGGCTCGCAGCTTGCTGGCGAGTCTTCGTTAGCGCACCGTCAGAAGGTCTGCCCCAGGTTCAGGTAAATCGCCTGCTGATCGTCATCGTTGAAGCCATAACTGAAGTTCAGCGGCCCCAGCGGCGTATCGAACCCCAGGAAAATACTGGCGGCATTGATGTAGCCGCTGTCGAATTCATTGTCGTTGTTCCAGGCACGGCCACGCTCCAGCGAAGCACCGAGGTACAGCGGGAAGTCCAGCGGCAGGTAGGAGCGGGGCGTCAGGCGTCGAAAGTACACGGCGCGCATCAGGCTGACGTTCTGCCCGGAAATCGCGTCCTGACGGAACCCTGACAGCTGTCGCGCACCGCCCAGCAGGAAGCTTGAACTCACCACGTCGGCCTGATCCAGCGTACGGCCATAGCGTCCGCCGAGCACGAAGGTGTCCGGTCCGCTGCTCAGGGCCTTGTCCAGTTTGAACTCCCATTGCCGGTAAGGTTTGTCGGACCCCAGGCTCGGCGTGAACTGGCGCAACGACAGGCCGACGTCTTCGCCCTCGTGGGGGAAGTACACATTGTCCAGGGAGTCGAACGAGTACTTGAGCTCATAAAAACCCTCGTTGAAGCTTTCGCTCGGCAGGTGCTGGTCGCCAATGCGCACATCGGCCTTGCCCCACGCCTCGCCGACGCCGAAGCGGATTTCGCCGCTGGTACCGATCTGCCGCCCAACGTTGAGGCCGAAGCCATAACGTTCGAGGCGGTATTGGGCCACCGGGTCGTTGTCCAGCGTGGCCTCGACGTTTTGCGCTTCGAACGCCGCGTAAGGCGCTATGAAGTAGCGTGAACCGACGTCCAGCGGTTGAAAAAACTCGGTGTAGAGTTCTTGCTGATTGCCGATCTGAACGCGGGTCAGCCACTCCGCACCGAGCCGGTTGATGCCATTGACCCGGTAACTGGCGCCGATGTTGAAGGCGCTGTCGCCGCGCATGTCGTCCGAGAGATTCAGGCCCAGCCGCAAGTAATCGGTGCCGGCGCGTTTGCCCCTCGCGCTGATCACCAGGGTCTGGTCATGCCCCTTGTGCACCACGCGGTATTGCACCTGCTCGAAGTAATCCAGGCCATAGAGAGTGCCCATGTCGGTTTGCAAGCGGCCCAGGTCCAGTGGCTCGCCGATGCGCTGGCGGATGTAGTAGCGGATCACCTCGTCACCGACTTTCGAATCGTTTTCCACCTTGATCGCGGTGATGATCGGCGTGCGCTGGCTCGGCGCTCGCGCTGCCGTCAGCTCGGCATCCTGGGTGTCGACAGGTCGCAGTCGTGCCAGGCGCGCGTCGAGAATGCGCGTGGCGCGGTATCCGGCGTCGATGATTTCCTGGGAGTGGCCGAAATCGGTGGAGCCGAAGCTGGCCAGCGATGGCTGGATCAACACGTCATCCTTGTGCAGCGCCGCGAGCTGTTCCTCGGAGTTGCGCCGGGTCATCAGGGTGATCGACTGCGTCAGCACATCGACCACCGTGTTCAGTTGCTTGCGGCTGCGCAGCGGGGTACCGATGTCGACCACGATGGCGATGTCGACGCCCATCTCACGGGCCACGTCCAGGGGGATGTTGTCGGTCATGCCGCCGTCCACCAACAGGCGGCCGTCGAGTTCGACCGGTGCGAACACCGCCGGGATCGACATGCTGGCGCGAATCACCTGAGGCAGGTGGCCCTTGCGGAACACCACTTTTTCGCCGCTGGCGATGTCGGTGGCCACGGCGCGGAAGGGGATGGGCAGCTTGTCGAAGTCCCGGGTGTCACTGGCGTGGGCCAGTTTGCTTTCCAGCAGCAGCGCGAGGTTCTGGCCCTGAATCACCCCCAACGGCAGGCCGAGGCTGCCGTCATCGCGAAAGCTCAGTTTTTGCTTCACCAGAAAATCGCGGTCGTCCTGCTTGCGCCGGAACGGCACGTCCGCACGTGGCGGGGCATCGGAAAGGGCCTGCTTCCAGTCGATGTCCAGCGCCAGTTTTTCAAGCTCGTCGATCTTGTAGCCCGAAGCGTAGAGCCCGCCGATCACCGCGCCCATGCTGGTGCCGGCAATCGCATCGATCCTGATGCCTTGCTCTTCAAGTGCCTTGAGCACGCCAATGTGCGCCAACCCTCGGGCCGCGCCACCGGACAGCACCAGGCCGATCTTCGGTCGCGGGGTATCGGCGGCATGCACGATCAATGGAATGAAACACAGCAGCAGGCAGGACAGCAGACGACGCATCAGGGATCTCGGGCGAGCGATAAAGGTGGCTATTATAGCGACGCCCTTCGTTCAGGAGTTTTACCCGCCATGCCCGCATTGAAACCGGAAATTGTCATCACCTATTGCACCCAATGCCAATGGCTGTTGCGCGCCGCCTGGCTGGCCCAGGAGTTGCTCAGCACCTTCGGTGACGATCTGGGTAAAGTCTCCCTGGTGCCCGGCACCGGCGGAGTCTTCCACATCACCTGCGACGGTGTGCAAATCTGGGAGCGCAAGGCCGATGGCGGTTTCCCGGAGGCCAAGGTGCTCAAGCAGCGCGTACGTGACCAGATCGACCCGGAGCGCGACCTGGGTCACAACGACCGGTCGCAGTAAAAGGCGCAGGCAAGGACGAAGGCAGGTCAATGACCTGCCTTCGTTGCAACGTGAGGTGCTATTTCGTGGCCATTTTCGATTTTATGAAGCCGGCTACAAACGTCAGGACCGCACCGCCGACACCGCCACCCACAACACTGCTCAACAGCGCGGGAATACTCAGGGCTCCGGCAGTGATCATGCCGGGCTCGCCCGTCACGGCAGCCAGTATCTGACCGAGAACCAACCCGCCGACACCCCCGACGACCGAGTTGAGCATCGGGCCCAGGCTCTGCTTGCTCAAGCCTGCGGCATTACCACCGACTACACCGCTGACTATCTGAACGACGAGGCTGACAATGTCCATGGATGAACCCTCTCAATAGTGCTGTGTGAATGACCACTCGTATCAGCTACTTCAAAAGGGCAGGTGTCGCTGTCAACGAGGAGTCTTTATCCGCTAACGACGAACTGCTGCGGATGTATTAAGTATAGGTAGCCCGCCATTGTGGGGCCAATCAGTGGGCGGGGGCAGTTTCAGTGGTTTTTGGGCCGGGACCGCTGCTGCCCAGTCGGCTCGAGACCACGATTGCCACGATGATCAGCGCGCCGCCGATCAGCATGCGCGGGGTCGGGTTTTCACCGAACAGCAGCCACGCCACGGTGATCCCGTACACCGGCTCCAGGGCGAACACTATCGCTGCGGTGCGCGCCTTGATCACCGCCAGGCTGGCGACGAACAGGCTGTGGGCGACGGCGGTGCAAAACACCCCGAGCAGGCCGATCCACAGCCAGTCAAGTGCGCGCACTTCGCCAAGGCCGGGTGCGGCGAACGGCAACAGGCACAGGGCGACCACGACGTTCTGGCACAGCGCCGCCTGCACCGCCGGGACCCGCCCCGAGCTGGCGCGGTTGGTCAGTGACAGCAGGGCGAACAACAACCCCGAACCCACGGCCCAGAGCAGGCCGGCGGTGGCTTCGCTGGCGAGGTCGAAATCCGGCGTCACCAGCACCAGCCCAACGCTGACCAACACCACCAGCAGGATCTCGTTGGCGCGAATCCGCTCACGAAAGATCAGCCCTTCGAGGATGACTGTGAACGCCGGGAAACTGGCGAAGCCGAGGGTGGCAATGGCGACCCCGGCGATCTTTACCGCAATGAAAAAACTCACCCAATGCCCGGCCAGCAACAGGCCGCTGAGCAGCAAGCGGCGCCAGTCGACGGCTCGCAGGGTTTGCCACGGCGTGTTGCGGGCAAACCGCGCAAAGCACGCCAGGGCAATGACGGCGAACGCGGCACGGCCAAAGACAATGATGGCGGGTGAGGCGGCGGCCAATTTGCCGAACACGCCAGTCAGGCCAAACATCAGTGCGCCGATATGCAGGGCGCCAAGGGCAGTACGCGGGGTCATCTCGATCCTTACCAAACATGACAATCAAAAGCACAGTCTAGAGCCTTGCCTTGGGGATTGTCTGTCGGCAACCTCGCGTTTTTTAGCGCGAAACTAGCGCTCGCCTGCGGTGCGGCGCAGTTTGCCGGGTGCGGCGCCGAACTCGCGTTGCACGGCGGCGGTGAAGGCACTCTGGGAACTGTAGCCGACCCGACTGGCGATTTCGCCGATGGGCAGCACCGTCTCGCGCAACAGGTTTACGGCCAGGTGCAGGCGACGGCTGCGGATGTAATCCATGGGCGTTTGCCCGCATTCGGCAACGAACCGCGCATGCAGGCGAGGGCTGGACAGCCCGGCGATGCGCGCCAGGTCGGCGACCTGCAACGGGTAGGCGGCGTACTGATCGATGTGCGCGTTGAGCGCCGCGTAGGGCAGCCGTCGTCCGGTCACAGGGCTTGCGATGTCGCGGTTGAGGCTGGCGAGCAACAACACCGCACCTTGCTGGGCGATCAGCGGATCGCTCACCGGGCTACTCGCCAGCCAGCTCACCAACTGACTTTGCCCGGCATCGAGCGGCAGTCGGCCGGGCGTGTCGAGCAAGCGTCGGCTGGCCTGCGCATGGTCGCCCAGGGATTGCCCGACCCATTGATCACTTGGCACGTCCAGCACCAGGCAACGGCTGCCGTTGGGGCTGCCGCAAGTGTGATGGGCGCCGGAAGGGACCACGACAAAACTCTGCTGCTGCACCTGGCTGCCATGGCCGTCGACCTCGAAGTCGAGCGCGCCCGACAGGCCGAACACCAGTTGGGCATGCTCGTGGCTGTGGACGATCAGGTCGTGGGTGTACTGGCGTAGCGTGAGGATCGGTCTCATCGCGGTCTCCTGGGCAGGCTGGCAGTCTACACCGCCGGCACCTGCGCCCGTGCTGTCATCGGACTGCCGCATTTGTGTCATGGGCTATTAATGGCCCTGGCGCAAGCTCGCAAAAAATCCCGCTGAGGTTGCCCATGACCCGTGCCAAATTCGCTAAACCGAGCCGTAAGCAACGCGTGCGCACATTGTGGATTTCCGATGTACACCTTGGCACCCGCGATTGTCAGGCCGAGCATTTGTCGCAGTTTCTCAAGGGCTATCACGCCGACCGGATTTACCTGGTGGGCGACATCATCGACGGCTGGAAGCTGCGCGGCGGCATGTATTGGCCGCAAGCACACACCAACGTCATTCGCCGCCTGCTGACCATGAGCAAGCGCGGCACCGAGGTGATCTACGTCACCGGCAACCACGATGAGTTTCTGCGACGCTACTCGAAACTGATCCTGGGCAACATCCAGTTGGTGGACGAGGCCGTGCATGTCACCGCCGATGGCCGTCATTTGCTGGTAATCCACGGCGACCAGTTCGACGTCATCACCCGGTATCACCGCTGGCTGGCGTTTCTCGGCGACTCGGCCTACGAGTTCACCCTGACCCTGAACCGCTGGCTCAATCACTGGCGGGCGCGTTATGGCTATGGCTATTGGTCGCTGTCGGCGTACCTCAAGCACAAGGTGAAAACGGCGGTCAGTTTCATCAGCGATTTTGAGGAGGCCATTGCCCACGAGTGCGTCAAACGTGAACTGCACGGGGTGGTGTGCGGCCACATTCACCATGCCGAAATCCGTAAGGTCGGCGGGGTGGACTACCTCAACTGCGGCGATTGGGTGGAGTCGTGTACGGCGTTGATCGAACATTGGGATGGCACGATCGAGTTGTATCGGCTGGCCGATGCGCAAGCGCGGGAAGCGGAGCTCAAGGCAGTGAAAGTGGCGGAGCCTGCGTAAACCGCGAAGGCTCAGGCACATTCACCATCGCAATGAGTGTCAGATCACGGATCTTCGGGGGCAGACCGGCATGTGCTCGTCCATCGATGGCTGCCGTGCCTAGAACGGCACTTTGCCCAGGATCATGTCGCGGTACATGGCGAAATCACCGAGCAGGCTGTAAAGCGGATGCTGGAACGTCGCGGGGCGGTTCTTCTCATAGAAGAAGTGGCCGACCCAGGCAAAGCTGTAACCGGCCACAGGCAAGGCCAACAACAGCCACCAGGCGCCTTTGCCAATGGTGAAACCCAGGATGAAAATCACCAGCGTGGTGCCGATGAAGTGCAAGCGTCGGCAGGTGCTGTTTTCATGTTCGCCAAGGTAATACGGATAGAACTCAGCGAAGCTATTGAAACGCTTGATGTTTTCCACGGCGGTGATCTCGACGGCAGGTGTTCGGTTCAACGGATGCTCTGCGGGGAGCTTATTTGAGTCTAGAGTCATCACTGGTTACAGCCAGTGACAATAGGCGCCACTTTAGTATCCTTCGCAAATCGGGCCATGGATCAAGGCCCCTCATGTAAGTAAACGCCATGAGCGAACGAACGACTTCTGCAAGCTGGGCGATGGGCATTGTCAAGGCACTGGAAATGGACGGCCTGGATTGTCGGGCCCTGTTCAAGCAACTCGGGCTCGATTACGCCGCACTGGATGACCCGGATGCGCGCTTTCCCCAGGACTCCATGACGCGGCTCTGGCAGCGCGCCGTCGAGCTGTCGGGTAACCCGGCAATCGGCCTGAACATGGGCAAGGTCGTGCGTCCCGCGTCTTTTCATGTGGCCGGGTACGCGTTGATGTCCAGCCGAACCCTGGCCGAAGGCTTTCAACGGTTGGTGCGTTATCAGCGAATCATCGCCGAAAGTGCTGACCTGAGTTTCCGACTGCTGGATGAAGGTTACGCGCTGATCCTGACCGTCCACGGTGATCATCTTCCCCCTACCCGGCAAAGCGCCGAAGCGTCGCTGGCCAGTGCCTTGAGCCTGTGCGGCTGGCTGACCGGACGCACCTTGCAGCCGCGCAAGGTCCTGGTCCAGGGCACTCAGCCCATGGACCTTGAACCCTACAAACAAGCGTTCCATGCGCCGTTGGTGTTCGATGCACCGTATGACGCGCTGATTTTCGAACGGGCGGACATGGAAGCACCGCTGCCCACCGCCAATGAAGCCATGGCGTTGTTGCATGACCGGTTTGCCGGTGAATACCTGGCGCGTTTTTCGGAAAGTCGGGTGACCCACAAGGCGAGGCAAGTGCTGTGCCGTTTGCTGCCGCAAGGTGAACCCAAGCGCGATACGGTGGCGCAGACGCTGCACTTGTCGCAGCGCACCTTGCAGCGACGTTTGCAGGAGGAGGGCACCAGTTTTCAGACGCTGCTCGACGACACCCGCCGCGAACTGGCCGAGCAGTACCTGGCGCAGCCGAGCATGACGCTGCTGGAGATTGCCTACCTGCTGGGGTTTGCCGACCCGAGCAATTTCTTTCGGGCGTTTCGCCGCTGGTTCGATGTCACACCCGGTGAGTACCGGGTGCGATTAGTCGACGCGTCCCGGCAGGTCAGTGACGCCAGAACGCCGGAATACACAGCACAAACACGGTAATGATCTCCAGCCTGCCCAGCAGCATGCCGAACGACAGAATCCACTTGGCGGCATCGGGCAGCGTGGCGAAGTTGCCTGCAGGGCCGATGGTTTCGCCAAGGCCCGGGCCGACGCCGGAGACGGTGCTGGCGGCACCGGTCAGGGCCGTCATCCAGTCCACGCCGAGCAGAGACAGCAGCAGGGCGATCACGCAAATGGTGATGGCGAAGAAGAACGAAAAGGTCAGGATCGAGCGCACAATCTCTTCGTCGAGACGGTGGCCGTTGTACTTCTGCTGGATCACCGCCCGAGGGTGAATCAGCTGGTTAAGGTTGGCCTTGAGCAGAATGTAGGCGACCTGGAAGCGAAAAATCTTTATCCCACCCGCCGTGGAGCCGGAGCAACCGCCGACGAAACCCAGATAAAAGAACAGCATCAGTGAGAAGTTGCCCCAAAGGCTGTAGTCCCCCAGGGCGAAACCGGTGGTGGTGACCACCGAGGTCACGTTCAGCGCCACATGCCGCAAGGCGTCGAGCCAATGCAGGTTCGTGGTCCACCAGTACCAGGTGCCGAGTATCAACCAGGTCACCAGCAACATCCCGAGCAAACCCTGCACTTGTTGATCCTTGATCAACGCCCGACGGTTACCGCGCAACGTGGCGACGTACAGGGTGAAGGGCAGGCTGCCGAGGATCATCACCACGATCGCCACCCAGTGCACGGCGGGTTGGCTCCACTTGGCCAGGGATTGGTCGGAGGTCGAGAATCCGCCCGTGGAAATGGCCGACATGGCATGGTTGATCGCGTCGAAAGGGGTCATCCCCGCCCACCAGAACGCCAGGCTGCCGAGCACGGTAATGCCGACATAAGCGGCAACAATCAGCCGGGCGACCATGTGGGAACGCGGCATGACCTTTTCGGAACGGTCCGACGATTCGGTCTGAAACAGCCGCATGCCGCCGACCCGCAACAGTGGCAGAATCGCTACCGCCATGCCGATAAAACCGATACCGCCGAGCCAGTGCAGCAGCGAGCGCCACATCAGGATCCCTGGCGACATGGTGTCCAGGCCGCTGAGCACCGTGGCGCCGGTGGCGGTAATGCCTGACATGCTTTCAAAAAACGAGTCGGTGTAGCTGATGTGCTGGGTCAGCAGAAACGGCAGCGCGGCGAACACACACACCACCAGCCAACTGCTGACGGTCAGCAGGTACATGTCCCGCGGGCGCAAATGCACATGTTCCGGGCGACCGGGAATGACCAGTGCGAGGCCGGCGATAAAGGTGATCATGCTGGCCCACAAAAACGACGGCAAGTCGCTGGTGCGGTCGTAAATCACCAGGGTCGCCATGGGCACGACCATGCTGATGGCGAGGGTGATCAGGAAGATGCCGATAATGAAACCGATGATCCGTAGGGTCGGCAACGCCATGAAGTCCGCTCGGGCTGGTAAGGGAAGGGCGCCATTCTACCTGCGGGGCAGGTCATGTAAACCGGCAGGCCGGTGGTGGTTACCGCTAGAATAGCCAATCAATTTTTCAGGAGGTGGCCGATGCAGGCTCTCGACGCTTTGCTCAACCGTGTATCCGTACCCCGTTTGCTTGACCCGGCGCCTACTGCCGAGCAACGCGAAGTGCTGTTTTCTGCCGCCCTGCGCGCACCGGATCACGGGCACTTGCAACCGTGGCGTTTTCTGACGGTCGAGGGCGCGGCACGTGAGCAGTTGGGCGAGTTGCTGGCGCAGGCGGCACGCCTGCAAGACGCCGATGTGCCGCAGGCCATGGTAGACAAGGCGCGCAACGGCCCGCTGCGTGCGCCGCTGCTGGTGGTTGTGGTGGCGCGACTGCAAGACCACATCAAGGTGCCGAAGTCCGAGCAACTGCTGGCGGCGGGGTGTGCGGCCCACGGCATTTTGCTGGCGGCTTACGCCCAGGGCATCGGCGCGGTATGGCGTACCGGCGAGCTGGCTTATTCGGCCCATGTGGCCAAAGGGCTGGGGTTGGCGGAAGGCGAAGAGGTGATTGCGTTCCTGTACCTCGGTACACCGCAGAACGAGCCACGCGTGGCGGGTAAAGTGGATCTCGCCGAGTTCGTCAGCGCCTGGCCGGCCAAGTCCTGAATCAATGGCAGTTTGATTTAATGTGGGAGCGAGCCTGCTCGCGATAACGCGGGCACATTCAACATCGAGGTGACGGTCAGGCCGCTATCGTCTGATCGCCGTTCGGGGCAAGCTCGCTCCTACAAGATCCGTCAGGCCCGACAGGTCTTCAGGGTTGTACGACGGCCCCAGGCACCAACGGCAATTCCAGGCTGGCAACAAACCCGCCCTCCGGGTGATTGGCCAGGATCAGGCTGCCGCCATGGCGCTCCGCTGCGCGCCGGGCGATGGCCAATCCAAGGCCATGACCCGCTGCAGTTTGGCCGGGCGCCCGGTAGAACGGCTCTCCCAATTGGCTCAAATGTTCGGCTTCAACCCCCGGCCCGTGGTCACGCACGCTCACCACAATATGTTCACCCTGACGCAGGGCCAGCACTTCAATCGGTTGTCCGGCCGGGTTGAAGCGTTGGGCATTGCGCAGCAGGTTGTCCACTGCCCGCTCGATCATGGTCGGCCAACCCTTGAGGCTCAAGTGCTGCTCGGCTTCAACCCGCACGCTTTGCTCCGGCGAACTGAGTTGGGCGTCCTTTTGTACGGTGCTGAGCAGGGCGTTGAGGTCGACGTCTTCGGCGCTGGCGTTGTCGGCATCGACCCGTGCCAGCACCAGGATTTCACTGATCAACGCTTCCAGGCGATCACACTCGCGGGTCAGGCGTGGCCAGAGTTTTTCCCGTTCAGCAGGGCTGGCGCGTTCGGCGAGCGCCAGGGCAATGCGCAGCCGCGCCAGGGGAGAGCGCAACTCATGAGAGACGTCACGCAGCAGTTGTCGCTGGCTGCCGATCAGGCTTTGCAGGCGTGCGCCCATGCGGTTGAAGTCATTGGCCAGTACGCCGAACTCGTCGCGCCGGTTCGCCAGCCTTGCCAAGCTGTTTTGCTGATAGGTGGTCTGGCCCAGGTCATGCACCGCCCCGCGTAAGCGGCTGAGTGGGCGGGTGATGGACAGCGTCACCAGCAGGCTGAACAGCGTCAGCACCACCAAGGCAATCGCCAGGGCACTGAGGGGCCAAAGCAGGCTGGTGCGGTGCCAGGCATCCAGTTCAGGGTGCGGGATGCGGTAGATCAGCAGGAAAGTTTCACCGCTTTTGGGGCTGGTGTACTCGACGGTCAGGCGACGCCACGGCAAGTGGCTATCCTTGTTGTCGCTCTGCCGCGCCTCAAACGCTGCTGCCCGCCGTGGGAACGTTCCGCGAACCACCGGGTCACCGCTTTCGTTCAGCACCTGAACATCGATGTGATAGCGCCGCTTGCGTTTTTCGAGCAGCGCTTGCGCGGCGTCTTCGCCCTGTTCTTCGTAGAGCTGTGTCCACTGCTGCGCCAGGGTGTTGAGGCCAGGGTGGCGACTGAGAATCCAGGCGTCCTGATTGAGCATGTGCCCAAGCAGAATCGAAAGCCCTGCAACCAGAGCGATGGCCAGCCAGAAACTGGCGAGGATGCGCCAGAACAATGAACGCACGGGAAGTCCTCAAACAAAGAAAGCCCGACGGAAAACCGCCGGGCTGGGGCGCTGCGTTAGAGCATTATTGCGCTTTTTGCGGCTGTTGGGCTTTCCACGCCTGGAACTGAGCCCATTCGGCTTTGCGCTCGGCCTGCTTTTTTTGGATAGCGTCGAACTTCTGCTGTTGGTCCGGCTTGAGAAGGGCGCGTACGTCGCTCTCGGTTTTCTGGCGGCCGGCCGCCATCTGGTCTTTCAGCGCCTGCTGGTCGGAGGGTGAGAGTTTTTGCAGGTACTGGTCGACCAATTGTTTGCGGGCCTGCATCTGGGCACCGATCAGTTTGCGGATCTGCTCGCGTTGTTCGCGACTCAGGTTCAGCTCCCGGTAAGGGCCTTTGCCGCCGTGCATGTGTTCGCTGTAACCATGGCCGTCCATGGGGCCCGTCGGGCCCTGGCCTTCTGGCATGGCCATGGCGACGGTTGGCAGTGCAGCAGCGAACATCAAAGCGATCAGGGTCTTGCGCATGGTGTGTCTCCTTGTCTCGTTCCCGGTGTGTTCCGGATGGGTACAGATTACGGAGATCAAGGTCAGCGGCGGTCAGCGGAGCGTAAAGCTTGGGTAAAGACGTTTTTGCGGCGAGCTGACAAAACTACAGGCTGTAGTAGTAACCACGGCTGCGCAGGGCAACGATGCGCGGGCGACCGTCGGGGTGTGGGCCGATTTTTTTGCGCAGGTTGCTGACGTGCATGTCCAGGCTGCGGTCGTACAGGGTCAGCTTGCGGCCCAGGGCGATCTGCGCCAGTTCCTGTTTGTCCAGCGGTTCGCCGGGCTGCTTGAGCAGGGCTTCGAGCAAACGGCTTTCGGACACGGTCAGGGTGAACTCTTGCTCATCGATGCTGACGACGCCGCGCACGGGGCTGAAACACAGGTCGCCCAGCTCGATCTGGCTGGACACCGCCGTCGGGTGACTGCGGCGCAGCACGGCGCGCAGGCGGGCGGTCAGTTCTCGTGGATCGCAGGGTTTGGCCAGGTAATCGTCGGCACCCAGCTCCAGGCCGAGGATGCGGTCCAGCGGTTCGCCACGGGCCGAGAGCATCAGCACGGGCAGATCCGGGTGATCGCTGCGCAGTTGCTTGAGCAACTCCAGCCCGCTGCCGTCGGGCAGCATGACGTCCAGCACCACCGCCGCCGGGGCGGTTTCGGCCAGGGCGCGGCGCGCGCTCTGGCCATCGTGACAGGCGTGAACCTGGAAGCCTTCCTGGCTCAGCCAACTGCTCAGGAGCTCACACAGCTCCTGGTCATCATCAATTAGTAACAGCTCGCTCATGACTCACTCAATTTAGCCATTGCCGACGTTGTCTACGTCCACCACTGGCGAAGATACCGCAGAGCAGGGCCAATAGCGCTACCCCGGCGCCCGTGACGAACCATTGCTGCTGATCGGTCAGCAGGCGTGGTTGCGGATTGGCCTGGGCTTCCTTGAGTTGCAGCTTCAGGCGCTGGTTCTCCTGACGCAGGTGACCCAACTGGGTGCTTTCACGTTCGGCATCGGCACTTTGCAGGTTTTTGCTCAACTCTTCTCGTTGCTGCTCGCTTTCTTTCAAGCGTTGCTGCAACTCGGTGATCTGACTGCCGGCACTCAGTGACAAAGGCGTCGAATGGCCTGACTCAGAGCTTTCCTCGGCATGGGCAGGGGCCCCGATCGATAACATGACCAACAGCAGACACAACGGACCTTGGCGCATCGGAACTCCTGATTCCAATCGAGTGTTGGGCAAGTTGTCGGCAGTCAAACGAGAATAATGAGCGATTGAGTGCGCAATGAACCGACAAGGTTCATTGCGCAGCAACAGATTAAGGCAGGACTTGCTTGAAGGGTTTGACCAGAACGTTGGCGTAGACGCCTGCGCCGATGTATGGGTCGGCATCGGCCCAGGTCTGGGCGGCTTCAAGGGAGGCGAATTCGGCGACGATCAGGCTGCCGCTGAAACCGGCAGCGCCCGGATCATTGCTGTCGATGGCCGGGTGTGGACCGGCCAGCACCACGCGGCCCTCGGCTTGCAGCGCTTGCAGCCGCTCGATGTGTGCAGGGCGTGCAGCCAGGCGTTTTTCCAGGGAGTTGGCGACGTCTGTGGCAATGATTGCGTAAAGCATGTCAGTCCTCGGTTTTTGGCGTGGTGGGATCGGCGTCATGCAGGTGGCGGGACAGGTAGATCCCCTGGCCGACCAGGAACAACAGCGTCATGCCCAGGCTGCCGAAGACTTTGAAGTCGACCCAGATGCTCTGGAACGTGAACGCGACGAACAGGTTGGCGGCGCCGCAGAACAGGAAAAACCCGATCCAGGCGATGTTCAGGCGCAGCCAGACCGGGTCCGGCAAGGTCAGTGCGTGGCCCATGATGCGTTTGATCAGCAGGCGGTCGCCGACGAAATGGCTGCCGATGAAGGCCAGGGCAAACAGCCAGTTGACCACCGGAGCTTTCCATTTGAGGAAGGTTTCACTGTGGAAGGCCAGGGTCAGGCTGCCGAAAACCAGGCAGGCGACGAGTGTCAGCCACTGGCTTTTTTCCAGTTTGCGCTGGGAGATGAACAGGGCGCCGTAGACCACCAGGGAACTGATGATCAGCATGGCGGTGGCGCTGTAGATACCGCCGACAGTCAGTTGCTGACCGGCGATGTCGACGACCCGTGGATCGATTTTGTAGACGATGAAAAACAGCAGAAGCGGGATGAAGTCGATGAATTGTTTCACAGTGGCAGCCAGAAGCAGGATGTGGCGGCATAATAACAAACATATTGGGTCGCGAAAGCGCCAGCTGATTTGAGGTTACACAGTCCTGTGAATGTTGATTTGCACTGCCATAGCACGGCCTCCGATGGCGCACTGGCGCCTGCGGTTCTGGTTGCGCGTGCGTTCGAGAGAGGCGTGCGAGTCCTGGCCTTGACCGACCACGACACCCTCGAAGGCCTCGACGAGGCCCGCAGCGCTGCGGTGGCGTTGGGGATGCAACTGGTCAACGGCGTCGAATTGTCCTGCACCTGGGGCGGCGCGACCATCCATGTGCTGGGTTACGGTTTTGATGTGAATGCACCGCCATTGGTCGAGGCAATTGCCAAATTGCACGACGGTCGCTGGCTGCGTTCCGAGGAAATCGGCCGCAAACTGGCCCTCAAAGGCATGCCCGGCGCACTGGAAGGTGCCCGCACCCTTCAGCAGGAACTGGGCGACAGCGGCAACGCGCCGGCCCCGTCCGCACTTTGCCGACTGGATGGTGCGTGAAGGTTTTGTAAAGGATCGCGCCGAGGCATTCCGCAAATGGCTGGGCGCGGGCAAGCTGGGAGACGTCAAGCAACACTGGCCGACCCTGGAAGAAACCGTCGAAACCCTGCGCGCAGCGAAGGCCTGGGTCAGCCTGGCACACCCTTGGCACTACGATTTCACCCGCAGCAAACGCCGTCGCCTGATTGCCGACTATATTCAAGCGGGCGGCCACGCAATTGAAGTGGTCAACGGCCATCAGCCTGCCGAACAAGTGGGCAGCCTGGCTATTCTTGCTCGTGAGTTTGGTCTGCTGGTCAGTGCCGGCAGTGATTTCCATGGACCCGGAGGCTGGTCCGAGATCGGCGAGTACCGCCCGCTCCCGGAGGATCTGCCGCCGCTTTGGTGTCGATTCAAACATGACCCAGCCGCTATTACCGTCTGAACAGGTAGAAAATGTGAGTCAATTTTTCCAGATTCATCCGGAAAACCCGCAAGCGCGCCTGATAAAACAAGCGGTAGAAATCATTCGGGCCGGTGGGGTGGTGGTCTATCCCACGGACTCCTCGTACGCCATTGGCTGCCAGATCGGCGACAAGAACGCCGTCGAGCGCGTGCGGCGCCTGCGACAACTGGACGACAAACATAACTTCGCGCTGATTTGCAGCGACCTGTCGCAATTGGGGTTGTTTGCCAAGATCGACACCGGCACCTTCCGCCTCTTGAAGGCGCACTTGCCGGGGCCGTACACCTTTATTCTCAACGCCACCCGCGAAGTGCCGCGCCTGTTGCTGCACCCGAAGAAGCGCACCATCGGCTTGCGGGTGCCGAGCCATCCTATCGCCCTGGCACTGCTGGCCGAATTGGGCGAGCCGCTGATGAGCGTGACCCTGATCATGCCGGGCGACACCGACCCGTTGAGTGACCCGTACGAAATGCGTCAATTGCTTGAGCATCAGGTCGACTTGATCATCGATGGCGGTTTTGGCGGGATAAAGGCCTCTACTGTCATTAACCTGGCCGACGGTGAACCCGAAGTGATACGCGTGGGTTGCGGCGACCCAGCACCCTTTACGGTCGAAGCCTGAATGTCCGTTGCAGAAACCGTCGATAGCCAGGCCGGCGCCCAGCAAGAACTGCCGTTTGCCATGGTCTACGGCCAGGCGGTCATGGAAATGCCGCTGGACCTGTACATTCCGCCGGACGCGCTCGAAGTCTTCCTTGAAGCCTTTGAAGGCCCGCTGGACTTGCTGCTGTACCTGATTCGCAAGCAGAACATCAACATCCTCGACATCCCGGTGGCGGAAATCACCCGTCAGTACATGGGCTATGTCGAGTTGATGCAGTCGGTGCGCCTGGAGCTGGCCGCCGAGTACCTGGTGATGGCGGCGATGCTGGCCGAGATCAAGTCGCGGATGTTGCTGCCGCGCTCGGCCGAGATCGAAGCGGAAGAAGATGACCCGCGCGCTGAACTGATCCGTCGCTTGCAGGAATATGAACGCTTCAAGGCTGCCGCGGAAGGCATTGATGGCCTGAGCCGGGTTGGCCGCGACGTGGTAGTGCCCCGGCTGGACGCCCCGGAAGCGCGAGCGCGCAAGCTGGTGCCGGACGTGAGCCTGGAAGAGTTGCTGATGTCCATGGCCGAGGTGCTGCGCCGTGGTGACATGTTCGAAAGCCATCAGGTCAGCCGCGAGGCACTGTCTACCCGCGAGCGCATGAGCGATGTGTTGGAGCGGCTCAAGGGCGGCGGTTTCGTGCCGTTTGTCGAGCTGTTCACCGCTGAGGAAGGGCGCCTGGGTGTGGTCGTGACCTTCATGGCGATCCTCGAACTGGTCAAGGAGTCCTTGGTCGAGCTGGTGCAGAATGAGCCGTTTGCGGCGATCCATGTCCGGGCGCGAGCCGAATAACGAGCAAAATCAATGAATTTGAGTGAACCCCGCGAGCTGGCGCCGCTGCTTGAGGCCTTTTTGTTGGCCTCGGGAAAACCGCAATCGATGGAACGCCTGTTCGAACTCTTCGAAGAAGGCGAGCGCCCGGAGCCGCCGGTCTTCAAGAAAGCCCTGGCGATTTTGGCCAAGTCCTGCGATGGCCGGGCTTTTGAGCTGAAGGAAGTTGCCTCGGGCTACCGTCTGCAAATTCGCGAGAAATTTGCGCCCTGGGTCGGACGCTTGTGGGAAGAACGCCCGCAACGTTATTCCCGGGCGATGCTCGAAACCATGGCGCTGATTGCTTATCGCCAGCCGATCACCCGTGGCGAGATCGAGGATGTGCGCGGTGTGGCGGTCAACAGCCACATCGTCAAAACCCTGATGGAGCGTGAATGGATCCGCATCGTCGGTTACCGCGATGTGCCGGGAAAACCGGCGATGTTCGCCACCACCAAGGCGTTCCTCGACCACTTCAACCTGAAGAACCTCGACGACTTGCCTCCGCTGGCCGAGCTGCGGGAGCTGGAGCCCGAGCCGATGCTCGAGTTCGACGACGCACCGGTGCCGCAAAGCCTGCAAGAACTGGCCGACGCCAGCGCCGAACCGGAAGAGCCCAAGGACGAAACCAGTTTCCACACCTTGCTGCTGGAATTGGATTCGATGGAAGAGGGGATCAAGACCGACTTCGATGATTTGTTGCGTGATGGCGCGGTGAGTGAGAGCGACGCCTCGGTGTCAGACGACGCAACCGTAGATGTGCCGGTTGAAAGCGAAGTCGAGGTTGAAGCCGAACTTCAGGTAGAAGCCGAGGCCGAACCTGAAGAGGTAGAAGTAGAAGTAGAAGTAGAAGTAGAGGTAGAGGTAGAGGTAGAGGCAGAAGACGACATCCTTGGTGTCGCCGAAGCCCGCGAGAAACTGCTCGCCGCCGTTGCAGCCCTTGAAAAGCCTGCCCCGGAGCCTGAATTGAGCGACGAAGAAGCCGAAGCCCTGGCCCTTGCCGAAGCCATCGAAAACGAACGCCGCCAGTTCGAGGATTGACGCATATCACTGTGTGTGAGCCTGCCCGCGATGAGGGAGTGTCAGTCGACATCAATGTTGTCTGATACACCGCTATCGCGAGCAGGCTCGCTCCCACAGTGGTTCAGTGTTGTGATTGATCGAGCTCTGCACCACCAGTCGGCGGAAAAGCAATTAACCGACCGTTTATCAGCTAGTCTCTGATGCGCGAGCGGCGCCATGCGCGTATGATTCCCGACCCTTTGGCGATCCCTTCGCCAAACGACCAGATTTCACATCTTCAGGCCTCGGCCTGAACAGACCACACCGGGAGGTGCCCAGATGAGTATCAACGACCAGAAAGACGACCAGGAAATCGGCCCAGCAGGCGAGAAACTGCAGAAAGTCCTCGCCCGTATCGGCGTCGGCTCGCGCCGCGACGTAGAAGCCTGGATCAGTCACGGCCGCATCAAGGTCAACGGCAAAGATGCCACCCTTGGCCTGCGCGTCGACCTGCATGACGCCATCACGATCGATGGCAAGGTGATCAAGCGTGAAGAAGCGGCCGAATCGGTCCGCCGCGTGATCATGTACAACAAACCCGACGGTGAAATCTGCACCCGTGACGACCCTGAAGGCCGTCCGACCGTGTTCGACAAAATGCCGAAACCAAAAGAAGGCCGCTGGATCAACATCGGCCGTCTGGACATCAACACCACCGGTTTGCTGATGTTCACCACCGACGGTGAGCTGGCCAACCGCCTGATGCACCCGTCCTACGAAATGGACCGCGAGTACGCGGTACGTGTCCGTGGCGAAGTCGATGACGAAATGATCGAGCGCCTGAAGGCAGGCGTGGTCCTCGAAGACGGGCCGGCCAAGTTCACCGACATCAAGCAGGCGCCCGGTGGTGAAGGTTTCAACCACTGGTACCACTGCGTGGTGATGGAAGGTCGTAACCGTGAAGTGCGTCGTCTGTGGGAATCCCAGGGTTTGGTGGTCAGCCGTCTGAAGCGCGTGCGTTTCGGTCCGGTGTTCCTCAACTCTGACCTGCCGATGGGCCGCTGGCGCGAAATGAGCCAGTACGAAGTCGACGTACTGAGCGCCGAAGTCGGTTTGACCCCGGTGGCCATGCCGCAAATGAACGCCAAGAGCAAAGACAAGCTTGAGCGTATGCAGCGCAAGTCGTCCCGTCCGGTCGGCAAGAGCGAGCGCGTGCGGACCCTGCGTCCAGCGGCGGATGCTCCGGCAGCAGCCGGTCCACGTCCGGCCCGTGAGCCGCAGATCGAAGGCGAGCGTCCGGCCCGCAAGCCTGCGCCACGTCAGGACGGCGAGCGCGGTCCACGCACGCCACGTCCGGCCAACGGTCGCACTGAGCGTGGCGAAGGTCGCGGCGCTCCAGCGGGTGGTCGTAGTGATCGTGGTGCTCCGGCTGGTCGCGGTACGCCAGTGGCGGATCGTCCGTCCGACACCAAGCGCCCGGCCAAGCCCGCGCCGAAGAAGCGTCCGGGTATCGTCCTGGTCGACCGTGATGTGCCATCGGGCAAGCGCCGTGGCGCGCCGGCCGGTTCGGGTCAGCGTCCGGGCTTTGGTCGTCGCAAGCCGGAATAATCGGTAAGCGCCTATAAAAAACGTCAACCTTCGGGTTGGCGTTTTTTTTGACCTGACTTTAGTGATGCAGTGTTTTTGAGTCTGTCATCGCGAGCAAGCTCGCGAAGGCGTCAGCCGCATCACCCGGTAAGCCGGGCTTAAAACACAAACCGCCCATCAAACACCGGTTTTTCATCCAGTGCCAACACACCGCTTTCGAAGATCAAATCCAGATGATGGCTGCCCTTGGCGCCACCACCCAATCCCAGGTGCAGGCCGCAATGGCGCTCCTCGAAACCGGCGTTGCGCGCATACAGCGCTTTCACGCCTTCATTGGTGCCGATCCCCAGCTCTTCGATGCGTCGATTGGAAGGGTTGGCGTCCAGATATTTGTTGAAGTCGTGCTCAAGCCCCGGCACCTCGGTGGCGATTTTGCGAATGGTCGAGTTCTCGATCCACAGCTCCAACGGTGCTTGCAGTACGCCGTACTTGCGGGCGAAGGGAATGGTGCTGAGGAAGGTGCCGACGAATTTCACCTGGCCATTGATGGCTTCGCTGTGGGTGGCAATTTCGCCGGGGGCCAGGTCGAAGTTGCCGACGCCGTTGATGTCGGTCCACTTCTTGATGCTGCTCAGCGGTGTCTCGAAACAAGAACCGTACTGATCGTTGAAGCTCAGGGTCGTGGCCTGGGACATGCGCTGGATCAAGTGGCTGTTCAACCCCGCGATGCGTTGCGGAGAGATGCTGAACGTATCGTAGAAGTAGTCGCCATAATCCTTGAATAGCAGCGATTTCTTCCAGTTCTCGGCCATCACGCCTTGCAGGGCGCGAACAAAGTCAGGGCCGTCCGGACGCGGGTTGGGCAAGGTGGAAGAATCGTAGAAGAAAATGTACAGATCGCAGTCGGTAATGGCCTGTGCCAGCGTAGGGGTTGGCTCAAGGTCCAGGCGCATGGCGCTGAACTGGAACGGCGAATGGCCGGCCTGCTCGATGATGGCGCTGGTCAACGCTTCGTAAGGCGTTGTATGCCCGAGCAGGACCTTGGCCGGGCGGGCGCCCACCAGGGCCGGGTGATGATCGAGGTAGTAAAGGAAATGCGAGATGGCGCGGTGTTTGTCCATGTGTCCTCCTTGACTGTCAGCAAATGGTGGCAGGCACGACCGCCTGGATCGTGCCTGCCTGGATGTCTTACAGAGGCCACATCGCCGTGCCGAACGGAACCACCGCGTCGGCTTGCATCATTTCCACGGCGGCGTCGTGGGTCGGGGCTTCAAACCAATCGTCGAGTTGCAGTTCGGTTTCCAGGTCTTTTTCCAGTACTTGCATGGTGACTCTCCTAGATGACTTTTCGATTGAATGGCGACGCTGTTTTCAGTGCATGAATAAATCAATGCCACGGATAGGGCGGTCGCCGGCTTGCCGCTCCTCATGAGTCGGCAAGTGGCTGGAAACCTAGTTGAGTGCTTTTTGAAATGCAAAAAAATATTTGAATATATTTTATTAGACTTTTTATTCTATTTTTTATCTGTCGATTTTTTCAATTTAAAACAAAATGCTAACTCGGCTTTATCTGTAGGAGCGGGACTACCGTCAATTTGCAGTCATCCTGCAAATTGATCTGGCATGGAAGAAATGCGTTACGCCTCGTAAAGATATCCTTACGGAAAGCTGCGATTGGCACCCTGAATCCACGGTTTTTCCAGAGCTGTAAGGAAATGCTTCCGGTTCGCCGGCCACAAATCGTGGTGCAAGGCTCTGGCCCGCTTGTTTCGAAAGCCTTTCAGCGGTGTGATGCGCCTATGCCTGTCGTGCAGGTGCATAACAAGAAGGAGGCGCAATGAACGCCATTATCCAACTCATCCGACTCTCTCCGAGGGACGATTTTTCAATCGTCCCCGCTGGCGACCCAAACGGGTTTGCCCCTTTAATTGCCGCCGTTCGAGACCTTCGAAACGGCCCCGTGCAATCCCGGCAACCGACACGCTGATCAAGCGGTGTCTGGCAGCAGGGGGTTACGGGTGTACAATGCGCGGCGTTTTAACTGTGACCCGATTGCGTATCCGCGCATTTTGCGCCTCTGTGGGCTGTTCTGATCGGCTGTAAGCGTGTGCTGCAACCCTTCTGAAACACCGACAAGGCCAATAAACTCAAGGTTATCCACCTTGTTCATTCCGCCGCGCCACAAGCGTGGTGGGTTCGATTTCGTCACAGATAAAAACAAACAGGTGACGTATGACCGGTAGCAAAACGCTGAACTCCTGGTGCCTGCGCTGGGGTTTGATCCGCGCTGCTTAATCCTGACCCGAGCAGCAACGTCTTAACGAACATCATCAAACCTTGCGTGAGACCCTTTTAATGAGTGGACAAAACTCGCATTCAGGCGAGCTTAAACGCGGCCTGAAAAATCGCCATATTCAGCTGATCGCCCTCGGTGGCGCGATTGGTACCGGGTTGTTCCTGGGGTCTGCCGGCGTGCTGAAATCGGCCGGCCCTTCGATGATCCTTGGCTACGCGATCTGTGGCTTCATCGCCTTCATGATCATGCGCCAACTTGGCGAAATGATTGTCGAGGAGCCGGTGGCCGGCTCGTTCAGTCACTTCGCCCACAAGTACTGGGGCGGCTTTGCCGGTTTCCTGTCGGGCTGGAACTGCTGGATCCTGTACATCCTGGTGGGTATGTCGGAGCTGACGGCTGTCGGCAAATACGTGCACTACTGGTGGCCGGAGGTTCCAACCTGGGCCTCGGCGCTGGTGTTCTTCGTGATGATCAATGCGATCAACCTGGCCAACGTCAAAGTCTTTGGCGAGGCGGAGTTCTGGTTCGCGATCATCAAGGTCGTGGCCATCGTCGGCATGATCGCCCTGGGCAGCTACTTGCTGGTCAGCGGCAGCGGCGGCCCGCAAGCCTCGGTAACCAACCTGTGGGAACACGGTGGTTTCTTCCCTAACGGCGTCAGTGGTCTGGTGATGGCCATGGCGATCATCATGTTCTCCTTCGGCGGTCTGGAAATGCTCGGTTTCACCGCAGCAGAAGCCGACAAACCGAGAACCGTGATCCCGAAAGCCATCAACCAGGTGATCTACCGGATTTTGATTTTCTACATCGGTGCTCTGGTGGTCCTGTTGTCGCTGACCCCGTGGGACAGTCTGCTGGTGAGCTTGAATGCCAATGGCGATGCGTACAGCGGCAGCCCGTTTGTCCAGGTGTTCTCGATGCTGGGCAGCAACACCGCAGCGCACATCCTTAACTTCGTGGTCCTGACGGCGGCGCTGTCGGTGTACAACAGCGGCACTTATTGCAACAGCCGTATGTTGCTGGGCATGGCCGAGCAGGGCGATGCACCCAAGTCCTTGTCGAAGATCGACAAGCGCGGCGTGCCGGTGCGTTCGATCCTCGCGTCGGCGGCGGTGACATTCGTGGCCGTGCTGATGAACTACCTGATCCCGCAACACGCGCTGGAATTGCTGATGTCGCTGGTTGTGGCGACGCTGGTGATCAACTGGGCGATGATCAGCTTCTCGCACTTCAAGTTCCGTCAGTACATGAACCGCACCAAGCAAACACCGCTGTTCAAGGCGCTGTGGTATCCGTACGGCAACTTCGTCTGCCTGGCATTCGTGGTGTTCATCCTGGGTATCATGTTGATGATCCCTGGCATCAAGGTCTCGGTGTACGCGATTCCGGTCTGGGTCCTCTTCATGTGGGGCTGCTACTACATCAAGAACAAGCGCAGTACTCAGCATGCATTGCAGGCTGCAGGTTCCGCTGCCAAGTAAGTGCAAAGCGCAGAAACAACAAACCCGGCGTAGTGCCGGGTTTTTTGTGAGCGATGCAAAATCCGTGGGCTCGCTCTACAAGGTATTCTGGCAGCCCTGATTGAGGATCGTTTTCCATGCTGGTGATTTCCAATCACTTATTCTAATTTTGTGAAATGACTATTGAGCCCTTTTAGATAGCTGGGTTTAGGTGTTTTTTGATCTTCGGTCTTCCAGGTTTAAGGTTGATTTTTCCCGTTTCTATCCCGTATCTGTTCTGTACCCCTGTTAACAGGCAACACAATAAACGTCGCCACTTACGTTAGGCCGTCTGATGTTGAAAAGCGTAGCGGCTTGACCTTGGTGGCTATCCAGATTTCATGCCGTGACGATTTCTGTCGTTTATGTCGGTGGGGTAGTTGGTGACCATCCGTTTGCACTCGACCTAAACAGTGAGTGCCCTGGTGGGGGACTGGCAGAGAACGGCCATTTGCGGTCGCTCAACAGCTCGCCCTCGCTTAACTACTAGCCGAGTGATATACCGCTGTTGGGTCTAATGCATGGCAAAAACAGGCAGTCTGATGACGCGATTCTCAATTTATAGCGGGTTGGTTTTGGTGGGCTACTCGGCGCTCGATTACGGAGATCCCCCAATGGGCGTTGCTTCAGGCCAATTCGAACTTGCCGATGGGTACGCTGCTATCCAGAACGAGTGCTCAACGAACCACCACGATCAGACCGTTCTGGATCTTTCTGTTCAGACAGAAGCGGGTCTGGTAATTCCATGCGAGGGTCTGGCCATCCTGGATTACTCGAAAGAGCTCCCGTCGCCTTGCATCGAAGTGAACATTTTCGGTATTCCATATCCTCTCTATGGTGAGCTGTTTCCTCAGCAGGTCACTCTGTATGAGCGTCAATTCAGCTAATCGGAATGCCCCGTCTGTGTCCGCTTTGGGTTGTGGATTCAACCGGTCGATGCAACACGACTAAATTCTGTGTAAGCAGAAGGAGTGTTGCAGATGAAGCAGAGACCTCGCTACGCCCCGCTTAGATCGGGTAGCAGCGTGCAGATGGGAATCGTCTGAGTCGCTGCGCGCTTGATAGGTCATCTCCATCCTGGGAGCGACGATTTTAGAGGAGATTGAAGTGGACATTGACCGCCTGATAAAAAAGCGGCAACTGAGTGTGCAAGAGCAAAATGCTCTTGTGGCCCACAGACTCATGGTAACCGCCAAAGCTTGGCAGGCCGCAGGGGTTCCCCCCGCCTTAAAAAACTATGGCGAGTCAAAAGGCATTAGATGGTCAGAAACCGTCGTACTCGACCTTGAAGTCGACTTTCCCGGAATGCCACGCCTTTATGGTCTGTTGCTCACTCACGCAGAGCGGTTCATTGCGTTTGAAATTGATACCGATAGCACTCATAGATACGTGGAATCGGTGAGTCAATGGGCGGATGTTTCTACTCATCAGGACTACACGCCCCGCAAGCGTGGCAGTGGAAAGGGCTTCGCAGCGATTGCTCTCCAGGTGAGACGCGAACTTCTTTGCGGCTTGTAGGTGCGAATGTCATAGAAGCTGACAGCCCCATTGTGAATCGGAAGCCGCTTTTGGCCGACTGCTTCCAGCAACGAGTGTCCGTATATGGACTCCCCCTCATTGCAAGCCCCGTTGCTTTGGGTCGAGGCTGTGTAAAAACGTTTTAGCGCAAGTTTGACAGTCAGAATCGGAGCGAAAGTCGCGTTCCTACGCAAATTTCAGGTCTGCTGACTAACCAAATGCTGGCAGATTTTACGTAGCAACGCAGACTTCAAAAGGGTGCATGCGTTTTCACACAGCCTGGGTCGTTTTCTGCCCGTCGCGACAGGCAGAAATCGGCCAGAAGCAGACGCTCGTGACCGACTGCTTACGTCTGATTGTTGCACGTCAGGAATGACAGCTAATGGCCGTTTTCAGTCGGACGCGATAGGCGGAATACGGCCAGAAGGGGCCAAACCTACGTGAATCACCCCTCTGTCACCGCTTTTAAGGTCAGTCACCTTTTTTGTGTTTATGTACTTCCAGATCGGGATGTTTGGGTTTGTTTTCTTCAGTAACACGACGGCGTTGGTCCTTTTTGCCGGTGGATTCAGCGATCGGTTTGGGGCCGGGTTTAATACTCATGTGTTCAACTCCTTCGATTGATAACAGGTCTGTAAGTAAAGCCGTACGCATGGACAGTGAAGCTACGGGGCGACCAACTCGGCAAGCTTGGCCGCGATATCTGCAAACGTATCTTCAGCAGTGCTCAGGCCGCTTCTCGAACCGAGTAGAGGACTGACTTCGCGCAGCGATTCGTATGTGGTGTCGTGAATGATGGGAACCAGCAGATCCCTTGCGAGGAGCGCGGAAAGCTCTTTGTCAGCGATGCCTTCAGCTGCTAGGCGACGCAGCAAAGCAGGGGTCACCAGCACAATTCCTACTCGAGACTTCGCCAATCCCTTATCAATTTCACGCAGTAAGGAAGAGCCTAGAAGGACATCTTTCTCGCTGAACCAAACGGAAACACCGAGCGACTCGAGTACATCATGCAGCTCCTTCGCGGATCCTTTCCGGTCGTCCCAGGCGTGACAAAGAAAGACGTCACGTAGATCAGGTACTGTCGCACGCCTCTCGACATTTTCGCGTACCGGTGTGAGCGTTCTTACCTCGGCGGAGGTGTAGGCCCACAGAGGATCCGGGCTTCGACCAGCGCGGCTTTGCGCTGCTGGATGAACCGCCGCTACTGCGACCACCCCCGCCATGAGACGGGGACGAATAGGATGGTGCGTAGGACGAGGATGAATACGATCACGATCCGTACCCGCTATATCCGCTGCCACATGCGGGACACGCTGCTCTTGCGCTTGCCGAACGATGACCATGTACCGGTGCTGTACATCTAGACATGTCGTAAACCTTCCGTTTGTAGCTGCTCGCCCAAGAGATGATTAAGCAGCGGCTGTACCGAGCCATCAGCTTTTGAAAACACCGCAGCCCATCCTTATGGGCTCGAAATCAACCTGCACTTCAGATCGTGATTCCAATATGCTGGCACGAACAATAGCCCATAGCGCGAATTCCGCTACCAGGCGTAGCGTGAATGTTTGCTAGGCTCTGAACGAAAAGTAATGTCGCAAACACCGCATGGCACAAGCCAGTGAGACCATCGCTGCATAACTTTTCGCGAGTTTGTCGAAGCGCGTAACGATGCGGCGGTTTTCCTTCAGCCACCCGAACATGCGCTCAATGATGTTGCGCTGCCGGTACTTGGGGCGATCAAACAGTCTTGGCAAGCCCGGCTTCGGCTTGCGCTTCATGCTGCGCAGCGGGATTACCGGCTGCATCCGATAACGATCGCAGTAGCGGCGCAGGGCTTCGGCGTCATAGCCCTTGTCGGCCAGCAACCAGCGGCAGCGCTTGCGGGGACGACCGCGCAGGCCTGGAATGTAAGCCTCATCCAGCAACGGTTGGGCATAAGCGATATCAATCACTTGCTTGCCCACCTGATAATAGAAAGCGCAGCGGCACGCCATTGGCATCACACAGCATGTGAATCTTGGTCGTCAGGCCGCCCCGACTGCGCCCGAGTGCATGGTCTTGCGGTTCTTCAGGCCCCCTTTTTTCCCGGCGCCTGATGAGGCTCGGGTTGCACGAACAGCAGTGGAGTCGATCATCCAGGTTTCCAGATCGATCAAGCCTTGCTCGTTCAATCGGATGTGAAGTCGCTTGAGCATCTGGTCGAAAGACCCGCGATTACGCCAGTCGCGAAAGCGTTGATACACCGTTGACCACGGGCCGAAGCTCTCGGGCATGTCACGCCAGGCGGCTCCTGAACAGAGCACCCACAGTACGCCGTTGAGCATCAGCCGATCATCTGCCCGTGGGCGTCCGTTTCGGCGGGGTTCACTGAAGATGTCTGCAACCAGATCCCAGGCTGCGTCGGGGAGTTCGTACCGTTTGGCCATCGTGGGCTCCTGCCTTTGATGGACGCGGACTCTACTGATTCCTGACGTTTGTGGGAGTCAAATGAGTTTCGGCGGATTTCGTACAGAGCCTAGTGAAACGACTAAATGTATTAGTCCAGCAGCCTCTTTCGTGTTTCATTCAAGGCGTTTTGAAACGTTTGCTTGTCATTTTTCCCCACCTTGAATTTGTCCATCATACCGATGGAACGCTCAATAGCATCAATCATCATAGACGTCTGAGCTTTCTGGTCAGCCTGTTTGAATTTTTCGTGGTCGATATGGAGACGAAACTCTAGCTCCTTATCCTTCTTATTGAACTTCGCTATCTCCGCGAACCCAGAAATAAATTTTTCCGAGAGTATGACTGATATGAAATTCCAACCGTTCAGGTCTGCCTCTATATGAGCCTCCTCCAACAATCCCGCCAGAACAGGTTCAATTTTGGTTCTTGCGAGACGCTCCCCCTCTCCAATATCAGACTCTCGTTCCGCCGACATGAAAAATTCCATACACCCTCCTTAATAATCACGTTGCAGTTGCAGCATCATGTCGATGATGCGGGAGGGTTATTGTGTCTCTAACAGTCTGAAAGTCAGAGACGTCTCTCCCTGCCTCTCCGTGTAGTCGGCAATTAACGTGAGATCAGTCTTTTGCCCTCCGGACCATAATTGGCTAGCAACTCTTTTCGATTGGGGATCTGCTTCCATCTCATAACCGTAAAAGGGGATCCTTCCAGTGCTATCTGGTTGAAATGCAGCGGCATAAGGAGGGATCGTCAAGGTTTCAACGTTTTCCCCCGACCTTTCCAACTCCTCAGTAATTTCTTCGTAAATAGCATGGCTTACTCCAAAGTCCGATAAAGCAGCTAGTTCTCCGTTCTGGATCACCTTCAGAAGATTACCTGCGAGCCGATACGCTCCATCTATGTCAAATGATTTCATCTATCACTTCCTTCTCTTTGGAGTAATTGCAGTTTATGCAGCAGAAGCACCAATGCCTGAAAAGTATGAGTCCGCCCTCATAATAGTGCACCTAGACTGTTCAGGAATTAAACCGGATCTCCTGACGGAATAACCAGCGACACTCTACAGACGTTCCTTCTCCTTCGATGTCCACTCTTTCGTCGAAAAAGACTCAGCTGTCCAAGAATTTTAATAGTTGAGTGAGTGCTAACTCTTCTTGCGAAGTCAATGTGGCCTTGATCTCATCACATCTACCGCTCACAGACACAATATCGCTATTAAGTATTTCTCCATCCGTCGTGCATATATCCAAAGTAATGACAAAGATGTCAGTGCTAACCTCCTTGCCTTCAAAAATAAGTTCGACTTTATTAGGGAGAATGGTCACGTAGGCACAGAACTTTTCACCAGGGTACTCGTAGTGGCCATGATTTCTCTTAAGTACAACATTCTGTCTTTTCGAAGCCTCCTCATAAACTCTATCTAAAAACGCCCGAAGGACATCAAAAATTTCTAGCTTTTCAGTCATTATTTAGTCCCCTTACGACAAACAGATTTCAATACACCATTCGTTAGGGTGTGATTAGATTCTCCTCTCCGGGTACTCGTCCATTCTTTCAGCTTCGAATCATCAGGATCATTGTTGGTGGCGGTCAGCGTCAATTTAACGGGGAGTTGGTGTCCGGTTTTGTAGGGGCAAGTCCATACCTGAGCTTCATACCCGCCATCGAACAATAGGGGAGTGGGGCTGGCCTATTTTGAGGTTGTCATTGAGGGATGGCTCAACTGATCACTGCTCCCTTTGGGCCACTGGCGATCAAACTGGCACCACAGGCGGTTTTCATGCCGTCCAGTGCGACAGCAATTCCACCCACTGTGTAGGTGCTGCTGCCCTCGGCAATGGGAAAAACGCCTTTGCATAGCGGGCAACTGACCTTGTGGCCGACGGCGGCAATGGGTTTGCCGTTTAGATCCGTTTGGGAGAAGGCTTCAAGAACGACACCACCATGGCTGGTGGAGTCGCCTAAGCGGATAATGTCTTTCACGATGCTCCTCTACTTAATAATGATCACTTTCGCACGTCTCGATATCGTAACTTTACGTAAGACAGCAAATAAAACATGATGAACCTCTCACTGCTCTGGACTGCAACAGTGTCTTAATTAGCGTTTCAGGTGAAAACTTATGCCACCCTCTATTATTTGTAAGTCGTCAATTTCGCGCTTCGTTTCCTGAGGTAATGGGCCGGATATGTAAAATGAGAGCCTGCTAATGCATTTTTCCAGTCTGTCTATCTCGGAGAGTAGCTGGTTGTTTGCTGCATATTCGAATTCATTAAATATAGACGCGTACGCAGAGAACTCCGGTGCTGGTGAGAAACTTCCAAGCATGAGCGTTTCTTTTGATGAGTCAATCACAATCATGCCTAGTACAATGCCGGCTTCATTTTTTAAGTGGAATTTCATTGTTTTGGACACTCGGTGGTTTTCCCTAGCGCTTTCGAAAGGTCTTGAAGATTTTCGTCGTTAAATCCAGCAGCGCCGTTCGGATGTATTATTCGTGCATGATTCGGAAACTTATTTGTTGCGTCATCAATAACATCAAAGCCAGCACCTCGAATTGCATCCGCGCTACCAGATGAGACGGTTCCTGCAGCCTTTTGTAAACCTGTTGCTTTTGGAAATGCATCCCGCATTTGCTTGCTCGCATCGCATGGGCAACAGCTATGAAGAACAGATATTCCAGGCGGGTTGAGTTTTTCCTCTGCCGGCTTCAATCGTAAGTTATCAACCGAGTTTCCGCCAATTCGGTTGACCTTGGTGGTGCCTGAAAGAGGTTTGCCCGTTAAACCCAGTGGGTCGACCCACTCAACTGGATTCTGTCCGTAAGCATACAGATTCAACCCTCCTGTATAACTGATCGGATCCTGACTGATAAATCGTCCCACACCCGGATCATAGTACCGATGCCGGTTGTAGTGCAGCCCCGTTTCATGGTCGTGGTACTGCCCTTGGAACCGGATCGGGTTGGTCAGCCCTTGCTGTTGCGCCCATTCCGAACGCTGCTCCCGCACTTCCCCCCACGCCTTGTACTGCGCGCTCCAGGCGGTGTTACCGTGTTGATCGGTCAGTTCTTGCGGTGTACCAAGGTGGTCGCATTGGTACCAACTCAGGACGTCGATTGGCTGAGCGGTGGGTTTGTGGTTCCACAGTGGATCGTTGCCGAGGCTGTAGTCGCCGCGGTAGTCCGGCTGGCTGAGTAGGTGAATCGGTTGATGTCGTAGGGCCTGGGCCACCGGGACAAAAGTCCCAGGTTCGAAGACGTAGTGCACCGTTCTGCCAGTGCCACCATCGATCTGCGCCGGGCTGCTTTCCCAGGCCAGGTTGTCACCATCCCAGCCGTACAGGGTGAAGCCGCAACCGAGTTCGCGTTGCTTGCGTGCGTGTTCGCTGCGGTTCCATTGCGAACCGGCTTCGGGACGCTGTTTGTAGTGCGCGCTGGAATTTTTGTGCAGGCGGCGACCGAGTGGGTCGTAGGCAAAATCCACGGCCAAGCGAGCATCTTCGAAACGCACCAGGCGGTCGAACAGGTCCCACTGCATTTGGCTACGGTTACCGTTGTGCCAGCGTTGAATCTGGTTACCGCGCTCATCGTATTCGTAATGCGTGCCGGCGTACTCGCGCAGCAGGTTGTCGATCAGTTTGCTGCGTGGCTTGTCTTGATCCAGTGGGCGCCGAATCTGTTGCGTTGGGTCGTCGAGCAGGTTGCTGGCCGGGTCGAAGGCGAAGGTTTCCACGCCCAGGCGGCTGGTAGCACTGAGCAGGCGGCCGACCGGATCGTAGCGGTAGGCCAACGGACCACGGCGGCTATCGTTGATATCGGTCAACTGGCCGACGGTGTCGTATTTGTAGTCACGTTTGAGCAGCGTGGATTTGTCGTCGCTGCGTCCCAGCAACTGTTCTTGCAGACGTCCAGCCGGGTCCCATTTTTGCGTTTGTAGCAGGCGGTTTCCTTGGTGACGGGCGATTTCTCGGTGCAGATCGTCGCGCTCAAAGCCGACCAGTTCGTGTTCGTCCAGACGCAGGGCTAACAAATGGCCACTACCGTAGGTGAGCCAACTGACACGGTGGCCGTCCGGGCGCACGGTGGCGATACGCTGGTTGAGCACGTCGTACTCGTGTTGCCAGACCGCGACCGTTGGTTTTTCCAGGCCCAGGTAATGCTGGTGCTCACGCAACAGGTTGCCGGCCGGGTCGTGGAACCACTGCAGGCGGCTGTCGGCGTTGCTGGCCATGACCAGGTTGCCGTTGCCGTCGTAGGCGAAGGTTTCACTTTGCGACTGCTCGCCCAGCGTGGCGCGGCGTTCGGTCAAGCGGCCCATCGGGTCGAAGATGACTGAGATTACGCGCTCGCCGTTGGCGGTGTGAGCCAGGCGACCAGTTTCGGGGTCGTACTGGTAGCGTGTCGCGCGGCCGTCGAAGCCGGTTTCTTCCAGCAGACGGCCCACGGGGTCGTAGTGGAAATGCGCACGTTGTTCGTTTTCGTTTTCCAAGGCCAGCAACTGGCCGAGGCGATCCCAGCGGTAACGCAGGGTTTGCTCGGCGGCGTCGATCCGTTCTGCGATCAAACCTGCAGTGGTGTAGGTCCAAGTGGTGCAACGATCGAGTCCGTCGACATGCGCGAGCAAACGACCTTCGGCATCGCGTTCAAAACGTTCTTCAGTCTTGTCCGGGTGTTTGATCAACACCAACTGCCCGGCCTTGTATTCGTATTCAGTGCTCTGTCCCGCCGGATCGGTGAAGCAGATCATCTGACCGAGTTCGTTGTATTCCCAGGCACTGGTCTTGCCCGAGCAATCGACGTATTCCACCAACTGGCCGGCGTCGTTGTAGTCCAAGGCTTTTTCGTTGCCGTTGGCGTCCTTGATTGCGGTCGGCAGGCCAGCCTTGTTGTAGGCGTATTCGGTTTTGTTGCCCAGCGGATCAACTGCTTCGACCAGGTTGCCGTGATCGTCGTAGGCCCGCTGCCATTGGCCGCCCTCGGCGTCGCTGATCTTGATCAGCAAGTCCTGGTCGTCGTAGGCGTAATGCATCACGCTGTGGTCGGCGCGGATGTGTTCAAGCAAATTGTCGCGTTCGTCGTAGCTGTAGCGGTCGGTGCTGCCGTCGGGGTGGACGTGACGAATCAGGTTTTTCGCGTCATCACGGAAGAACCATTCCGAACGCTCGTCCGGGTGCCGAATGCGGTAGGTGTAGCCGAGGATGTCGTAGTAGTGCCAGGTTTCGTGGCCGTGAGCATCGGTGACGTAGGTCAGGCGGATGTTTTCGTCCCACTCCAGGCGGGTGTCGAAGCTGCCGTCGTCGGCCCATTCGCGCACGGCTTTGGCCTTGGCGCCGTGGCCTTGCCATTGCAGGTTCAGGCCACGTCCGGTGCGGTCGGTGTAACGGGTGATCAAATGGTGCTGGTACTGATAACTCCAGGCTGCGCCGTTCTCATCCTGAGCCTGAACCAGATCACCGGCGCCGTCGTACTGGTAAGCACACAGTTGACGTTGAGGTGCGCCGTCACGGATTTCCCACAGGCCGATCAAGCGACCATGCTCGTCGAGCAGGGTGCCCAAGTGCAGGTGCACCTGGGTGACGTCGCCCTGATAAGTGATCAGGTCCGACAGCACTGGCTGGTCAGCGTGGCGGTGTTCGTAATGCAGCATGATCCCCGCGCCATTGCGCAGCACCACACCGCTCAGCAGGAAGCGCTGGCCACGGCGCACGTAGGTTTCACGTTGCTCGAAACCACGGATGAGCACCAGTTGCTCCGTGCTGGCCCGCAGCACGGTGATGTTTTCGATGGCGTCGTAGTGGAACAGGCCGACCTTGGGCAATGGATAGGCATGACTGCGGCCGTCGGCATCATGAAACACCAAACCATCCTCGATGCAGTCGAAGCGGGTGGTGAACTCGGTGATCCAGCGTGCGCCCAGTTCACTGTCATCAAAGGCGTCCAGGCGCGAGCTGTAGGTACGGGTCCACTCGACAGGGAAGGGACCGGGCAGGCTGAAGTCGGTGTGGCTGAGGCTTTCCGAACCCACAGCGAAGTTGATGCTGTTACAGGTGCCGGTGCAGGTGGCGTTTTTCTTCGGGTTGGGTGCGGTCGCCGCCGGCATCTCGTGACTGTTGGAGCCCAAACTCCCTTCAGCCGCTTTGCGCTTGGCTTGGCTGGTCGTGCCGGGCTTGACGCCGGCGGCCTGACCATGGGCATTGCGCTTGCGCCAAAGGGCGACGGCACTGGACAGCATCAGCAGCAGCCAGCCAATGGAGTTCTCGACGGCCTCGTTGTCCAGTTTGCTCAACTGGGTACGCAGCTCCGGACCCAATGCACGCAGTTCGGCGGTGCTACTGAGCACTCGTTTTTTGATGTCATCGGGCAGCCCGTACTCTGCGGCTGCGTTGGCCAGACCGCTGCCGCCTGCTTTGAAAGCACTGAAGACACCTTCGAAGATGTTCTTGATGGCGGCGTTGGGGTTGTTAAGTAACTGTCCGCGTGCGGTGCTAAAGCTTTGTTCCGATTTCTGCAGTGCCCCCTTTGTATCGGATTGACCATTGACTAAAGTTTCCAGGCCTTTGGCGATTTCGTTGATAACGTCTTCGCCGAGTTTGCCGGCGTCCGCGAGGATACCTGGCAACTTGTTCTTGGCTTGCGATACGAAGTCATCAAGGGTGCCGACAATGGACGCGTTCAGGTGCCCGACCAGAATCTCGATCAGCGATGCACCGATCAGGGTCTTGCCGGTCGCCTTCAGCTCCTGGCGAATCAGATGCAGGGTCGGGCGCAGGGTCATACGTGCGGCAGCCATGGCGGGCGGCAACGGCAAAACGCCGATCAGGTTGATGGCCAGGCTGGCCCAGCCCAGCAGTTCACGTTTCTGGCTGGTTGACAGGGTGACGATATCGCCCAAAGCATCGACCAACGCCATGATATTGCCGAGTACCGGCAGGGAGCCGGCGACGTTCTTGATCCGGTCAAGGGTGACCACGTCACCACTGATGGACCTGAGCCAAGTGTCAAAGTAGGCCGCGCCGGTTCCCACATCCTGGATGTCGATGGCATTCAGCGGGACGATGGCAATCTGCGGTTCGCGTTTTTTTTCAGCAGGGGTTTCGGCAGTCATGAAATCATCTCACCCGCAAGCAGGTTGGGAACGGGGGGCGGGCTCGGCGCGGCGAGGGTGGTTTTTGCGGGCGGGAGGGTGGGCAGTTTCGGCAACTTGCCGCTCTTGCTTGCGGCACCGAGAAGTCGAGACGCCGTCGGCAGCGCCGCACTGGCGAGCTGCGGCAACCCAGTCGATCCGGCTTGCAAAGCACCGCGCACTTGTTGAGCGGTTTGCACAGCCCCCATACCGGTTTGCGCCAGGGCCGGGGCATTTTTCAGTAGTTCGGCGCTGATGCCAGCACTCGGCAAAGCCTGGGCGACCAGCGCTTGCACCTGCGCCGGAATGTCTTCAATACCGGGCTGTTCACGTGGCCACTCGGGTTTGCCGATGTAGCTGCCCACGCTCCAGGTGTCTGCCGGATCCTTGCCGAACATGACCCGTGCAGGGCCAGGCGCTGCGCCGGAGACGGTCGCAAAACCTTTGGCGTCGAGCTTGCCCTTGAGGCTTTTTCCCAAGGCATCGATCACTTCGAAATCACCGTCCTTGATGCCCTGCCGTCCGGCGTACTGGTTGAACAGTTCCAGATTGCCCTTGCCCGGTTTCGGCGGCTCGGGGAACACACCGGCCAGGCTTTTCGCCCCGGTGTAGGCGAAGTTCGCCGCGTGGGCCGTGTACGGCCCGGTGGTGGCATGGGTGATGCCGCCGGCGTTGTAGGTGGTGGCGCTGCCGCCACCCTGGATCACCAGTTCGGTTTTTGCCGTGAGGGTGATGCGGTCGGCGTTGGCGGTGATGTTGAGTTTGGCCAGCAGGTTGATGCTGTCTTTCAGCGCCCGAAGATCGATGTCGCCGGAGGCCGCCACCAGACGCCAGCCCAGGTTCTGCACAAACAGGCGCATGCCCTGGCTGGCGCTGGCCAGCAGGCGTTTGCCGATGGCCAGGCTGGTGTGGCCGGTGCTGCTCAACGCCAGGTGTTCGCCGGTGGCGATGTGGGTCGAGCGCGGGGTAGTCAGGGCGATGCCGGCCGGGCTGGCGAGGACCAGGTGCGGCTCGACGAACTCGGGGAATTCGTTGGTGCTCAGGTCACCCGGACCCGTGCCCAGAATGCCCAAATGCTGGGCATGCATCGCCTTGGCCACGTCGTCCTGATCGCCGGGTTCCTGGGCCTGCACCTCGCGGGCCTGAATCGCGAAACCGTCCTGTTGCTCGCTGGCGGTGGCCAGGCGTTCGGCGGTTTCCGGCAGGTCCTTGTGGTGTTTGCTTTCGTGGTGACGAGGCTCTGTGGTGATCAACAAACCCGCCGCCGCCCGCACCGCGCCGTGGCGGTCGGTGCGCAGTTCAAAGCCTTCGCCACGCGGCTGGCCACCGGACGGACGCGGGTGGGTCAGGTAGCCGAGGTTGATCGCGCTGGCACCGTGGTCACTGCGCAGCGCGATGCTGATCTCGCTGGTGGTGTCGTCGATACGCAACTCGTTGGCGCGGCTGCCTTTGTATTCCTTGCTCTTGACCGTGGCCAGGGTCTTGAAGTCCGGCAACTTGTACGGCGGCAGGTTCACCCCGTGGTACAGACACCCGGTGATCAATGGCTGATCCGGGTCACCTTCGAGGAAGCTGATCAGCACTTCCATGCCGATGCGCGGCAGGTTGATCGAGCCGAAATTCTGGCTGGCCCAATTCGACGCCACGCGCATCCAGCAACTGGTCTTGTCGTCGAACTCGCCTTCGCGGTCCCAGAAAAACTGCACCTTCACCCGGCCATACTGGTCGCAGAAAATCTCTTCGCCGGCCGGGCCGGTGACGATTGCACTCTGGGTGCCGAGCACTTTGGGTTTCGGGTGATCGAGGGGAGGGCGATACGGCACGTCCCACGGAATCGCACTGAAGCTGTTGCGATAGCCCTGATGAAAATCGTCCTTGAGGTCGGTGACGTCGCTGCTGATCACTTCTTCCAGCACCTGCGGCTGCTTGCCTTCGTGGAGGATTTCGGTCAGCAGCCACAGGTCGTTCCATGCCGGGTTGGCGTGCTCGGTCAGGGCCAGGAAATGCCCGCTGACCAACAACGGCTGATCGCTGTTGCCTTCGGCCAGTCGGTAGTCGCTGCGATGGCGTTCCAGTGCCCGATTGGCCAGGTGTTTGCCGCGCTCACGGTCGACGAAACGCCCCGGATAATCGTAATCCTCGAGGTCCGGTTTGGCGCTGCTCTTGGCGTCGCTTTCCAGCTCGATGCGCGGTTTGGTGAAGTCGTAATCGCGGCGCGTGGTGCGGCTGGTGCGGGTGGCCAAACGCAACCCGAAGCGCTTGATCACCGGGGCATCGGCGACCAGCCCGGTGTCTTGCTGATAGGCCACCGGCGCGAGTTTCGGGAACACCGTTTGATCGTCACCGAACACCAGCAGATGGCCGCTGGCGCTGTGCTGGAAGTGGTAGTGGATGCCTTCTTCTTCGCACAGGCGCTGGATGAAATGCAGGTCGGATTCGTCGTACTGCACGCAGTAAATGCGCTCGGGGTACACCGCGCTGAGCTGGAACTTATAGTCGCTGGCGAGGATGCCGTGCTCTTCCAGCACCTGAGCAATGATCTGCGGCGCGGTCATCTGCTGGAAGATGCGCTGATTGACGCGATGGGCCAGATAAGCCAGTTGCGGACGCAGGGAAATCCGGTAGCGGGTCAGGCGTTTGCCGGCCTCGCCCTGGGCAATGCTGTAGACCAGCCCGTGAATGCCGGTGCCGTTTTGCGAGAGCTGCAAGAAGGCCAGTTTGTGCAGCAGGCTTTCGAGGTTCAGTGAGGAACGTTCGCTGACCAACTCCAGTTCAAATTCGAACGGTGTGTTCAGGGCTTCACGGCCCCTGAAAGCCAGGACCTGAAAGTCCGCGCCCTCAAGGGTCAATGTGAAATGGGGTTGGTTGGCCGGTGAGAACATCCCTTGTTCCTCGTGCAGTGCTGCGGCGTCCATCGACATCCCTGTCGGGTATCAACGAACGCAAGAATTATTGAGTGACGCAAACAGCATCGACCAGCAGCGCTGGCCGATGTGTTGTAACGGTCGGCCAGACTTAGCCAGCGACCGGGGAACGCCAGTCATCGGAACCCGAAGTACCGGATACTTCGTGGGTCCAGGTGATTTTGCGGTAGGTGAAGTGCACGTCTTCCAGGTGGGTGAAGTGCGAGTTCGCCGGGTCCTGGCAGTTGTGCATGTAGTCCTTGATGTCCACGATGATCGCGTCTTCAAGTTTGGTGGTGTAGTAGTGCTCTTGGGTGCCGGCAGCGGAGGTGCGGTACCACTTGATTTCGATCGTGGTCATGCGCTCGCCCGACGTCAGGGCAGCCAGCAGCAGTGGGGAAGCCTTGTCGAAGACTTTGGTGATAACCACGGGTTTGTGCACGCGCTGGCCGGTAGGTTGGCCGGACTGCGGGTCACGCGGGATGATCACTTCGTGGCTGAAACCCTGAACCATGACCTGGTCTTCGTGACCTTCCTGGTAGGTGTTGCCAACGGAGTCAGCGGTGAAGGCGCCGGCGGTGATCAGGCCTTGTTTTTCGCCGGTGACGGACATATACGCTGGTGTTGCCATGGATGCTCTCCTTGCTGACATAAATGAGATAGCCCGGGGGCGAAATCGCCCGGTGGGTGATCTTTAGGTATCAAGGTTTGTGCCATGTATAAAAAATATCAATTAGATCAATTTGTTGTGTGAGCGCTAGGTGGGATTTTGCCTTCTGGTGTGTAGGAATAGTCGCCAAAGTGCGCAAGAAGTTGCGCAGTACTGCGCAAGAAGTTGCGCACTCGGCTACAGGCCAGGTGGGCCGTGGGCTGTAGGGGAATTACAGACGGATTTCTTGAAGCAAGTGCGCAAGAAGTTGCGCACATAGGCAAAAGACCGCTTCTCGGCTAAATCTCAAATTGGGGCAAGAAATCGTCGGAACGGGCAACGAGCCCTACCGTCTGCAACACAGCAGCTTGATTGCTCAGAGAAAAATCAAATCACGTGAGCGAAAGCACAGATTTCATCGCGTGATGATGTGTCCCCATCATTCGCTCGGCTTTACTACCAGCACCCTGGAGAGCAACTAAGCCCCGCCGGAGAGATACCAAGCGGGGCTTTTTTAGGGCATTTTTTCAGTGGAGTTAATTGGACTGGCGCATGTAGGCGCATTTCGTCCGCTCCGTTTTGGGCATGGGGTGTTGCCGGTGGATGGTGTCATTGTTCGGTTTCTCTAACGACGTACAGAAAACCGAGAGCGAGAACTGCTCGCGCGGATGGCTGGACGTTGCATCGTCCGCCTCTTGGCAATACAGTTTCATGGCTGGCCAAAAGCCCGCAAGAAGCCCCTCAAAAAGCTTCGTCTCTCGGATGGCGTACTGGCTTGTCGCGGTATGCACAGGACGCTCTAACGTCCCTTTCCGAATCGGCCTCGGTACGTCAAATACCGGGGCTTTTTCTTGTCTGCGGTTTACCGATCTTGCTGTTTTGCCCAGTGTTCTATAGTGCTTAGGGCGTCACGGCATAACTCGCCAGTGCCCACATGGTAGCGGGCTGTTTCAGTCGCATTCAACTTGTGAGACTCCGCGAGAGAGGCGTTTTTGCTGTTTTGATGCGGTAAAAAAATGCTCTGTGGTGTACCTGTGGGACATATGGGACATATATTTCGAAATGGTACACATACTACCGTTCGTCGGATTTTTTCAGGCGAGTTAATAAAACGACATTGCCACTAGAATTGTCGCCCTTCGCTAATGCATCGAGGTAGCGCCCCCACTTTTCCAGAGCTACGCGTTTTTCCGGTAGGTAGGCGTAACGGTCGTAATGTTTGGCCTGTACGCCACTACGTCCGTGTGACAGTAACCAGGCGCGAACCTCAGAGCTAATGCCTTGATGGGCCATTAAGGTTTCTGCGGTTACGCGAACATTACGGTACGTAAAGATGCGAGTCTTACCAGACGCTGCGAGTTCGCGGCCAGCCTCGCTAAATGCTTTGATAATCGTGGACGTGCTCGCGGTTGAATCCTCCGAGAAGGCGAAAGGACCTGCTCCTACATGGTGCTCTACCAGAGGGGCCAGAGTCTCGCGGATTCGCTCTGTAATGGGCAGGAGGTGCTCCCATGCCTGTTCTTTGCGTCCCTTGGCATCGAGTAAGCAAATGGTGTCGTCGGTGACAGCGGTCCAGGGGATTGCGCAAAGCTGCGTCATTCGCTGCCCACCAAAGTAGATCAGGGCGTTTGCTATCGCACTTTTTGGCTGTGGCAGCTTATCAAGGTAGCGCAACAGTTCTCCAAGTTCAGCGGGTGTTAAAGATTCAGTGTTGGCGCGCTTAGCACCTTGGACGGCAGGGACATCTCGGACGGGGTTAGCTCGGATGGCAAACACTTTACCGCTGTGCGCCATTCGTTCAGGGGATAGGTGCGCTTTGACCGCGTGGCTAAAGGCCGCTTGCAGTGACAGGCGTAAGTTGTTGCAGATCGAACGCATGTCATTTGATGCGCCGCCTGCGGCATGGTTACCAACCCCACGGCCCTTGGGTTTGCGCCCGAGTACGCCGGACAAAATGAACTGGATATCTTCGGGCTCAATCAGTGCGGCGGGGCGTAGGATGAGTTCGGGGTGGTAGTCCTTAATATGTGCCTTGAACTGGTTCGCCACGGCCCTATGACTCACCTTTCCTGACTTTTCCAGGTGAACTACGTAGTAGTCCAGTAGGTCACCGAAAGTGCCACGTCTCGCCTCCAGGGCGGCTTGTGCGGCCACTCGCTCCAGCTCTGCCGCCTGCGGCGGCCTTCAATGCTAATTGTTGTTGCAGGTACTCTTCCAGCCCACCGGCAGCGATTGACGCGGTGGCGATGCGCAGCGCTGCCAGACGCATGGCGTCCAGATCCATTTCGTTGGTGTCAGGGCGTGGATTCTTGCTCAGGGTGCCCAGGGCGATGCGTTTGTCCCCGGCGTTGGTGCGCTCGCGGTAGTAGCCGTTAATGAAACCCGCCGTCTTGCGTTCAAGTGTCAGGGTGCCTTTGCCACGGGAGCCTATTGGTTCGAATTTCTTGCCCTTGACGTTGTAGGCTTCCATTTCTGTCAGTCGAATGCGCTTGGCCATATTTCCCGTTTGTTTCCCGTTTCGCCTGAAAAGTCACGTTGTTTAGTGAAACACTGAGACAATAGAAGAACGCCTAAAGCCCTAATAATCAAGGGTTTTATAGATGCTAAGAGAGTTTCGGAATCACCATGAGAATGCAATGCTGAGGGTTTCCAACAACGTGCACCTGCCGGATGCCGAGGTCGAGTTGACGGCCATTCGTGCGCAGGGCGCGGGTGGGCAGAACGTCAATAAAGTCTCGAGTGCGATGCATTTGCGCTTCGACATCCCGGCGTCATCCTTGCCCGAGTTCTACAAGGAACGGTTGCTGGCGTTGCGTGACAGTCGGATCACCAGCGAGGGGGTGATTATCATCAAGGCCCAGCAATACCGGACCCAGGAGCAGAATCGCGCCGATGCGCTGGAGCGCCTGGTCGAGCTGATACTGAGTGCCACCAAGGTCGAAAAGAAGCGTCGTCCCACCAAACCGACATTGGGCTCGAAAAAGCGTCGGCTGGAGTCCAAGACCAAGCGAGGTTCGATCAAGGCCGGGCGCGGCAAGGTGGATTTTTAGCGGCTCTGGCGCTCTTCCCGATATTTTGGCGCTTGCCGGTACAGGTAGGCGCTGATCAGCAAACCGGCCATGGCGGCCAGTGCGGCAAACAGGAAGATCGAGGCAAAACCAAACCCGGCGGCAATGGCGCCGGCCAAGGGGCCGGTGATCCCCAGCGACAAGTCGATGAACAGCGAGTAGGCGCCGACGGCCGCGCCTCGACTGGAGGCTGGCACCAGGTTGACCGCCTCCACACCCAGCGCTGGGAACACCAGTGAAAAACCGAATCCGCTCAACGCCGCACCGGCCAACGCCCAGTTGGCATCCGGGGCGATCCATAGCAGCAACAAGCCCAGGCTTTCCACCGACAGGCAGGCAATCGCCACCCGAAACCCGCCGAGCCGGTTGATCAGGTTGCCGAACATCAGGCGCGCGCCAATGAAGGCGGCGCCAAACAGGCTCAGGCATACGACAGCGTTGTCCCAGTGGCGGGTCGCGTAATACAGGGTGATGAAGGTGGCGATGGTGCCAAAGCCGATGGAGCCCAGTGCCAGGCCGCAGCCATGGGGGAGCACACGCCCCAGCACATGCATGAACGGCAGGCGCTCGCCGACAACAATCGGCGCGGCGGTTTTTGGCCAGGCCAGTAACAGCCCCAGCGCCGCCAGCAACAGAATGCTTACGCCCATGCTCCACAGCCCGAGGTGATGGACTAGCAGCACTCCAAGCGGTGCGCCGACCGCCAGCGCGCCATAGCTGGCGATGCCGTTCCAGGAGATCACCTTGGCGGTGTTCTGTGCGCCCACCCGGCCGATGCCCCAGCCGATCGATCCCGACCCCACCAGGCTTTCCGCGCTGCCGAGCACCAGCCGACCGATCAGCAGGCTGATCAGGCTCAGGGCCGGCAGGTGTTGTGTCCAGGCCGACAAGAGCATGAAAGCCCCACTCAACCCACAGCCGGCGAGGCCGTACATCACCGCGCGCTTACTGCCCAGGTTGTCGATGATCCTCCCGGCATAAGGTCGGCTGAGCAGGGTGGCGAGGTATTGCACGCTGATCACCAGGCCTGCGATCACTGCGCCAAAGCCCAGGTCGCTGTGCACGTAACCGGGCAGTACGGCCAGGGGGATGCCGATGTTCAGGTAGCCGATGAAGGTGAAGAGGACGATGGAGACAACGTGCAGCGTGACCGCCATGGGTGGCTGGGTATCGGGCATGGGAGAAGGTCCACTGGCGCAGCAGGATAGATAGGCTGCTTATGATACCGGTGCCAGGACGCCTGCGTTGTGTTGTTTCTGTCAGGGAAAGTCAGGGTTTGGCGGGGGCGACCAGTTGCGTGGTGACCAATGCAGCGAGGGCGTTTTCCTGGTTGCCGAAACGGGCCAGCAGCAGGGCTTGTTTTTCGGGTGTCAGGCGGTTCCAGATGTCGATCATTTTTTCAGCGGTGCCAATCAATACGCTGGCCTGGTTTTCGCTGAAGGAATCGGTGCGTGAGTCGTCGGTCATGGTGCGGGGTCCGTTGTTCAGGCGGTGTGGAAAGCGCATGAGTAAGCGCTTTCCACACGGTCTGGTTCAAGCGTTTTCAGTCTTCGCTGTCGGCCTTGCGGCTGCCAGTGGCTTCTTTCGGCTCGGGCTGTTGGGCGCCGGCTTGTTGCGGGGTTGTCTGCTCAGTTTCGTGCAGGCTTGGGAAGGGGAGATTCGGAATCTCATGCATGTTGGTTGCTCCTCGCAAAGTCTGTTTTTAAATCGCTGTGTAGATCCGCGCTTTTAAAAAGCCTTGGCAGGATACAGCAGGGGAGATGACAGAAAGACTTTAATCTCGACGGGTTGCGACGGATGACCGCAGCCGGTCGTCGCGTTGTGAAGCAATTGTGGCGAGGGAGCTTGCTCCCGCTAGGCTGCGAAGCAGCCCCAAAAGCCAGGTAATGAGTTCGTTCAGTTAGAACTCGAATACAGACTTTGCGACCACTGCGTGTTCGAGCGGGAGCAAGCTCCCTCGCCACAGGAACTTGCCTTGCATGAGGTTACTTGCAGACGTCAGCGATGGCTTGTGCCAGCAAATCCAGGCGCGTCGCATCAATCCCCGCCACGTTGGCACGGCCAGAGTTGACCATGTACACGCTGTGATTGTCCCGCAGGTTCTTCACCTGTGCAGGTGTCAAACCGGTGTAGGAGAACATCCCGCGTTGCACGCCGATGTGCGCAAAACGCTCGCGCAAACCATGAGGCTCGAGTGATTGCAGCAGCCCTGAACGCAGCTGCGCGATACGCAAGCGCATGGCTTCGACTTCGTCGATCCACAGACCTTTGAGTTCCGGGTCGCCCAGGATGGTCGCTACAACGGCCGCGCCGTGATCCGGTGGCGTGGACCACAGGTTACGGGCGATGTTGGCCAGTTGACTGCGGATGTCCGTCAGTTTCTCGGCATCCTTGGCGCAGACAATCAGTGCGCCCGTGCGGTCGCAGTACAGGCCGAAGTTTTTCGAGCAGGAGCTGGTGATCAGCAGTTCAGGCAGCTCGGCAGCAAACAGCCGTACTGCCCATGCGTCCTGTTCCAGGCCGTCGCCAAAACCCTGGTAGGCGAAGTCGATCAGCGGCAATAGTTCGCGACGGCGAACCACTTCCAGCACGCGACGCCAGTCTTCGTGGGACAGGTCGAAACCGGTCGGGTTGTGGCAGCAGGCGTGCAGCAGGATCACGTCACCCTTGGGGATCAGGTCCAGCGTCGCCAGCATCGCTTCGATGTCCAGGCGATTGTCGCTGCCCACGTATGGGTAATGACTGACCTTGAGGCCAGCGGTCGCGTAGATGGTTTCGTGGATCGGCCAGGTCGGGTTGCTCAGCCAGATGCCGCGGCCCGGCAGGCACTGGGCAATGAAGTCGGCGCTCAGGCGCAGGGCGCCGGTGCCGCCTGGGGTCTGAGTGGCACCGGCGCGCTTTTCGGTGATCAGCGTCGAGTCGACGCCCAGCACCAGCTCGTTGATGACCTTGCCGAACGCTGCATCGCCGTGGCCGCCAATGTAGGTCTTGGTGGTCTGGCGATCGACCAGCCGCTGTTCGGCAAGCTTCACGGACTGCGGGATCGGCGTCAGGCCCTGGGCGTCTTTGTAGACACCCACGCCGAGGTCGAATTTGCGCGGGTTACTGTCCTGCGCGTAGGCCTCCATCAGGCCGAGGATCGGGTCGCCGGGTACTCGGCCGATGGCGTCGAAATGCATTACTTGCGGCCCTCGGCGTCTTTGGCCACTTCGTCGGTGCGCGCGGCCATGATGAAGTCGTTGCGGTGCAGGCCTTTGATCGAGTGGCTCCACCAGGTCACAGTGACTTTGCCCCACTCGGTGAGCAGGCCCTGGGTGGTGACCTTCGGCTTCGGAGATTTCGCCCATGGCGTTGGTGAAGGCCAGGGCGAATTTGAAGTTCTTGAACAGGAAGACTTTTTCCAGCTGCATCACGCCGTCGCGAACTTCGATGTTCCAGTCAGGGATCTGCTTGATCAGTACCGGCAGTTCTTCGTCGCTGACCTGTGGGGCATCGGCACGGCAGGCTTCGCAATGGGCTTGGTTCAGAGCGTTCATGGTGTATTCCTGAAATCGATTCTTGTTAGACGTTACTATTTTTTCGAGTGCGCCGCGACTGCGGGCGCTCTCAGGCCGCTTTAGGCTTGGGCGCAAACTTCGGTGCGTGCAGCCCCAACTGCTTGCCTTGCTCGACCATCCCCATGATGTCTTCGTGGGCCAGGTCGAACAGGCGCTTGAGGTTGGGCAGGACAAAATACAGCGGTTGCAGGATGTCGATGCGATACGGCGTGCGCATGGCTTCCAGTGGGTCGAAGGCTTGATGCTCCGGTTCGCTGGACAGGCTGTAGACCGTCTCTTTGGGCGAGGAGAGGATGCCGCCGCCGTAGATGCGCTGGCCTTGCGGGGTGTCGACCAGGCCGAACTCGATGGTCATCCAGTACAGGCGCGCCAGGTACACGCGGTCTTCCTTGGAAGCCTGTAGGCCGAGTTTGCCGTAAGTGTGGGTGAATTCCGCGAACCAGGGGTTGGTCAGCAGTGGGCAGTGGCCAAAAATCTCGTGGAAAATGTCCGGTTCTTGCAGGTAGTCCAGTTCTTCGCGGGTGCGAATAAACGTCGCCACTGGAAACTGTTTATTGGCCAGCAATTCAAAGAAGGTCTGGAAGGGAATCAGCGCCGGCACGCGGGCGACTTGCCAACCCGTGGTCTCGCCGAGCACCTTGTTGATTTCGTCGAGTTGCGGGATGCGGTCATGGGGCAGGCCGAGTTTTTCGATGCCGTCCATGTATTCCTGGCACGCACGACCCTCAAGCACTTTCAGTTGACGAGTGATCAGCGTGTTCCACACCGCGTGTTCTTCAGCGGTGTAGTGGATAAAACCTTGCGCGTCGGGCTCGCGGGCCACGTACTGCGTCTGCTTCATGCTGCTCTCCTGCAAAGGGATACGTTCTTGTTATGTCTTGCCTGTATGGACCTAGAAATACGCCGAAGTGCACGGCCTTGCAGCAGGATGGCAACGTTGCTTGTAGGAGGATTCTTTATTTTTTGTAAAGTATTCGTTACGGAATGCGCTCTGGTGCGCAGCTATTGAGATTTCCCGGTTTGAAAAGGCCTTAAGGTGTCACATAATCTTGACGACTAACTTTGCGCCTCGGCAGAAAAATTCTCGCCTTGCAGCCTATTCACCCTAGTTCGGGCCTTTATATGCGTATCAAAGTCCATTGCCAGAACCGCATCGGCATCCTGCGCGACATTCTCAATCTGCTGGTGGAGTACGGGATCAACGTCGCTCGCGGTGAGGTGGGCGGTGAACACGGCAATGCGATTTACCTGCACTGTCCGAACCTGATCAACATCCAGTTTCAGGCGTTGCGTCCGAAGTTCGAGGCAATTGCCGGGGTATTTGGCGTCAAGCGCGTAGGGTTGATGCCCAGCGAGCGTCGGCACATGGAGTTGAACGCCTTGCTGGGGGCGCTGGAGTTTCCGGTGCTGTCCATTGATATGGGTGGCTCCATCGTGGCAGCGAACCGTGCGGCGGCCCAGTTGCTGGGGGTGCGCGTCGACGAGGTGCCGGGCATTCCGCTGTCGCGTTATGCCGAGGATTTCGACCTGCCGGAGTTGGTGCGCGCCAATAAATCGCGAATCAACGGCTTGCGGGTCAAGGTCAAGGGTGATGTGTTTCTCGCCGATATCGCGCCGTTACAGTCGGAGCACGATGACAGCGAGGCCATGGCTGGCGCGGTGCTGACGCTGCACCGGGCGGATCGGGTGGGTGAGCGCATCTATAACGTGCGCAAGCAGGAGCTTCGTGGCTTCGACAGTATTTTCCAGAGTTCCAAGGTCATGGCGGCGGTGGTGCGCGAAGCCCGGCGCATGGCGCCGCTGGATGCGCCGCTATTGATAGAAGGCGAAACCGGCACCGGTAAAGAGTTGCTGGCGCGTGCCTGTCACCTGGCCAGCCCTCGCGGGCAATCGCCGCTGATGGCGCTCAACTGCGCCGGGTTGCCGGAGTCGATGGCCGAGACCGAGCTGTTTGGCTACGGTCCTGGTGCGTTCGAAGGTGCGCGGGCCGAAGGCAAGCTCGGGCTGCTGGAGCTGACGGCAGGCGGTACGTTGTTTCTCGACGGTGTTGGGGAAATGAGCCCGCGCTTGCAGGTGAAACTGCTCAGGTTCTTGCAGGATGGATGCTTCCGTCGGGTGGGCAGCGACGAGGAGGTCTACCTGGATGTGCGGGTGATCTGTGCGACGCAGGTCGATCTGTCCGAACTGTGCGCTCGCGGCGAATTTCGCCAGGACCTTTACCATCGCCTGAATGTGCTTTCCCTGCACATTCCGCCACTGCGTGAATGTCTCGACGGGTTGGCGCCACTGGTGGAGCACTTTCTCGATCAGGGCCAGTCGGCAGATCGGTTGTCCGTTACCCAAACTGGCGCCAGCGGCCATGGACAGACTCAGTCATTACCATTGGCCGGGCAACGTGCGGCAGTTGGAGAACGTACTGTTTCAGGCGGTTTCGTTGTGCGATGGCGGGATGGTCAAGGCCGAGCATATCCGGCTGCCCGATTACGGCGTGCGCCAGCCGCTTGGCGAGTTCTCCTTGGAGGGCGGGCTGGACGAGATTGTCGGGCGCTTCGAGAAGGCGGTGCTGGAGCGTTTGTACTCCGAGCATCCAAGCAGTCGTCAGTTGGGCAAGCGACTGGGGGTTTCCCACACCACCATTGCCAACAAATTACGTGAGTATGAGGTTGGCAAGGACAATGCCTGACGCTGTGGCGAGAGGGCTTTTGTGGCGAGGGAGCTTGCTCCCGCTCGGGCGCGAAGCGGCCGCAAATCCATTTGGTACGGTCTGTCAGCTATACCTCGGTTGCTCTTTTTGGGGCTGCTTCGCAGCCCAGCGGGAGCAAGCTCCCTCGCCACAGGGGATGTGTCGCCCCAACAGGTCAAACCTTGCCGTCAAACGGCATATCCGCGCCGGTTTTTCGTCTTTGACACAATCGACAGAATCCCTCTGATGCCGCTCAAGTCCTTTGTTTAGAGGGCTTCGTGCCGTCAGCGAAAAGTTGGTCTGCAAATTGCTTATGGCTCAGCAGTACAGCAGTGGGCGGCAAACGTCCGGCATGCAGAGGAAAGACTGTGGACAAGTACCTTTATGTGGCAATGACCGGTGCCAGCCAGAACGCACTGGCGCAAAAGGCCCATGCCAACAACCTGGCGAACATTTCCACCAATGGTTTCCAGAAAGACCTGGAGCAGGCTCGTTCGATGCCGGTATTTGGTGACAGCTTTCCGGCGCGTGCGTTTGCCATGTCCGAGCGTCCTGCCACCGACTTCACGCCAGGCTCCCTGGTGGAAACCGGCCGTGACCTCGATGTGGCGGTCAGCGGCAATGGCTGGATCGCCGTGCAAAACCCGGATGGCGGTGAAAGCTACGTGCGCACCGGCAGCCTGAATGTTGACGCCTTGGGCGTGCTGCGTGCCGGTAATGGCATGCCGGTGATGGGCAATGGCGGTCCTATCGCCGTGCCGCCCGAGCAGAAAATCGAAGTCGGTCAGGACGGCACCATCAGCATCCGTGCGATGGGCGAAGGCCCGCGCGTGATGGCTGAGGTCGACCGCATCAAGCTGGTCAATCCTGATTTGAAGAGCATGACCAAGGGGCTGGACGGTTCGATCCACACCAAGGACGGCCAGCCAGCGGTGGCAGATGCCAACGTTCAACTGGTGTCGGGTTTCCTGGAGTCGAGCAACGTCAACGCCGTCGAGGAAATGACCTCGGTACTGGCCTTGGCCAAGCAGTTCGAATTGCACATCAAGATGATGAACACCGCCAAAGACGACGACCAGGCCATGGCTCGGGTCTTGCAGATCAGCTAATTATCAGAACGTCGCGCCGTAAAACAGGCGCACGAGGAGAATCGAATGCTTCCGGCTCTATGGGTTGCCAAAACAGGTCTGTCCGCCCAGGACACTAACCTGACCACCATTTCCAACAACCTGGCGAACGTATCGACCACGGGTTTCAAACGTGACCGTGCCGAGTTCCAGGACTTGCTGTACCAAATCAAGCGCCAGCCGGGCGCTCAGTCGACCCAGGACAGCGAACTGCCGTCGGGCCTGCAAGTGGGTACAGGTGTGCGCATCGTCGGCACCCAGAAAAACTTCACCGCCGGCAGCCTGCAAACCACCGAGCAGCCGCTGGACCTGGCGGTTGACGGTCGTGGTTTCTTCCAGATCCTGCAACCGGATGGCACCACTTCCTACACCCGTGACGGCACTTTCCACCTGGACTCCAACGGTCAGGTCGTGAACGCCAGCGGTTTTGCCCTGGAACCCGCCATTGTCATCCCGAACGACGCACAGACCTTCACGGTTGGTCGCGACGGTACGGTTTCGATCACCATCGCCGGCAACCCGGCTTCCCAGGTGATCGGCAATCTGCAAACCGCCGACTTCATCAACCCGGCCGGCCTGCAAGCCGTGGGCAACAACCTGTTCCTGGAAACCGCTGCCAGTGGCGCGCCGCAAGTTGGCACCCCGGGCCTGAACGGTTTTGGCACCACGCTGCAGAACACCCTGGAAACGTCCAACGTCAGCACCGTTGAAGAGATGGTCAACATGATCACCACTCAGCGTGCCTACGAGATGAATTCCAAGGTGATCTCCACCGCCGACCAGATGCTCTCGTTCGTAACGCAGAATCTGTAATCAAGTCTATGGGGCGGCATGAAGCCGCCTGCAACACCGTGAGGTAGGGTCATGAATCGCTTTGTATCAGTTCTCGCATTGAGTGGGATCGCCGTGCTCGCGGGCTGTGTCGCCCCGACGCCGAAGCCCAATGACCCTTACTATGCGCCGGTGTTGCCCCGTACTCCGTTGCCGGCTGCGGCGAATAACGGCTCGATCTATCAGGCCGGTTTCGAGCAGAACCTGTACAGCGACCGCAAGGCATTCCGGGTGGGTGACATCATCACCATCACCCTGAACGAGAAGACCCAGGCGAGCAAAAACGCCAATTCGCAAGTGGCCAAGAACAGCAAGACCGGCGTCGGCCTGACCTCGCTGTTCGGCGCAGTGCCCAACACCAATAACCCGTTCGGCGATGGCGACCTGAGTCTCAGTGCCGGCTACAGCGGCGACCGTGCAACCAAGGGTGACAGCAAGGCCGGGCAGGGCAACAGCCTGACCGGTTCGATCACCGTGACCGTCGCCGACGTCTTGCCCAACGGCATTATTGCCGTACGTGGCGAGAAGTGGATGACCCTCAACACTGGTGATGAGCTGGTACGGATTGCTGGCCTGGTGCGGGCGGACGATATCGCCACCGACAATACCGTGTCGTCGACCCGTGTCGCGGATGCGCGCATCACTTACTCGGGCACCGGTTCCTTTGCCGATGCGAGTCAGCCAGGCTGGTTCGACCGTTTCTTCCTAAGCCCGCTGTTCCCTTTCTAGGTGATGAATATTTCCATGCTTAACTTCAAGCACCTGATGGCGGCCATGTTGTTGCTGTCCACTTCCCTTGGCGTTCAGGCCGAGCGGTTGAAGGACATCGCCAGTATTTCGGGCGTGCGCTCCAACCAATTGATCGGCTACGGCCTGGTTGTCGGGCTTAACGGCACGGGCGACCAGACCACGCAAACCCCGTTCACCCTGCAGACCTTCAACAACATGTTGTCGCAGTTCGGTATCAAGGTGCCGGCCGGTTCCGGCAACGTGCAATTGAAGAACGTCGCGGCGGTTTCGATCAGTGCCGAATTGCCGGCGTTCGCGAAGCCGGGTCAGCAGGTCGACATTACTGTTTCGTCCATCGGCAACTCCAAGAGCCTGCGTGGCGGCACCTTGCTGCTGACGCCGCTCAAGGGTATCGACGGTAACGTCTATGCGGTGGCCCCAGGGCAACCTGGTGGTTGGCGGTTTTGATGCTGAGGGTCGCGACGGTTCGAAAATTACCGTCAACGTTCCGTCGGCCGGTCGCATCCCGGGTGGTGCGTCGGTTGAGCGTGCGGTACCGAGTGGTTTCAATCAGGGCAACAGCCTGACCTTGAACCTCAACCGTTCGGACTTCACCACGGCCAAGCGCATCGTCGACAAGATCAACGACATGCTTGGCCCTGGCGTTGCCCAGGCCATCGACGGTGGTTCGATCCGCGTCACGGCGCCGCTCGATCCGAGCCAGCGTGTGGATTACCTGTCGATCCTCGAAAACCTTGAAGTCGATCCGGGTCAGGCGGTGGCGAAAGTCATCATCAACTCGCGCACCGGCACCATCGTGATCGGCCAGAACGTCAAGGTTTCGCCGGCCGCCGTGACCCACGGCAGCCTGACGGTGACCATCACCGAAGACCCGATTGTCAGTCAGCCCGGCCCTCTGTCCAATGGTCAGACGGCGGTCGTGCCGCGTTCGCGGGTCAATGCTCAGCAAGAAGCCAAGCCCATGTTCAAGTTCGGTCCGGGCACCACGCTGGATGAGATTGTCCGTGCGGTGAATCAGGTCGGCGCTGCGCCGGGTGACTTGATGGCCATCCTCGAAGCCCTGAAGCAGGCCGGCGCGCTGCAAGCCGACCTGATCGTGATTTGAGGTAGGGGTCATGGATATTCGCAAGAGCGGTCTGATCAGCAGTGGCGACTCGGGGTCCTATTCGGACCTCAACCGGCTTAATCAGCTCAAGGTTGGTGACAAGAACAGCGATGCGAACATGCGCAAAGTAGCGCAGGAGTTCGAGTCGCTGTTTCTCGGCGAGATGCTCAAGTCCATGCGTTCGGCGACCGAAGCGCTGGGCAAGGACAACCCGATGAATACGCCGGCGGCCAAGCAGTACCAGGAAATGTACGACCAGCAGTTGGCCGTTTCCATGTCTCGCGAGGGTGGCGGTATCGGTCTGGCGGATGTGTTGATGCGCCAGATGTCGAAGAACAAACCGTTGGCGCCGGGCGAGGCGGCCGCGCTGTCTGCGGCCCATCAGCAGGCTGCGAAAGCGGCGGTGGAAACCCCGATTGCGGCCGGTACGGTCGGCACCAATGGCCCGCTTTCCCGGGTCAATGGCCAGCGTCCGTTGTGGGCTTCGCGAGCGATCAATCCGCCCCAGGCCGAGCTCTCTCATCGCAATGACGTGGCGTTGCTCAATCAGCGGCGTCTGGCATTGCCACCGAAGCTCGCCGATCGCCTGTTGGCCGGCCTGGTGCCTTCGGCATCGACGACCGCAATCAATACCTCGGCGCTGCCTCAGCGCTCCACGGTGGCTGCGGATGCGTTGATCAAGGGTGACTGGCAGGCGGCGAAAAGTTACGCGGTGCCGAGTGGCCGCATGCAGGTCTACGGTCGCGCCGTGGCTCAGCCACCGCTGGCTCCGGCGAAAAAAGCCTTCAGTTCCTCCGACGAATTTGTCGCCACCATGCTGCCGATGGCGCAGCAGGCAGCTGACCGTATTGGTGTCGATCCGCGTTACCTGGTGGCCCAGGCTGCGCTGGAAACCGGCTGGGGTAAATCGGTCATGCGCCAGCAGGATGGCAGCAGTAGCCACAACCTGTTCGGCATCAAGGCCGGTCGCAGTTGGCAAGGTGATTCGGCGCGAGCGATTACCAGCGAATTCAGAAACGGTGCGATGGTCAAGGAGACGGCCGAGTTCCGCTCCTACGCCTCTTATCAGGACAGCTTCCACGATCTGGTGACGCTGCTGCAAAGCAACAATCGCTATCAAGAAGTGCTGAAGTCGGCCGATAACCCAGAACAGTTTGTACGCGAGTTGCAAAAAGCCGGGTATGCAACCGATCCGGATTACGCAAGCAAGATTTCGCAGATTGCCAAGCAGATGAAGAGCTACCAGAACTACGCTGCGGCAGGCGCTTCCACGAATTTATAAGGTCTGAATCATGAGTTTGCTCAATATCGGGATGTCGGGGCTGGCCGCTGGCCAGTCTTCATTGATGACAACCGGCAATAACATTGCCAACGCCGACACCGCCGGTTATTCACGCCAGCAAACCGTGCAGGGTACCAAGGACTCGATTCAGTTCGGCAACCTCTACATCGGCACCGGCACCACGCTGGCCGATGTACGTCGGGTCTATAACAGCTACCTCGATCAGCAATTGCAGCTCAAGACCTCGCTCAACAGCGATGCGGCTGCCTACCTGGGTCAAGTTACCCCGATCGACAAACTGTTGTCGGACAACGGCACCGGCCTGACCGGCGCGCTGACCAAGTTTTTCTCGTCCATGCAGAACGTCAACGCCAACCCGACCGATGATGCTTCGCGTCAGCTGTTGCTCAGCGATGCGCAAGCGCTGAGCAACCGTTTCAACACCGTTTCCAGTCAGTTGAACGAGCAGAACGCCAACATCAACGGCAGCCTGGGCACCATGGCCGATCAGGTCAATAAACTGGCGACCACCGTGGCTCAGCTCAATCAGCGCATTTCCGAAGTGTCGAGCGGCGGCGGTATGCCCAACGACCTGTTGGACATGCGCAACGAGACCGTTCGCCAACTGTCGACCTTCATAGGGGTGCAGGTGAGCGAGCGCGGCTCCAATGTCGATCTATACCTGCCCGGTGGTCAGCCACTGGTCATGGGCAATTCGGTCAGCACGCTGGAAGTCGTGGCTGGCAAGGTCGACCCGACCCGCTCCTCGATCCAGCTCAACCGTGGCTCCAGCACTATCGACATCACCGGCGTCGTTACTGGCGGTGAAATCGGTGGTCTGCTGCGTTATCGCGAAACCGTGCTGGACCCGGCCATGAACGAGCTGGGCCGTGTGGCGCTGGTCGTTGCCGATCAGATGAACAGCCAGCTGGGCCAGGGCCTGGACAAAAACGGCGAGTTCGGTGCGGCGTTGTTCAACAACATCAACAGTGCCGCGCTGATCAGTCAGCGCAGCATCGCCAGCGGCAATAACAGCACAGGTTCCGGCAACCTCAACGTGACCATCAAGGACACGGGCAAGCTGAGCACGGGCGACTACACCGTGACGTTCAGCACCGCCACCGACTATTCCGTCAAGCGCGCCGATGGTTCGTCGCTGGGACCGTTCAACACCGGGACGACGCCGGCACCGGTCATTGATGGTTTCAGTCTGAGCCTCAATGGCGGTGGTGCCTTGAGCGCAGGCGACAGCTTCAAGATCACCCCGACCCGTAATGCGGCGACCAGTATCAAGACCGAGATGACCGACGCCAAGCGTCTGGCCATTGCTGCGCCATTGAGCGCCAGCCTGCTGCCGGGCGCCAATGGCACCCTGAGCATCGCCGGTCAGCCGACGGTCAAGGTGCCCCTGGACATCTACAACCCGGCGGCCAACGCCGAGATGCAGACAGCGGTCAAGAACTCGGTGCCGGTCAAGTTGGTGTTCGGTCCTGAAGGCCCGAGCCAGTCCTTCAAGTACTACGATGCCAAGGGCACCCTGATGGGGTCCGGCAGCATCGTGCCGGGGCAAAACAATACCCTGAGCCTGCAAATCAAGATGGTCGACGCCTCGGGTGCGCCGATTACCGATGGCGCTGTACCGCCCGTGCAGAAGACCTTTACCGTCGAAATGTCGGTGGCGGGTTCGCCTAAAGACGGTGATGGCCTGAACATCAAGTTCAACGGCGCCGACTCCAAGGACAACCGCAACGGCACGGCCCTGTCGAACCTGCAGACCAAGCAGACCGTCGATACCGGTTCCGTGAGCAAGGGCATCACCCTGGTTGATGCCTACGGCAAACTGGTGGAAGGCGTCGGCGCCAAGGCCAGTCAGGGCAAGCTCGACAGTGCGGCGAACAATGCGATCCTGGCCAACGCCAAGGGCGCGCGTGACTCGCTGTCCGGCGTCGACCTCGATGAAGAGACCGGCAACCTGGTCAAGTATCAGCAGTATTACACCGCATCTTCGCAGATCATCAAGGCTGCGCAGGAAATGTTCAGCACCCTGATTAACAGTCTTTAAGGAGTCGTAGCCCATGCGCATTTCTACCGCCCAGTTTTACGAAGCCTCGGCTGCGAACTATCAGAAAAACTTCTCCAACGTGGTCAAGAGCAACGAAGAGGCCAGCAGCCTGATTCGCGTGAACACCGCTGCCGACGATCCGGTCGGTGCTGCTCGCCTGCTGCAGTTGGGCCAGCAAAGCGCGATGCTCGACCAGTACGCGGCCAACACCACGACCCTCAAAGGGACTCTCGGCCAGGCCGAATCGGTCATGACCAGCATCACCAACGTGCTGCAGCGCGCCAAGGAGCTGGCGCTCGGTGCGGGCAACGCCGGTTACACCGACAACGACCGCAAGGCCAACGCCTCGGAATTGGGCCAGATCGAAGAGCAATTGCTGAGCCTGATGAACACCAAGGATCAGAACGGCAAGTACATTTTCTCGGGCTCCAAGGGCGATACCGAACCGTTTGCCCGTAATTCCGATGGCACCTACAGCTACAACGGTGACCAGACCTCGTTGAGCCTGCCGATTGGCGACACCATGAGCATGGCCACCAACAGCACGGGTTGGGACGTGTTCCAGCAAGCGATCAACACCAATCGCAGCCTGACCACCATGACCGCGCCAGCGGTGGATGACGGTCGCGTGGTGCTGTCCAACGGCCAGGTCAACTCCAGCGTCAATTACAACGCCAATTTCCGGAGTGGCGAGCCTTACGTTGTCAGTTTTGTCAGCAGCACACAGTTGAAGATCACTGATGCGGGCGGCAACGACGTCACAGCCGAGGCGAGCAAGAATGGTGTCATCAGTAATAACGTCGGGGCAAACTCGCAAACGGTGAGTTTCCGTGGTGTCGACCTGACCCTGAACATGAACCTCAAGGCGACGGATACCAATCCGGATGCCGTCATAGCCGGTCATAATTTCACCCTGGCTTCCAAGCCTGACACATTCACTAACTCGCGCATGCCGGGCAACTCGTCGACTGCTGTGGTCACGGGCGCCACCGTCAGCAGCCAGGCTGCATACGCCGCCGCGTTCCCGAACGGTGGTGCGGTTCTGAAGTTCACCAGTGCCACGGCCTACGACCTGTATGCCTCGCCGCTGACGGCTGATAGCAAGCCGGTATCGAGCGGCACAGTGACAGGTGCAGGTACCACGGCGACCGCAGCAGGCGTTGACTTCACCCTGGCCGGTACACCGGCAGCCGGTGATCAGTTTGTCGTTGCGGCCAACAACCATCAGACCCAGAACATCCTGGATACGGTCAGCCAGTTGCGTACCGCACTGTCGACACCCACCAATGGTGACCCGGTTGCAGTGCAAAAGCTCAACGCAGCCATCACCTCGGGTATCGGCAACCTCACCAGCGGCATGGACACGTTGAGCGAAGGTGTCAGTTCGATTGGTGGTCGCGGGTCGGCGCTGGCTATCCAGAGCGATACCAACGAAAGCCTGGCCCTGGCCAATACCCAGACCCAGTCGGCAATTCGTGATTCCGATCCGGCCGAGGTGATGACACGCCTGACCTTGCAGACGACCATGTTGCAAGCCTCGCAACTGGCGTTCAGCAAGATCTCGCAACTGGGTCTGTTCAACAAAGTCTGAGCCCGTGCCTGCCTGGCATTGATCCAACTGCTGCATCTGCTTCAACCGTCGAGTGCAAACCGTCTTTTTTCAGCGGTTCGCGCAGCCCACTCACAGTGAGTGGGCTCGCGCCGCTCGAGAGTTCCCGCCGTGAATCCAGCTCCGCTTGTCAGTATCGCCATTCCAGCTTTCAGCCCGCAGTTCTTCAATGCAGCGCTGCAAAGCGCATTGAGTCAGACGTATACCCCCCTCGAAGTGATTGTCTGCGATGACAGCATGGGTGATGAAATTCACGCCATCGTCCAGGCTTGCACCGTGCCGCAGAACCTTGTGCTGCGTTACGTGCGCAACAAGCAACGCCTGGGCTTTCAGGGCAATCTGATTGCGTGCGCTGAAGAAGCGACGGGCGAGTACCTGAAGCTTCTTTGTGATGACGATCAGTTACTGCCCGAGTGCGTTGCGCGTCAGGTCCAGGGTTTTATCGGGCATGACGATGTGAGCCTGGTGATAGCTCAGCGCCAGTTCTGCGACGGCGATTACGCCCTGCTGCCCGAGCGTCTCGAGAACTCCAGTTTTACCTCGGGCGATACCCTGTTCAAGGGCGAAGACCTGCTCGATGTGCTTGAAAGCAGCGCGGTGAACTTTCTCAGCGGTCTGAGCGGTGCATTGCTGCGCACGCGTCAGGTGCTGGAGTACCTGCCGGCGTTGACCCAGATGGAGGCGGGCTTCGTGGCCCGGCTCGACCTGGCGTTGTTTGTTTGCCTGCTGCGCCGGGGCAACCTCGCGGTGGTCAGTCAGGTGCTCAGTTTTGAGCGATTGCACAAGGCGCGCCTGAGCAATCAGCCAGAGGTCCAGCAGGCTGTACTGACCGAGCTTGGCTGGTTGTCCCAGATGCTCGCCGTGCGCAGTGGCGAGCCTGCGCCAGCGCCGGGTTATGCGCGCTACATCGATCTGACGGCAGCAGCAAAGGGTGAGCCCTACGCCTGGGAAGAAATCAGTCTGACCCGTTCACTGGGCTTTACCCACACGCTGATTCGCTCGCGAGTGGGCATGGGCTGCGACAGTTTTGGCGAAGTGTATCGGCAGTGGTTGTCGTGCCGGACCCTGAACCCAGCTCAACAGCGTTTGCTGCCCACGCGTCTGGCTTCGTGGGCGTGGCAGCCGAGAATCGTCCCGGTGGTGATCGACGCGCAGGCTGATGGCGCCGCGCTGCGCATGACGCTGGAAAGCATCGAGCGTCAGGTGTACGCCGCCGAAACGGTCGTGGTCCTGTCCAGCGGGACCTTATTGAGCCCGGTCGATGGCAATGTCATCAGCATCGCCCTTGAGGGAGATGGCTTTGCCCAGCTCAACGGCGTGCTGGCAGATCTGGAGGGGGCGGACTGGTTCTACCTGGTGCGCGCCGGTGATCGCCTCAATGATCTGGCCCTGTTGTTGCTGGCCGAGCGCGTGGTCGAAAGCGCCGATGCCTTGTGCATCTACAGCGATGAGGGTGGCTTGCGCGACGAGCTGTCGGTGGAGCCGATCTTCAAGGCCGACTTCAACCTCGACCTGTTGCGCAGCTACCCCTACATCGGCCGGACGCTGGCGATGCAGCGCCGGCGTTTTCTGGCCGTCGGTGGCTTCGATCCGGCTTACGCCGAGCTGAGTCCCCATGATGTGGTCTGGCGACTGGTCGAGGGCGATGGTGCTCATGTGATCGAGCACGTTGCCCAGGTGCTGGTGGAGTCCACTTTTGGCCTCTCGCAATGGCTGTCCCTGTCGCAGGTTGTCGAGCAGAATCCGCGGGTACTGGCGGCGCATCTGGATCGAATCGGCGTACGCCATCAAGTGCGCGTCGGCGACTTGCCGCTGATCAACCGGGTTGACTATCAGCACGAACATCAGCCGCTGGTCTCGATCATCATTGTCGCCAGGGACCGGATCGGCACGCTTCAGCGTTGTGTCGAGCGGGTGCTGGAACACACTGCGTATGCTCACTACGAGTTGCTGATTGTCGACAGCGGCAGCATCACCGCCGAGGCCCGCGACTGGTTCGCGGCCATGGAGCAGATGGGCAGCGACAAACTGCGGATTCTGCGTTGCGATTACCCTGAAAACCCGGCGGCCGCGCAGAACTTTGCAGCGGGCCAGGCGCGTGGCGAGTATTTGGTGCTGCTGAGCACCCACTGCCAGATTGTCAGTGGCGACTGGCTGCATGAGCTGCTCAACCACGGGATGCGCCCGGAGGTTGGTGTGGTCGGCGGGCGGATGGTCAGCCCGCAGGGGCGCATTGAAGGCTCGGCGCTGATCCTGGGGATGCGCGGGCCGGTGGGCGTGCCGTGGCGTGGCGAGCCGTTGAATACCTCCGGCTACATGCAGCGCCAGCAGACCGTACAGAACCTCAGTGCGGTCGGTGCGGAATGCCTGCTGATCCGCAAACAGATTTTCGATGACCTGCAAGGCTTTGATGAGCAGGCGTTCGCGCAGATGCTCAATGGCCCGGATCTGTGCTTGCGGGTGCGGCGCAGCGGTTATCTGGTGGTCTGGACGCCGTATGCCGAATCGGTCCAGGTGGCGGCCGAGGGCATCAATGGTCCGGTGGCGCAATCGCTGCTGGCAGAACAAAAGAACTTCTATCAGCGCTGGTTGCCGATCATCGCCAGGGATCCTGCGTACAACACCAACCTGAGCCTGGGCACCAACAACTTCAACCTGGAGCCGGGTTCGCTTGCAGGCTGGAATCCGTTTACCCGGCACATGTTGCCCCGGGTTTTGGCGATTCCGATCAACGAGACCGCTGTCGGCCATTACCGTGTCACCCAGCCGTTCCTTGAGCTGGAAGCCGCTGGCCGGGTGCTCGGGCATCTGTCGTTCCACACGCCCTCGGACATCGAGCTGGAGCGTCAGGCGCCAGATGTGATCATCCTGCAAGGGCGCTACAGCCAGAGCGCGGTGGATGAAGTGGAGCGAGTGAAAAACTGCTCCCGGGCGTTTCGGATTTTTGAACTCGACGACTACGTGATCAAGGTGCCGAAGAAGAACGCACATGTGCGCAAGGCGATCGACGGTGTCGAGGATATCGTGCGTCGAGGTGTCGGCCTGTGCGACCGCGTCGTGGTGTCGACCCAGCCGTTGGCGGACACGCTCAAGGGCATGCATCACGACATTCGTGTGGTGCCGAACATGCTGGCGCCCCACCTGTGGACCGGGCTGACCAGCCAGCGCCGCACCTCGCGCAAACCGCGAGTCGGTTGGGGGGGCGGGACCAGTCATGATGGCGACCTGGCGATCATTGCCGATGTGGTGCGCATCCTGGCCGATGAGGTGGATTGGGTGTTCTTCGGCATGTGCCCGCCGTCGCTGCGCGGCTACGTTCGCGAGTTCTACCCGGCGATCGGCTTGCAAGCCTACCCGGCCAAACTGGCGAGCCTGAATCTTGATCTGGCATTGGCGCCCCTGGAGTTCCACATCTTCAACGACTGCAAGAGCAACCTGCGCTTGCTGGAGTACGGCGCGTGCGGTTATCCGGTGATTTGCACCGACACCGAGGCGTACCGCGGCTACCTGCCGTGTACCAAAGTGGTCAGCAACAGCACCGAGGAATGGCTGGCCGCCATTCGCATGCATCTGGCCGATCCCGAAGCCAGCTATCGCATGGGTGATGCACTGCGTGAGGAAGTGCTGCGCGACTACATGCTGCGCGGTGACAACCTGAACTATTGGATCAACGGCTGGCTGCCTGACTGATCAGTCGCCATGCGTCAACCTGGCCAGCTCGGGCAATCCGAGCTGGCGCGTTTCCTGCAAGGTCCCCCTATATCGCCATAAAACGAGCACTTGCGATTGTTTCGCAGGTGCCATGCGCGGCATTGAAGGTTTTACCCAGAAGCTGCGCAATTGCTTGATACAGCTTGCAGGGCACTGTGACGAACAAGAGGGGAGACGATGAAGGCAGTTATTTTGGCGGGTGGCCTGGGTACGCGAATCAGCGAGGAGTCGCACCTCAAGCCCAAGCCGATGATCGAGATCGGCGGCAAGCCAATTCTCTGGCACATCATGAAGCAGTACTCCGCCCACGGTATTCACGATTTCGTGATCTGCCTGGGGTACAAGGGCTACGCGATCAAGGACTTCTTCGCCAACTACTTCCTGCACACCTCCGACGTTACCTTCGACATGTGCAACAACCGCATGGACGTTCACCAGAACTACAGCGAGCCGTGGCGCGTGACCCTGATCGACACCGGTGAGGACACCATGACCGGTGGCCGGCTGCGTCGCGCCAGCCGTTATCTTGAAGGTGAACAAGCCTTTTGCTTTACCTACGGTGACGGCGTTTCCGACCTCAACATCGGCGCGCTGGTCGACTTCCACCTGTCCCACGGCAAACTGGCCACGGTCACTGCGGTCCAACCGCCAGGCCGTTACGGTGCCCTGGAGCGCGACGGCGACCTGGTTCGCGGGTTCACCGAAAAACCTCGCGGCGACGGCGGCTGGATCAATGGTGGCTTCTTTGTCTTGTCGCCCAAGGTGCTGCCGCTGATTACCGCTGACGAGACAGTCTGGGAATCCGAGCCGTTGACCAGCCTGGCCCACGACGGCCAATTAGCCGCGTTCCAGCACGACGGCTTCTGGCACCCGATGGACACCCTGCGTGACAAAAACCACCTCGAAGCCCTGTGGCAAAGCGGGGAGGCCCCGTGGAAGCAATGGGACTGAGTACTGAATTCTGGCGCGGCAAACGGGTCCTGCTCACCGGTCATACCGGTTTCAAGGGCAGTTGGTTGACGCTGTGGCTGCAAAGCCTGGGCGCCAAGGTCAGCGGTTTTTCCCTTGATCCTTCGACCGAGCCGAGCCTGTTCGAGCTGGCGCGCGTCGGCGAAGGCATCAACGACCAGCGTGGCGACTTGCGAGACCTGGGCGCGTTGCTGGAACTGATCGCCGATACCCAACCGGAGATCGTCCTGCACCTGGCCGCGCAGCCCTTGGTGCGTGAAGGTTACCGCGATCCGCTGGGCACCTATTCAAGCAACGTCATGGGCACCCTGAATCTGCTCGAAGCGATTCGGCAGGTCGGCGGCGTGCGCGTATGCGTGCTGGTCACCACCGACAAGGTCTACGCCAATCAGGAATGGCTGTGGCCTTACCGCGAAAACGAAGCCCTGGGCGGGCATGATCCCTACAGCAGCAGCAAGGCCTGCTGCGAGCTGCTGGCGCAGTCTTACGCCGCATCGTTTTTCCCGGCAGAGCGCTACGCCGAGCATGGCCTGGCAATGGCCACGGCGCGGGCCGGCAACGTGCTGGGCGGCGGCGATTTTGCTCCCGATCGCTTGATCCCGGACGTGCTCAAGGGCCTGGTCCGCCGATGAGCCGGTGACCCTGCGCTACCCGCAAGCGGTTCGCCCGTGGCAGCACGCGCTGGAGCCGCTGGCCGGTTATCTGCAACTGGCTGCCGGCCTGTACGAGCACGGCCCCGAGTTTGCCGGTGCGTGGAACTTCGGCCCGAGCGAAGCCGACATGTGCAGCGTCGGCGAGGTGGTCGAGTTGCTTGCCAGTCGCTGGCCGCAAGCGCGTGGATTGCGCATCGAGCCGAGTGATCTGCATGAAGCAGGCCTGTTGCGCCTGGACAGCAGCCGCGCCCGTCAACTGTTGGCCTGGCAACCGCGCTGGACGTTGCAGCAGTGCCTGACCCAGACCCTGGATTGGCACCTGGCCTGGCAAAACGGCGATGACATGCGTGAAGTCACGCTGGGCCAGTTGAACCTGTACCGAGGTGCGCTGTGAGCGAGTTCCTGTTGAAAGCGTTGCCCCTGGAAGGTCTGTTCAGCGTGCAGCACAAGCGCTTTGAAGATCAGCGCGGGCACTTCGCCCGGCTGTTCTGCGAAGGCAGCCTGAGTGCCTTTGGCCAGCCGTTTCACATTCGTCAGATCAACCATTCCTGCACCCGCGAACGCGGCAGTGTGCGCGGTCTGCATTATCAGAATGCGGCGCAGCCGGAAGCCAAATTGATCACCTGCCTGCGCGGTGAAGTCTGGGACGTGGCAGTTGACCTGCGCCCTGATTCCGAAACGTTCCTGCACTGGCACGCCGAACACCTGCGCGCGGGTGATGGTCGCGGCCTGCTGATCCCGGCCGGTTTTGCCCATGGCTTCCAGACGCTGACCGACGACGCCGAGTTGCTCTACCTGCACAGCGCCGACTACACGCCTGAACACGAGGGCGGCGTGTCGGTGAATGATCCACGGCTGGCGATCCGTTGGCCGTTGCCTGTCAATAATCTGTCAGCAAGGGACGCCAGCCATCCCTTGCTTGATGAACACTTCGCCGGAGTGCGTCTATGAACTGCCGTGGTTGCGGTACTCCATTGGCCTTGCCGCTGATCGACCTGGGCACCTCGCCACCGTCCAATGCCTACGTGCGTGCCGACCAACTGGAACACGCCGAACAATGGGTGCCGTTGAAGGTCGCGGTGTGTCAGCAGTGCTGGCTGGTACAGACCGAGGATTACACCAGCGCCGACAGCCTGTTCGACGCCGAGTACGCCTATTTCAGCTCCTTCTCCAGCACCTGGCTGGCTCACGCCGAGCGTTATGTGGCCGAGATGGTCGAGCGCTTCGACCTGACCGCCGAAAGCCGCGTGGTGGAGATCGCTGCCAATGACGGTTACCTGTTGCAATACGTGGCAGGGCGCGGCATTCCTTGCCTGGGCGTCGAGCCGACGCGCAGCACCGCACAAGCAGCGCGGGAAAAAGGCCTGGACATTCGCGAGCTGTTCTTCGGACGCGAAACCGCTGCACAACTGACTGCCGAAGGCTGGGCCGCCGACCTGATGGCGGCCAACAATGTGTTGGCGCATGTGCCGGACATCAATGATTTTCTCGGCGGCTTCGCGACCTTGCTCAAGCCGACGGGCGTGGCGACCTTCGAGTTTCCGCAATTGCTGACGCTGATGGCCGGGCAGCAATTCGACACGCTGTATCACGAGCACTATTCCTATTTGTCGCTGACGGCCGTGCAGACGTTGTGCGCGCGTAACGGCCTGGAAGTGTTCGACGTCAGCCAACTGTCGACCCACGGTGGTTCGCTGCGGGTGTTCGTGCAGCGTACCGACGGTAGTCGTCGCGACGTGCAGCCGGCGGTTGCACAGCAATTGCAGGCCGAACTCGCCGCTGGCGTGAAAACCCCGGAGTACTACACAACCCTGGCGCCAGCCGCGGTGGGCATCAAGCACCAGTTGCTGCGCTTTCTGTTGCAGGCCAAAGCCGATGGCAAGCGCGTGGTCGGTTACGGCGCTGCCGCCAAGGGCAACACGTTGCTCAACTATGCCGGGGTCAAGCCTGACCTGCTGGCCTGGGTGGCCGACGCCAACCCGCACAAACAGGGCAAGTACTTGCCGGGCAGTCGTATCCCGGTGGTGTCGCCCGAGCGTATCGCCCTCGAACAACCCGACTACATCCTGGTTCTGCCATGGAACCTGTTGGCTGAAATCACCCAGCAATTCGCCTCGGTCAAAGAGTGGGGCGCACAGTTTGTCGTCGCCGTTCCGGAGTTGAGTATCCAATGAGCAGAATTCATTACACCAAACCGAGTGTCGGCGAACTGGAAGCCCGGTATGCCCTGGATGCCGTGCAAAACGGTTGGGGCGCACGCTGTTACGAATACCTGACGCGCTTCGAGCACGGGTTTGCCGAACACCTTGGGGCGGCCTATGCCATCGCGACCTCAAGCTGCACCGGCGCGCTGCACATGGGCATGGCGGCGCTGGGTATCGGCGCGGGTGATGAAGTGATCCTGGGCAACACCAACTGGATCGCTTCGGCGGCACCGATTACCTATCTGGGCGCGACGCCGGTGCTTGTCGATGTGCTGCCGGATAGCTGGTGCCTGGACCCGGAACTCGTCAGGCAAGCAATCACCCCGAAGACCAAAGCCATTCTCGCGGTCCATCTTTACGGCAATCTGTGCGACATGGATGCGTTGCTGACGATCGGACGCGAACACGGTATCCCGGTCATCGAAGATGCTGCCGAAGCCATCGGCTCGCAGTGGCGCGGCAAGGCTGCGGGCTCGATGGGGGCGTTCGGTGCGTTTTCATTTCATGGCACCAAAACCATGACCACTGGCGAGGGCGGCATTTTCGTCACCTCGGACAAAGCCTTGTACGAGCGTGTCCTGACCTTGTCCAACCATGGTCGTGTCGCGGGTAGCACCAAACAGTTCTGGCCTGAGTTCATTGGCTTCAAATACAAAATGAGCAACTTGCAGGCCGCCGTCGGCTGCGCCCAGGTCGAGCGAATCGAGGAACTGATCGAACGCAAACGGACGATTTTTGCCAATTACGCCCGTGCGCTGGCGCCATTCCCGGGTGTGTCACTGAACCCCGAGCCAGCACACGCCCGCAACGGTTACTGGATGCCCACCGTGGTATTCGATGCCGAGACCGGTATTCATCGCGACGAGATGATTGCTGCCTTCCAGGCTGCCGATATCGACGCCCGGGTGTTCTTCTGGCCACTGTCGTCGTTGCCCATGTTCAACGAGCACGACGTTGATACACCGGTTTCGTTTGCCTTGCCGGAGCGCGCGTTCAACCTGCCGAGTTATCACGACATGACCGATGCCGATCAGGCGCGAGTGGTGGATGTAGTGCGCGGCCTGCTGGCAAAAAGGCATTCGCTGTGAAGATGTATCTGCTGGGCGCGGCCAACCCGGAAGCGGTGCGCATGCTGCAGGCTGTGAAACGCAGCACGCCGAACGTCGAGTTCGCGTTTCTGGACAACGACCCAGGCAAGCAGGGCACTTTGTTTTATGGGGTGCCGGTCATTGGCGGTTCCGAGCGTGTGAGTGAGCTCAAAGGGCCCGACGCGCGTTTCGTCAACCTGATCACCGGCAGCACCCGGCTGCGCTACGAGACCACCTGCGGGTTGGTCGAGGCCGGTGCCACGCTGGGCCAGTTCGTACACCCCGGCATTGACCTGACCATGATCCGCATGGGGCAGGGCAGTTATTTGCAGGAAGGCGTGATCATGCAAGCCGAAGTCACGCTGGGTGACAACACCAGCATCAGTGCCGGCAGTGTGGTGGGGCATGAAGGGCGAATCGGCCACTCGGTGTTCATGGCGCCGGGTGTGTGCATTGCCGGTTGCGTGGAGATCGGCGATGGAACGTTCATCGGCACCAACGCCACCATTCTTCCGCGCTTGCGTATCGGTCGCTGGGTCACTATCGGCGCCGGTGCCGTTGTGACCAAAGATGTCCCGGATTATTCGGTCGTGGTGGGCAATCCCGCCAGGATCATCAAGACCAACGTGGTGCCTTACCCCGACGGTAGGGTCTTCAAGTAACCCGTTTGCCTATTTTTTTGGAGCGTTTCAATGAATCTTCATGAGCAGTTTCGCGAAGAAGTAAAAGACAACATCGAAGGCCTGCAACAGGACAAGGCGCTGCAAGCCGAGTCCCTGAACTGGGTCGGCACCACGGCCAAACACAAGTACACCTACAACTTCAGCTGGATGGGCCGGCCGATCATTCAGTTCCCTCAGGACATGGTCGCCATGCAGGAAATCATCTGGAACCTGCGTCCGGATGTGATCGTTGAAACCGGTATCGCCCATGGCGGTTCGCTGGTGTTTTATGCGTCGATCCTGGAACTGATGGGCCATGGGGAAGTGCTGGGGGTGGACATCGATATTCGCCAGCACAACCGCGAAGCGATCGAGGCTCACCCGATGAGCAAACGGATCCAGATGATTCAGGGGTCGAGCATCGACACCGCCATCGTCGACCAGGTGCGCGAGCGTATCCAGGGCAAGAAAGTGCTGGTGGTACTGGACTCCAACCACACCCACGAACACGTGCTCGAAGAGCTGCGCCTGTATGCACCGATGGTTTCGGTGGGCAGCTATTGCGTGGTCATGGACACCGTGGTCGAAGACATGCCGGAAGATGCATTCCCGGACCGTCCGTGGGGCAAGGGTGACAACCCGAAAACCGCCGTATGGGCTTACCTGGAAGAAAACCGCGATTTCGAGATCGACCAGGCGATTCACAGCAAACTGCTGATCACTGTCGCGCCGGACGGCTACCTGCGCCGCGTGCGTTAAGCGACAACTTTATTCAAGCGTTCATCAGGCAATCGGTCTGTGGTGGGGAAGGATATGCAAGGCATTTACGGTTCTGAAAACACGTTGCCCCTGAGTGAGCTGTTCACTCTGGTGCTGATTACACACAATCGCCCGGCGTTCCTGCGCAGGGCATTGCAGTTCTACAGCACGCTGCCTTGCAAGATTCTGGTCCTCGACTCATCGGCCGTCGCTCTGGAGGGCGCGGCTGCGGTCGCGGACACCATCGACTATCGGCATCTGCCGCAATTCGGCTACTGGGGGATTCAGGCCAAACTGGTGTACGGCGTCGAGCAGGTCACCACGCCGTACATGGTCTTTGCCTCCGACGATGATTTTCTGTTGCACGGTGCGCTCACCGAGTCGGTGAACTTCCTCGAAGCCAACCCCGATTACGGTCTGTGCCATGGCTATTGCCTGATGTACCTGACCCACGCCACCTACGTGCAGTACTACCGTCGTGACAAGAAAGTGCAGGAGGACTACAACGCCGAGCATGGTCAGGATCGTGTACTCGATTACATGAGCCAGTACATTCCGCCGTTCTATGCGGTTCACCGTACTTCGCTGCTGCGTGACTGGTATGAAGCGATGCCTGAAGGCACGATCTTCCAGTGGCAGGAAATCGGTCATGTCTACTACATGCTGGCGCGGGCAAAGGCGCGGATTCTCCCGACGCCCTACGTGGTGCGTGAGGTCAACTATGGCCGCTCGGATCACAACACCGAAATCATGACGACCCTGAGTTTCAAGGACGCCCGATCTGTCTCCGAGCGCGAACGTTTCGCCGAGTTTCTGGCGGCGCTGCCGACCGGCATCAGTGACCTCGATGAGAAGCAGACCGCGCAGCTTGCCCTGCAAAGCTTCGCCGCCCTGGCCGAGAGCCTGACGATCCGCAACGCGCTGACCATCGAACCGATTTTCGAGTCTTACTGGACAGATCCGACGGTGGGGCCGAAGCGGGTCTTCGGCGCCGAGCAATACGTCGAAATGCCGTTCTACAACAGCACCTTCTTCGAGCAACTGACAGCGTGCGAGTTTCTGCTTCATGCGATGCCGGCCGGGCGCTTGCAGCTTGAGGAGATGGAAGGTGTATTGCTCAAGCAACTCGAACTGCAACGCACCTACCCCAACGACTCCGCCGAGACCATTCTCGACCGGTTGCAGGAGGCGGTAGCGGCGGGCGCCTTTGATCGTCGTGTGCTGCAACGGTTGGCGCAACACTTGGCGGACACGGGCGAAAAAGCCCGGGCCGAGGTGATCGGCGCGTGGGTCGCACGTCTGGACAGCGTGCCGCTGTATGACCGTCGCCAGTTGTTCGATGACATGCCGACGGGGCGTTTGTACAACTGGTTGCAAGCCCGCCAGCCGAACGAGACGGCGGTGCGTAAAATCAACCAGCACCTGGCCGCCAACGACGGCGGGCCGCAGTTCGGTATCTTGCTGCTGGACCTGGACGCCAGCATGGAGAAGTTGCAGGTGACGTTCGATAGCCTGCTCAGCAGCGCGTTCCGGGCATTCAAAGTGGTGGTCTTCACCACGGGCGACTTGCCGTCGGTCACTACCGAACAAAGTACCCTGCATTTCGTCAAGGTCAGCGAAAGCAACTACGTCGACAAGCTCAACCAGATTGTCCGTCAGTCGACGTCGGACTGGCTGATGCTGGCCGAAGCGGGCGACGAGTTCACCGCCGCAGGTTTCTTGCGCGCCAGCCTGGAGTTGCAAGGCGCCGAAGGGTGCCGTGCGGTGGCGGTGGATGAGATTCAGCGCCGGGCCACAGGCTCGCTGGTCGATGTGTTCCGCCCGGCCTTCAACCTCGACCTGCTGCAAAGTTTGCCGGCGCTCACCGCGCGGCACTGGCTGGTACGTCGTGAGGTGCTGGTGGAAGCCGGGGGCTATTCCCGTGAGTTCAACACCGCGCTGGAATTCGACCTGTTGCTGCGCCTGATCGAAACCGGTGGCCTGGCCGGCCTGGCTCACCTGGCCGAACCGTTGCTGATCACTCGGGAGTCGGCGCTGGTCGACAACGAACACGAACGCCAAACCCTGGTGCGTCACCTGGCGACCCGTGGTTACAAGGCGGTGGTCAGTTCGCAAGAGCCGGGTCGCTACCGGATCGATTATCGCCATGCTGATCGTCCGAAGGTCTCGATCGTCATTGCGAGCCACGACAACCTGCCCGAGTTGCAGCGTTGCGTGGTCAGCGTCTTGCAGCGCACCCGTTACCAGAACAACGAAATCCTGATTGCCGACAACCACAGTCAGTCGGCTGAATTGCTCGCCTGGCTCGAGAGCCTTGAGCAGGGCGGGCGCAACCGCGTTCGTGTGATCAGGGCCGAACAGCGGTTGAGTGCCTCGGCATTGCTCAACCTGGCGAGCAGCCAGGCGCAGGGCGAGTACCTGGTGTTCCTGGCAGCCGACGCGGAAGTGGTCAATGCCAACTGGGTCGAAGCCTTGCTCAATCAGGCTCAGCGTCCTGAAGTCGGTGTGGTCGGCGCCAAACTGCTGGCACACGATGGCAGTGTGAACGGCGCGGGCCTGATTCTGGGCCTCAATGGTGAAGTCGGTTCGCCCTTCGTGGGCGAGAAGAAAGACGCCGCCGGTTACATGCAGCGCCTGAAAGTCGAGCAGAACTACTCAGCGGTGTCCGGCGCTTGCCTGATGATCCGCAAGGAAGTTTTCTACGCCCTGGAAGGTCTGGATGAAGAGCATTTCGACGAGTCCTTTGCCGATGTCGACCTGTGCCTGAAAGTCGCCGAAGCCGGTTTGTTGACTGTGTGGACGCCGCAAGCGCAGATCGCGCATCCGGGCACCTTGCCGGACAACCCGCAAGCCGCCGCTGCACTGCGCGACAAGTGGCGTGCACGGCTGGAGCAGGACGTGGCCTACAACCAGAACCTGGCCCTGACCGGCAAGGGCTTTACCCTCAGCGATGCATCCAGTGTGAACTGGGCGCAGTTGCTTGCATAAGCCTGGCTGACAGGTGAAAAGGACGCATGACATGGGCACATACACGTTGATGTTCAAGGGTGCATTGGCTGGCAGGTTCGATGGGTATTGCGTCGAGTCAGGATCATGACGCCGTACCGGATTCCCTACGGGCGGCAGAACATTGACCAGTCCGACATCGATGCGGTCATGCAAGTGCTCACGTCGCCGTGGCTGACGCAAGGACCGACCATCGAGCGTTTCGAGAAAGCCCTGGCCGATCACTGTGAAGCCGAGCACGCGGTGGCGGTATGCAACGCCACTGCGGCGTTGCACATTGCCTGCATCGCGGCGGGTTTGGGGGCGGGCGATCGACTGTGGACGACGCCCAACACCTTTGTCGCGTCTGCCAATTGCGGTCGGTATTGCGGGGCAGAGGTCGATTTCGTCGACATCGACCCGCAAACCCTGAACCTTGACGCACGTCTGTTGGCGGAAAAACTCGAAGTGGCCCGGCGCACCGGGAAACTGCCCAAGGTCGTGGTCGCGGTGGCGTTCTCCGGGCAGAGTTGCGACATGCGGATGATGGCGCAACTGGCCGAACAGTATGACTTCACCCTGATCGAGGACGCTTCCCACGCCGTGGGGGCGTCGTACCTGGGGCGGCCGGTGGGTTGTGGTCAGTACGCGGCCATGACGATTTTCAGCTTTCACCCGGTCAAGATCATTACCACCGCCGAGGGTGGCATGGTGCTGACCAACCGGGCGGAGTTGGCCGAGCGGCTCAGGCGTCTGCGCAGCCACGGTATTACCGGTGATCCGGCGCAAATGGACGTGCCGGATCATGGCCTGTGGTATTACCAGCAACTGGAGCTGGGCTTCAATTACCGCATGACCGATCTGCACGCGGCGCTGGGTCTTTCGCAGATGGCGCGGCTGGATGCCTTTGTCGCCCGGCGGCGGCAACTGGCGGCGCGTTATGACCGTTTGCTGGCAGGCCTTGCCGTAACGCTGCCAAGCGTCCAGCCGGGTGCCGAATCCGCTTGGCATCTGTACGTGGTGCGGTTGCAGCTTGAGCACATCACGCTCAGTCAGCGCGAAGTGTTCGACGCGCTGAGGGACGCGGGGCTGGGGGTGAATCTGCATTACATTCCTGTGCACTTGCAGCCTTATTACCAGGCGTTGGGCTTCAAGGAAGGTGATTTTCCAGAGGCGGAGCGTTACTTCTCACAGGCCTTGAGTTTGCCGCTGTACCCTGACTTGACCGACGATCAGCAAGACGAAGTGGTGGAAATCCTGAGGCGGATACTGGGTTGAACGATCAACAGCGATGCTTGGCCGGATGCTGTGCGCAATGCTCCTTGAGTGCCGCGTGCGCCCGGGTGTTGACGCGATGAGCTGCGTGGCGATTATCCCGGCGCGCGGGGGCAGCAAGCGTATCCCCCGCAAGAACCTCAAGCTGTTCGACGGCGAACCGATGATTGCCCGTTCGATTCGCACGGCACTGCGCTCGGGGCTGTTCGACCAGGTATTGGTCAGCACGGATGATCCGCAAATCGCCGAACTGGCCCGTGCCTGCGGTGCCCAGGTGCCCTTCATGCGTCCCGCGGCCCTGGCCGATGACTTTACCGGGACGGCGGCGGTGATCGTCCACGCCCTCGACGCCTTGCAGGCGCGGGGCCAACACTTTGATTTCGCCTGCTGCATCTACGCGACGGCGCCGTTGCTGCAAACGCGGTATCTGCATCAGGGCTTGGAGTTGCTGGAGCGGCACCCGGACAAGTCGTTTGCCTTTTCGGTGTGCGGGTTTGGTTTTCCGGTACAGCGCGCCTTGACCCTCGACGGGGACGGTGCGCTGAGTGCGCTTTATCCGGAATTTCGCGAAACCCGCTCCCAGGACCTGCCGGAGGCGTATCAGGATGCCGGGCAGTTCTATTGGGGGCGAACCGCCGCTTGGCAACGCGGGGAAGTGATGTATTCACCGTGCAGTCTGCCGGTGATTTTGCCGCGACACCTGGTGCAAGACATCGACAACGAAGAAGACTGGACCCGCGCCGAGTACCTGTACGCAGCCCTGAAGGCTGGCGGGGAACTTGAGTCGTGAGGGTGCTGATTCGTGCCGACGCCAGCGCAGCCATCGGCAGCGGGCATGTCGCACGTTGTCTGACGCTGGCTCATCGGTTGCGCGACCAGGGCGCCCGTGTCGCATTTGCCTGCCGGCAACTGCCCGGCAATCGTCTGGAGCCTTTGCAGGCTGAGGGCTTTGAGGTGTTCGCGCTGCCTCAGGCCTATCCGCTTGAGCAACCCGATCTGGGCATCGAGGCGCCGTTGCCATGGCAGGGCCGATATCGCCGCGCTGGATGGGCTGCTGAAGGGCAGGGCTGATTTTGACTGGATCATCGTTGACCATTACGGCCTCGATCATCAATGGCAAACCGCCGCTCGCCGCTGGGCTCGGCGGATTGCCGCTATCGATGACCTGGCCAACCGCCGTCACGCAGTGGACTTGCTGCTGGATCAGAACCTGACGGGCACGCAGCAGGCGTATGAAGCGCTGACCGATGAGCGGTGCGAGCGCCTGCTCGGTCCGCACTTTGCGTTGTTGCGTGGCGAGTTCCACCGCGAGCCGCTGGAAATCAGGTCGCAGGTTCGCAGGGTGTTGGTGAATTTCGGCGGTTTTGATGCCGCCGGGCAAGTCCATCAGGCCATGCTCGCGCTGACTGATTTCGAGGGGCTGGAGGTCGATTTTGTCGCTGGGCTCGATAATCCGGCCTGGTCGCAGATGCAGGCGCTGGTTGCCCACCGCCCGCACTGGCGGTTGCACCGCTATGTCAGCGACTTTGCCCGGCTTATGGTGGCGACTGATGTGTTCATCGGCGCCGGGGGCGGCACCAGTTGGGAGCGTGCGGCGCTGGGTTTGCCAACCCTGTGTATCAGCGTGGCCGCCAACCAGCGGGCCAATGCCGAGTTGCTGGCCGCAATGGGCGCGCAGATTTACCTGGGCGCCCATGAGCACGTGGATACCGAACAGTTGCGTCAGGCGGTGGGTCTCATGATCGCCAATGAAGACTTGCGCCAGAGTCTGGCCCGCCGCTCTCGCGAGCTGGTCGATGGTCGCGGTGCCGAGCGGGTGGCTGCGGCATTATTTTTTCAGTGTGCTGGCAATCAGCAACATGCCTGCGAGTTCACACCTGTATTGAAGGGTTCGTGCAATGACTAGCTTCACGATTGGCTCACGTCGGATCGGTGCCGATGCGCCACCGTTCATCATTGCCGAAATGAGCGGCAACCATAACCAGTCGCTGGACGTGGCGCTGCAGATCGTCGAGGCCGCCGCGAAGGCTGGTGCCCATGCCTTGAAGTTGCAAACCTATACCGCCGACACCATGACCCTGGACCTCGACGAGGGTGCCTTCTTCATCAGGGACCCGAACAGCCTTTGGGCCGGTTCCTCGCTGTACGCGTTGTATGAAAAGGCCCATACGCCCTGGGAATGGCATGCGCCGATTTTTGCACGGGCCGCCGAGCTGGGCATGCTGGCCTTTTCGACGCCGTTCGATGAGACGGCGGTGGACTTTCTCGAAAGCCTGAACGTCCCGGCCTACAAGATTGCCAGTTTTGAAAACACCGATTTACCGCTGATCCGCCGCGTGGCCGCCACCGGAAAACCGCTGATCATCTCCACTGGCATGGCCAGCATCGCCGAACTGGACGAAACCGTTCGCGCCGCCCGCGAGGCTGGCTGCAAAGACCTGGTGTTGCTCAAATGCACCAGCACTTATCCGGCAACGCCCGCCAACAGCAATGTGCGGACCATCCCTCATCTGCGTGAATTGTTCGGCTGCGAGGTGGGGTTGTCCGATCACTCCATGGGGGTTGGCGTGTCCGTAGCGGCAGTGGCATTGGGGGCGACGGTGGTGGAGAAGCACTTCACCCTGGACCGTGCGGCCGGTGGTGTGGACGCCAGTTTTTCCCTCGAACCTGCGGAACTGGCCAGCCTGGTGGTGGAAACCGAACGGGCCTGGCAGGCCATGGGGCAGGTGAGTTACGGTGCTACTCAGGCTGAACAAAAATCCCTGATGTACCGGCGTTCGCTCTACGTCACCCAGGACATGGCGGCCGGTGATATCTTTACCGCGGATAACCTTCGGGCCATCCGTCCAGGCCTCGGGCTGGCCCCGAAACACGCCGAGGCGATTCTCGGTCGTCATGCGCGTCAAGCCCTCAAACGCGGCACGCCGCTGGATTGGTCCCTGATCCAGTAGCGGCTTGTGTGGCTGATTCGGCAAATTAGAGTGACCTGCGAGTCATAACGCGCATCTTCACTGTATTGTATAAATCGAAAAGATGGCGCCTGGCTTCTAATTGATCCAGTGATGGCCTTTTATTCTTTTCGTACTTTGCCCTTCTCGGGCGAATAACTACTCTGTTTGTCGGCGCCCCTCGACGCGTGTAAGCGGGGGTATTCAGCTGTTTATTATTGGGAAGCCGTAATGATTGGCATAAAAAGCATTGCGAGCTACGTTCCTGTAGCCGGCGTGGACAATTACGCACAAGGTGCAAAATTCGAAAAGGATGAAGAGTTCATCCTGGGCAAGATCGGTTCCGCTTTCCTGCCGCGCAAAGACGCCACTCAGGAAACCTCGGACCTGTGTGTCGAAGCGGTGAACGCGCTGTTCGCCAAAAATCCTGGACTCAAGCGTGAAGCCATTGACGTACTGATCGTCGTGACTCAGAACGGCGACGAAGAAGGCTTGCCGCATACAGCAGCGATCGTTCAGGACAAGCTCGGTTTGCCAACCAGCGTGGCAGCCTTTGATATTTCCCTGGGCTGCTCCGGCTACGTTTACGGCATCTATGCGATCAAGGGCTTCATGGAAGCTGCCGGTTTGAAGAACGGCCTGCTGGTGACTGCCGATCCGTACTCCAAGATCGTTGATCCGGAAGACCGCAACACCACCATGCTTTTCGGCGATGCGGCGACGGCCACCTGGATGGGTGAAGACGCACCGTGGCAGTTGGGCAAGGCCAAGTTCGGCACTGACGGTTCCGGTGCACCGCACCTGAAAGTGAGCGATGGCGTGTTCTTCATGAACGGTCGCCAGGTGTTCAACTTCGCATTGCTGAAAGTGCCGGCGCATTTGCATGAGCTGCTCGGTGACTCCGGCCTGCAAGCCAGCGACATTGATGCATTTTGCATCCACCAGGGCAGTGCCGCGATTGTCGATGCGGTGGCGCGGCGTTTTGAAGGCGACCCGGACAAGTTCATCAAGGACATGGTCGAGACCGGTAACACGGTGTCTTCCAGCATTCCGTTGCTGCTGGAAAAGCACGTACTCGATGCCAACTGGAAGCGCGTAGCGCTCAGCGGTTTTGGTGTGGGGCTGTCCTGGGGCTCGGCGATTATCTATCGTCCGTAACCGTTACTGGCGGCACAAAAAAGCGTTCAAGGTGTAACCTTGAACGCTATTTTTTTGCCTGAACGATGAGCGAGGCAGCATGAGCGACAGCTTTGAGCGCAATGCCGCGGTGATACAGCGCCGGTGGCCAGCCCTGTATGCGCGGTTGATGGCTGAAGACAGCGGCACGGTGCAGGCTGACTTGGTCGAGGGCCAGGGTTCGACGCTGAGCATTGCCGGTATTCAGCTCACCAGTCGCCATGACCGCACGCGCGAAGCTCTGCTTCAGGCGGACAGCCTGCCTGCGGGCGACGCGGTTGTGCATCTCTACGGAACCGGTCTTGGCGATTTACAGGGTGCTGTGCTGCAGCGTCCGAATCTTGAGCGGGTGTACGTCTATATCCTTAACGGCGCGGTTTTCGCGTTGGTGCTGCAACTGCTGGATCAAACGACCTGGCTTGATGACCCGCGCGTCGAGCTGCTATACGCCGCTGATCTGCCGGAAATCCGCTTGCCGTTTTTTGCATTGCCCTCCGAATTGGTCCTGGCTGACGATTTCAACGCCAAGATTCGGGATCGCTTGATCAGCGAAACCCATCTGGTGTTCAACAACCGTGAGTTCAACCCGGACGAGCCGGAGATCGCCGAGCGTCTGGCGGCCAGCGCCGATCTGGTGCGCAACGACACCGATGTGGCTGAGCTGTTCGGTACGCACAGCGGCGAAGTGTTCGTCATTGCCACCGGGCCGAGCCTGGAAAAACACTTCGATAACCTGCGTGCCATTGCCGGGCAGGTGCCGCGCCCGCTGTTCATTTGCGTCGATACCGCTTACCGCCCCCTGCGTGACCATGGTATCCGGCCGGACCTGGTGGTCAGCATCGACCAGCGCATCAGTGAGCGGCATTTGCCTGCGCAAGGCAGTGAAGGTATTCGGCTGGTCTATATGCCGCTGGTCGATCCGCAACTGCTGATGGCGTGGCAGGGCGAGCGGTATGTCGGCTACTCCGCCAGTCCGATCTATGCGCACATGCGTGAGCAATTGCCCAAGTCGTCCCTGTATGTCGGGGGCAGTGTGATTCATCCCGCCGTGGACCTGGCGGTAAAGATGGGTGCCAGCCGGATCACGCTGTTCGGTGCGGACTTCGCTTTCCCCATGAACAAGACCCATGCCGGTTGGCAGGATGGAGATCTGGGGCCGCAGCTTGGCGCGGCCAGGCACTGGGTGCTGGACGGTCATGGTCAGCGGGTCAAGACCCAGTTGAACTTTCGCAGTTATCTGTGCGAGCTGGAGCGCTACATCGCCGGGAACCCGCAGGTGCGTTTCTTTAATACCAGTCGCGACGGCGCCCTGATCGTCGGCACGACTTTCCATCCGGAACTCACGCCATGAGCCATGTTCAAGTATTTGTCGCCCGTTCGCGTGAATGCGCCGGTCTGTTCCGGCTTGGGCGCGATGTCGAGGCCGGGCTGGTGATGGTCGAGTTGTTTGGCGAGCTTGATTCGGTGTTGGGGCAGGGGGGCGAGGAATGTCGTCTGCTGTGGACATCCTTGCTGGTGGAGATGCTCGATTGCCAGGAGCGACAGAACTGGTTGGGCCTGGCCGATTATCTTGAATATGAGTTGGTCGAGTTGCTTGAAGCCGGGCGCAACGCCTGAGGCTTTCCTTTCAATGCCGGTGCACACGAGCCTTCGTCACCCCGTTATCGGCATTTCCATGACGTCATTTTTTAGTCCAGACATCGGTTAGGCCCTTGATTCATTGGGGGTGGCAGTGTGATGGCAAAAAATTTTCAAAATCCCCTAAAGCAAGTTGCATTGCCGACGATAACTATTACGAAGGTTCTCTAGGCCATACCCGGCGGTTGCCAGGGCCGGAAGCCGCAGTACCCAACCAACGAGGAATTCGTCATGGCTTTAACAGTAAACACTAACGTTACATCGCTGGGTGTTCAGAAGAACCTGAACCGCGCATCCGACGCTCTGTCGACTTCGATGACTCGTCTGTCTTCCGGTCTGAAAATCAACAGCGCCAAAGACGACGCTGCCGGCCTGCAGATCGCTACTCGTATGACTTCGCAAATCCGTGGTCAGACCATGGCTATCAAAAACGCCAACGACGGTGTTTCGATCGCTCAGACCGCTGAAGGCGCTCTGCAAGAGTCGAGCAACATCCTGCAGCGTATGCGTGAAATCGCACTGCAATCGCGAAACGACTCGAACGGTACTGCTGACCGTACCGCTCTGGACAAAGAATTCATTCAGTCGACCGCTGAACTGACTCGTATTGCTCAGTCGACCAACCTGAACGGTAAAGCGCTGATCGACGGTACTGCTGGTGCAATGCAGTTCCAGGTTGGTTCGAACACTTCGTCCGACAACCAGATCACTCTGACCCTGTCGACCAGCTTCGACGCCAGCGCCCTGGGCATGACCGGTACCACCATTTCCGGCGTTTCCAACGCAGCTAACCACAGCTCCGTTGACGCTGCGATCTCGGCTATCGACAACGCTCTGGCAAAAATCAACGCCACTCGCGCTGACCTGGGTGCTGCTCAAAACCGTTTCTCCAGCACCATCTCCAACCTGGAAAACATCAACCTGAACGCTGATGCTGCACGTAGCCGCGTACAAGATACCGACTTCGCTTCTGAAACTGCACAGCTGACCAAGCAACAAACTCTGCAACAAGCTTCCACCGCAGTTCTGGCCCAGGCCAACCAACTGCCGTCCGCTGTACTGAAACTGCTTCAGTAATAGCTGACTAAGCTTTGGCGGGGGAGTGCGCTTGTCGTGCTCTCCCGTTTTTTACATTAAGAGGTGATGGACATGGATATGAGCGTGAAGCTGAACTTGTCTTATCCAGCGGCCAAGCCGGCGACGCATGTTGCTGACAAGCCAGTGGAAAAGCCTCGAGCAGACGCTGCGCTGAGCGTGGCGGCGGCTGTCAAGGATGATCGTAAAGGCGAGCAGGCCGAACGGGACAAGCTGAAAATGGCGGTCCAGGAAATTGAAAAATTCGTTCAATCGGTCAAGCGCAACCTGGAGTTCTCGATCGACGAGCCCTCCGGCCAAGTAGTGGTCAAAGTGATTGCCAGTGACTCGGGTGAGGTGGTTCGCCAAATCCCCAATGAAGAAGTCCTGAAGCTGGCAAACAGTTTGAATGATGCAAGCAGCCTGTTGTTCAGCGCGAAAGTCTGACAGCTGGCACGAATATTGTTGCTATGTTCTTTTGGGCTTTGTAGTGGTCAAAAGACCGGCGACAGACTGAAAGGGAGATCCACATGGCAAGTCCGATTCTACCGGGCACTGGTTTAGGCTCAGGCATTGATACCGGTGCCATCGTAAAAGCCTTGGTCAACGCTGACAAAGCGGCCAAGCAAACCCAGATCGACCGTCAGACCACGGCCAATACCGCGAAAATCTCTGCGATGGGCAGCCTGAAAAGTGCTCTGGCGGGTTTTCAGGCGACGATGAAGGGTCTCGGTGATCTGCAAAACCCTCAGTTTCTCGGTTTTGCCGCCAGCTCCAGTGATGCCAAGCAGGTCACGGCGACGGCCAGTGGCGATGCAGTCAGCGGCAACTATATGGTCACGGTTCAAAGCCTGGCTACTTCGTCAAAAGTTGCCACTGCTGCGTTTTCGGGTGGCACTTCCAGTCCGATTGCGGCTGGTACGCTGACCATCACTCAGGGTGGTGTCAATAGTCCGGTCACTATCCCGACTGGTGCGACCCTGCAGTCCGTGCGCGATGCGATCAATACCCAGATGCTGGGCAAGGGCGTGACTGCCAACATCGTGACTGACTCCTTTGGTTCCCGCTTGGTGGTGGGTTCAAACACTACGGGTGCAGGTACCGATATCACGCTCAGCGGTATCGCCGGCCTGGAAATTACGGCTGGCCAGCAATTGGGTGGTACCCCGACAGCTACCTCGGCGGGGGCTATTGGTGAGTTTGCAAAGGATGCGGCGTTCACTGTTGACGGAATGAAGCTGACCAGCAAAACCAATACCGTGGACAAGGCTATTTCCGGATTGACGCTTAACCTGCAGGCAGTGACGCCTGCTGGTGGTGCTGCTGTGTCGGTCGTCGTCTCGCCGAACACCGAGGGTTTGAGAAAATCCCTTCAGTCCTTCGTTGATGCCTACAACCTGGTTGTGACCAACGTCACCAGCCTGACCAAGCCTTCGATGGACGATGACGGCAAGCCGACCATTCCAGCTGCGCTGACGGGTGACCCGATAGCGCGAAGCATCCTGGCGGCGATCCGTGAGCCTTTGGTGACCCCGGGCGCCGGTGACAAGCTGACCGTGCTTTCCCAGTTGGGGATCACCACCAACCAGAAAACCGGTGCTCTGGACTTTGACAGCGTCAAGTTTGGCAAGGCAACGAATGCCCAGGCGTTGGGCAGTGAGGTACAGAAGCTGTTCCTGGGCGACCCTACTGCGACCGGCGAAGCGGCCAAAGGGCTGCTGTCGCGCATGGATGCGGTGATTGTCCCTTACACCGTGACGGGTAAGGAGGGCATCCTTGATTCGCGCTCCAACAACCTGGCCAAGGTCAAGAACGAACTGGGTAATCAGCAGTTGGCTCTGGATCGTCGTGTCGAGACATTGACGGCGATGCTGACCAAGAAGTACAACGACATGGATACCCTGGTCGGCAAGTTGAAAGCCACTGCGAGCAACATCACCTCGATGTTCGATGCGATGAATGCGCAGAAAAAAGGCTGATACCCTGATAGCGCCAAAAGCCCGGCAGCGTTTTATGACGCTCCGGGCTTTTTGCTTTTGGTCTAAAGTTTTTTGACGCCGTGTCGATACGCTGTCTATACGAACACTTGAGTTTTGATGAGGTACAACATGAATCCGATGTTAGCCCTTCGCCAGTACCAGAAGATTGGCGCTCAGGCCCAGACGTCTGAAGCCAGCCCCCATCGTCTTGTGCAGATGTTGATGGAAGGTGGTCTGGATCGCATTGCCCAGGCCCGGGGTGCGATGGAGCGCAAGGATATTCCCGGCAGAGGCATCCTGATCGGCAAGGCCATCGGCATTATCGGCGGGTTGCGTGAAGGCCTGGATCTGGAAAACTCGGTTGAATCGGTCGGTGAGCTGGATAACCTCTACACCTACATGATGAAGCGTTTGACCGAAGCTAACCTGAAGGCAGATCCAAAGATTCTCGACGAAGTCGCCGGTTTGCTTCGCACGGTCAAAGATGGCTGGGATGCCATTGCCGCGCCAGGTCCGCAGTTTTAAGGAGATCACCATGAGTCTTGTATTGCAGCGTATCGAACACACCCGTGAGGCCTTGGTCGGTGCTTTGGCCGAGCGCAACTGGGAAGCCATCGGTCAACTGGACCTGGCTTGCCGTTCCTGCATGGAAGACGTCTTGAGTGAAGCGGCGGTGGACGAAGTGGCCTTGCGTGACAATCTTGAGGAGTTGCTGGCGGTTTATCGGCAGCTATTGGAGGCTGCGACAGGTGAGCGTCAGGCAATAGTCGACGAGATGTCGCAGATCCATCAAGCACAGAGCGCGGCAAAGGTTTACCATCTGTTTGGTTAATCCTCAGTTAATCCAAACGTAGTGCGCCATAAATTTGACTGTGCACGGTTTTTTGACTTAACTAGTGGCTGTTTGAAGATTTCAGGCGTCTATCAGGCACAAGGTGTCTGCAAGCGTCTAGCTTGCCCCCCTTATTTCGGGCATTGAGTTGACTAGGGAAGTTGCTATTGCATGTGGCGTGAAACCAAAATTCTGCTGATTGATGACGATAGCGTCCGCCGCCGCGACCTGGCGGTGATTTTAAATTTTCTTGGCGAAGAAAATTTACCTTGCGGTAGCCACGACTGGCAGCAAGCTGTCGGCTCTTTGTCATCAAGTCGCGAAGTCATCTGTGTCCTTATCGGGACCGTAAATGCTCCTGGCGCACTTCCGGGCCTGTTAAAGACACTCTCGACCTGGGATGAGTTCCTTCCGGTTTTGTTAATGGGCGATAATTCTTCCGTTGACCTGCCGGATGACCAGCGTCGTCGGGTGCTTTCGACCCTGGAAATGCCACCCAGCTACAGCAAGTTGCTGGACTCGCTGCACCGCGCCCAGGTCTATCGCGAGATGTATGACCAGGCCCGCGAACGCGGCCGTCATCGTGAACCCAATCTTTTTCGTAGCCTTGTCGGCACCAGTCGGGCGATTCAGCACGTCCGGCAAATGATGCAGCAGGTCGCCGACACTGACGCCAGTGTGTTGATCCTCGGCGAGTCGGGCACCGGTAAGGAAGTGGTTGCGCGAAACCTGCACTATCACTCCAAGCGACGTGACGCGCCATTTGTGCCGGTCAACTGCGGCGCCATTCCGGCCGAACTGCTCGAAAGCGAGTTGTTTGGGCATGAGAAGGGCGCATTTACCGGAGCGATCACCAGTCGTGCCGGGCGTTTTGAGCTGGCCAATGGCGGCACGCTGTTCCTCGATGAAATCGGCGACATGCCGCTGCCGATGCAGGTCAAGTTGCTGCGGGTGTTGCAGGAGCGGACCTTCGAGCGCGTGGGGAGTAACAAGACCCAGAGCGTCGATGTGCGAATCATTGCGGCGACCCACAAAAACCTCGAGAGCATGATCGAGGTCGGCAGCTTCCGCGAAGACCTGTACTACCGTTTGAACGTGTTCCCGATCGAAATGGCGCCCCTGCGCGAGCGCGTCGAAGATATTCCGTTGCTGATGAACGAGCTGATCTCGCGCATGGAGCATGAGAAGCGCGGCTCCATTCGTTTCAACTCTGCAGCGATCATGTCGCTGTGCCGCCACGGCTGGCCGGGCAACGTCCGCGAGCTGGCCAACCTGGTGGAGCGCATGGCGATCATGCACCCGTACGGGGTGATCGGCGTGGTCGAATTACCGAAGAAATTCCGCTATGTCGACGATGAAGACGAGCAATTGGTCGACAGCCTGCGCAGTGATCTTGAAGAGCGTGTGGCGATCAACGGCCATACGCCGGACTTCACCGCCAATGCGATGCTGCCGCCCGAAGGGCTGGACCTCAAGGACTACCTCGGGGGGCTGGAGCAGGGCCTGATTCAGCAGGCGCTGGATGATGCCAATGGCATCGTGGCGCGGGCTGCCGAGCGTCTGCGTATTCGTCGTACCACGTTAGTGGAGAAGATGCGCAAGTACGGCATGAGCCGGCGTGATGGTGACGAACAGGCGGATGATTGACGCCTGTTTTTCAAGTCGCTGATAAATAAGCGATTTTTTTTAGGCACGGGTATTGCTACATCTCTTGCTACGTTCCGTTTAACTGACGGTCAGCCACGCGAGAGAGCACGATGCCCCAAGCCGCCCAGATGTCTCCTGTCCCAGACGCCTCGGGGCAAACCTCGTCCGTAGAACAGGTAAGTCGGCAAGGTCTTGAGCAGGCTTTTTCCCTGTTTAACCAGATGTCGAGCCAGTTGACCGACTCCTACAGCCTGCTTGAAGCGCGCGTCACTGAACTCAAGGGTGAGTTGGCAGTGGTCAGTGCCCAGCGCATGCAGGAGTTGGCGGAAAAAGAGCGGCTGGCCAATCGGCTGCAAAACCTCCTTGATCTGTTGCCGGGTGGCGTGATCGTGATCGATGCGCACGGCATTGTGCGCGAAGCCAATCCTGCTGCCTGCGACATGCTCGGCTTGCCCCTTGAGGGTGAGCTGTGGCGTCAGGTGATCGCTCGCAGTTTTGCTCCTCGTGAAGATGACGGTCATGAAATCTCCCTCAAGGACGGTCGGCGCGTGTCGATCGCCACGCGCTCGCTGGATGCCGAGCCTGGGCAGTTGGTGTTGCTCAATGACCTGACTGAAACCCGTCACTTGCAGGATCAGCTCGCGCGCCACGAGCGCTTGTCTTCCCTGGGGCGCATGGTGGCGTCGCTGGCTCACCAGATTCGCACGCCGTTGTCCGCCGCCTTGCTGTACGCCAGTCATTTGACTGAGCAGGAGCTGCCGGTTGCGACTCAGCAGCGTTTTGCCGGTCGCTTGAAAGAGCGTTTGCATGAGCTGGAGCATCAGGTCCGCGACATGCTGGTCTTTGCTCGCGGCGAGTTGCCCTTGACTGATCGCGTGACGCCCAAGGCATTGATGCAGTCGCTGCAGTCGGCGGCGCTGACCCATGTTCAGGGGCTGTCGGTGCGCTGGCAGTGCGACAGTCATGAGGGTGAGTTGCTGTGCAATCGCGACACGCTGGTGGGGGCTGTGCTGAACCTGGTTGAAAACGCGATTCAGGCCAGCAGCGATGATGTTCGGCTCAAAGTGCATGTCTACGCCCGCGAAAATACGCTGCGTGTGTGTGTCAGCGACAGTGGTGTCGGGATCGACGAGTCTGTGCTCGCGCGTTTGGGCGAGCCATTTTTCACCACCAAGACTACTGGCACCGGCCTTGGGCTGACCGTGGTCAAGGCGGTAGCCCGTGCACATCAAGGAGAATTGCGCCTGCGCTCGCGGGTGGGTCGCGGCACGTGTGCGATGGTGATCCTGCCGTTGTTTTCCAGCGCACAAGGAGTGGAGTGAAGGGCATGGCAATCAAGGTTTTACTGGTCGAGGATGACCGCGCGTTACGCGAGGCGCTGGCCGACACGCTGGTATTGGCCGGGCATGACTATAAGGCCGTTGGATCGGCCGAAGAGGCGCTGGACGCTGTTGCCGACGAGGCGTTCAATCTGGTGGTCAGTGACGTGAACATGCCGGGCATGGATGGCCATCAGTTGTTGGGCTTGTTGCGGGTGCGTCAGCCGCAATTGCCGGTGTTACTCATGACCGCGCACGGTGCGGTCGAGCGTGCGGTCGACGCCATGCGTCAGGGGGCGGCGGATTATCTGGTCAAGCCGTTCGAGCCCAAGGCTTTGCTTGATCTGGTGGCGCGCCATGCGCTGGGGTGTCTGGGCATTGCGGATGGCGACGGTCCGGTGGCGTTTGAGCCGGCCAGCGCTCAGTTGCTGGAGTTGGCGGCGAGAGTGGCGCGCAGTGATTCGACCGTGTTGATTTCCGGTGAATCCGGCACGGGCAAGGAGGTGTTGGCGCGCTACATCCATCAGCATTCTCATCGCGCGAGTCAGCCGTTCATTGCGATCAACTGTGCGGCGATTCCCGACAACATGCTTGAAGCCACCCTGTTCGGTCATGAGAAGGGTTCGTTCACCGGTGCCATCGCTGCCCAGGCCGGCAAGTTCGAACAGGCGGATGGCGGGACCATTCTGCTCGACGAAATTTCCGAGATGCCCTTGGGGTTGCAGGCCAAGCTGCTGCGTGTGTTGCAGGAGCGTGAAGTGGAGCGCGTCGGTGCGCGCAAACCGATCACGCTGGATATCCGCGTGGTGGCCACGACTAACCGCGACCTTGCGGGTGAGGTGGCGGCGGGGCGTTTTCGCGAAGATCTCTATTATCGCCTGTCGGTTTTCCCGCTGGCCTGGCGGCCATTGCGCGAGCGTACCGCCGACATCCTGCCGCTGGCCGAGCGTCTGCTGGCAAAACACGTCAATAAAATGAAGCATGCGGCCGCCAAATTGTCGGCCGAGGCGCAGGCGTGTCTGATCGCTTATCCGTGGCCGGGCAATGTGCGTGAGTTGGACAATGCCATTCAGCGAGCGTTGATTCTGCAGCAGGGTGGCTTGATTCAGCCGGAAGATTTTTGCCTGGCGGGGCCGGTGGCCTGTGCACCTTTGCCGGCGCTGTCATCTGTGCCGGTGCGCGCCGTCGAGGTTGAGGGCGAGTCGGCCGGTGCGCTGGGTGATGATCTGCGTCGTCGCGAGTTCCAGATGATTATCGACACGCTGCGCGCCGAGCGCGGTCGGCGCAAGGAAGCGGCCGAGCGGTTGGGCATCAGCCCGCGGACCTTGCGCTACAAGTTGGCGCAAATGCGTGACGCGGGCATGGATGTCGAGGCGTATCTGTTCGCCACCTGAATCGTTCATTGAAAAAGCCCAGGACGGGCTTTTGTTAGGCGTGGCCATGGAGCTGGCACCCTTGTTGCTAACACCTCACTATCCGCCGAGTGAGTGTCAAAAAATTGCGGGTCGTCAGAGAGAATAGACCATGAGCCAAGGTATTGAATTTAATCGATTGATGTTGGACATGCGCTCCATGCAAATGGACGCCATGGCCCAGCCTAAATCGGCTGTCGCGGTCCCGGAGATGGGCGGCAGCAGCTTTTCCGACATGCTCGGTCAGGCCGTCAATAAAGTGAACGACACCCAGCAGGCATCCACTCAGTTGGCCAGTGCCTTCGAGATCGGCAAAAGCGGCGTCGACCTGACGGACGTGATGATTTCCTCACAGAAGGCCAGCGTGTCTTTTCAGGCGTTGACCCAAGTACGCAACAAATTGGTTCAGGCATACCAAGACATCATGCAGATGCCGGTTTAAGGACGAGATTGAGTCATGGCAGAAGCAGTCGCCGATAACGTTCCGGCCAAGGTCACCCCCGTAGACGGCAAACCGCCGCTATTTGGTCTGTCCTTCCTGGAAAACCTCTCCGAAATGACCGTGCTGCGTCAGGTAGGCCTTTTGGTCGGCCTGGCTGCGAGCGTGGCGATTGGATTTGCCGTCGTGTTGTGGTCGCAGCAACCCGATTATCGGCCACTGTACGGCAGCCTTGCCGGCATGGACGCCAAGCAGGTCATGGATACCCTGGCTGGCGCCGACATTCCCTATACCGTAGAACCCAACTCTGGCGCCTTGCTGGTCAAGGCCGATGATCTGTCGCGTGCGCGGCTCAAGCTTGCCGCTGCCGGTGTCACTCCCAGCGACGGCAACATCGGTTTCGAGATTCTCGACAAGGACCAGGGCCTGGGCACCAGTCAGTTCATGGAGGCGACACGTTACCGTCGTGGCCTTGAAGGTGAACTGGCGCGGACCATTTCCAGCCTGAACAACGTCAAGGGTGCGCGTGTGCACCTGGCGATTCCGAAAAGTTCGGTGTTCGTTCGTGACGAGCGCAAGCCAAGTGCTTCGGTTCTGGTCGAGCTGTACTCCGGTCGTTCGCTGGAGCCAGGCCAGGTCGTCGCCATCGTCAATCTGGTGGCGACCAGCGTTCCGGAGCTGAGCAAGTCGCAAATCACCGTGGTCGACCAGAAGGGCAACCTGCTCTCCGATCAGGCGGAACACTCTGAACTGACCATGGCCGGCAAGCAGTTCGATTACAGCCGTCGCATGGAAAGCATGCTCACCCAGCGTGTGCACAATATCCTGCAACCGGTACTGGGCAACGACCGCTACAAGGCTGAAGTGTCGGCCGACGTCGATTTCAGTGCCGTCGAATCCACTTCCGAGCAGTTCAACCCGGATCAGCCGGCGTTGCGCAGCGAGCAGTCGGTCAACGAACAGCGTACCGCCAGCAATGGCCCGCAAGGCGTGCCGGGTGCCCTGAGCAACCAGCCGCCATCGCCGGCCTCCGCGCCGCAAACCACCGGTGGCGCCACTGCGTCGGCCGGCATGGTGCAGCCAGGCCAGCCGTTGCTTGATGCCAATGGTCAGCAAATCATGGACCCGGCCACCGGCCAGCCTATGCTTGCACCGTACCCGGCAGACAAGCGTCAACAATCCACCAAGAACTTCGAGCTTGATCGCTCCATCAGCCACACCAAGCAGCAGCAGGGGCGTTTGAATCGCCTGTCGGTTGCGGTGGTGGTCGATGATCAGGTCAAGGTCAGCGCCGCCAACGGTGAAACCACCCGTGCACCGTGGAGCGCCGACGAATTGGCACGCTTCACGCGCCTGGTGCAGGATGCGGTCGGCTTCGATGCCAGCCGGGGTGACAGCGTCAGCGTGATCAACGTGCCGTTCTCGGCGGATCGCGGTGAAGTGATTGCCGACATCCCGTTCTACTCTCAGCCATGGTTCTGGGATGTAGTGAAACAAGTGCTGGGTGTGCTGTTCATCCTGGTGCTGGTGTTCGGTGTGCTGCGTCCGGTGCTCAACAACATCACCGGTGGCGGCAAGGACAAGCAATTGGCTGGCCTGGGCAACGACATGGAACTTGGCGGCATGGGCGGCCTGGATGGCGAGCTGTCGAACGACCGTGTCAGCCTCGGTGGTCCGCAAAGCATTCTGCTGCCTAGCCCGAGCGAAGGCTATGACGCACAGTTGAACGCCATCAAGAGTCTGGTAGCAGAAGACCCGGGCCGAGTGGCTCAGGTCGTGAAAGAGTGGATTAACGCAGATGACTGATAACCGAGCCGTTGTTGCGAAACTCACCCGGGTCGACAAAGCCGCGATTCTGCTGCTGTCCCTGGGGTCTACCGACGCTGCGCAGGTGCTGCGCCACATGGGGCCCAAAGAGGTTCAGCGCGTGGGTGTGGCCATGGCGCAGATGGGCAATGTGCACCGCGAGCAGGTCGAGCAGGTGATGAGCGAGTTCGTCGACATCGTCGGCGATCAGACCAGCCTGGGCGTCGGTTCCGATGACTATGTCCGTAAAATGCTGACCCAGGCATTGGGCGAAGACAAGGCCAACGGCCTGATCGATCGCATCCTGCTGGGCGGCAACACCAGTGGCCTGGACAGCCTGAAATGGATGGAACCGCGCGCCGTCGCGGACGTCATCCGTTACGAGCACCCGCAGATTCAAGCGATTGTCGTGGCGTACCTGGACCCGGATCAGGCCGGCGAAGTGCTCGGCAACTTCGACCACAAAGTGCGCCTGGACATCATCTTGCGGGTTTCCTCGCTGAACACCGTTCAGCCGGCGGCCCTGAAAGAACTCAACCAGATTCTCGAGAAGCAGTTCTCCGGCAACTCGAATGCCTCGCGCACCACCCTGGGTGGTATCAAGCGCGCTGCTGATATCATGAACTTCCTCGACAGCTCGATCGAAGGCCAGTTGATGGATTCGATTCGCGAAGTCGACGAAGACCTGTCCGGTCAGATCGAAGACCTCATGTTCGTCTTCAACAACCTGTCCGATGTCGATGACCGCGGAATTCAGGCACTGTTGCGCGAAGTGTCCTCGGACGTTCTGGTTCTGGCCCTCAAGGGCTCCGACGAAGGCGTCAAAGAGAAGATCTTCAAGAACATGTCCAAGCGTGCGGCCGAACTGTTGCGCGACGACCTCGAGGCCAAGGGCCCGGTGCGCGTCAGCGACGTCGAAACCGCGCAGAAAGAAATCCTCACCATTGCCCGCCGTATGGCCGAAGCCGGAGAAATCGTTCTCGGCGGGAAGGGCGGCGAAGAGATGATTTGAGGTCATGCTCATGGTGATTGACGCACCTGCCTTCGACCCTCTGGGTCGGGGGCTGCGGCCGTCCCCGTGTGCATTGCAGGATTTGGCAGGGAAGCACCCATTCCCTGCATCCCGCGCCGTGTCAGGCGCGACCCCGGACTCCAACTCGCGTCACCTATGAGCATGACCTCTATGTCGTCCAAGAATGATGAGCTGCCTACCGACCTGATCCGTGCCAAGGACGTCGGTGGTTTTGACATCTGGTCGTTGCCCAGTTTCGACCCGCATGTACCCGAGCCGGAACCTGAGCCGGAACCCGAGCCGCCAGAGATGGAGGAAGTGCCGCTGGAAGAAGTCCAGCCACTGACCCTCGAAGAGCTCGAGAGCATTCGCCAGGAAGCCTATAACGAAGGTTTCGCCACGGGTGAAAAAGAAGGCTTTCACAGCACCACGCTCAAGGTTCGCCAGGAAGCGGAAGTGGTTCTGGCCGCGAAAATCGCCAACCTTGAACAACTGATGGGGCATCTTTTCGAGCCGATTGCCGAGCAGGACACGCAGATCGAAAAGTCGCTGGTCGGGTTGGTCCAGCACATTGCCAAGCAAGTGATTCAGCGCGAATTGGCCATCGATTCGGGTCAGATCGAACACGTCATGCGTGAGGCGCTCAAGCTGCTGCCGCTGGGTGTCGGGAATGTGCGACTGTACATCAATCCGCAGGATTTCGAGCAGGTCAAAGCCCTGCGCGAGCGCCATGAAGAAACCTGGCGCATCGTTGAAGACGAAGCGCTGTTGCCGGGCGGTTGCCGGGTTGAAACCGATCATAGTCGTATCGATGCAACCATCGAGACGCGCATCAGCCAGATCATGGCCAAGCTTTTCGATCAGTTGCACGACCAGGCATTGCATCCGGCACCGGCTGATTTGAGCCTTGAGTTGCCGGATGCTGAAGCGCCGCCGATGGCTCAAGAGCCACTGGACATCGCCGATGCGCCTTGATCGCACCAGTTTCGGCAAGCGCCTGAGCACTTACGCCGAGGCCACCGAATTGCCGGGCCAGCCGATTCTTGAAGGTCGGTTGTTGCGCATGGTCGGCCTTACACTTGAAGCTGAAGGGCTGCGCGCCGCCATGGGCAGCCGCTGCATGGTCATCAACGACGACAGTTACCACCCGGTGCAGGTTGAAGCTGAGGTCATGGGGTTTTCCGGCAGCAAGGTATTCCTGATGCCGGTTGGCAGCGTTGCCGGTATTGCGCCGGGCGCCCGCGTGGTGCCGCTGGCCGATACCGGTCGTTTGCCGATGGGCATGAGCATGCTCGGGCGGGTGCTCGATGGCGCCGGTCGGGCGCTGGATGGCAAGGGCGGGATGAAAGCCGAAGACTGGGTGCCGATGGACGGTCCCACCATCAACCCGCTCAAGCGTGACCCGATCAGCCAGCCGCTGGATGTAGGTATTCGCAGCATCAACGGTTTGTTGACGGTCGGTCGCGGCCAGCGGCTCGGGCTGTTCGCCGGTACGGGCGTCGGTAAAAGTGTGCTACTGGGCATGATGACCCGGTTTACCGAAGCCGACATTATCGTGGTCGGGTTGATCGGCGAGCGGGGTCGTGAGGTTAAGGAATTCATCGAGCATATCCTCGGTGAAGAAGGGCTCAAGCGTTCGGTGGTGGTGGCGTCCCCGGCGGACGATGCACCGCTGATGCGCTTGCGGGCCGCGATGTACTGCACGCGGATCGCCGAGTATTTCCGCGACAAGGGCAAGAACGTCCTGTTGCTGATGGACTCGCTGACCCGTTTCGCCCAGGCCCAGCGGGAAATCGCGCTGGCCATTGGTGAGCCGCCAGCGACCAAGGGGTATCCGCCCTCGGTGTTCGCCAAGCTGCCGAAGTTGGTGGAGCGTGCCGGTAACGCGGAGGCGGGCGGAGGTTCGATCACCGCGTTCTACACCGTGCTGTCCGAAGGCGACGACCAACAGGACCCGATTGCGGACGCCGCGCGAGGTGTGCTCGACGGGCACATTGTGCTCTCGCGGCGACTGGCTGAAGAGGGGCACTATCCGGCAATCGATATTGAAGCGTCGATCAGCCGGGTCATGCCTTCGGTGGTGACGCCGGAGCACATGAAGCGTGCGCAGTTCTTCAAGCAGCTCTGGTCGCGTTATCAGCAAAGTCGCGACCTCATTAGCGTGGGGGCCTACGTGGCGGGCGGTGACCGGGAAACCGATACGGCGATTTCCCTGCAGCCATCAATGCTGGTTTATCTGCGCCAGGGCCTGAATGACAACATCAGCCTGGGGGAAAGCCAGGCTCATCTCGAGTCGGTCTTCGCTCCTGTGGCAGGCGGCTAAGCGGATATGGCCCAGTCTCGTGCTACGCGTCTGGCTCCGGTGGTGGACATGGCCGAAAAGGCCGAGAAAACCGCCGTCCAGCGTCTTGGGTACTTTCAGGGACAGGTTCGCCTGGCGGAAAGCAAGCTCGGGGACCTCGAGGGGTTTCGACTCGAGTACCTGGAGCGATGGGTCGAGCGAGGCCGCAATGGCGTCTCGGGAGAGTGGTTGCTGGGGTATCAGGGGTTTCTCGCTCAACTGGGTACGGCCGTCGATCAGCAGCGTCAAAGCCTGGCCTGGCACCAGAACAACCTCGATCAGGCGCGGGATGCCTGGCAGCAGGCGTTCGCCAGGGTCGAAGGCTTGCGCAAGCTGGTTCAGCGTTACATCGACGAGGCGCGCCAGCTTGAAGACAAGCGCGAGCAGAAGCTGCTCGATGAGCTTTCCCAGCGTCTTCCCCGCCAGAATCCTTATTAAGCAGGGCGTTTGTCTGGTGCGGGTTGCCCATGTTCATGTGGGGTGCTAAACCTTGTAGACGTTGCCAATGACAAGGAAGCCCTAGCATGTCAGTCGTTACAGAAGTCTCGCCGGATGGGCAAAAGCTGACGATCTCGATCAAGGGTCGGTTCGATTTCGGCAAGCATCAGGAATTTCGTGATTCTTACGAAAAATTCGTCAAGAAACCCAACTCCGTTGTGGTCGATCTGAAAGAGGCGACCTACCTCGACAGCTCGGCGCTGGGGATGCTCCTGTTGCTGCGCGACCATGCCGGGGGCGACGACTCGGACATTCGAGTGGTCAACAGCAGCTCGGATGTGAAGAAGATCCTGGCAATCTCCAATTTCGACAAGCTTTTCGACATCAGTTGATCGCCATGGCGCCGCTCATGGAGCCGCTGACGGTACTGATTGCCGAGGACAGCGCCGCGGACCGGCTGCTGCTTTCCAGTATTGTCCGTCGTCAGGGGCACGAGGTGCTGACGGCGGCCAATGGCGCCGAAGCGGTCGAGGTCTACCGGCAGCAGCGTCCGCAGCTGGTCTTGATGGACGCGATGATGCCGGTCATGGACGGTTTCGAGGCGGTTCGGCAGATCAAGCAGTTGGCCGGGGAAACCCTGGTGCCGATCATCTTTCTCACCTCGTTGACCGAAAGCGAAGCGCTGGCGCGATGCCTGGAGGCGGGCGGCGACGACTTTTTGGCGAAACCCTATAACCAGGTGATTCTTTCCGCCAAGATCAAGGCGATGGATCGTTTGCGTCGCTTGCAGGCAACAGTGCTTGAGCAGCGCGACCTGATCGCCCGGCATCACGATTACCTGCTCAACGAGCAGCGCGTGGCCAAGGCTGTGTTCGACAAGGTGGCGCATTCCGGTTGCCTGAGCGCGCCGAATATCCGTTACCTGCAATCGCCTTATGCACTGTTCAATGGCGATCTCTTGTTGGCCGCCTTCACGCCGGCCGGCGACATGCATGTGTTGCTCGGAGATTTTACCGGCCATGGCCTGCCTGCTGCGGTCGGCGCCATGCCACTGGCAGAGGTTTTCTATGGGATGACCGCCAAGGGCTTCGGTCTGGCGGAAATCCTGCGGGAGATGAACGCCAAGCTCAAACGCATTCTGCCAGTGGACATGTTCTGTTGCGCGACCCTGTTGTCGCTGAGCTTTCAGCGCCGTTCCGTGGAAGTCTGGAACGGCGGGATGCCGGATGGCTACCTGCACGACCTGGCCAGTGGCGAGCGCCTGCCATTGCCGGCGCGGCACCTGCCGCTGGGGGTATTGAGCCCGGAAACCTTCGATGACCGCACGGAAGTTTTTCCAATGGCCGTTGGTGATCGGGTGTTTCTGCTTTCCGATGGGGTGATCGATACCTGCGATGCCAGCGAGCAGCTGTTTGGGATCGAGCGGCTAGAGCGGGTGTTTGCCGCCAATCGTCAGCCTGATCTGTTATTCGAGGAAATCGAGCAGGCATTGCGAGACTTTCGCGGGGAGGCCCGTGACGACGTCAGCATGGTCGAAGTCAGCCTGTTGCAGGCCGCGCAACTCAGTCCTCCAGCGATGGTGTACTCCGACAGTGGGCAGTCCTGCCCGCTGGACTGGTCGGTCAATTTCGAATTTCGTGCTGCGACGCTCAAGCGTTTCAATCCATTGCCCTATCTGTTGCAGTTGCTGCTGGAGGTGCATGGTCTGCGCACTCAGAGTGGTGCCCTTTATGGGGTGCTGGCGGAGCTCTACTCCAACGCGCTGGAGCATGGCGTACTGGGGCTGGAGTCGAGCATCAAGCGCGATGCGTCAGGTTTTGCCCGTTACTATCGGCAGCGTAATGAGCGTCTGGAGGCGCTGGAGGACGGCTATGTCAGGGTTCAGTTGCGGGTGACGCCGCAAGGGGCTGGCGGGCGTCTGGAGATCCAGGTCGAAGACAGCGGGGCGGGCTTTGATGTGCAGCGGGTGATGGCCCGGCCTGTCGATGGCGACCGATTGTCGGGGCGTGGCGTCAGTCTGATCCGCCAGTTGAGTCGCAGTGCGAGCTGGTCTGACGATGGTCGCAGTGCTCGCGTGGAGTTTTTCTGGGAGGCTCTGGCATAATTCGCGAATTCTTGATCAAGGAGCGAGCAAGTGACTGACATTCATCTGGACCCTGAAGTACTGAGTGCGCTGCAGGAGGTGATGGAGGATGAGTACCCCATCCTGCTGGAGACTTTCCTGCATGACTGTGAAGAGCGTTTGAGTTGCCTGCACGCGACCGACGACCCGCAGCAACTCGTCAGCACGGCTCACAGCTTCAAGGGCAGCAGCAGCAACATGGGGGCCAAGCGGCTGGCTGAGCTGTGCGATGAGCTTGAGCAGTGTGCCAAGGCTTCGCCGCCCATGGGGATCGAACAGCTGGTGGAAGACATCGCGGGTGAGTTCGCCATCGTCCGGCGTCTTTACAGCGAAGAGCGCCAGCGATTCCATTGCTGATTTTTCAGGTTTTGGCAGATCTGGCCTAACCCTTGCAGGTAAGTCTTCCAACTGTACCTACGATCCCAGTGCAGCGGAGACCGTTTATGCCCCTTACCCCCAACATGCTGATTCAGGCCGCCGCGCAGGCCAAGACTCAGGCTGCCACTGCCAATCCGTCGCCAACGGCCATCGACACTGGGGCGAACACCACCAGCTTCGCCCAGGTCTTTGCCCAGGAAACTACTGCAAAACCCGCCGTGACAAGCGACGGGCCTGCCAAGCCGGGGCGCGACAAAGCCTCGGACAGTGCCGGTAATAAGGACGTCCCTGCCGACAAGTCTGCCGCCGTGCAGCCGGCTGTTGCCGATAACGGCAAATCCTTGCCCGCCGATAAGCCGGTAGTCAGTGATGACAGCGCGACCACAGACGACACCGTGAAGACTGACGCGCCTGTAGCGGACAGTGCGCCGGTTGATCCGGCTGTCGATCCTGCCTTGTTGCCGGTGGTGCAGCCGACGTTGCCTGTCGCCGATGTGCAGGCGCCGCCCGTGGTTGTGCCGACGCCGCAGGTTGAAGCGCCGCCCGCGGCCGTGGCCAGTGCGGTGCAGGCCCCGGTAGTCGCGCCCGTGGTCGACCCGGATTTCAATCCGCATGCCGACCCGTTGGACTCCCTGCCGGCTGTGCGCCTGGCGATGGAGCAGGGTGGTCATGTCTCGGCCGCCAGTCAGGCTCAGCCCAAAGCTGCACCGCCCCAGGCGGAAGGTGAGCTGACGTCCGCGCAAACCTTCGCCAGCGGCATGGCCAGCATGCTTGAGGTTCAAGTCGACAAGGACAGCACCAGTCAAGGGGGCGAAAAAGCCTTCAGTGGTCTGATCAATGATGGCCTCAAGGATCTGAAGTCGGCGAGCAGCGATACCCGTGTCGATGACTTCGCCAACCGTCTGGCGGCGCTGACCCAGGCGGCGACACCGAAAACCGCCAATGCGTTGCCGGTGAACCAGCCAATCGCCATGCATCAGAGCGGCTGGACGGAGGAAGTGGTCAACCGCGTCATGTACCTGTCGAGTGCCAACCTCAAGGCCGCCGACATTCAGCTTCAGCCGGCCGAACTCGGGCGTCTGGACATTCGCGTGAACATGATCCCGGATCAGCAGACCCAGGTGACATTCATGAGTGCTCACTCGGGTGTGCGTGAAGCGCTGGAGGGGCAGATGCATCGCCTGCGCGACATGTTCAACCAGCAAGGCATGGGGCAGGTCGACGTCAACGTTTCCGACCAGTCTCGTGGCTGGCAGGGGCAAGGGCAGGACCAGGCTCGGCAAGGACAGGGTGGTCGTGCCAATGCCAGCGGTGGTCAGCTTGACTCGATGGACGAAGAGCTTGCGACGAGCGTCGCCGAAGTGGCCGCCAATACCACCAGCGTCATTGGTTCCAGCGCAGTCGATTACTACGCCTGATCGCACACAGGACCCTGTGGGGGGGCGGGCTGGTCGGCGTTCCGATGCTCGCGAAGCGCGATAGCGCGGTTTAACAGAGAAACCGCGGTGTCTGCTTCGCGAGCAAGCCCGCACTCGCATTAGATTCATGGCGTTTCATAGAGTGCGTTCATCACGCGTCAGTCAGAGTCATCCCCCTCTCTCGACACTTCTGGCATAACACTTGCTCTTGCCTTGCCGTGCATCTGTGAAAACCCGAATAGTGACGGATTATTGGCATGGCGAAGACCGAAGCAGCAGTGAAAGACCCCGCCGGCAAAGGCAAACTCAAGCTGATCGTAGTGATCGTGCTGGCATTGCTGCTGGCGATCGGTACGTCCGTGGGGGCGACCTGGTATTTCATGCACAGCGCCCAGAGCAAGCCCGAGGCCGCAACGCAGGCAGACAGCAATGTCAAACCGGCCGCGATCTACGAGCCGATGGCGCCAGCGTTTGTGGCCAACTACACCCAGAATGGCCGTCAGCGCTACATGCAGGTGAGCATTACCCTGCTGGCCCGCAACCAGGCGGACCTGGACGCACTCAAAGTCCACATGCCGGTTATTCGCAATAACCTGGTCATGCTGTTCTCCGGACAGAATTTCGACACCCTGGCGACCCCGGTCGGTCAGGAAATGTTGCGTCAGAAAGCTACTGCCAGCGTGCAGGAAGTGGCGCAGAAAGAGGTCGGCAAAGTGGTGATCGACCAATTGCTCTTCACTAATTTCGTACTGCAGTAGGAACACGACATGGCCGTGCAGGACCTGCTGTCCCAGGATGAGATCGATGCGCTGTTGCATGGTGTCGATGATGGTCTGGTACAGACCGATAACGCTGCCGATCCCGGCAGCGTCAAAAGTTATGACCTGACCAGTCAGGACCGGATCGTCCGTGGGCGCATGCCGACCCTGGAGATGATCAACGAACGTTTTGCCCGCTACACCCGCATCAGCATGTTCAACATGCTGCGCCGTTCGGCCGACGTTGCCGTTGGTGGCGTGCAGGTGATGAAGTTCGGCGAGTACGTGCATTCGCTGTACGTTCCAACCAGTCTCAACCTGGTCAAGATCAAGCCGCTGCGCGGTACGGCGCTGTTCATCCTTGACGCCAAGCTGGTGTTCAAGCTGGTGGACAACTTCTTCGGCGGTGACGGTCGTCACGCCAAGATCGAAGGCCGTGAGTTCACCCCGACCGAGTTGCGGGTGGTGCGCATGGTGCTCGAGCAGGCCTTCGTCGACTTGAAGGAAGCCTGGCAGGCGATCATGGAAGTGAACTTCGAGTACATCAACTCCGAAGTGAACCCGGCCATGGCTAATATCGTCGGCCCGAGCGAAGCGGTCGTGGTCTCCACGTTCCACATCGAACTCGATGGCGGTGGCGGTGACCTGCACGTGACCATGCCGTACTCGATGATCGAGCCGGTGCGCGAAATGCTCGACGCCGGTTTCCAGTCGGACCTCGACGATCAGGACGAGCGCTGGGTCAATGCCCTGCGTCAGGACGTGCTGGATGTCGACGTCCCTATCGGTGCCACGGTTGCCCGTCGCCAGCTGCGCCTGCGCGACATCCTGCACATGCAGCCGGGGGATGTAATCCCGGTCGAAATGCCGGAAGAAATGATCATGCGCGCCAACGGCGTGCCGGCCTTCAAGGTCAAGATGGGCTCCCACAAAGGCAACCTCGCGTTGCAAGTGATCGAGCCGATCGAGCGCCGTTAAGGGCGCTCGCACACATTCGCGTTGTTAACTGATTTTTGCCCGTCGAGGAACCCTGATGGCTGACGAACACGATATGAACTCCCAGGACGACCAGGCTCTGGCCGATGAGTGGGCTGCTGCACTGGAAGAAACCGGTGATGCCGGGCAGGACGACATCGATGCCTTGCTGGCGGCTGACGAGCCTGTCTCCAACCGCTTGCCGATGGAAGAATTCGGCAGTATGCCGAAGAACAACGACCCGGTCAGCCTCGATGGCCCGAACCTGGACGTGATCCTGGACATCCCGGTCTCGATCTCCATGGAAGTCGGCAGCACCGATATCAACATCCGCAACCTGTTGCAGCTGAACCAGGGCTCGGTAATCGAACTCGATCGTCTGGCGGGCGAGCCGCTTGACGTACTGGTCAATGGCACGCTGATCGCTCACGGCGAAGTGGTAGTGGTCAACGAGAAGTTCGGCATCCGCCTGACCGACGTGATCAGTCCTAGCGAACGCATCAAGAAGTTGCGCTGAGTGAAAAAGTTTCTCGGCATGGTGCTGGCGTTGCCTGCAAGCGTTTTGGCGTCCGAACCGGTGGCTCAGGTCGTGGCGCCGGTCGCCAAAAGCGGCATCGCTGGCCAGTTGACCCAACTGGTATTGGGTTTGCTGCTGGTGCTGGGGCTGATCTTCCTGTTGGCCTGGCTATTGCGCCGGGTCCAGCAGGCGGGTCCTGCCGGCAAAGGGCAGGTGATCGAGCTGATTGGCTCGCGGGCCCTTGGGCCGCGTGATCGCCTGGTGCTGGTGCAAGTGGGGAGCGAGCAGATCCTGCTCGGCCTGACGCCCGGTTCGATCACCCCGTTGCACGTCCTCAAGGAGCCGGTGCAAGTGCCGAGCACCGAGCAGGCGACCCCCGAGTTTGCTCAGCGCCTGATGGAGCTGTTGGGCAAGGATCAGAAGGATAAGAAGTAATGGGTGCGTTGCGCATCGTGTTGACGCTGGCCCTGATGTTGGCCGCGCCGCTGGCGTTTGCCGCCGATCCGTTGTCGATTCCGGCGATCACCCTGGGAACGGGTGCCGACGGGCAGCAGGAATACTCGGTCAGCCTGCAAATTCTGCTGATCATGACGGCGCTGAGCTTTATTCCGGCGTTTGTCATGCTGATGACCAGTTTCACCCGGATCATCATCGTCTTCTCGATTCTGCGTCAGGCCCTGGGCTTGCAGCAGACGCCGTCAAACCAGATCCTCACTGGCATGGCGTTGTTCCTCACCATGTTCATCATGGCGCCGGTGTTTGATCGGGTGAATCAGGATGCCTTGCAGCCGTACCTGGCGGAAAAACTCTCCGCACAAGATGCTGTCGCCAAGGCGCAGGTGCCAATCAAGGACTTCATGCTGGCCCAGACGCGCAGCAGCGATCTTGAGCTGTTCATGCGCCTGTCCAAGCGCACCGATATTGCGAGCCCGGATCAGGCGCCGCTGACCATTCTGGTTCCGGCCTTCGTGACGTCGGAGCTGAAAACCGCGTTCCAGATCGGTTTCATGATCTTCATCCCGTTCCTGATCATCGACCTGGTGGTCGCCAGTGTGCTGATGGCCATGGGTATGATGATGCTGTCGCCGCTGATCATTTCGTTGCCGTTCAAGATCATGCTGTTTGTGCTCGTGGATGGCTGGGCGCTGATCATCGGTACGCTGGCGGGCAGTTTCGGTGGCGTTTAAACCTTGTTTGCGGGTAGTGCGTAATGACTCCTGAAGTCGCGGTAGACCTGTTTCGTGAGGCGCTCTGGCTGACCACCATGATGGTCGCAGTGCTGGTAATCCCTAGTTTGCTGGTGGGGTTGCTGGTGGCGATGTTTCAGGCGGCCACCCAAATCAACGAACAAACCCTCAGTTTCTTGCCGCGATTGTTGGTGATGCTGGTGACGCTGATCGTCGCCGGTCCATGGTTGGTGCAGACCTTCATGGAATACATCCAGCAGTTGTACGGCAGCATTCCGCAGTTGATCGGCTAAGCCATGTCATTGCTGGCGCTGACCGACGCGCAAATCAGTACCTGGGTGGGTAGCTTCATGCTGCCGCTGTTTCGCGTGGGTGCGGTGCTGATGACCATGCCGATCTTCGGCACGACCCTGGTGCCCAAGCGCGTGCGGTTGTATTTCGCGCTGGCGATCACGGTGGTCATCGTGCCGGGCCTGCCGCCGATGCCGCAGGTCAATGCGCTGGACCTCGGTGGCCTGCTGCTGATTGCCGAACAGGTGATCATCGGTGCGTTGATGGGGTTTGCGTTGCAGCTGTTTTTCCAGGCCTTTGTGGTTGCCGGGCAAATCATTTCGATTCAGATGGGTATGGGGTTCGCCTCGATGGTCGACCCTACCAACGGCGTGTCTGCGGCGGTGATCGGGCAGTTCCTGACGATGCTGGTGACGCTGTTGTTTCTGGCGATGAACGGGCACCTGGTGGTGTTCGAAATCCTCACGGAAAGTTTCACCACGTTGCCGGTCGGCAGCGCCATGCTGGTCAATCACTTTTGGGAGATGGCCGGCAAGATGGGCTGGGTGCTGGGGGCGGCCATGTTGCTGGTACTGCCGGCGATTACTGCCCTGTTGGTGGTCAACATCGCCTTCGGTGTGATGACCCGTGCCGCGCCGCAGTTGAACATCTTCTCCATCGGTTTTCCGCTGACCCTGGTGCTGGGCATGGTGATCTTCTGGGTCACTTTGGGCGACATTCTCAATCAGTATCAGCCGCTGGCCTCCGAGGCCTTGCAGTTGTTGCGCGACATGGCACGGGCGCGCTGAGCCATGGCCGAGAGCGAGAGTGGTCAGGACAAGACAGAAGACCCCACGGAGAAGCGCAAGCAGGACTCCCGTGACAAGGGCGAGATTGCCCGCTCCAAAGAGCTCAACACCCTGGCAATCATGCTTGCGGGGGCGGGCGCGCTGCTGATTTATGGCGGCGGTCTGGCGCAGGACCTGCTGGAAATCATGCGCCTGAATTTCTCCCTGCCGCGCGAGGTGTTGCTCAGTCCGGGCGCCATGGGGCTATATTTGCTGCACTCGGGCAAGATTGCGATCATCGCGGTCCAGCCGGTGCTGCTGACGCTGTTGCTCGCGGCGTTTCTTGGGCCGATTTCGCTGGGTGGCTGGCTGTTTGCCGGCAAGAGCCTGGCGCCCAAATTCAGTCGAATGAACCCGGCTAACGGTCTCAAGCGAATGTTCTCCTCGACGGCGATTATCGAACTGCTGAAGGCGTTGGCGAAGTTTTTGTTGATCCTGTTCGTGGCGCTGACGGTATTGCGTTCAGACATTGATGATTTGCTGCGTATTGCTCACGAGCCGTTGGAGCAGGCAATCATCCACAGTGTGCAGTTGGTGGGCTGGAGCACGTTGTGGATGGCGTGCGGTTTGATTTTGATCGCGGCGGTCGACGTGCCGGTCCAGCTGTATCAGAGCCATAAAAAGTTGCTGATGACCAAGCAGGAAGTGCGCGACGAGCATAAGGATCAGGAGGGTAAGCCGGAGGTCAAGCAGCGGATTCGTCAGTTGCAGCGTGAAATGTCTCAGCGTCGCATGATGGCGGCCATTCCCGAGGCTGACGTGATTATCACCAACCCGACTCACTACGCCGTGGCGCTCAAGTACGACTCTGAGAAGGGCAGTGCGCCGGTGTTGCTGGCCAAGGGTACTGATTTCCTGGCGTTGAAAATTCGTGAAATCGCCGTGGTCAACAACGTGCTGCTGCTCGAATCGCCAGCGCTGGCGCGTTCGATCTATTACTCCACCGAGCTGGAAGAAGAAATCCCGGGCGGGCTCTATCTGGCGGTTGCCCAGGTACTGGCCTACGTCTACCAGATCCGCCAGCATCGCGCGGGCAAGGGCAAGCGCCCGGAACCACTGGCCGACCTGCCGATTCCGCCGGACCTGCGTCGCGATTCCTGACCCTTGTGTTGAATAATCCGCCCTCATCGCGGGCAAGTCGGGTCGCGATGGCTTAAGCCCGGTCAGCAAAAAATCCAGTCCCTGAAGCGCTCTATTTCCGTCCTTGGCAAAAGTTGGAAGGCTTCTTGCAGTAGCCGCCCTGCGCCTGCTTCAGGCGTCAAAAGTTTGCTTTAAGGAACGAGGAAAACCGGTGGATCGCTCTCAGTTAATCAACAATGCCCGCAGCAACCTGGCAGACCTCAGTCGAGGCAATCTGGGTGTGCCGCTGTTGCTGTTGGTCATGCTGGCCATGATGATGTTGCCGGTCCCGCCGTTCCTGCTCGACGTGTTCTTCACGTTCAACATCGCACTGTCGATTGTCGTGCTGCTGGTTTGCGTTTACGCCCTGCGGCCGCTGGATTTCGCGGTGTTCCCGACCATCCTGCTGGTGGCCACGCTGTTGCGACTGGCGCTGAACGTGGCGTCGACCCGTGTGGTGATGCTCCACGGTCAGGACGGCCATGCCGCGGCCGGTAAGGTGATTCAGGCCTTCGGTGAGGTGGTGATCGGCGGTAACTACGTGGTCGGTATCGTGGTTTTCGCGATCCTGATGATCATCAACTTCGTCGTGGTGACCAAGGGTGCCGGGCGGATCTCCGAGGTCAGTGCGCGTTTCACCCTCGATGCGATGCCCGGCAAACAAATGGCGATCGACGCCGATCTGAACGCCGGCCTGATCGACCAGAACCAGGCCAAGCTGCGCCGTATGGAAGTGGCCCAGGAGGCCGAGTTCTACGGTTCGATGGACGGTGCCAGCAAGTTCGTTCGCGGTGACGCCATCGCGGGCCTGCTGATCCTGTTCATCAACCTGATCGGCGGCATGGCGGTCGGTATCTTCCAGCACAACATGACGTTCGGCGATGCGGGCAAGGTTTACGCCTTGCTGACCATTGGTGACGGTTTGGTGGCGCAATTGCCATCACTGTTGCTGTCGACCGCTGCGGCGATCATGGTGACCCGTGCTTCCGGCTCGGAAGACATGGGCAAACAGATCAACCGGCAGATGTTCGCCTCGCCCAAGGCGCTGGCTGTAGCGGCCGGTCTGATGGCGGTCATGGGCCTGGTGCCCGGCATGCCGCACTTTTCCTTCCTGAGCATGGCGGCGGTGGCGGGTGGGGCTGCGTACCTGTTCTGGAAGAAACAAAACACCGTCAAGGTTCAGGCATTGGCCGAGGTTCAGCGTCAGCAGGAACTGCTGCCTTCGCCGGCTCGAGCCATGGAAACCAAAGAGCTGGGCTGGGATGACGTCACGCCGATCGACATGATCGGCCTGGAAGTCGGCTATCGGCTGATTCCGCTGGTGGACCGTAATCAGGGTGGCCAGTTGCTGGCGCGGATCAAGGGTGTGCGCAAGAAGCTCTCCCAGGATCTGGGCTTCCTGATGCCGACCGTGCACATCCGCGACAACCTTGACCTGGCGCCAAGCGCTTATCGCCTGACTTTGATGGGGGTGATCCTGGCCGAGGCCGAGATTTACCCGGATCGCGAGCTGGCGATCAACCCGGGCCAGGTCTACGGCACGCTCAACGGCATTACCGCCAAAGATCCGGCCTTTGGTCTGGAGGCGGTGTGGATCGAGATCAGTCAGCGTGCCCAGGCCCAATCCCTCGGTTACACCGTGGTCGACGCCAGTACCGTGGTGGCTACCCACCTCAATCAGATTCTGTACAAGCACTCCAGTGAGCTGATCGGCCACGAAGAAGTTCAGCAACTCATGCAGTTGCTGGCCAAAAGCTCGCCGAAACTCGCCGAAGAGCTGGTGCCGGGTGTCGTCTCGCTGTCGCAACTGCTCAAGGTATTGCAGGCGCTGCTGGCTGAGCAGGTTCCGGTGCGGGACATTCGCAGCATCGCCGAAGCCATCGCGAACAACGCGTCCAAGAGTCAAGATACCGCCGCGCTGGTTGCCGCAGTGCGCGTCGGTGTGTCGCGCGCCATCGTCCAAAGCATTGTAGGCACTGAGTCTGAGCTGCCTGTGATCACGTTGGAGCCAAGGTTGGAACAAATATTGCTCAATAGTCTGCAGAAGGCAGGACAAGGCTCGGAAGAGGGCGTTCTGCTGGAGCCAAGCATGGCAGAAAAGCTGCAGCGTTCGTTGATCGAAGCCGCGCAGCGACAAGAGATGCAAGGTCATCCAGTGATTCTGCTGGTAGCCGGTCCGGTTCGCGCCATGCTCTCGCGATTCGGACGTCTGGCGGTTCCTGGTTTGCACGTGTTGGCGTACCAGGAAATTCCAGACAACAAGCAAGTGACCATCGTTGCGACAGTAGGGCCCAACGGCTGAGGTAGTGGTTTATGCAAGTTAAGCGTTTTTTCGCCGCCGATATGCGTCAGGCCATGAAACTGGTTCGTGATGAGCTGGGCGCTGATGCCGCCATTATTGGCAATCGCCGGATCGCCGGTGGTGTCGAGCTGACGGCTGCCCTGGATTACAAGCTGTCGGCTCTGGCGCCGCGCGTGCCGAACATTGAGCTCGAAGACGAGTTGCGCAAGACCCAGTCGCGCATTGTCACGGCCCAGGCTGAACTGAGCCTGCGTGGCGACAGCGACGCGAGCACCAATCGGCAGTTGTTCGCCGGTTTGCCGCTGACTGCGGCCGAGCCGTTGATCGAGCCGACCTACGCTGAACCCAAGCGTCCGGCACCTGCCCCTGCGGCGAGCGCTGGCGTTGATCCGCGCGCGTTCGACTCGATGCGTTTCGAACTCAACGGCCTGCGCGAGTTGCTGGAAGTCCAGCTCGGCTCCCTGGCCTGGAATCAGTTGCAAGGCAGCCGTCCGGCCCAGGCCAACCTCTGGCGTCGCCTGCAACGCATTGGCCTGTCTGGCCCGTTGTCCCGCGATCTGCTGGAACTGATCACCGAAATCGAAGAGCCTCGTCAGGCCTGGCGCATGCTGCTGGCGCACCTGGCGCGGATGATCAGCACGCCAGAAATCGAGCCGCTTGAAGAAGGTGGCGTGATTGCCATGGTCGGCCCTGCCGGCATGGGCAAGACCACCACTCTGGCCAAGCTGGCTGCCCGTTATGTGCTCAAGTACGGCGCGCAAAATATCGCACTGGTGAGCATGGACAGCTACCGTATCGGTGCGCAGGAGCAGCTCAAGACCCTGGGCCGGATCCTCAACGTTTCCGTGACCCACGTCGACCCGGGCCAGTCCCTGGCGCAAGCCCTTGATCCGCTGCTGCGCAAGCGTGTGGTGTTGATCGATACCGCTGGCCTGCAAGCCAGCGACCCGGCGCTGCGCATGCAGTTGGAAAGCCTGAACGGGCGTGGCATCAAATCGAAGAATTATCTGGTGTTGGCGACTACCAGCCAGAAACAGGTACTGACCGCCGCTTATCACAGTTACAAGCGCTGCGGGCTGGCCGGGTGCATCCTGACTAAACTGGATGAAACGGCAAGCCTGGGCGAAGTGTTGAGCTTGGCCATCAGTCACGAACTGCCCGTGGCCTATCTCACCGATGGGCCGCGTATTCCGGATGACCTGCACCTGCCGCGCCGCCACCAATTGGTCAGCCGCGCCGTCAGTGTGCAAATGCAGGAAGAACCCAGCGAAGAGGCCATGGCTGACATGTTCGCTGATCTCTACCACAGCCCGACCAAGCGGGTCGGCTGAGGTATTAATGAATAGATTTGTACCTACATCGACGGACTGCCATGCATTGTTCCAGTGTGAACGCGCAGCCAGTTATGTAGCCCGCGTCTAAGCAAGACAAGGTAAAGAAAGAACATGGGCAGCATGCATCCCGTACAGGTGATCGCGGTGACCGGCGGCAAAGGTGGCGTCGGGAAGACTAACGTGTCAGTTAACTTGTCCCTGGCTCTCGCCGAGCTTGGCAGGCGCGTCATGCTGCTGGATGCCGATCTGGGTCTGGCGAACGTCGACGTCCTGCTGGGGCTGACACCTAAACATACCTTGGCCGACGTCATCGAAGGCCGCTGTGAGCTGCGCGACGTATTGTTGCAGGGGCCTGGCGGTATTCGAATCGTTCCGGCGGCTTCCGGTACCCAGAGCATGGTTCACCTGAGCCCGGCCCAGCATGCCGGCCTGATTCAGGCGTTCAGCGATATCGGCGACAACCTCGACGTACTCGTCATCGACACCGCTGCCGGTATTGGTGACTCGGTAGTCAGTTTCGTTCGCGCCGCGCAAGAAGTACTGCTGGTGGTCTGCGACGAGCCGACCTCGATCACCGACGCCTATGCCCTGATCAAACTGCTTAACCGCGATTACGGCATGAACCGCTTCCGCGTGCTGGCCAACATGGCACAAAGCCCTCAAGAAGGTCGCAATCTGTTCGCCAAGTTGACCAAGGTCACGGATCGCTTCCTGGACGTCGCCTTACAATACGTCGGTGCCGTTCCCTACGACGAGAGCGTGCGCAAGGCAGTGCAGAAGCAACGTGCGGTCTATGAAGCCTTTCCGCGTTCCAAGTGCGCGCTGGCGTTCAAGGCCATTGCACAGAAGGTCGATACCTGGCCATTGCCTGCCAACCCGCGCGGGCACCTGGAGTTTTTCGTCGAGCGTCTCGTGCAACAAACGGCAGGACCTGTGCTATGACGGCCAGCGGTTACAACCTTTACAAGAAGTCGGCACGTGACGCCCAGTACGAATTGATCGAGCGCTACGCGCCACTGGTCAAGCGTATTGCCTATCACTTGTTGGCTCGCCTGCCGGCCAGTGTCCAGGTCGAGGATTTGATCCAGGCCGGGATGATCGGCTTGCTCGAAGTGTCAACCAAGTACGACGCAAGCAAAGGTGCAAGCTTCGAGACGTATGCGGGGATCCGCATCCGTGGGGCGATGCTCGATGAAGTACGCAAGGGGGACTGGGCGCCACGTTCGGTTCACCGCAATACCCGCATGGTCAGCGACGCAATTCGCTCGATTGAAGCTAAAACCGGCCGCGACGCTAAAGATCACGAGGTTGCGGCCGAACTCCAATTGAGTCTCGATGATTATTACGGGATTTTGAACGACACCTTGGGCAGCCGGCTGTTCAGCTTCGACGATCTGTTGCAGGACGGCGAGCATGAAGGGCTGCATGAGGATGGCGCGAGTGCTCATCTCGAGCCGTCGCGTGACCTGGAAGACGAACGTTTCCAGGCTGCGCTGGCGGACGCGATTGCCAATTTGCCGGAGCGTGAGCGACTGGTGTTGGCGCTGTACTACGACGAAGAGCTGAACCTCAAGGAAATCGGTGAGGTCCTGGGGGTCAGCGAATCGCGGGTCAGCCAGTTACACAGCCAGTGCGCGGCCCGTTTGCGGGGGCGTTTGGGGGAGTGGCGAGCGCGTTGACAGGCCGTATGGGGCGCTGCGAACGAGGCTGGTACGGCTTAGGCTGAACCGGTCTCGGCCCGTTGTACTCCAGACAGTTGTTGAGTGTTACGCCGGATTGATTGAAATGGCGCGTTCAGGTGCTGAGCGCGTTTAAGACTGCTTGGAGGTCGAATTGGACAAGAACATGAAAATCCTCATCGTTGATGACTTCTCAACGATGCGGCGGATCATAAAAAACCTGTTGCGTGACCTTGGGTTCACCAACACGGTCGAGGCAGACGACGGCACTACCGCCATCCCTGTACTCAACAGCGGCAGCATCGACTTTCTGGTAACGGACTGGAACATGCCTGGCATGACCGGTATCGATCTGCTGCGCCACGTGCGTGCCGATGAAAAGCTCAAGCACCTGCCCGTATTGATGGTGACCGCTGAAGCGAAGCGCGAGCAGATCATCGAAGCCGCTCAGGCCGGTGTTAACGGCTATGTGGTCAAACCCTTCACGGCCCAGGCGTTGAAAGACAAGATCGAAAAAATCTTCGAACGCATCGGTTGATGCATCCGCCACGGGGGAGCTATGGAGCACAACGAATCTTCACAGGGCGATTTTGAATCGACCCTGAAAAAACATGCCCGCGAACTGGTCGACAGCCTTGAAAAAGGCAAGTTCGGCGATGCGGTGCAACTGATCCATGAGCTCAATCAGACCCGTGATCGCGGCCTGTACCAGGAAGTTGGCAAGCTCACTCGCGAGCTGCACAGCGCGATCGTCAATTTTCAGATTGACCCGCACATGCCTCAAGCCGAGGAAGTGTCGCAGATCACGGATGCCACCGAACGCCTGTCCTATGTGGTCAAGCTGACCGAGGCTGCGGCCAACCGCACCATGGATCTGGTCGAGAACAGCACCCCGCTGGTCAATGGCCTGAGCACTGATGCCCAGGCCTTGAGTGCGGACTGGGGCCGGTTCATGCGGCGTGAAGTCGGTGCCGAGGAATTTCGTGAGCTGGCAAGACGCGTTGACGGTTTCCTGACGCGCAGCGTCGAGAACACTCACGTCGTGTCGAACAACCTCAATGACATTCTGCTGGCTCAGGACTACCAGGACCTCACCGGGCAAGTCATCAAGCGTGTGACCCAACTGGTCACCGAAGTCGAAAGCAATCTGCTCAAACTCGTACTGATGGCCAGTCAAGTCGACCGCTTTGCAGGCATCGAGCATGACCGCGAAGCGATGTTGGCCGAAAAAGATCCACAAAAACATCTCACGCAGGGTGAAGGTCCGCAGATTCATGCCGATAAACGTGAAGACGTTGTGTCCGGTCAGGACGATGTGGACGATTTGCTTTCCAGCCTTGGATTTTAGGTTTAGACCTGTAGGAGCACCCCATTAATGAGCTTCGGCGCCGATGAAGAGATCCTTCAGGATTTCCTGGTTGAGGCCGGCGAGATTCTAGAGCAACTGTCCGAGCAACTGGTCGAGCTTGAAAGCCGACCGGATGATGCGGACTTGCTCAATGCAATTTTTCGCGGTTTTCACACTGTAAAAGGGGGCGCCGGCTTCCTCCAGCTCAACGAGCTGGTGGAGTGCTGTCACATCGCCGAAAACGTGTTCGACATCCTGCGCAAGGGTGAGCGTCGCGTCGACTCGGAATTGATGGACGTGGTTCTCGAAGCGCTCGACGCGGTGAACAGCATGTTCAGCGAAGTCCGCGAGCGTTCACCGATCACGGCAGCAACGCCGGAGTTGCTGGCGGCGTTGGCTCGCCTGGCCGAACCGGCTTCGGCCGACGTTGCGCCTGTGGTCGAAGAAGTGGTGGAAGCGCCAGTCGCGGAAAGCGAATCGGGCGACATCACCGACAACGAATTCGAACAACTGCTCGACTCGCTGAATGCGGTCAAGGAGCAGGCCGAGGCCCCAGTGGCTGCGGCAGAACCTGCTGCGCCGGGCAGTGATGAAATTACTGATGCCGAGTTCGAGTCCTTGCTCGATCAACTGCACGGCAAAGGCCAGTTCGCGGCGGATGCCGTGGTAGCACCGGCAGCGCCGGCGGCACCTGTATCGACGCCAGCCAATACCGACATCACCGACGACGAATTCGAAGCACTGCTCGACCAGTTGCACGGCAAGGGTAACTTTGCCGTTGAAGCACTGGATTCGGCGATTGCTTCGGTTCCTGCACAAGCAGCGCCAACGGCGGCTGCGGCCGGCAGCGACCTGATCTCCGATCACGAGTTCGAGTCGTTGCTCGACGAGTTGCACGGCAAAGGCAAGTTCACCGAAGTGGCCGGTTCGGCCACGGCGGCAGTGGCTGCGCCTGTTGCCAAGGCAGCACCAAAACCGGTGGCCAAGGCGCCAGAAGCCAAAGCCCCGGAAGCCAAGGCTGAAGCACCGAAAGCTGCTGCGCCAGCAGCCGCGCCTGCACCGGCTCGTGCTGCGGCGACGCCGCCGCCGGAAAAGCCGACCAGTGAAGCCGAGACCACCGTGCGCGTCGATACCGCGCGGCTCGACGAAATCATGAACATGGTCGGCGAGTTGGTACTGGTGCGTAACCGCTTGGTCCGTCTGGGCCTCAACAGCGGTGACGAAGCCATGTCCAAGGCCGTGTCGAACCTCGACGTGGTTACCGCCGACCTGCAAACCGCGGTCATGAAGACCCGGATGCAGCCGATCAAGAAGGTCTTCGGGCGCTTCCCGCGTCTGGTTCGTGACCTGGCGCGTCAGCTCAAGAAAGAGATCAACCTGGAGTTGGTCGGTGAAGAAACCGACCTCGACAAGAACCTCGTCGAGGCCCTGGCCGACCCACTGGTCCACTTGGTGCGCAACGCGGTCGACCACGGTATCGAGTCGCCGGAAGAACGCGAAGCTTCGGGCAAGTCCCGTGGCGGCAAGGTCATCCTGGCGGCCGAGCAGGAGGGTGATCACATCCTGCTGTCGATCTCCGATGACGGTAAAGGCATGGACCCGAACGTCCTGCGCGCCATCGCGGTAAAACGCGGCGTGATGGACAAGGATGCTGCCGACCGTCTGAGCGACACCGAGTGCTACAACCTGATTTTCGCCCCGGGTTTCTCGACCAAGACCGAGATCTCCGACGTATCCGGTCGTGGCGTGGGCATGGACGTGGTGAAAACCAAGATTTCCCAGCTCAACGGTTCGATCAACATCTATTCGACCAAGGGCCAGGGCTCGAAGATCGTCATCAAGGTCCCGTTGACCCTGGCGATCATGCCGACCTTGATGGTCATGCTGGGCAACCAGGCGTTCGCGTTCCCACTGGTGAACGTCAACGAGATCTTCCACCTCGACCTGTCGCGTACCAACGTGGTCGATGGCCAGGAAGTGGTGATCGTGCGCGACAAGGCGCTGCCACTGTTCTACCTCAAGCGTTGGCTGGTCAGCTCTGCCGCTCACGAAGAGCAGCGCGAAGGCCACGTGGTGATCCTTTCGGTAGGCACCCAGCGGATCGGCTTTGTCGTCGATCAACTGGTCGGCCAGGAAGAAGTGGTCATTAAGCCATTGGGCAAAATGCTCCAGGGAACCCCGGGCATGTCCGGCGCCACCATTACCGGTGACGGCCGCATCGCGCTGATTCTCGATGTTCCGAGCATGCTCAAGCGTTACGCCGCACGGCGTATTTGATTCTGGTGGGGCGGGGCCGCAGAGGTCCCGCTGCGCCTAACGGAGTGTTTATGGCAGTCAAAGTCCTGGTGGTGGACGATTCGGGGTTTTTCCGCCGCCGCGTCTCGGAAATTCTTTCAGCGGATCCGAGCATCCAGGTTGTCGGTACGGCGACCAACGGTAAAGAGGCGATCGATCAGGCCCTGGCCCTCAAGCCAGACGTGATCACCATGGACTACGAGATGCCGATGATGGATGGCATCACGGCAGTGCGGCACATCATGCAGCGCTGCCCGACGCCGGTGTTGATGTTCTCCTCGCTGACGCATGAAGGTGCCCGGGTAACCCTCGACGCACTGGACGCTGGTGCGGTGGATTTCCTGCCGAAGAATTTCGAAGACATCTCGCGCAATCCCGAGAAGGTCAAGCAACTGCTGTGCGAGAAGGTTCACAGCATCTCGCGCAGTAACCGTCGTTTCAGTGCCTACAGCGCTCCGGCGCCGACTCCGGCTGCCGCGCCTGCACCTGCGCCAGTCACGTTTGGCGGCAGTGCTCCAGCGCGCCCGGCACCGTCGGCTGCGCCAGCACCGGCCCGTGCAGCGGCGGCCAGCCCTTCGTCGCCGGCACCCAAGCGCAAATCCTACAAGCTGGTGGCCATCGGTACGTCCACGGGCGGCCCGGTTGCACTGCAGCGGGTGTTGACTCAGTTGCCGGCGAACTTCCCGGCGCCGATCGTGCTGATCCAGCACATGCCGGCGGCCTTCACCAAGGCCTTCGCCGAGCGGCTGGACAAGCTGTGCAAGATCAGCGTCAAGGAAGCCGAGGATGGCGACATCCTGCGTCCAGGCCTGGCCCTGTTGGCGCCTGGTGGCAAGCAAATGATGGTCGATGGCCGTGGCGCGGTGAAAATCCTGCCGGGCGACGAGCGTCTGAACTACAAGCCGTGCGTGGACATCACCTTCGGTTCGGCGGCTAAATCCTACGGCGACAAAGTTCTGGCGGTCGTATTGACCGGCATGGGCGCCGACGGTCGTGAAGGCGCGCGCCTGCTCAAGCAGGGCGGCAGTGCGGTCTGGGCTCAGGATGAAGCCAGCTGCGTGATCTACGGCATGCCGATGGCGATCGTCAAAGCCAACCTGGCGGATGCGATCTACGGGCTCGACGAGATCGGCAAGCACCTGGCCGAGGCTTGTATCTGATGGATGTGTTAAGCCTTATCGGGATCATCATGGCGTTCGTCGCCATTATTGGTGGCAACTACCTGGAGGGTGGTCATCTCGGTGCCTTGGCCAACGGCCCGGCAGCGTTGATCGTGCTGGGCGGGACCATCGGCGCTGCGTTGTTGCAGTCGCCGATGAGCGCCTTCAAGCGTGCCATGCAGATCCTTGGCTGGATCCTGTTTCCGCCTCACGTCGATCTGGCCGGTGGCATCGATCGCGTGGTGAACTGGAGCCTGACCGCCCGCAAGGAAGGTTTGCTGGGGCTGGAAGGGGTGGCGGACGCCGAACCCGACAGCTACTCGCGCAAAGGCCTGCAACTGTTGGTGGACGGTGCCGAACCGGAAGCGATTCGCAGCATCCTGGAAGTGGACTTCTACACCCAGGAAAGCCGTGACATCGAGGCCGCGAAAGTCTTTGAAAGCATGGGCGGCTACGCGCCGACCATCGGCATCATCGGTGCGGTGATGGGCCTGATTCACGTGATGGGCAACCTCGCCGATCCGTCGCAACTGGGCAGCGGTATTGCCGTGGCGTTCGTCGCGACCATCTACGGCGTGGCCAGCGCCAACCTGGTGCTGTTGCCGATTGCCGCCAAGCTCAAGTCAATCGCATTGCGGCAGTCACGTTATCGCGAAATGTTGTTGGAAGGCATTCTGTCGATCGCCGAAGGTGAAAACCCTCGCTCCATTGAGTTGAAGCTTCAGGGCTTCATGGATTGATGGGAGACATGGATCATGGCACGTCGTCGCCAACCTGAAGAACATGTAAACCATGAACGTTGGCTGGTTTCGTACGCCGACTTCATTACGTTGCTGTTCGCTTTCTTCGTCGTGATGTACTCGATCTCCTCGATCAACGAGGGCAAGTACAAGGTGATTTCCGAGGCGCTGATCGGCGTGTTCACCGACTCGGACCGCGCCCTCAAGCCGATTCCGATCGGTGACGAGCGACCGAAGACCGTCACCCCGGCACAGCCTCTGATCAAGGACAGCGACCAGATCGACGCTGGCATCAGTCAGGCCAGCAAGGACCCGCTCAAAAGCATCGCCGATGACATCAGCGCAGCGTTTGGTGATCTGATCAGCTCCAATCAGATGACCATTCGCGGCAATGAACTGTGGGTCGAGATCGAATTGAACTCCAGCTTGCTGTTCGGCAGTGGCGACGCCATGCCGAGCGACATCGCGTTCAACATCATCGACAAGGTCGCGGCGATCCTGAAGCCGTTCGATAACCCGATCCACGTCGAAGGCTTCACGGACGACCAGCCGATCCGCACCGCGCAGTACCCCACCAACTGGGAGCTGTCTTCGGCGCGTTCGGCGAGTATCGTGCGGATGCTCGCCATGCAGGGTGTGAACCCTGGGCGGCTGGCCTCGGTCGGGTATGGCGAGTTCCAGCCGGTGGCCAATAACGCCACCACCGAAGGCCGGGCGCGCAATCGCCGTGTGGTGTTGGTGGTGTCGCGCAACCTCGATGTACGTCGCAGCCTGACCGGCACCGGCACCGCCCATGCGACGCCTGATGCGGCATTGAAGCGTGCTGGCACACAAACTGCACCGACGCCCGTCAAGTCGCCGGGACGCGAGAGTGCCGTCAATTCTCCGTCACCCGCTTTGTAACTCAGCTATTCCTCGGTCGGGCCTGCCCGACCGAGAGGAACAATTTGAATGAGAGTCTGGGCAGTTGCCAATCAAAAGGGTGGTGTTGGTAAAACCACTTCCTCCATCGCTTTAGCCGGGTTGCTGGCTGAGGCGGGCAAGCGCGTGGTTGTGGTCGACCTCGACCCCCACGGCTCCATGACCAGTTACTTCGGCTATGACCCTGACAGCCTGGAGCACAGCTGCTACGACCTGTTCCTGCACAAGGGCACCGTGCCGCAAGGCTTGCCCGGTCAGTTGCTGATGCCCACCAGCGACGAACGTATTTCCCTGTTGCCGTCGAGCACCGCGCTGGCCACCCTTGAGCGTCAGTCGCCGGGCCAGAGTGGCCTGGGGCTGGTGATCGCCAAGAGTCTGGCGCAATTGTGGCAGGACTTCGATTACGCCGTGATCGACAGCCCGCCGTTGCTCGGTGTGTTGATGGTCAACGCCCTGGCGGCGAGCCAGCAATTGGTGATCCCGGTGCAGACCGAACACTTGGCCGTCAAAGGCCTGGAGCGCATGGTCAACACCCTGGCGATGATCAACCGCTCGCGCAAACAGGCGCTGCCGTTCAGCATCGTGCCGACCCTGTTCGACCGCCGGACCCAGGCGTCCCTCGGGACGTTGCGGGTGTTGCGCGACAGATTCCCCGACGATATCTGGCAGGGTTACATTCCGGTCGATACCCGTCTGCGCGATGCGAGTCGCGCCGGTCTGACCCCTTCACAGTTCGATGGCAAAAGCCGCGGTGTGTTGGCGTATCGGGCCTTGCTCAAACACTTGCTGGCCCAGCAACTTGCTCCGCAGGTGGCTTGAGGTGAACCTCTACTCAAGCCAGCCGTCGATGCTGCCGATAACCTCTGAAGGCCATTGGGTTGAGGTTTTTTCATGGGCATCCCTATGAACCGTCCTGTCGAAATCAAGACCCGGCCGCAACTGGCGCTGCAATCCTATCTGGATTCGCTGCTGCAAGAGGCGACCGAGGAACTGCCGGTCACGCTTGAAGCGTTGCCCGAGGTGGTCGAGCCTGAAAGCACCCTGGATGAGTTCCAGGCGGCGGTTCTTGAAGAGCAGGCACGCGACGCACAAAAAACGGCAGCCGTGGTTGCCCCGGTAGTTGCCCCGGTTGCGGCGCCCGTTGCCCCGGTTGTGCCTGCGCCGGTGGTCGTGCCTGTGCTTGAGGCGCCTGCACCAGTCATGGCGCCTTCGCTGGTTGCGCCGTTGTTGCAGGCACTCGTGCCGCCGGTGGTTGAAGTTCATCTGCCGCCGAGCAACACGCCACCTCCCGTGGAGAGCGACGGGCGTCCGTCGTGGGCTGCCGAGCCGTTCGAATGCCTGTTGTTCGATGTGGCCGGGTTGACCCTGGCGGTGCCGCTGGTGTGCCTGGGTTCGATTTACTCGCTGGCCGGCCACGAGCTGACGCCGTTGTTCGGCCAGCCGGAATGGTTCCTCGGGATTTTGCCGAGCCAGGCCGGCAACCTGAAAGTGCTGGATACCGCGCGCTGGGTCATGCCGGATCGTTACCGCGACGACTTCCGCCAGGGCCTGCAATACGTGATCTCGGTTCAGGGTTATGAGTGGGGGCTGGCGGTGCATCAGGTCAGCCGCTCGTTGCGCCTGGACCCGAATGAAATCAAATGGCGCACCCATCGCGGGCAGCGGCCATGGCTGGCCGGTACGGTGATCGAGCACATGTGTGCGTTGCTCGACGTCTCCGCGCTGGCGGAACTGATTGCCAGTGGTGGCGCCAAGCACATGAGTGCGAGCAAGCCGCCACACAAGCCTGCGTGACAAATACAGGGCCGCACGTGGGTGCGGCCTAACAGAACACACACCGCCAACAGCGGTTTTTCGAGGGGTCAGGGTATGAATGATAAGGCGTCGTCTGCAAAGGGTTCCGAAGATCCGATCCTGCAATGGGTAACCTTCAAGCTGGATAACGAGACTTACGGCATCAACGTGATGCGGGTTCAGGAAGTCCTGCGCTACACCGAAATCGCGCCGGTTCCGGGTGCGCCAAGCTATGTATTGGGCATCATCAACCTGCGCGGCAACGTGGTGACCGTGATCGACACCCGCCAGCGTTTTGGCCTGGGTACGGTCGAAGTCAGCGACAACACCCGTATCGTCATCATTGAAGCCGACAAGCAAGTGGTCGGGATCATGGTCGACAGCGTGGCGGAAGTGGTTTACCTGCGTCAGTCGGAAATCGAAACCGCGCCAAACGTCGGTAACGAAGAGTCCGCCAAGTTCATCCAGGGCGTGTGCAACAAGAACAACGAGTTGCTGATCCTGGTCGAGCTGGACAAGATGATGAGCGAAGAAGAATGGTCGGAACTGGAGAGTATCTGATTGATGCTTGAGGTAGCTGTCATTGTCCTGTTCCTCTTTTGGGCAGGCACGCTGGCGATGTTCGTGGCGTACATCCGTGCTCAGCGGCAGATTGCTGCGCAACAGGCTCAGGGTGATGTGCTGCGCGACCAGCGCATCAAGGACCTGGGCAAGCGCGTCGACGATTACCAGAACGGCACGGTGCGCATGGGTGAAGACCTGCACGAGTTGCGCGCCGTCGTCGGGCCCTTACCGGACAAGCTTGCCCAGCTGGAGCAGCGCGATCCGTCCAGCCTGTCATTCGCTCAGGCGGCTCGCCTGGTGGGGATGGGCGCGAGTGTCGATGAACTCACTCAGTCCTGCGGGTTGACCCAGGCCGAGGCCGAGTTGATGAGCAAGTTGCACAAGAGCTAAAAGCAACTGCGCGAGTCTGGCGACGGTTGAACAATTGTGGCGAGGGAGCTTGCTCCCGCTGGGCTGCGAAGCGGCCCTGAAACCTACAATTTGGATTCCGTCATGTTTTGCGACTGCTGCGCAGTCGAGCGGGAGCAAGCTCCCTCGCCACATTGAGCTTGCAGCGCCTGCTTGATCAGTAATCATCCCCGCGTTCTGTCACATCCTTCTCCAGCATCCCTGCGTGCGTGTCATGGCCTTCAGGAAACTTGCCCTTGAGTTTCCACGCAAACGCAATGATCTCGGCAATCGTGCGATACAACTCCTCGGGGATACTGTCCCCCAGCTCCATGCGCGCCAGTAGCTTCACCAGCTCGGCGTTCTCATAGATCGGCACTTCACACTCGCGAGCGATTTTCAGGATGGCTTCGGCCAGTTCGTCATCGCCTTTGGCGGTGAGGGTTGGCGCGTGTTGGCCGTCGTACTTGAGGGCGATGGCCTGGCGTGGCGGGTTGGCGTTGTTCATGCGGTTTCGTCGACCCAGCGTTGTTCGAGACGGGTTTTTGGACCTTGTGGTGGCGTGCCGAGGTGGCAATCCAGGTCGCCGACGTTCAGGCCTGATGTGCGCAGCTGTTCACGCAACTCATACAAATGACTTTCGATCAGGCTGGCGGTGTATGGGCGCTCGGCCCAGAGTTGACCGCTGAGTTTGCCCTGAGCCAGTTGAGCCTGAATCTGCAGTGGGCCCAGCGGCTCCATATCGAACGCCAGTTCTACCCGCCACAGCCGCTCTTTGGGTTCGCCGCGTTCGGCAGGTTTTTGGTCTTTTTGTTTCTCGGGGGCGTCTTCGCGCTGGAATTTGACCTGCAACGGCACCACGTCTTGCAGGTTGCGCATGGGAATTTCCAGTTGCCAGGTGGTTTGCAGGCGACCGTCTTCAGTCATGCCGGTTTGCTCCAGGCTCGACAGCTGATGGCTTTGCAGGCGCGAAACGGCGGCAGCGGCCAAACGCAGCAAATGCTCCAGATCCCCTTCGCCTTCCAGGCTTTGCAGCAACCGTGAGGGCAGGGGGAAGTTGCTCGGCTGCGGTTTGGCGCTGACCTGCCCGAGTGTGCCCAGGGCGCTGCGTACAAAACTCGGTAATGCCTGGGCCAGGGTGTTGGCGGCAATGGTGGCGTTGAAGCTGCTGTTGGCCGGAAGGCCCGGCGCCAGTTGCGCGATCAAACGCAGCAAATTGCCTTTCATGTCGGGCGTGAGGGTTGGGTTTTGTCCGGCCAGCAGTTTGCTTTCCAGAAACATCCCGCTGTTGGCCAGCGCCTGCGCCAGT